>NZ_JBMKJH010000001.1:0-906688 GCF_049237785.1 Enterobacter cloacae complex sp. SHL022 | reverse complement strand
CTTCCCAAACCGACGTTTTATAGATTGCCCTGCGGCATCCATGCCGATAACTTCACCTGATTTTTTGCAGAAAATATTGGGTGAAAAACATGCTAATTGGCTACGTAAGGGTGTCAACAAATGACCAAAACACAGATCTTCAGCGACAAGCTCTCGAACGCGCAGGATGTGAACAGGTTTTTGAGGAAAAAATGAGCGGGACGGTAGCGAACCGGCCAGCGCTTAAAAAGCTTCTTCGAACGCTGAGTGAGGGCGATACGCTGGTAGTGTGGAAGCTGGATCGCCTCGGGCGAAGCATGCGAAATCTGGTACTGCTGGTCGACGAACTCCGGCAGCGCGGCATCCACTTCAAAAGCCTTACGGACAGCATCGACACTTCCAGCCCAATGGGGCGTTTCATATTCCACATCATGTCAGCCCTGGCCGAGATGGAGAGGGAGTTAATCGTGGAACGCACCCGGGCAGGACTGGCGGCAGCCCGGGAGAAAGGGCGCATAGGCGGCAGAAGGCCGAAGTTAACCCCTGAGCAATGGGCGCAGGCTGGCAGGCTGATCGCAAACGGAATGGACAGAAAGCAGGTGGCGATTATTTACGACGTTGCGGTGTGCACCTTGTATAAAAAATTTCCGGCGCGGTAGGGGTAGAGGAAAAAAATATTGAACATTTAATCCAATTTTCGTAATAAAGTATTGAAATGATGTAATAAAGTTGTTGAAATTTTGGTAAGCGGTTGGGTTGAGCATTGGGGGTATTCATGGCAAAAACAGATTCTATTACACCTGAAGAGTTTAGGGCTATTCACTTTGAATTGTCTAAAATCTCATCAACTTGGGCAGACTTATGGCTAACATTGTTTTCTCTCCGTGCTGAAGGCAGCAGGGTGATTACTATTAGATATTCCGATATCGAAGATGACATGCTGCACTTGGCTGGAACTCCAAAATTTGAGCCACGAACAATTAGATTAAATTTATTGCTTTCTAAGTTAATTGCGTACAGAAAGGATTGCAATCCTTCTGATATTTATGTTTTCCAGAGTAGATCAAATCGAGTTAAAGGGTTAGCTAGGCCTGTGACTGTAATAGCAATGAATAATGCCTTAAAACAAGCATCCAAATATGTAACAAGGAAAAACATCACCATGAAAAGTGCTTTAAGGGTAATCGGAAGGAACTAGTTGGACGAGGGTTCATACACTAAATACCCACCTGTTTATGGAAAGTTAGGACGATGGTCAATGATCACGTCCTTTATCAAGTCATTATTCTCCCTGATGATTTTCGATTTACTACTCGATTGGATGTAAGATATGTACATGCATGAATCTTAGGAGGGATTTCGAGTAAGTAAAATGAGATCCTGATCAGAATAAATCAAACCTGGCATTGAGTAGAGTAAATAATAAAGCTGCGCATGCAAGATTTAATAGTATAACAAAACGGGCAGAAACATTCACTGAACAAATCTCCTGATCATGTATTAGACAGAGAATGACTGTAATGTAAAACCATCTTACATACACCTACTAAAAAAGACAGATAAAACAAGGTGCCATCCGATGAGATAGCTAAGCATTTGCGCCTTGGATAGGTCTTACCATCGGAACATCGGGTTATGCTCGCTTGTTGAGTGCTGAGAAATGAAGAGATTAGAGGTTTATAAGAGGTAGCCAGTTTGTCAAACGAGATAGTTTATTTATGATGCTCAACATATTGAATTGTTTAGCTTTATCATGGTGGTTTAGGGGGCGTTAAAACGAACTTATCACATTGTATTAAAAGTAAACAACTATCTTTCGTTTGATGCCTGAAAGCAGATGGGGATGGTTTTTCACTTTTTCTTCTAAAGGTCCAGAGTACGTTGCCGATAGTGAACATAGCGGCGCAGGAGCCAAATGGTGGAAGCCGTAAACTTAATTTAAGTTCAGTCAAATAGGAATTACTATCATGGCACAAGTCATCAATACCAACAGCCTCTCGTTGCTCACTCAGAACAACATCAACAAAAACCAGTCTTCAATGTCTACTGCCATTGAGCGTCTGTCTTCCGGTCTGCGTATCAACAGCGCAAAAGATGATGCTGCTGGCCAGGCGATTGCCAACCGCTTCACCTCTAACATCAAAGGTCTGACTCAGGCTGCGCGTAACGCCAACGACGGTATCTCCGTTGCACAGACCACTGAAGGCGCATTGTCTGAAATCAACAACAACTTACAGCGTATCCGTGAGCTGACTGTTCAGTCTTCTACTGGTACTAACTCTGAATCCGATCTGAACTCAATCCAGGACGAAATCAAATCCCGTCTGGACGAAATTGACCGCGTATCCGGCCAGACCCAGTTCAACGGCGTGAACGTGCTGGCAAAAGACGGTTCCATGAAAATTCAGGTTGGTGCGAACGATGGTGAAACCATCACAATTGACCTGAAAAAAATTGATTCCTCTACTTTAAACCTGACTGGATTTAACGTTAACGGTAAAGGTGAAGTAGCGAATACCAAAGCAACAGCTGACGATCTGAAATTAGCTGGTTTTACTAAAGGCACTACAGATGCGAATGGTGTGACTGATTATAAGAACACCATTGCTAACAGTAAGGCATCAGCTTCTGATTTATTAGCAAATATCTCAGATAAATCCGTTATCACTGGCGGCGGCGCAAATGCGTTCGGTGTGGCTGCAACCGCAGGTTACAAATATGACGCGGCAAGCAAATCATACAGCTTCGATGCGACAGGCGCAGATTCAGCAAAGACACTAAGCATTATTAACCCAAATACAGGGGATTCTTCTCAGGCAACGGTTACGATCGGTGAAAAAGATCAGAAAGTTAACATCTCCCAGGATGGTAAAATCACTGCGGCAGATGATAACGCGACGCTGTATTTAGATAAGCAAGGTAACCTGACGAAAACCAATGCGGGTGGCGTTGCTGTTGCAACTTGGGACGGATTAATTTCAAACAGCGACTCGACTGGCGCAGTTCCTGTTGGTGTTAAGACTAAAATCACTCTTACGTCCGGTGCTGCTTCCGGGATGTCTGTGAGTTCAGAAGGTGCCGGCATTCAGACTTCAACAAATGCCCAGATTCTGGCGGATGGCGCATTTGCTGCCAAAGTGAGCATCGACGGTGGCGCGGCAACCGATATTATGGTTGCTAATAATGGTAATATCACTGCGGCTGACGGTAGTGCGCTTTATCTTGATTCATCAACTGGTGGCTTCACTGCTACTGCAGCGGGGAATACAGCTGCAACATTAGACGCATTAATTGCTAATGGTAAAACAGCGACTATGACCGTCGCATCAGGTACCAGTCAGAACACTGTTTATAGCACTACTGGCAGCGCTGACTTCACCAGCCTGGCTAAAGTTGACACTGTTAATATCACCAATGCACATGTAAGTGCTGAAGGCATGGCCAACCTGACTAAAGGTGCAAACTTCACCCTTGATCTGGGTGGTACAGGTACAGCCACTCACACCGTTACCGCAGCAGGTGATGTTAAAGATGCTGCCAATGACGATGTTTATGTTGACGACGGTGCGCTTTCCAGCGAGCCGACAAAAGATGTGACCTACTTTGAACAGAAGAACGGTGCTATCACCAACAGCACTGGCGGTACCATTTATGAAACTGCTGATGGTAAGTTGACCACCGAAGCTACCACCGCTTCCACCTCTACTGCCGATCCACTGAAAGCGCTGGACGATGCAATCAGCCAGATCGACAAATTCCGTTCTTCCCTGGGTGCTGTACAAAACCGTCTGGTTTCTGCAGTAACCAACCTGAACAACACCACTACCAACCTGTCTGAAGCGCAGTCCCGTATTCAGGATGCGGACTATGCGACCGAAGTGTCCAACATGTCCAAAGCGCAGATCATCCAGCAGGCTGGTAACTCCGTGCTGTCCAAAGCTAACCAGGTTCCTCAGCAGGTTCTGTCTCTGCTGCAAGGCTAATTTCAAATTAAGTGTCAAAGCCCCATATATGTGGGGCTTTTTATTGGTTGAATAAGGTCGTTAAAAGTAGTCAAATCCTTTAATCAACGCTCGCACGATGATTTAGCATTTAACCAGTTTCGCTCCGTTTACACAGGTCCAGTTGTGATTAAAAAACAGGCATTCAAATTTTTGCTTGAACCTAACAAAGGTCAGTTATCAGACTTTTTGGCCTTTGCTGGCTCCTGTCGTTTTGTTTACAACAAAGGCCTTGCTCTTCTTAACGAGAATTACCGTTCTGGTAAAAAATTCATAGGCTACATTCAGCTGGCTTCTGAATTGGTTGAATGGAAGAATGAAGAGAGCCTTTCTTGGTTGAAAGAAGCCCCTTCTCAGTGTTTACAGCAATCGTTAAGAGATTTAGACAGAGCATTCAGAAACTTTTTTACCGGCAAATCACAATATCCAAAGTTTAAAAAGAAAGGTCGGCATGATTCTTTCCGTATACCATGCCAAAGGGTTAGAGTAGATCAAGAAAAAAAATTGGTATCTCTTCCTAAAGTCGGCTGGGTAAAGTATCGCAAGAGTCGTGAAATCATTGGTGATTTAAAAAACGCAACTATTTCCCTGAATCAGGGGAAGTGGTATATCAGTTTTAATACAGAGCAAACAGTCCCTGATCCAATACACCCCTCTGATATCAAATCTACAATTGTACTTAATAATGTGGATAGCGTTCATCTGTCATCTGGGGGCGGCGGTGATAACACTTACCAAGCGGAAGAAAAGAAAAAATTAATCCGTCTTAATAAAACACTGACCAGAAGAAAGAAACACAGCCAAAATTGGCTAAAAACCAAAGGTAAAATTGACAGAGTAAAATCAAAGGCAGCAAGGATAAGACTCGATAATATCCATAAAGCAACCACGGCAATTTGTAAAAATCACGCAGTTGTTGAGGTTGTGAACTTGATGGATTCTGTATCTGACAAGAACGATAACACTCTGAGTATGAGATACGAATTTGTCAGGCAGTTGATATACAAACAAGAATGGCTGGGTGGTGAAGTTATTCGCCGGGAGAGTAAACCCTTGTAAGGGGGTTCGGTGATAATGTAGTATATGATGAATTTTAAGCGGCAGGGCATGTCGTTTCTGCTTGTGGAGGAAGGTTAATTCAACTTCCGTTGAAGCAAGAATCTCTTGATTGTTATTGAGAATGTCAACGTCTGGTCCAATACTTTACAAGTAGAAGTATATAAGTATGTTGAAATGGATTTGCGAGTTTTCAGTTGTGAAAGTTAAAAGCTAACTCAAAACGTAATTTATAAACCACTCGGTATCTCAACTAGTACCGCCCCTCAATGATTCTTGAAAATAGGCTTAAAACTTACTGGGTCTGCGACAGACTCAGGTTACCAAGCTTGTTTACAAAATAGGATTACTTGACTGCTCTATTGGCTGTCTACGGAACAATGAGTGGAAATTGAAGTATAAGAGCAATTTACGAGGCAGAAAAAGAAGATAAAAAAAGCTGAGTAATACACGCATTATTCTCAATAGAACGAGTAAAGTAAACTGCCGCCTGTCGTATGCAAAACGGGCGGCGACTGGCCGGTGATGGGGCGATAGTAAGAGTTGCAGAGCGAGCTTCGAAACTGATACAGGCTTTGCGGTAATCGAACCTGTAATGAAGAAGACGCCAGGTGATGTGTTGTTGATTCTGTGCGACTGCCACACACAGTTTGCCAATCTGATGGGGCTGTCACTCATGACAGATGATGGCGAAGCGATCGAAGGTGCTGCTCTGGAAGGGGGGAGGTGCTTGGTAGAGTGACGTTCTTCATCAACCGCGCGCTGGGTGATGATGACTGCCCAACAATTTAATTTACATTGCTTAACTGTAGGCACTCGTTATCACTCAATGAACAGGAGATCGTATGCTGACGATTTGGGCGCTACAGTGTAATATGCATGCCAGTCGTTGATGGGGTAGTTACTGTGGAGTGTCCACCGCTGTGTCCATCAAGAAGATTTAATCCGCATAGCGAGTAAATAAATCCATACATATGAAAAACATAAGAAATTTCTCCATCATTGCTCACATTGACCACGGTAAGTCGACGCTGTCTGACCGTATTATCCAGATTTGCGGTGGCCTGTCTGATCGTGAAATGGCAGCCCAGGTTCTGGACTCCATGGACCTGGAACGCGAACGCGGTATTACCATCAAAGCGCAGAGCGTGACGCTCGACTATAAAGCTTCCGATGGTGAAACCTATCAACTGAACTTTATCGACACCCCAGGGCACGTTGACTTCTCTTATGAAGTGTCACGCTCGCTGGCGGCCTGCGAAGGCGCGCTGCTGGTGGTGGATGCCGGACAGGGCGTAGAGGCCCAGACGCTGGCAAACTGCTACACCGCCATGGAAATGGATCTCGAAGTGGTGCCAGTTCTGAATAAAATCGACCTGCCAGCCGCCGATCCTGAGCGCGTAGCGGAAGAGATTGAAGACATCGTCGGTATTGATGCGACCGATGCTGTGCGCTGCTCAGCGAAAACCGGCGTCGGCGTTCCGGATGTACTGGAACGTCTGGTGCGTGATATTCCGCCGCCGGAAGGTGACCCGGATGCGCCGCTACAGGCGCTGATCATCGACTCCTGGTTTGATAACTACCTCGGCGTTGTTTCGCTGGTGCGTATTAAAAACGGCACCATGCGTAAAGGCGACAAAATCAAGGTCATGAGCACCGGCCAGGTCTACAACGCTGACCGTCTGGGCATCTTCACGCCAAAACAGGTTGACCGTACCGAGCTGAAATGCGGCGAAGTGGGCTGGCTGGTCTGTGCCATTAAAGACATCCTCGGCGCGCCGGTGGGTGATACCCTGACCGGTGCACGTAACCCGGCAGATAAAGCGCTGCCAGGCTTCAAAAAGGTGAAACCGCAGGTTTATGCGGGTCTGTTCCCGGTCAGCTCTGACGATTACGAAAACTTCCGCGATGCGCTCGGAAAGCTGAGCCTCAACGATGCCTCCCTGTTCTACGAGCCAGAAAGCTCAACGGCGCTGGGCTTCGGCTTCCGCTGTGGCTTCCTCGGTCTGCTGCACATGGAGATCATTCAGGAACGTCTGGAGCGTGAATACGATCTGGATCTGATCACCACCGCCCCGACGGTTGTCTACGAAGTAGAAACCACGTCGAAAGAGGTGATCTACGTCGACAGCCCGTCCAAGCTCCCGCCGCTGAATAATATTCAGGAACTGCGCGAGCCTATCGCAGAGTGTCACATGCTGCTGCCGCAGGAGTTCCTCGGCAACGTGATCACCCTGTGTATTGAGAAGCGTGGCGTGCAGACCAACATGGTTTACCACGGTAACCAGGTGGCGCTGACCTATGAAATTCCGATGGCGGAAGTAGTGCTCGACTTCTTCGACCGTCTGAAGTCTACCTCCCGTGGCTATGCGTCGCTGGACTACAACTTCAAACGCTTCCAGGCCTCGAACATGGTTCGCGTGGATGTACTGATCAACGGCGAGCGTGTTGATGCCCTGGCGCTGATCACCCACAACGATAACGCACCGTACCGTGGTCGTGAGCTGGTTGAGAAGATGAAAGATCTCATCCCGCGTCAGCAGTTTGACATTGCGATTCAGGCGGCCATTGGTAACCACATCATTGCCCGTTCAACCGTGAAGCAGCTGCGTAAAAACGTTCTGGCTAAGTGCTATGGCGGCGACGTCAGCCGTAAGAAAAAGCTGTTGCAGAAGCAGAAAGAAGGTAAGAAGCGTATGAAGCAGGTCGGTAACGTTGAGCTGCCGCAGGAAGCATTCCTTGCCATCCTTCATGTTGGTAAAGACGGTAACGGTAAATAACCTTAAGGAGTTGGCATGGCGAACATGTTTGCCCTGATCCTGGTCATTGCTACCCTGGTGACAGGTCTGTTGTGGTGCCTGGATAAGTTTATCTTCGCCCCAAAACGCCGTGAACGTCAGGCTGCCGCGCAGGCAGCCACGGGCGATGCGCTGGACGCGAAAACCCTGAAAAAAGTCGGCCCAAAACCGGGCTGGCTGGAAACAGGGGCATCGGTATTCCCGGTGCTGGCGATTGTGCTGGTGGTGCGTTCTTTTATCTATGAACCGTTCCAGATCCCGTCAGGATCGATGATGCCAACGCTGCTGATCGGTGATTTCATTCTGGTTGAGAAGTTTGCCTATGGCATCAAAGATCCGATCTACCAGAAAACGCTGATCGAAACGGGTCATCCGAAACGTGGCGACATCGTGGTGTTTAAATATCCGGAAGATCCACGGCTGGATTATATTAAACGCGCGGTAGGTCTGCCGGGCGATAAAGTGACCTACGATCCGGTGGCGAAAGAGGTGACCATTCAGCCAGGCTGTAGCTCTGGAACTGCATGTGAAAATGCGCTGCCAGCCACTTACTCCAACGTTGAGCCAAGTGATTTTGTGCAGACCTTTGCCCGCCGTAACGGCGGTGAAGCGACCAGCGGATTCTTCCAGGTGCCAAAAGGTGAAACCAAAGAGAACGGTATTCGTCTGGTTGAACGGAAAGAGACGCTGGGCGATGTCACTCACCGCATTCTGACCGTGCCAATCGCACAGGATCAACTGGCAATGTACTACCAGCAGCCAGGCCAACAGCTGGCGACCTGGATTGTGCCGCCGGGACATTACTTCATGATGGGTGACAACCGCGATAACTCTGCGGACAGCCGTTACTGGGGCTTTGTGCCGGAAGCGAATCTGGTCGGTAAAGCAACCGCTATCTGGATGAGTTTTGAGAAGCAGGAAGGCGAGTGGCCGACCGGCGTTCGCCTGAATCGTATTGGCGGAATTCATTAATTTTCGTCAAAAATAACACGTAGCGGCTTTTATTCGCCGCTACGTGAATTATTTCAGCGATAAATCTCTTTGAACTAACGACATCCCCTGTCGTTGTGTATAGAATATTCCCCCGAAGTTTAAGGTTGGCCCTGCAAGGGTGCCACGGCACACGAAACCGCGTTGGTTTTCTCAGGTCGGTTTCGTGTGCTGCATTTTTGACGCATTCATTTATTGGTATCGCATGAACCCCATCGTAATTAATCGGCTTCAACGGAAGCTGGGCTACACTTTTCATCATCAGGAGTTGTTGCAACAGGCATTAACCCATCGCAGTGCCAGCAGCAAACATAATGAGCGTCTCGAGTTTTTAGGCGACTCTATTTTAAGTTTCGTGATTGCAAATGCGCTTTATCATCGTTTTCCGCGTGTGGACGAAGGTGATATGAGCCGCATGCGCGCCACGCTGGTGCGCGGCAATACCCTCGCTGAAATCGCACGCGAGTTTGAGCTGGGTGAATGTCTGCGTCTGGGGCCAGGTGAGCTGAAAAGTGGTGGTTTCCGTCGTGAATCCATCCTTGCCGATACGGTCGAGGCATTGATCGGTGGCGTGTTCCTGGACAGCGATATCCAGACCGTAGAAAAGCTGATCCTGAACTGGTATCAGACCCGCCTGGACGAAATCAGCCCGGGCGATAAACAAAAAGATCCTAAAACGCGTCTGCAAGAATATTTGCAGGGTCGTCATCTGCCGCTGCCATCCTATCTGGTGGTGCAGGTACGTGGCGAAGCGCACGATCAGGAATTTACCATCCATTGCCAGGTCAGTGGCCTGAGTGAACCGGTGGTCGGCACGGGTTCAAGTCGTCGTAAGGCTGAACAGGCTGCCGCCGAACAGGCGTTAAAAATGCTGGAGCTGGAATGAGCATCGACAAAACCTATTGCGGATTTATTGCCATCGTCGGACGTCCGAACGTTGGCAAATCCACCCTGCTGAATAATCTGCTTGGGCAGAAGATTTCTATCACCTCGCGTAAGGCGCAGACCACGCGTCACCGCATCGTCGGTATCCATACTGAAGGCGCGTATCAGGCGATTTACGTCGATACCCCGGGCCTGCACATGGAAGAGAAGCGCGCCATCAACCGTCTGATGAACAAGGCGGCGAGCAGCTCCATTGGCGACGTAGAGCTGGTGATTTTCGTTGTGGAAGGCACCCGCTGGACGCCGGACGACGAAATGGTCCTGAACAAGCTGCGCGACGGCAAAACGCCGGTGATCCTTGCGGTCAATAAAGTGGACAATGTGCAGGAAAAAGCCGATCTGCTGCCGCACCTGCAATGGCTGGGCAGCCAGATGAACTTCCTCGACATCGTTCCGCTGTCTGCGGAGACGGGTCTGAACGTTGATACCATCGCGGGCATCGTGCGCAAGCATCTGCCGGAAGCGACTCATCACTTCCCTGAAGACTACATCACCGATCGCTCTCAGCGTTTTATGGCGTCTGAAATCATCCGTGAGAAGCTGATGCGTTTCCTGGGCGCTGAACTGCCGTACTCTGTGACGGTGGAGATCGAGCGTTTCCAGAGCAACGAGCGCGGCGGTTACGATATTAACGGTCTGATCCTCGTTGAGCGTGAAGGGCAGAAGAAGATGGTGATCGGTAATAAAGGCGCCAAGATCAAAACTATCGGAATCGAAGCCCGTAAAGACATGCAGGACATGTTTGAAGCACCGGTTCACCTGGAACTGTGGGTGAAAGTGAAATCTGGCTGGGCCGATGATGAGCGTGCGCTGCGCAGCCTCGGTTACGGCGAAGATCAGTAACCTAAGACGACGAGCATATGGATGGATGGCAGCGCGCCTTTGTCCTGCATAGTCGTCCCTGGAGCGAAACCAGCCTGATGCTGGACGTCTTCACGGAAGAGTCCGGTCGCGTGCGCCTTGTTGCCAAAGGCGCACGATCCAGACGTTCTAATCTCAAAGGTGCCTTGCAGCCTTTCACCCCACTGCTGGTCCGCTTTGGCGGGCGAGGGGAAGTCAAAACCCTGCGCAGTGCTGAAGCCGTTTCCCTCGCGCTTCCTCTTTCTGGTATCACGCTCTACAGCGGTTTGTACGTCAACGAACTCATCTCACGGGTGCTTGAACATGAGACCCGCTTCTCTGAACTTTTCTTTGATTACCTGCACTGTATCCAGTCGCTCGCTGGCGCAACCGGCACTCCTGAGCCTGTGCTGCGTCGTTTCGAGCTGGCGCTGCTCGGTCACCTTGGATACGGTGTTGATTTTCTGCACTGCGCGGGGAGTGGGGACGAGGTAGAAGATACCATGACCTATCGCTATCGTGAGGAAAAGGGCTTTATTGCCAGTGTCGTCGTCGATAACAGTACCTTTACCGGGCGCCAGCTCAGAGCACTGTATGAACGCGAGTTCCCGGACGCCGACACCCTGCGTGCGGCAAAACGCTTTACCCGAATTGCGCTCAAGCCGTATCTTGGGGGCAAACCTTTAAAGAGCCGCGAATTATTCAGGCAGTTTATGCCGAAACGCTAATGTTTTACCCCTCACCCCAGCCCTCTCCCGGAGGGAGAGGGAGAAGGTAAATGAACAAAAATACCGAGGATTGTCATGGCTGAATTACTGTTAGGCGTCAACATCGACCACATTGCCACCCTGCGCAACGCGCGCGGCACGGCGTATCCGGATCCGGTTCAGGCGGCGTTTATCGCCGAGCAGGCTGGGGCGGACGGCATTACCGTCCACCTGCGTGAAGACCGTCGCCACATCACCGATCGCGACGTGCGTATCCTGCGCCAGACGCTGGATACCCGCATGAATCTGGAGATGGCAGTAACGGAAGAGATGCTGACGATTGCCTGCGATACGAAGCCGCATTTCTGCTGCCTGGTGCCGGAAAAACGACAGGAAGTGACCACCGAAGGCGGTCTGGATGTGGCCGGGCAGCTCGACAAAATGCGCGATGCCTGCAAACGCCTGGCGGATGCCGGTATCCTGGTTTCACTGTTTATCGACGCCGATTTCACCCAGATTAAAGCCGCTGCCGACGTGGGCGCGCCGTATATTGAAATTCACACCGGCTGCTATGCCGATGCTGAAAACGACGCAGCGCAGGCGAAAGAGCTGGAGCGGATCGCCAAAGCGGCAACCTACGCCGCGAGCCTGGGACTGAAGGTTAACGCCGGTCACGGCCTGACCTATCACAACGTAAAAGCCATTGCTGCCCTGCCGGAAATGCACGAGCTGAACATCGGCCACGCCATTATTGGTCGTGCGGTGATGAGCGGCCTGAAAGAAGCGGTTTCCGAGATGAAGCGTCTGATGCTGGAAGCGCGTCAGTAATGGCTATTCTGGGCTTAGGCACCGACATCGTTGAAATAGCCCGCATTGAAGCGGTGATCGCCCGGAGCGGCGATCGCCTCGCAAGACGCGTGCTGAGCGATAACGAATGGGCTATCTGGGAGGCGCATCAGCAGCCGGTGCGCTTTCTGGCAAAGCGTTTCGCGGTAAAAGAGGCGGCGGCGAAAGCGTTCGGCACGGGCATTCGTAACGGCCTGGCGTTTAACCAGTTTGAAGTGTTTAACGATGAGCTGGGTAAGCCACGTCTGCGTTTATGGGGCGAGGCGCTTAAGCTGGCGGAAAAGCTGGGCGTGGCGCACATGCACGTAACGCTTGCAGATGAACGCCACTACGCCTGTGCGACGGTGATTATCGAAGGTTAAATTTTGTCCGCATGGTGCATCAGGACAAACTTATCCCACAGCTGTTCTTCGTTCTCGACATGTGCCGGATCTTTTAAGATCGTATTGGGAATGGGGCACACCTTCTGGCAGGTCGGCGTCTCATAGTGGCCAATGCACTCGGTGCAGCGGTCGCTGTTAATCTCATAAATGCTGTCGCCCATCGAAATCGCCTCGTTCGGGCATTCGGGTTCGCACATATCGCAGTTGATGCATTTTTTGGTGATTAACAGCGCCATCAGGAAATTCTCAGAAACATCACAAACAGGGCGGGCATTATACGCTCATTCGTTGTTCAAACCAGTTTTTTTACCAGCTCTTCGCTGTGACGAATACGCTCTGGCGCACGCTCCAGATCCTGCTGAACCAGCGCCATAAACAGCAGGTCCGTCAGCATCATCTGCGCACTCGTCGACGAAATCGCCGCGCTGCGAGTGGCCTGTTCCTCGGCGATGGTATACAGACAGCGGGTGGCCCGCTGCTGGAGCGCATTCGGGCTGAAGCCAGTAATGGCCAGAATTTTTCCTCCTACGCGCAGGGCTTCGTCGGTAGCCATATTAATTTCACGGCGCTCGCCGGAATAGGAGATGGCCAGCAGTAAATCGTCAGGATCCATGGCCTGCACGGTCGCCAGCAGCGCGTGCATATCCTGTTCAACGATGGCGTTATAGCCGATTTTTGTCAGCTTCCAGCCAAAGTTACGCGCAACCAGTCCGGAGGCACCGATCCCGGTCAATACAATACGCCGCGCGTCGCGAAGCATGGCTACGCTTTCCAGCAGCTTCTCTTCCGTGTTCACATCCAGCGTGGCATGCATTGCCGCCACGTTCTCCTTGATCAGCTTTTCGCCGACCAGACGCATCGGATCGTCGCCGCGGATCTGGTTATGCACCGGCATTGACTGCGGATTAGGGTTGCTTACCAGTGCTTCACTGATCGCCAGTTTTAGCGCCGGAAAGCCTTTATAGCCTATCTTTTGGGCAAATTTCACCACGCTCGACTGGCTCACCCCGGCTTCGCCTGCCAGCTGCTGGGAGCTGAGGTGTCGCGCGCGATCGGGCTGGGAAAGTAAATAATCCGCCAGCTTTTTGTCACTCTGGGCAAACCCTGCGTAGCGCTGGCGAATACGAATTAAACAGTTCATACGGTCTCCTGGCGAAAATGTGATTACCCGCGCAATTACGAATTTTGCTCGCCTGAATGAATTTTATATTCCATTATAGTGCGTTTATTATGAATTAAAAATTCCAGAGGTAAATAACATGAATCTAGGCTCTCTTGTTTCTGAAACGCGTAACCCGCAAACCATGGATCTTGATGCACTGTCCACGCTGGAGCTGGTAAACCGCTTTAATCAACAGGATACCCTCGTCGCGCTGGCAGTCAAAGAGACATTGCCCGAGGTGGCGAAAGCCGTAGACGCCGCTGCCGACGCTCTGAAAGCAGGAGGACGCATTATTTACATGGGGGCGGGTACCAGTGGGCGCCTCGGTGTGCTGGATGCCTCAGAATGTCCCCCGACGTTTGGCGTTCCGCACGGTCTGGTCGTTGGCCTGATTGCCGGTGGCCCCGGCGCGCTGCTGAAAGCGGTGGAAGGGGCAGAAGATAATAAACAGCTTGGGGAGGACGATCTCAGGGCGCTGAACCTGACCGCGCAGGATCTGGTCGTCGGGCTGGCGGCTTCTGGTCGTACGCCGTACGTCATTGGTGGGCTGGAATACGCCAGACAGACGGGATGTACCACGGTGGCCATCTCCTGTAACCCGGGCTCGCCGATTGCGCAGGTGGCCGCCATTGCCATCTCTCCGGTCGTCGGGCCGGAAGCGCTCACCGGCTCCACGCGCCTGAAATCCGGAACCGCACAGAAGCTGGTGCTCAATATGATCTCCACCGGCGCGATGGTGAAATTTGGCAAGGTCTACCAAAACCTGATGGTGGATATGCAGGCCACCAACGTCAAGCTGGTGGACAGAGCCTGCCGCATGGTGATGGAAGCGACAGGCGCCAGTCGTGAAGAGGCGGAAAAGGTGCTTCAGCAGACCGATCACGATGTAAAACCCGCCATTCTGATGATATTAACCGGGCTGGATGCAGCCGCGGCCAGAGCCAGGCTTGAAGCCCATCACGGGTTTTTACGGGCGGCATTAGAACATCAATAAGAGGCGTTTATGGACAAAACAGCAGCGCTCGCCAGCGACATCCTGCTTGGGATCGGTGGGGAAAAAAATATTCAGCGTCTGGAAAACTGCATGACGCGTGTACGCGTCGAGGTGTACAACGACGAAAAGCTTGATTTAACGCGCCTGAAGCAGCTCCTCGGCGTGAGCGGGTACGTTAAACAGGGGCAACAGCACCAGCTGATTGTCGGTCCGGGCAAAGCGGCGCAGGTGGTTGATGCCATGCGCGCCCTGATGACGGGCGGTGAAACGGCTCCCGCCTTTGACGACGCGGAACGCACCAAAGCGCAGGCGAAAGCCAAATACAAAGCCCCCATGAGCGATGCGCTGCGCCAGCTGGCAAACGTCTTTATTCCTCTTATCCCGGCGTTTATCGCGTCGGGGCTGATCACCGGGATTATCAATATCCTCAAGCGTCCGGATATTGTCGGGAATTTCGCCACCCAGTATCCGAACCTGCTGGGTATTCTGGCGATTTTCGGCAGCGCGGTGTTTGCCATCATGAATATTCTGGTGGGGGTGAACACGGCCAAAGTGTTCGGCGGCTCGCTGGCGATGGGCGGCGTAATGGCGGGTATCCTCTCCAGCCCGCAGCTGGCGCAGATTACGCTGTTTGGCGAGGCGCTTCAGCCTGGCCGCGGTGGGTGATTGCCGTGCTGCTGGTGGTCATTCTGATGTGCTGGATTGAGAAAAAGCTACGCGCGTTGCTGCCAGGCTCGATTGAACTGATCCTCAACCCGCTGCTGACCACATTGATTACCGGGAGCGTGGCGATTGTGGCGCTGCAACCGTTAGGCGGCGCGATCTCTGAAGCCATCGCCCACGGCGCGTCTCTGGCGATCGATCGCGGCGGGCTGCTGGTGGGGGCCGTGCTGTCCGGGACCTTCCTGCCGTTAGTGCTGACCGGTCTGCATCAGGGGCTGGTGCCGATTCACGTCGAACTGGTACAGGCGCACGGCTATAACGCCCTGCTGCCGATCCTGTCGATGGCGGGCGTTGGGCAGGTCGGCGCGGCCATCGCGGTGCTGATGAAAACCCGCAACGCGCGTTTAAAAAAGGTCATTAAAGGGGCGCTGCCGGTCGGGTTGCTCGGTATCGGCGAGCCGCTGATTTTCGGCGTGACCTTGCCGCTGGGTAAGCCGTTCCTGGCCGCTTGTCTCGGTGGGGCGGTGGGCGGGGCGTTAATCAGCTACTGGAAAGTGGCGACCGTCATTACCTTCGGGATCTCCGGGTTACCGCTGGCATTAACCATCGTGACCGGAAAAGTGATGCTCTATCTGTTAGGCTATCTGGTAGCGGTGATCGCCGGGTTCCTGTTTACCTGGCTGTTAGGATTCAACGACCCAGAGGAGTAAGGTTTGGCCAGTCACGAGCGTCGCGTTGTCTTTTTTGATCTGGATGGAACGCTGCATCAGCAGGATATGTTCGGCACCTTTATGCGCTACCTGCTACGGCGCCAGCCCCTTAACGCGTTGCTGGTATTACCCCTGTTACCCGTTATTGGCATCGCGCTGCTGGTGAAAGGCCGTGCAGCGCGCTGGCCGATGAGCCTGCTGCTCTGGGGATGCACGTTTGGTCATAGCGAAGCGCGCCTCAAGCAGCTCGAACAGGATTTTGCGCACTGGTTTCGCGGGCACGTCGCCGCGTTTCCCGTGGTACAGGCGCGCCTGACCAGCTATCTCGACGCCAATGATGCCGATATCTGGCTGATTACTGGCTCCCCGCAGACGCTGGTGGAGCAAGTCTATTTTGATACGCCCTGGCTGCCGCGCGTAAATCTTATCGCCACGCAGATCGCGCGCGGCTACGGCGGCTGGGTGCTCACCCTGCGCTGCCTCGGACATGAAAAAGTGGTGCAGCTGGAGAAACGCATCGGTACGCCGCTGCGTCTTTACAGCGGCTACAGCGACAGCAAGCAGGACAACCCGCTGCTCTATTTTTGCCAGCACCGCTGGCGCGTCACGCCTCTGGGCGAACTTCAGCAACTCGAATAGTCTTATCTGTACCGGCTGTGTATAATGCCGCCCGCTTTTCGACTGGAGTATCAGCCCTTGTCCAACCCTGAACACAATCATGAATACTGGATGCGCCATGCGCTGGTGCTGGCTCAGCGCGCCTGGGAAGAGGGCGAAGTGCCCGTGGGCGCGGTACTGGTCCATAACAATCAGGTGATTGGGGAAGGGTGGAACCGTCCGATTGGCCGTCACGATCCTACCGCGCATGCTGAAATTATGGCGCTGCGTCAGGGCGGACTGGTGCTGCAAAACTATCGTCTGCTTGATACCACCCTGTATGTCACCCTTGAGCCGTGCGCAATGTGCTCCGGGGCGATGGTGCACAGCCGAATCGGTACGCTGGTGTTTGGCGCGCGGGATGAAAAGACGGGCGCTGCTGGTTCACTGATGGACGTACTTGGGCATCCGGGGATGAACCACCAGGTGAAAACTATCGGCGGGGTACTTGCACCAGAATGTTCGGGTCTGTTAAGTGACTTTTTTCGAATGCGTCGGCAGCAGAAAAAGCAACAAAAGGCAGAATTGAAACCGCAGGGTGATTAAGCTCTTCCGGTGCGACCACCGGATAGCTTTCAGCCAGCTGTTGCGCCTCGGCCGCCTCTTTTTCTTTCTCCAGCAGATATCCCACCAGGCTTATCTGATACTTACGAATATTTTCCACGTAGGCATACGCTTCATGGCCGCGCGCATAGCCATACGTCAGCTTCTGGTACCACTGTTTCTGGCTAAGCAGCGGCAGGCGCTGTTTTACATCTGACCAACTGTCCGGGTTACCTTTGGTTTTCGCCGTCAGCGCCCGCGCGTCGAGCATATGCGCATACCCCATGTTATAGGCGGCTAGCGCAAACCAGATCCGCTCCCCTTCCGGGACCGTCTCCGGCACTTTCGCCATCATATCCTGTAAATACTGCGCGCCGCCGCTGATGCTCTGTTCCGCATCGGTCCGGTCGCTGATGCCGAGGCTCTGGGCGGTATTTTTGGTGAGCATCATCAACCCGCGCACGCCCGTGGGGGAGGTGGCCTGAGCATCCCAGTGCGATTCCTGGTAGGAAATTGCCGCCAGCAGCTTCCAGTCAATCTCCTGGGCGTACTTCTCAAACAGCGGTTGCAGGTCCGGCAGCACGCTGTCCACCGCGCGCAGGAAGGTGCGGGTGTCAACGTAATCAAAATCGTCCCCGTGACCGAGATATTTCTCTTCCAGACGCGCCAGGGTGCCGTCTTCATTGATGGAATTAAAGAAATCGAGCATGGCCGCAGAGACGGTTTGATCGTCGTCCAGCTGGGTAAACCAGGTCACCGGCTGTTCGTCGGTCACATCCAGCGCCACGGCGATTTCAGGATGAACGCGCTGGAAAAGACTGATCGCCACCGAATCAGCAATGGTATAGGCCAGCTTTTTATCTTTTACCTGCTCCAGCAATTCGGTCGTGCCGAGTTTAGGATCGACCGTCCAGCTGAGGTTAGGGTATTTTTTCTCTTTCAACGCCCGCAGATCGTCAATCACCACATGGCCTGGCGCAATGGTCAATTGCTGGTCGGTGATGTCGGCCAGTGAGCGCGGGCGCAGGCTACCCACACGATAAACCACCTGCTGCGACACGGAGTAGTAGGTCGGGCCCGGCTGATAGTTTTTGCTGCGTTCGCTGTTGTACACCAGACCTGCGGCGAGAATATCGGCACGGTCATGGTCCAAATCATCAAACAGCTGGTTGATGTTCTGCCGCACGGTAACTTTCAGCTTCACGCCCAGATAGTCCGCAAACAGCTGTGCCAGTTCGTAATCAAGACCGATGGTTTTACCGTTGATATCGTCGTAAATAAGCGGGGAGGAGAGGGTACTGACGCGCAATTCCCCCCGCTCCTGAATGGCGGCGATACGGTTTTCGGCTTTGCCGATCCAGGGGATGGAAGGCCAGAGGGCCACTGCCAACAGCAACGTTACAATGCCGATGAGCAGATAATTAATCTTTAATTTTTTCAATTAGTTAATTCTCTGCGACGCCGGTTGCCTCAGTCTGCTGTAGCCATGTTAACAATAAGGTTTGCCATTGAATGAGCGGCATTTTGCGTAAACTTGCGCCACTTGGCAACCAATTAGAGAGACAGGTCACATCTATTGTTAAATCTCTTTGCCAATTTTATTTCGACGCAAACGGTTTCGTCGGCGCTCAGGATTCTCTATAATGACGCCCGTTTTCCCCCCTTGCGCACACTGTAAGCGCCCCGGCGCTTCGAAGACGAGAGACTTATGATGGAAATTCTGCGTGGTTCGCCTGCACTGTCTGCCTTCCGTATTACCAAACTGCTGGCACGTTTTCAGGCGGCCGACCTTCCGGTAAGCAATATTTACGCTGAGTATGTCCATTTTGCTGACCTGAATGCCCCCCTGAATGCAGAGGAGCGCGTACAGCTGGAACGCCTGCTCAAGTATGGCCCAAGCCTCAGCAGCCATACGCCAACCGGCAAACTGATCCTTGCGACGCCGCGTCCGGGCACCATCTCCCCCTGGTCTTCCAAAGCCACCGACATCGCCCACAACTGTGGCCTGAGCCAGATTAACCGTCTGGAGCGCGGCGTGGCGTACTACGTGGAAGCCTCTACCCTGAGCGACGCGCAGTGGCAGGCGGTTGCGGCTGAACTGCACGACCGCATGATGGAGAGCGTATTTGCCTCTCTTGATGACGCGCAGAAGCTTTTCTCCCACCATCAGCCTGCGCCGGTACAGAGCGTGGACCTGCTGGGGCAGGGCCGTCAGGCGCTGATCGACGCAAACCTGCGTCTCGGCCTGGCGCTGGCAGAAGACGAGATCGACTACCTGCGGGATGCGTTCGTTAAGCTCAACCGCAACCCGAACGACATTGAACTCTACATGTTCGCGCAGGCCAACTCCGAGCACTGCCGCCACAAGATTTTCAATGCCGACTGGATTATTGACGGCGAACAGCAGCCAAAGTCGCTGTTCAAAATGATCAAAAACACCATGGAACAAACGCCTGACCACGTGCTGTCTGCCTATAAAGACAACGCCGCGGTGATGGAAGGTTCCGAGGTGGGCCGCTTCTTCGCCGATCGCGAAGCAGGGCGCTATGACTTCCATCAGGAGCCCGCGCATATCCTGATGAAGGTTGAAACCCACAACCACCCGACGGCGATCTCCCCGTGGCCGGGTGCGGCGACCGGCTCCGGCGGTGAAATCCGTGACGAAGGGGCGACCGGTCGTGGTGCAAAACCAAAAGCGGGTCTGGTCGGTTTCTCCGTCTCCAACCTGCGTATCCCGGGCTTTGAACAGCCGTGGGAAGAAGATTTCGGCAAGCCAGAGCGCATTGTGACCGCGCTGGATATCATGACCGAAGGCCCGCTGGGCGGCGCGGCGTTTAACAACGAATTTGGTCGTCCGGCGCTGAACGGTTACTTCCGTACCTATGAAGAGAAAGTGGACAGCCACAACGGCGAAGAGCTGCGCGGCTACCACAAACCGATCATGCTGGCGGGCGGGATCGGCAACATCCGTGCCGATCACGTGCAGAAAGGCGAGATCGTCGTCGGCGCGAAGCTGATCGTGCTCGGCGGCCCGGCGATGAATATCGGTCTGGGCGGCGGCGCGGCCTCTTCGATGGCCTCCGGCCAGTCTGATGCGGATCTCGACTTCGCGTCCGTGCAGCGTGACAACCCGGAGATGGAGCGTCGCTGCCAGGAAGTGATCGACCGCTGCTGGCAGCTGGGCGATGCTAACCCGATCCTCTTTATCCACGACGTGGGCGCGGGCGGTCTGTCCAACGCCATGCCGGAGCTGGTGAGCGACGGCGGCCGCGGTGGTCGTTTCAACCTGCGCGATATCCTGAGCGATGAGCCTGGCATGAGCCCGCTGGAAATCTGGTGTAACGAATCCCAGGAGCGCTACGTGCTGGCGGTTGCGGCCGACCAGCTGCCGCTGTTTGACGAGC
The DNA here is from genome assembly GCF_049237785.1 of Enterobacter cloacae complex sp. SHL022. Lineage (NCBI taxonomy): Bacteria > Pseudomonadati > Pseudomonadota > Gammaproteobacteria > Enterobacterales > Enterobacteriaceae > Enterobacter > Enterobacter cloacae complex sp. SHL022. The sequence continues at coordinate 886,010 of NZ_JBMKJH010000001.1, read as the reverse complement.
TGTGCCGCCGCGAGCGCGCGCCGTATGCCGTCATCGGTGAAGCAACCGAAGAGCAGCACCTGACTCTGAGCGACACCCATTTCGACAACCAGCCTATCGATCTGCCGCTCGACGTGCTGCTCGGTAAAACGCCGAAGATGACCCGGGACGTAACAACCCGTAAAGCGGCGGGCAAAGCGCTGGATCGCCAGGGCATCACCGTGGCACAAGCGGTCAACCGCGTGCTGCACCTGCCTGCTGTGGCAGAGAAAACCTTCCTGGTGACCATCGGCGACCGCACCGTGACCGGTATGGTATCGCGCGATCAGATGGTAGGCCCGTGGCAGATCCCGGTCGCTAACTGCGCCGTGACCACCGCGAGCCTCGACAGCTATTACGGCGAAGCGATGGCGCTGGGCGAACGTACGCCGGTGGCGCTGCTGGACTTCGCCGCCTCTGCGCGACTGGCCGTTGGTGAAGCGCTGACCAACATTGCCGCGACGCAGATTGGCGACATTAAACGTATCAAGCTCTCCGCGAATTGGATGGCCGCTGCCGGTCACCCGGGTGAAGATGCAGGTCTGTACGAAGCGGTGAAAGCTGTGGGTGAAGAGCTGTGTCCTGCGCTCGGCCTGACCATTCCGGTGGGTAAAGACTCCATGTCGATGAAAACCCGCTGGCAGGAAGGTAACGAGCAGCGCGAGATGACCTCTCCGCTGTCGCTGGTGATCACCGCGTTTGCGCGCGTGGAAGACGTACGTCATACCGTTACGCCGCAGCTTTCCACTGAAGATAACGCCCTGCTGTTGATTGACCTCGGCAAAGGCCATAACGCCCTGGGCGCCACCGCGCTGGCGCAGGTTTACCGCCAGCTCGGCGATAAGCCAGCCGACGTGCGCGACGTCGCCCAACTGAAAGGCTTCTACGACGCAATTCAGGCGCTGGTGGCGCAGCGTAAGCTGCTGGCCTACCACGACCGTTCCGATGGTGGCCTGCTGGTGACGCTGGCAGAGATGGCCTTCACCGGTCACTGCGGCGTTGAAGCAAACATTGCTACGCTTGGCGAAGACCGCCTGGCGGCGCTGTTTAACGAAGAGCTTGGCGCGGTCATTCAGGTACGCGCCGCAGATCGCGACGCGGTGGAAGCGATTCTGGCGCAGCACGGTCTGGCAGACTGCGTACACTATCTCGGTAAAGCGGTGCAGGGCGACCGTTTCGTGATTGAAGCCGACGGCCACGCGGTGTTCAGCGAAAGCCGCACCACGCTGCGTATGTGGTGGGCGGAAACCACCTGGCAGATGCAGCGCCTGCGTGACAACCCGGAATGCGCCGATCAGGAACACAACGCGAAGGCGAACGACAACGATCCTGGCCTGAACGTGAAGCTCAGCTTCGACATAAACGAAGACATTGCCGCGCCGTACATTGCGACCGGCGCGCGTCCGAAAGTGGCCGTGCTGCGCGAGCAGGGCGTTAACTCCCACGTTGAGATGGCGGCGGCCTTCCACCGGGCGGGCTTTGACGCCATCGACGTCCACATGAGCGACCTGCTGGCCGGGCGTACCGGGCTGGATGATTTCCAGGCGTTGGTTGCCTGCGGAGGGTTCTCCTACGGTGACGTGCTGGGCGCGGGCGAAGGCTGGGCGAAGTCTATTCTGTTCAACAGCCGCGTGCGTGACGAGTTCGAAACCTTCTTCCATCGTCCGCAGACGCTGGCGCTGGGTGTGTGTAACGGCTGTCAGATGATGTCTAACCTGCGCGAGCTGATCCCGGGCAGCGAAGCCTGGCCGCGCTTTGTGCGTAACCAGTCTGACCGCTTCGAAGCGCGCTTCAGCCTGGTAGAAGTAACCCAAAGCCCGTCTCTGCTGTTGCAGGGAATGGTGGGTTCGCAGATGCCAATCGCGGTTTCGCACGGCGAAGGTCAGGTTGAAATGCGTGATGCGGCGCACCTGGCTCAGCTTGAAAGCAAAGGACTGGTAGCGCTGCGCTTTGTTGATAACTTCGGCAAGGTCACCGAAACCTATCCGGCTAACCCGAACGGTTCGGCAAATGGCATTACCGCGGTCACCAGCGAAAGCGGTCGGGTGACCATCATGATGCCGCACCCGGAGCGTGTCTTCCGCACCGTGAGCAATTCCTGGCACCCGGAAAACTGGGGCGAGGACAGCCCGTGGATGCGCATTTTCCGCAACGCGCGTAAACAACTGGGTTAAGTTTCAACGCCCTGACTGTAGGCCCGGTAAGCGCGAGCGCCACCGGGCTTTTTTGTACCTGTCGCAAAATTGCGACAATCCTCTGGATTGAGTGTCTCCAATAAGAGACATATAAATTGTTGATTTATTTATGGCAGGACAGGTTTCCATTAAGGTGTTGCTTAATAGCGACACTTAGCCTGGAAATCATTCACCTGACAATCAATGCATTTTAATAATAAAACAATTATTAATCATAAGGATAGTATCAAAGTTTGCAATCTGGCACGCATGTTGCATAATAGTAGCCAGTGGCTCATTCACCTTCTTATGTCAGCCCCTTCGGGACGTGCTACATAAACTTCGAATGACGCACAAAAAGGTGCCTGCCGTCCAACTACTGATTATTGCAATGCTTTATCAGGCCAGGGCGAAACGTCGAGTTAGGCACCGCCTTATTCCATGACAAAGCCGGGTTTTTACCCGGCTTTGTTGTATCTGAAGGGCAGACTCAGTTACGCTCTCCTCAAACCCGGATGATGAGAGTAATGTGTTGAAACGCTGGCCCGCTTTCCCTCGCTCCCTGCGACAGCTCGTTATGATGGCCTTCCTGCTGATCCTGCTACCTTTGCTGGTTCTGGCGTGGCAGGCATGGCAAAGCCTGAATGCGTTAAGTGCCCAGGCGGCCCTGACTAACCGCACCACGCTTATTGATGCCCGCCGTAGCGAGGCAATGACCAACGCCGCGCTGGAGATGGAGCGTAGCTATCGCCAGTACTGCGTGCTGGACGACCGCACGCTGGAGAGGGTCTATCAGAACCAGCGTAAACGCTACAGCGAAATGCTGGATGCCCATGCCGGGGTCTTGCCGGATGACAAACTCTATCAGGCGCTGCGTCAGGATCTGAACGATCTGGCGCAGCTCCAGTGCAAAAACAGCGGTCCTGATGCCGCCGCCGCCGCCCGACTTGAAGCCTTCGCGAACGCCAATACGGAGATGGTGCAGTCCACCCGTACGGTTATCTTTTCCCGTGGTCAACAACTCCAGCAGGAGATTGCCGAGCGCGGCCAGTTCTTCGGCTGGCAGGCGCTGGTGCTGTTCCTCGTCAGCCTGGGGCTGGTACTGCTCTTTACCCGCATGATCATCGGCCCGGTAAAGGGGATCCAGCGGATGATTAACCGCCTGGGGGAGGGCAAATCTCTCGGGGATACGGTTGTTTTTAAAGGCCCGCGCGAGCTGCGCTCGGTCGGTCAGCGCATCATCTGGCTTTCTGAACGCCTGGCGTGGCTGGAATCGCAGCGTCACCAGTTCCTGCGCCATATCTCACACGAACTCAAAACACCGCTGGCCAGTATGCGTGAAGGCACGGAGCTGCTGGCAGACGAAGTGGCGGGGCCGTTATCCCCTGAGCAAAAAGAGATCGTGGCGATTCTGGATGCCAGTAGCCGCAATTTACAAAAACTTATTGAACAACTGCTGGACTATAACCGCAAGCTGGCGGATGGTGCTGTGGTGCTTGAAAGCGTTGAGATTGAACCGCTGGTGGACATGGTGATCTCCGCCCATAGCCTGCCAGCAAGAGCTAAAATGATGCATACCCAGGTGGATCTCAATGCGCCATCCTGTCTGGCAGAGCCGATGCTCTTAATGAGCGTACTGGATAATCTTTATTCCAATGCGGTGCACTATGGTACTGAATCCGGTACCATTTATATCAGAAGCAATAACAACGGTTCGCGGGTATTTATTGACGTAGCGAATACGGGAAGCCCGATTCCGGATGATGAAAAAACGATGATCTTTGAGCCCTTCTTCCAGGGGAGTCATCAGCGAAAAGGTGCGGTAAAAGGAAGTGGTCTGGGGCTGAGTATTGCCCGCGACTGCATACGACGCATGCAGGGTGAGCTTAACATCGTGAGTGATGAACGCGCCGATGTCTGTTTTCGTATCGAACTGCCTCTTGAGCCGGAAAAATCAATGAAATGAATAACAACCTGGTGAGTATGTCACACGTCTTTTACCGCGCACTGCGCGCGGTGTTTTCCAGCAAAAATGTGCGCCTCAGCCTGCCCTGCTTACTGCTGGCCGGCTGTGTAACCCATGCACCAAAAAGTGCGATTAGCCACAAACAGGAAGATAAATGGCCGCAAAAACAGCTGGCCGATTTCCTTTCAACACGTTGCGATGATATCTGGAGCCTGTCGGGGCGTGATGTTGAATCCAATCCGCTGTTCTGGCTGCGCGGAATAGACTGCGCCCAGCGACTGGCGCCCGCCGAGGCCCGTGCCCAGGCGGCGATGCTGATGGACGATACCTGGCAGGACGCGTTTAAACGCGGGATCGTGATGGCGGATGCCAGAATCACGCCTGTCGAACGCCGCGCCAACGTGACGCGGCTGGATACTTACGTGATCAATATTCCCCCCCAGGTGCGCCCGGTTTATCAGCTCTGGCGGGACGGACAAACCCTGCAATTACAGCTGTCCGAAGAGCGTTTCCGCTACAGCAAATTGCAGCAGTCAAGCGACAGCGAGCTTGATGCGCTTCGCCAGCAGCAGGAGTCGCTGCGCGAGCAGCTGGAAACCACCACCCGCAAGCTCGAAAATCTGACCGATATCGAAAGACAGCTCTCGACGCGTAAGCCGGCAGGCAGCTATCTGCCCGATGGGTCGAAAGGCAACTCTGCCACGACGCCAGACAGTGAGACGCCGAAACAAGAGGATGTGAAGCCATGACAAGCCGTAAACCTGCCCATCTGTTACTGGTGGATGACGATCCCGGGCTGTTAAAGCTGCTGGGGATGCGTCTGGTCAGCGAAGGCTACAGCGTGGTCACCGCTGAAAGCGGGCAGGAGGGGCTGAAAGTGCTCAGCCGCGAGAAAATCGATCTGGTGATCAGCGATTTGCGCATGGATGAAATGGATGGCCTGCAACTGTTCACGGAGATCCAGAAGCAGCAGCCCGGGATGCCGGTGATTATCCTCACCGCTCACGGATCTATTCCTGATGCGGTGGCCGCGACGCAGCAGGGGGTATTCAGCTTCCTCACCAAACCGGTGGATAAAGACGCCCTCTATAAAGCGATCGACAGCGCTCTTGAGCACGCGGCGCCATCCGGCGACGACGGCTGGCGTGAATCCATCGTGACGCGTAGCCCTGTGATGCTGCGCCTGCTGGAACAGGCGCGGATGGTGGCGCAATCCGACGTTAGCGTGCTGATCAACGGCCAGAGCGGGACCGGGAAAGAGATCCTGGCCCAGGCGATCCACAACGCCAGCCCACGCAGTAAAAATGCCTTTATTGCCATCAACTGTGGCGCGCTGCCGGAACAACTGCTTGAGTCTGAGCTCTTCGGCCATGCCCGCGGCGCCTTTACCGGCGCGGTGAGCAGCCGTGAAGGGCTGTTCCAGGCGGCAGAGGGGGGCACGCTGTTCCTTGATGAAATTGGCGATATGCCCGCGCCGTTGCAGGTCAAACTGCTGCGCGTGTTGCAGGAGCGGAAAGTGCGTCCGCTTGGCAGCAACCGCGATATCGATATCAACGTGCGCATTATTTCCGCTACCCATCGCGATTTACCCAAGGTGATGGCGCGCAACGAGTTCCGCGAAGATCTCTACTATCGACTGAATGTCGTCAACCTGAAAATCCCGGCGCTGGCCGAGCGTGCGGAAGATATCCCGCTGCTGGCAAATCACCTTTTGCGCCAGGCCGCTGACCGCCACAAACCATTCGTGCGCGCGTTCTCCACCGATGCGATGAAACGCCTGATGACAGCAAGCTGGCCGGGCAACGTACGCCAGCTGGTGAACGTGATTGAGCAGTGCGTGGCGCTGACGTCATCGCCGGTGATCAGCGATGCGCTGGTGGAGCAGGCGCTCGAGGGGGAAAACACGGCCTTACCGACGTTTGCGGAAGCGCGAAACCAGTTCGAGCTGAACTATCTGCGCAAGCTGCTGCAAATCACCAAAGGCAACGTAACCCATGCGGCGCGCATGGCCGGGCGTAACCGTACCGAGTTTTATAAATTGCTCTCACGCCACGAGCTGGAAGCGAACGATTTTAAAGAGTAATACCGCAAAATTCGCCTGAATATGATACTGTGAGCAACCGATTACGAGGCTGCTTACTGGCAAGAGTTTAAGGACCCACCATGAAAAAGATTGATGCGATTATTAAACCTTTCAAACTGGATGATGTACGTGAAGCGCTGGCAGAAGTAGGCATCACCGGGATGACCGTAACTGAAGTGAAAGGTTTTGGTCGTCAGAAGGGCCACACCGAGCTATACCGTGGCGCAGAGTACATGGTGGACTTTCTGCCGAAAGTGAAAATCGAGATCGTGGTAAGCGATGATATCGTCGATACCTGTGTGGATACCATCATCCGCACGGCGCAGACCGGTAAAATTGGCGACGGGAAAATCTTCGTCTTTGACGTGGCGCGCGTGATCCGTATCCGTACCGGCGAAGAAGACGACGCGGCGATTTAAAAAAGATTTGGTAGGCCGGGTAAGGCGCAGCCGCCACCCGGCGAAAAAAAAGCCCCTCGTTGAGGGGCTTTTTGCATTACAGCACTTTATGCGGGCCGAAACATTCGTAATGAATGTTGTCTTTATTCACGCCCAGGTCGACCAGCTGCTTCGCGGCATACTGCATAAACGCTACCGGCCCACAAACGTAGAACTGCATCCCCGGTGCGCTGAACGCCCCTTCATGCTGCCCTAAATTCATCAGGCCTTCGCTGTCGAAACGAGCCGCTGCGCGGTCGGCTTCCGTGGGTAAACGATACCAGGTATGCGCGGTAAAGTGTGGCAGACCCGCTCCCAGCGCTTTCACTTCGTCCGCGAAGGCGTGAACATCACCGTTCTCCGCCGCGTGGAACCAGTTAACCTGCGCGCTGTGGTTTGCTTTCGCCAGCGTATCCAGCATCGCCAGCATTGGCGTCTGACCCACGCCTGCGGAGATCAGCGTCACCGGGGTATTCGTTTCAACGGCCATAAAGAAATCGCCCGCCGGTGCCGCCAGATGGACCACGTCGCCCACGCTGGCTTCGTTATGCAGCCAGTTGGATACCTGACCACTTTCCTCACGTTTAACCGCAATGCGATAGCCTTTGCCGTCTGGCTTGCGGGTCAGGGAGTACTGGCGAATCTCCTGATGCGGGAAGCCTTCAGGCTTCAGCCAGACGCCCAGATACTGGCCCGGCTGGTAATCGGCAACTGGCTGACCGTCAACTGGCTCAAACTCAAAGCTGGTGATCAGTGCGCTGCGCGGGGTTTTCTCAACGATGCGGAAGGCACGCGTGCCTTCCCAGCCGCCATTCTTGCTGGCGTTTTCGCTGTAGATCTGTGCTTCACGGTTGATGAATACGTTTGCCAGTACGCCATAGGCCTTCCCCCAGGCATCCAGTACTTCCTGGCCCGGGCTGAACATTTCGTCCAGGGTCGCCAGCAGGTGACTGCCGACGATGTTGTACTGCTCAGGTTTGATCTGGAAGCTGGTGTGCTTCTGCGCGATTTTTTCCACCGCAGGCAGCAGAGCCGGCAGGTTTTCGATGTTGCTGGCATAGGCGGCAATAGCGTTAAACAGCGCTTCGCGCTGATCGCCGTTACGCTGGTTGCTCATGTTGAAAATCTCTTTGAGCTCCGGGTTATGCGCGAACATGCGATCGTAGAAATGGGCGGTCAGTTTAGGACCCGTTTCAACCAGCAGGGGGATTGTGGCTTTCACGGTAGCGATGGTTTGGGCGTCGAGCATAGCAGCTTCCTTCTGATGTTACTTTAATGATGTATTTTAGATGCATCTTATAAAAATACCCCTGCAATGTAAATGGTTCTTTGCATCGTGAAAAATATGCATCACAAAGCTGAAAAGAAATCCGTTGAAAATGGTGAGAGCTTTATTGCTCAAACCCTTGCGTGGCGTGGAGGTAAACGTTTGCGCAAAATCGTTTGTCAAGACCTGTTATCGCAGAACTATTCAGTTATACTGTTGCCCGTCGTCCAACAGGACTGCCTTTTCAGGCCAAAAATTTACTTGTTAGCTGAGTCAGGAGATGCGGATGTTAAAGCGTGAAATGAACATTGCCGATTATGATGCCGAACTGTGGCAGGCTATGGAGCAGGAAAAAGTACGTCAGGAAGAGCACATCGAACTGATCGCCTCCGAAAACTACACCAGCCCGCGCGTGATGCAGGCGCAGGGTTCTCAGCTGACCAACAAATATGCTGAAGGTTATCCGGGCAAGCGCTACTACGGCGGTTGCGAATACGTTGATATCGTTGAGCAGCTGGCTATTGACCGTGCGAAAGAACTCTTTGGCGCTGACTACGCGAACGTCCAGCCGCACTCTGGCTCTCAGGCTAACTTCGCTGTTTATACCGCGCTGTTGCAGCCGGGCGATACCGTTCTGGGTATGAACCTGGCGCAGGGCGGCCACCTGACTCACGGCTCCCCGGTTAACTTCTCTGGTAAACTGTACAACATCATCCCTTACGGTATTGATGAGTCCGGTAAAATTGACTACGAAGACATGGCGAAGCAGGCCAAAGAGCACAAGCCGAAGATGATCATCGGTGGCTTCTCTGCTTACTCCGGCATCGTTGACTGGGCAAAAATGCGTGAAATCGCTGACAGCATCGGCGCGTACCTGTTCGTCGACATGGCGCACGTTGCCGGTCTGATTGCCGCTGGCGTTTACCCGAACCCGGTTCCACATGCGCACGTTGTGACCACCACCACCCACAAAACCCTGGCGGGTCCACGCGGTGGGCTGATCCTGGCGAAAGGCGGTGACGAAGAGCTGTACAAAAAGCTGAACTCCGCCGTGTTCCCAAGCGCCCAGGGCGGCCCGCTGATGCACGTTATCGCCGCGAAAGCCGTCGCGCTGAAAGAAGCGATGGAGCCAGAGTTCAAGGTTTATCAGCAGCAGGTTGCTAAAAACGCCAAAGCGATGGTGGAAGTGTTCCTGAATCGTGGCTACAAAGTGGTCTCTGGCGGGACTGAAAACCACCTGTTCCTGCTGGACCTGGTTGATAAGAACCTGACCGGTAAAGAAGCTGACGCAGCCCTCGGCCGCGCCAACATCACCGTGAACAAAAACAGCGTGCCAAACGATCCGAAGAGCCCGTTCGTGACCTCCGGTATCCGTATCGGTTCTCCGGCCGTAACTCGTCGTGGCTTTAAAGAAGCGGAAGTAAAAGAGCTGGCGGGCTGGATGTGTGACGTTCTGGACAACATCAATGACGACGCGGTTATCGAGCGCGTTAAAGGTAAAGTGCTGGACATCTGCGCACGCTTCCCGGTGTACGCATAATTCTCTGCGTTGCAGAACTGAAAAAGGCCGCTCATGCGGCCTTTTTTTATGGGCTAACGTCGATCGAGGGAGATGGCCCCCGGCCCGGTAATCGCCAGCAAAATAAATGCGCCAGCGATACTCACATTTTTGTAGAAGTTAATCATATTTGGCAGGACCGCATCGCCCGTCATATCCCAGTAGTGGTGACCAATCACCGCCGTTCCCAGCGTATAGAAGACAAAGATCACCGCGAGAGGGCGGGTGAAAAAGCCCAGCACGATTAGAATCGCGGCGGGGACTTCCATCACCACCGCAATAATCGCGGCCAGCATGGGCATGGGGGCGCCGAGCGACGTCATATACTGAACGGTGCCGCTAAACCCCGTCAGCTTGGGATAACCGAAAATAATAAACAGGACCACGATAGCAATGCGGGCAATTAAAAGCAGGAGAGAACGAGAGGAGCCGAAATCGAAATAACGTAAGCTGTTCATGGCAAACGACCTCTTCAGGCGATGTCTTATAAACGTAATACAGTTTTACCGCTCTCGCCATACGCTGTCCGGCTGGTGATGATGTTAATTTTTAGTTAATTTATAGCGCGCTAACGACTTGCTAAAGTCAGGGATTAACGCCAGACTATCGCCTCCATTTCGGGAGGGATTCATGGTCTTGCATTCCACGCGCTGGCTGGCGCTCAGCTATTTCACCTATTTCTTTAGTTACGGTATTTTTCTGCCTTTCTGGAGCGTCTGGCTCAAGGGAATTGGTCTGACGCCTGAGACCATTGGCATCCTGCTGGGCGCGGGGCTGGTGGCACGTTTCCTGGGTAGTCTGCTGATTGCGCCCCGCGTCAGCGATCCCTCCTTACTGATTAAAGCGGTGCGAATTCTGGCCCTGCTGACGCTGGTCTTTGCCGCCTGCTTCTGGGTTAGCCACCAGTTTGCCTGGCTGATGGTGGTAATGGTTGGCTTTAATCTGTTCTTCTCCCCGCTGGTGCCGCTGACGGATGCCCTGGCGAACACCTGGCAAAAGCAGATCACCATGGACTATGGCCGCGTGCGCCTGTGGGGATCGATTGCCTTCGTGATCGGCTCTGCGCTGGTCGGGAAACTGGTCAGCCTCTATGACTATCGTGCCATTCTGGCGCTGCTAACGCTCGGCATCGCCTCAATGCTGCTCGGTATGTTGCTGCGTCCGTCGGTGATGCCGCAGGGCGAAAGCCGCCATCAGGAGAGCGCCGGCTGGCCCGCCTGGCGCTCTCTGGTGGCGCAAAGCTGGCGTTTCCTGGCCTGCGTCTGTCTGCTTCAGGGGGCGCATGCGGCCTATTATGGCTTCAGCGCCATCTACTGGCAGGGGGCGGGTTACTCGGCTTCTGCGGTAGGCTACCTGTGGTCGCTCGGCGTGGTGGCGGAGGTTATTATCTTCGCGCTGAGCCAAAAACTGTTCCGTCGTTTCGGGGCGCGTGACCTGCTGCTGCTTTCCGCCGTGTGCGGCGTGGCGCGCTGGGGCATCATGGGCTGGACGACGGAGCTGCCGTGGCTGATTGTGGCGCAAATTCTGCACTGCGGAACCTTCACCGTCTGCCATCTGGCGGCGATGCGCTACATCGCGGCGCGAGAGGGTGGGGACGTTATTCGTCTTCAGGCGGTCTATTCAGCGGTGGCGATGGGCGGCAGTATTGCGGTGATGACCGTATTTGCCGGTTTCCTCTATCAGCACCTGGGGCACGGTGTGTTCTGGGTGATGGCGCTGGTCGCTTTACCGGCCATCGTTATTCGCCCTAAAGTCGCTGCTCGCACGTAACTACGATTCGAGCATTACGCGAATGTGTTCCTGCTGCTGCGTGTTCAGGGTCTCAACGGCATGAATGAGCGGCGGCGAGAACAGCGGCAGGGCGGTTGGATAAGGCGTAATAACCAGCGCCGCCTCGCGGGGCGCGCCCTCCTTCTTAAACGCCTCCAGGCTAAGATAACGAATATTGAGCGGCAGCAGCGTCAGCTCGCGAAGCTGCTGCTCAATTAATTCTTCACAGGCTTTATCTTCCCCCGTTAACAGGACCACCTGTTTTTCATGCAGATCGGTCTCCTGCATCAGCCAGGCACCAAAAATCACCGCCACCAGAGCCATCTCTTCACCGGAGAATCGCAGACCAAATTCGGCTTCCAGCTCAAACAGCGCCTCTTTAGTGGTGCGCAGCAGCCGGGGGTATAAACGGTGGATCTCTTCCGGCAGACTGTTGTCGATGCCGATGTCAAATAAGGAGCGGTCCAGCGCCTGAGCCAGATGGATATAAAGCTGATCGGTCAGACCTTGCTCATCGCTGAAGTTCATCCCGGTTTGTGCCCGGAAACGGGCAATCATACGCACGATGGCGCGACGCAGGCGCTGATCCTGCTGGTGTTTATCCATCACCGGGTCGGGTGTGCGAAGCATCATAAACAGCAGCGCCAGGAACAGCTGTTCATCGCTGTGCGTTCCCTGCGGGACGCGCCGTTTCCAGTGGCGGACAATTTCCTGCGCCGTAAAGTATTCCCCTCGGGACTGCGTCCAGCTGCGCTGAACGGGCGAAAACTCCGGCGTATTGCCCAGATGATGCTGAATCAGACAATATTGCAGATAGAGCTGTAAAAATTGTACGTCGCGGGACTCAAACTGGCGCTGAAGCTTGCGCGCACAAAAGTTGATAAGCGCCCGAAGGTTCGCATCGTCATAAAGCGGGCGGGCAATGCCGTGCTGTTTGAGCGCGGTTTTTAAGGCAGGGGTAAACTGTTGGGCGACAAAATGTGGACAGAGCCGAAGCGCCCTGCGCAGCCAGTGCAGCAGGCACAAACGTTGATTAAGGGCGGAACCCTCAATTCGGTAGCAGCCATCATGGTGCGTGACGATATCAAGCCGATGATAGCGCTGGATTTCATCGCGCGTCTCGGCTATATCTTGCCGTGCCATGACGTCGTCCACGCCGTTGGCAGCGATTATGCTCTGTGCGGTGATGGCAGCATCGGGCAGGTAAAGCATCAAAAGCACCTGGCAGCGGCGCTGCGAACTGGAAAGCACAGATGGAATTTCAAGCGTCGTCATCATCTGTCGGGTATCCAGTGTGAATGTTTGATAAGAATAGCTAAAGGATGGGCGCTGAAAAGCGCACCGGCAGGCCTTTCACTCAGGATTGCTGGCGAACATCACAGAATTTTTGACGTGAGGAACAGATGCAAATAGTTAAACAAAGCGCGGTAGCGTTATTTTTGGCGGTTTTCACTTTCGCCGCCGGCGCACATCCTCACAGTTTTATCAGCCTGAAAACCGAACTGGTGACGGACGGCACGCAGCTCAGTGGCCTGAAGATGCACTGGACGATGGATGAAATCATCTCCGCCGACCTGCTGTACGATGCCGGAAACGCAAAGCCCGGCGATGAGATCTGGAAAAAGCTGGCGGCGGAGGTGATGGCCAACGTGCTGGGTCAGCACTACTTCACCGAGTTCTGGCACAACGGACAAAAGGTCAAATTTCTTAACCGTCCCACAGAGTACGGCATGACCCGCGAAGGTCATCAGGCGGTGCTGACGTTCGTGCTTCCGCTGGCGCATCCTCAGCCGCTGGCCGGGCAGAAGTACACGTTTTCCACGTTTGACCCTACCTATTATGTCGACATGCGCTATGACAATGATAGCGACGTACGGCTGCCGGACGCGCTGCAAAAAAGCTGCAAAATTGGCGTGCACACCCCTAAACCCAGCGAAGAGACGCTGAACTTTGCGATCTCGCTGGATAAAGCAGATGCCCCGCCTGAGGACATGGAGCTGGGTAAACAGTTCGCGCAGGAGGTGACGTTACAATGTCAGTGATCTCCTCTCCCGTCAGTAAGCCGCGTCGCTGGCTGCACCTCTGGCCTCTGGCGCTCTTTTTGTTGTTAGCGGTTGGCGGCGCGCTCTGGCTGTGGCAGGCATGGCCGCAGGTGATGGTGAAAAGCGTCCTCTGGCAGCGGGAAGTTAATCAGCAGATGAGCGTGCTGCTGAAAGCCGTGGCGGAAAATCCGACCAAAGCGGGCGGCGCTCTTCTGGCGTTCAGCTTTATCTATGGCGTGCTGCATGCCCTGGGACCGGGGCACGGCAAAATTGTCATCACGACCTGGCTTGCTACGCATCCGTCGAAGCTGAAATCGAGTATCGGCCTGACGCTGGCTTCTTCTTTACTTCAGGGCGGTGTGGCGATTGCGCTGGTCGTGGTCGTCCTCTCGCTGCTACAACTGCCGGCTCGCCAGCTGCATATGAGCAGCTTCTGGCTGGAGAAGGGGAGTTACGCGCTGGTAGGCGTGCTGGGGTTGATCCTCTGCTGGCGGGCGCTGAAAAAATTGCGCGCGTTGCTGCAAAAACCAAAATTCAAAGCCTTTACGCCGCATCACGTTCACCATGAAAACTGCGGGTGCGGGCATCAGCATCTGCCGACGCAGGAACAATTACAGAATGGTGACGACTGGCGTGCGCGTCTGATGATTGTGCTCTCAATGGGGATGCGTCCGTGCTCGGGCGCAATCATGGTGCTGTTGTTCAGCAAAGTGACAGGCGTATTTGGCTGGGGCATGCTCTCGGCGCTGGCGATGGCGGCGGGAACGTCTCTGACGATCTCTTCGTTAGCCTTGCTGGTGCACAGCTTCCGTCAGCTGGCGGTAAAACTCAGCGGCAATAAAACGCCGGTATTGTGGCGACAGGTTGGCTGGACGACGCTTGCGTTGGCGGGCGGGGTGATTCTGCTGGTGGCTGCGGTCACGATGTGGATGAGCGCGCTGCCGGTGGGAAGGGGGTTGCGGCCTTTCTAGCCGTATCTGAGGCGTGTTGTAGGCCCGGTAAGCGTAGCGCCACCGGGCTTAACAGACTGAATTAACGCTTCAGCGCATCGCTCAGTTCATCACGCATGTTTGCCAGCATGGCTTTAACAACGCGCGGGTTACCTGCAACGATGTTGCCGGTAGACATATAGTTATGGCCGCCGGTGAAGTCGCAAACAATCGCGCCAGCTTCACGTGCGATCAGCTCGCCCGCCGCGAAGTCCCACGGCTTCAGTGACAGCTCAAAGTAACCGTCAACGCGGCCGGTCGCCACGTAGGCCAGATCCAGTGCAGCAGAGCCAGTGCGACGGAAGTCCGCGCATTCGGTGAACAGCTTGCCCAGGATATTCATATAGGTGGTTGCGTGCTGCTTCGCCTTGAACGGGAAGCCAGTCGCCAGAATGGTGCCGTCGAGATCGCGTGCATTGCTGCAACGCAGACGGTAGCCGTTCAGCTGCGCGCCCTGACCGCGGGTTGCGGTGAACAGTTCGTTACGCATTGGATCGTAAACAACAGCGACTTCAGTACGGCCTTTGATGCGTACTGCAATAGACACAGAGAAGTGTGGCAGGCGTTTGACGAAGTTGGTGGTGCCATCCAGTGGATCGATAACCCATTGAACATCCTGATCGGTACCTTCATGTTCACCGCTTTCTTCGGTGATGATGGTGTGCTGCGGGTAAGATTTGCGGATCGTTTCGATAATAATCGCTTCTGCGGCTTTATCGACGTTCGTCACGAAATCATTGCTGCCTTTCTGGCTGGTTTCTACGGAGTCTGGGGTTTCGTAGTGTTTGGCAATTACATTACCCGCCTTGCGCGCTGCGCGCACGGCGATGGTCAGCATCGGATGCATCGGTCTCTCTCACTGGATGTTAAAGAACAGGAAAATCGGCGCAGAGTATAGCAGCGGGATCGGATTATGTCTCTCGTTTATGATAATATGCCCGAATATTCTTCAGACACTGAATCCAGACATCTAAAAATTATGCTGCAAAACATTCGAATCGTGCTGGTCGAAACATCGCACACCGGCAACATGGGCTCTGTGGCCCGCGCTATGAAAACCATGGGCTTAACGAACCTGTGGCTGGTTAATCCGCTGGTGAAACCAGACTCTCAGGCTATTGCTCTGGCGGCCGGCGCCAGCGACGTGATCGGGAATGCGCAGATCGTGGACACCCTGGACGAAGCCCTGGCCGGTTGCAGTCTGGTGGTGGGGACCAGCGCGCGCTCCCGTACGCTGCCCTGGCCGATGCTGGACCCGCGCGAATGCGGCCTGAAAAGTATCTCAGAAGCGGAACAGGCGCCGGTTGCGCTGGTGTTTGGTCGTGAACGCGTTGGCCTGACCAACGAGGAACTACAGAAGTGTCACTACCACGTGGCGATTGCCGCCAATCCGGAATACAGCTCGCTGAACCTGGCGATGGCGGTGCAGGTCATTGCCTACGAAGTGCGCATGGCATGGCTGGCGACGCAGGAGAAACCGGTCGAACCTAAAGAAGAGACGGCCTACCCGCTGGTGGACGATCTGGAGCGCTTCTACGGTCATCTGGAGCAGACGCTGCTCTCAACCGGCTTTATCCGTGAAGGCCACCCGGGTCAGGTGATGAACAAGCTGCGCCGTATGTTCACCCGCGCCCGCCCGGAAAGCCAGGAGCTGAACATTCTGCGCGGGATTCTGGCGTCGATTGAGCAGAAGAACAAAGCGTAGTGTCGATTTCCCCCCTCCCCGTGGGAGAGGGCTGGGGTGAGGGCATCAGGCCGCACCTATATTATGAAGGCACAGAAGGTTAAATACCTGACTAAAACAGTCAAGTAAATAGTTGACCAATTTAGTCAGGAATGTCAGACTTGGCCCTGCTATGCAATACCCCCATTTTACAATAAAAAACCCCGGGCAGGGGCGAGTTTGAGGTTAAGTAAGACATGAGACTGACATCTAAAGGGCGTTATGCCGTGACCGCGATGCTGGACGTTGCGCTCAACTCCGAAGCGGGCCCGGTTCCGTTGGCTGATATTTCTGAACGACAAGGGATCTCCCTCTCTTACCTGGAACAGCTGTTCTCCAGACTGCGTAAAAATGGACTGGTGTCCAGCGTTCGTGGCCCGGGCGGCGGTTATCTGCTGGGTAAAGACGCGGGCAGTATTGCGGTTGGTGAAGTGATTAGCGCGGTTGACGAATCCGTTGACGCGACCCGTTGCCAGGGTAAAGGCGGCTGTCAGGGCGGCGATAAATGCCTGACCCACGCGCTGTGGCGCGATCTGAGCGACCGTCTGACCGGCTTCCTGAACAACATCACCCTCGGTGAGCTGGTGAATAACCAGGAAGTTCTGGATGTCTCTGGTCGTCAGCATAGTCAGGATTCACAGCGCAGCACCCGCACGCAGGACGCCATCGACGTTAAACTGCGCGCGTAATTAAAAAGATAAGTATTCAGAATCAGGCCGGGGTGGTCACACCCCGCGTACTCGGTCGTACATCCAGCCGGTTGCCTGATTCCTTGCATTGAAGCGATGTACGGAGTTTATAGAGCAATGAAATTACCGATTTATCTCGATTACTCCGCAACCACGCCGGTGGACCCGCGTGTTGCCGAGAAAATGATGCAGTGTCTGACCCTGGACGGAAACTTTGGTAACCCAGCTTCCCGTTCACACCGTTTTGGCTGGCATGCTGAAGAGGCGGTTGATATCGCCCGTAATCAGATTGCTGACCTGGTCGGTGCCGACCCGCGTGAAATTGTTTTCACCTCCGGTGCGACCGAATCCGACAACCTGGCGATCAAGGGTGCAGCCAACTTTTATCAGAAAAAAGGCAAGCACATCATCACCAGCAAAACCGAACACAAAGCCGTGCTGGACACCTGCCGTCAGCTGGAGCGTGAAGGGTTCGAAGTCACCTATCTGGCGCCACAGAGCAACGGCATTATCGATCTGAAAGAGCTCGAAGCGGCGATGCGTGATGACACCATTCTGGTCTCCATCATGCACGTCAACAACGAAATCGGCGTGGTACAAGACATCGCGACCATCGGCGAAATGTGCCGCGCGCGCGGTATCATCTACCACGTGGACGCGACCCAGAGCGTGGGCAAACTGCCTATCGACCTGAGCCAGCTGAAAGTGGACCTGATGTCCTTCTCCGGTCACAAAATCTATGGTCCGAAAGGTATCGGCGCGCTGTACGTTCGTCGTAAGCCACGTATCCGCATCGAAGCACAGATGCACGGCGGCGGTCACGAGCGCGGCATGCGTTCCGGTACGCTGCCTGTTCACCAGATCGTGGGCATGGGCGAAGCCTACCGCATTGCAAAAGAAGAGATGGAAACCGAGATGGCACGCCTGCGCACGCTGCGTAACCGTCTGTGGGACGGCGTGAAAGATATGGAAGAAGTGTATCTGAACGGCGATCTCGAGCAGGGCGCGCCGAACATCCTCAACGTCAGCTTCAACTATGTTGAAGGCGAGTCGCTGATCATGGCGCTGAAAGACCTGGCCGTTTCTTCCGGCTCTGCCTGTACCTCTGCAAGCCTGGAGCCATCCTACGTGCTGCGCGCGCTGGGTATGACTGACGAGCTGGCACACAGCTCTATCCGTTTCTCTTTAGGTCGTTTTACTACCGAAGAAGAGATTGACTACACCATCAAGCTGGTTCGTAACTCCATCGGCCGTCTGCGCGACCTTTCTCCACTGTGGGAAATGTTCAAGCAGGGCGTGGATCTGAACAGCATTGAATGGTCACATCACTAATCGGTACATAAGGAGAATTCAATCATGGCATACAGCGAAAAAGTCATCGATCATTACGAAAACCCGCGCAACGTTGGCTCTTTTGACAACAGCGACGAATCTGTTGGTAGCGGCATGGTCGGTGCACCAGCATGTGGCGACGTGATGAAGTTGCAGATCAAAGTCAACAATGAAGGTATCATTGAAGACGCGCGCTTCAAGACCTACGGCTGCGGTTCTGCTATCGCGTCCAGCTCCCTGGTCACCGAATGGGTGAAGGGCAAGTCTCTGGACGAAGCACAGGCAATCAAGAACACGGATATTGCTGAAGAACTCGAACTGCCGCCGGTGAAAATTCACTGCTCAATTCTGGCAGAAGACGCGATCAAAGCCGCCATTGCGGATTACAAAAGCAAACGTGAAGCAAAATAATTGAGGTTTGAGTATGTCGATTACCCTTAGCGACAGCGCTGCCGCGCGAGTAAGCTCTTTTCTGGCGAACCGTGGTAAAGGCTTTGGCCTGCGACTGGGCGTACGTACCTCCGGCTGTTCTGGTATGGCTTACGTACTGGAGTTTGTTGACGAACCGGCGTCTGATGACACCGTGTTTGAAGACAAGGGCGTGAAGGTGGTGGTCGATGGCAAAAGCCTGCAATTCCTCAACGGCACTCAGCTGGACTTCGTAAAAGAAGGCCTGAACGAAGGGTTCAAATTCACGAACCCGAACGTCAAAGACGAGTGTGGTTGCGGCGAAAGCTTCCACGTTTAACCGCGCGTCATCCGAAACCCCACCGTGGCTTTGCTACGCGTGGGGTTTGTTCTAACAGGCTACCCCTGAGATTGTTATGGATTACTTCACTCTCTTCGGACTACCCGCTCAATACCCGATCGATCTCCAGGCGCTGACGGTCCGTTTTCAGGATCTCCAGCGTCAGTACCATCCGGATAAATTCGCCAGCGGGACGCAGGCAGAGCAACTGGCTGCGGTATCACACTCCGCCACCATCAACCAGGCCTGGCAAACGCTGCGTCATCCGCTGGCGCGTGCAGAATATCTGCTCTCGCTTCACGGTTTCGATCTGGCGAGCGAACAGCATACCGTGCGCGACACCGCCTTTCTGATGGAACAGCTGGAGCTGCGCGAAGAGCTGGATGAAATTGAACAGGCTAAAGACGAAGCGCGCCTGGAAAGCTTTATCATGCGCGTAAAGGGTATGTTCGATACCCGCCATCAGCAGATGGTGGAGCAACTGAACAACGAGACCTGGGACGTGGCGGCAGACACTGTGCGCAAACTCCGTTTTCTCGATAAACTGCGAAGCAGTGCTGAACAACTCGAAGAAAAGCTGCTCGATTTTTAATTTCGGAAGCAATTATGGCCTTATTACAAATTAGTGAGCCTGGCTTAAGTGCCGCACCGCACCAGCGTCGTCTGGCGGTCGGTATTGACCTGGGCACCACCAATTCCCTCGTGGCGACCGTGCGCAGCGGCCAGGCGGAAACGCTGGCTGACGAGCAGGGGCGCCATCTGCTGCCTTCCGTAGTCCACTACCAGCAGCAGGGTCACGCGGTCGGGTTTGATGCCCGCGCTAACGCCGCGCGCGATCCGGCCAATACCATCAGCTCGGTTAAGCGCATGATGGGCCGCTCGCTGGCTGATATCCAGACCCGTTACCCGCATCTGCCGTATCAGCTGCAGGCCAGTGAAAACGGCCTGCCGATGATTGCGACCGCGGCCGGTCTGCTGAACCCGATTCGTGTTTCTGCTGACATCCTCAAAGCGCTGGCGGAGCGTGCTACGGCCACGCTCGGCGGCGATCTGGACGGCGTGGTGATCACCGTTCCTGCCTACTTTGATGATGCACAGCGTCAGGGCACCAAAGACGCCGCGCGTCTGGCGGGCCTGCACGTGCTGCGTCTGCTGAACGAACCGACGGCGGCGGCGATTGCCTACGGCCTCGACTCCGGTCAGGAAGGGGTGATCGCGGTTTACGATCTCGGCGGCGGGACGTTCGATATCTCAATCCTGCGCCTTAGCCGCGGCGTGTTCGAAGTGCTGGCGACCGGCGGGGATTCCGCGCTCGGCGGCGATGACTTCGACCATCTGCTGGCAGATTACATCCGCGAGCAGGCGGGCATCAGCGATCGCAGCGATGCGCGCGTGCAGCGTGAACTGCTGGATGCGGCCATCGACGCCAAAATCGCCCTGAGCGATGCACAGTCCGTCAGCGTGAACGTCGCAGGCTGGCAGGGTGAGATTACCCGCGATCGGTTCAGAGAACTGATTGCGCCTCTGGTTAAGCGTACCCTGCTGGCCTGCCGTCGCGCATTGAAAGATGCGGGCGTTGAGGCTAACGAGGTGCTGGAAGTGGTCATGGTTGGCGGCTCAACCCGCGTGCCGCTGGTGCGCGAGCGCGTGGGCGAATTCTTTGGCCGCACGCCGTTGACCTCTATCGACCCGGACAAAGTGGTTGCCGTCGGCGCCGCTATCCAGGCCGATATTCTGGTTGGCAACAAGCCGGACAGCGAAATGCTGCTGCTGGACGTCATCCCGCTGTCTCTGGGTTTAGAAACCATGGGCGGCCTGGTGGAGAAAGTCATTCCGCGTAACACCACCATTCCGGTGGCGCGCGCGCAGGAGTTCACCACCTTCAAAGACGGCCAGACCGCGATGTCCATCCACGTGATGCAGGGCGAGCGTGAGCTGGTGCAGGACTGCCGCTCTCTCGCGCGCTTTGCGCTGCGCGGAATTCCAGCGCTGCCTGCGGGCGGGGCGCATATTCGCGTCACCTTCCAGGTGGATGCGGACGGCCTGCTGAGCGTCACGGCGATGGAAAAATCGACCGGTATCGAGTCGTCTATTCAGGTTAAGCCGTCCTACGGCCTGACCGATGGCGAAATCGCCTCCATGATTCAGGACTCAATGAGCTACGCCGAGCAGGATGTGAAGGCGCGTATGCTGGCGGAACAAAAAGTTGAAGCCGCACGCGTGCTGGAAAGCCTGAACGGCGCGCTCGCTGCCGACGCCGCGCTGTTAAGCGCCGCTGAGCGCCAGGTGATTGACGACGCTGCCGCGCGCTTAAGCGCCGTGGCCGAAGGCAATGACGCTGACGCGATAGAAGAAGCCATTAAAAACGTTGATAAACAAACCCAGGACTTCGCTGCTCGCCGCATGGACAAATCTGTCCGCGTCGCGCTGAAAGGCCAGTCCGTGGACGAGGTTTAATATGCCAAAGATTGTAATTTTGCCTCATGCGGACCTCTGTCCGGATGGCGCTGTTCTGGAAGCGAAGACCGGTGAAACCATTCTCGATGTAGCCCTGCGTGCAGGTATCGAAGTGGAACACGCCTGTGAAAAATCCTGTGCCTGCACCACCTGCCACTGCATCGTGCGTGAAGGTTTCGACTCTCTCGCCGAGAGCACCGAAGACGAAGACGACATGCTGGATAAAGCATGGGGTCTGGAGCCAGACAGCCGCTTAAGCTGCCAGGCCGCGGTGACCGATGAAGATCTGGTCGTGGAGTTCCCACGCTACACCATCAACCACGCACGCGAGCATTAATATGGGACTGAAGTGGACAGACAGCCGTGAAATCGGCGAAGCGCTCTACGACGCGAACCCGGATCTCGATCCGAAGACCGTACGATTCACCGACATGCATCAGTGGATCTGCGATTTAGAGGATTTCGACGACGATCCCAACGCATCCAATGAAAAAATTCTGGAGGCGATTCTGTTAGTCTGGTTAGATGAAGCAGAATAAATAACAAAACGGGCTGCCTTCAGGCGGCCCGTTTGCTAGTTGCTAATAAGGAAAAATAAAATGACCGAAGCGATGAAGATTACGCTCTCGAATCAGCCTGCCGACGCGCGCTGGGGCGAGAAAGCCACCTACAGCATTAATAACGACGGCATTACCCTGCACCTGACGGGCAACGATGATTTGGGCCTGATCCAGCGCGCCGCGCGTAAGATTGACGGCCTTGGCATTAAGCATGTGTCGCTGGAAGGGGAAGGTTGGGACACCGACCGCAGCTGGGCGTTCTGGGCAGGCTACAAAGGGCCGAAAGGCACCCGTCAAATTGAGTGGGCGAACCTCGACGAAGCCGGTCAGAAAGAGCTGGAAAGCCGCCTGAACATTATCGACTGGGTGCGCGACACCATTAACGCACCGGCGGAAGAGCTGGGGCCGGAACAGCTGGCGCAGCGCGCCGTTGACCTGCTGTGCGGTGTGGCGGGCGAAAAGATGTCCTACCGCATCACTAAAGGGGAAGACCTGCGCGAGCAGAACTACATGGGTATCCACACCGTGGGCCGTGGCTCAGAGCGTCCTCCGGTCCTGCTGGCGCTGGACTACAACCCAACCGGCGACAAAGAAGCGCCGGTCTTTGCCTGTCTGGTCGGGAAAGGCATCACCTTCGACACCGGCGGCTACAGCCTGAAGCAGAGCGCATTCATGGACTCCATGAAGTCCGACATGGGCGGCGCGGCGACCATTACCGGCGCGCTGGCCTTCGCTATCACCCGCGGCCTGAACAAGCGCGTGAAGCTCTACCTGTGCTGCGCGGATAACATGGTGAGCGGCAACGCCTTCAAGCTGGGTGACATCATTCGCTACCGCAACGGTAAAAACGTTGAGGTGATGAACACCGACGCCGAAGGCCGTCTGGTGCTGGCCGATGGCCTGATCGACGCCTCTGCGCAGAAGCCGGAGCTGATTATCGACATGGCGACCCTGACTGGCGCGGCGAAAACTGCCCTGGGTAACGACTATCACGCCCTGTTCAGCTTCGACGACAAGCTGGCCGCTCGCCTGCTGGCCAGCGCGGCGGCGGAAAACGAACCGTTCTGGCGTCTGCCGCTGGCCGAGTTCCACCGCAGCCAGCTGCCGTCTAACTTCGCCGAGCTGAACAACACCGCGAGCGCAGCGTACCCGGCGGGGGCAAGCACCGCAGCAGGCTTCCTGTCTCACTTCGTTGAGAACTACCATGAAGGCTGGCTGCACATTGACTGCTCCGCAACCTACCGTAAAGCGGCGGTTGAGCAGTGGTCTGCGGGTGCGACCGGTCTGGGCGTGCGTACCGTAGCGAACCTGCTGACGGCTGAGTAATGCTCTTTGCCCTCACCCTAACCCTCTCCCCATGGGAGAGGGCAGGGGTGAGGGGGAAATTCGACATCTGGAATTGTTATGTCAGAAACCAAAAACGAATTAGAAACCCTGTTGGAGCAGGCGGCGACCGAGCCCGCCCACCGTCCGGCCTTTTTCCGCACGCTGCTGGAATCCACCGTCTGGGTGCCGGGCACCGCAGCGGAAGGGGAGCAGGTTGTCGAAGACAGCGCGCTGGATCTGCTGCACTGGGAGAAAGACGACGGCACGTCGGTGATCCCGTTCTTTACTTCGCTCGAGGCCTTGCAGGAAGCGGTAGAAGACGAACAGGCGTTCGTGGTGATGCCGGTGCGCACGTTGTTCGAAATGACCCTGGGGCAGACGCTGTTCCTCAACGCCAAACTGCCGACCGGGAAAGAGTTTACTCCGCGCGAAATCAGCCACCTGATTGGTGACGAGGGCAACCCGCTCAGCACTCAGGAGGTGCTGGAAGGGGGCGAAACGCTGCTGCTGTCTGAAGTGGCCGAGCCGCCCGCGCAGATGATTGACTCCCTGACCACGCTGTTTAAAACCATCAAGCCGGTAAAACGCGCGTTTCTCTGCTCCATCAAAGAGAGCGCTGACGAAAAGCCTGTTCTGCTGATAGGGATTGAGGCCGACGGCGATATCGACGAGATCATCCAGGCGGCGGGAAGCGTGGCGACCGACACCCTGCCGGGCGATGAGCCGATTGATATCTGTCAGGTGAAGAAAGGTGAGAAGGGGATCAGCCACTTTATTACCGAGCACATCACTCCGTTCTACGAGCGTCGCTGGGGTGGCTTCCTGCGCGATCTCAAGACCAACCGCATTATCTGATTACGGCGGGGTGATCTTCACCCCGTTGCTTCCAGCAGCAGTAAATCCATCAGCAGCACCAGATTCGACTCAAACGACGTCACACCTGCGGCTTCGGCGGCGAAATGTACCGCTTCGTCATAGAGAGCAAAATGCACGTCCGCCATACCCGCCAGCGTATTGGCCGACGCGCGGGTAAACGCGACGATCGTCATGCCGACGTTTTTGGCGATCCGCGCTTTATCCAGTACCTGCTCCGTTTCGCCGCTGCGTGAAACGGCAATAAACACCTGATAGCGCGCGGCGTTGCTGAGAAAAATATTCCGGCTGTCTCCCGCCCCGGAGATGAAGGCCGTTTTTCCCAGCACCTGCAACTTCTTGGTCAGGTACTCGGCAAAAAGGTACGAAAACCCGGCACCGTAGAGAAAGAAGCTCTCTTTCTGGCGCAGCAGGCTGGCAAACTGCTGGCGTTTGTCCTGAGTGACCCACTGGAAGGTCTGCTGATAGTTGGCAACGAACCGGGTAAAAAGCGCGGGCATTTCCGCATGTTGCTCAGGCTGTACGGTGATATGCGGCGTGTCAGAAAGCAGCTGCTTGCAGTGCCAGATAAACTCGCTAAAGCCGCTAAACCCCAGCTTCTGGCACAGCCGCATAATCGTCGCGGTAGAGACAAATGTCGCCTGCGCCAGCTCGCGCACCGTGATGTTGCCCACCAGCAATGGATGCTCAGTGAGGTGGGCGAGGACGCGATACTCCGCGCGGGTCAGCGACGACCCGCGCGTTAACAGCGTTGCCAGGCGGTTATCCATTATTTCGCCGGTTCAACCGGCAGATCGTCTCGTGCACCCCATTCACTCCAGGCGCCGTCGTACAGGGTCACGTCATTTGCGTCAAGGGTTGCCAGCGCCAGGATCACCACGCAGGCCGTTACGCCGGAGCCGCAGCTGGCAATAACCGGACGATGCAAATCCACGCCCTGACGTTCAAAAATGGCACGCAATTCATCGGTGGTTTTCAGCTCGCCTTCAAACACCAGATCGCCCCACGGCACGTTCAGCGCCCCCGGGATATGGCCGCGTTTCAGTCCCGGTCGCGGCTCGTCCGCTTCTGCGTTGAAACGTGGAGCGGGACGCGCATCGACGATTTGCGCCGTGTTTTCGTGGCTCACGACCAGCACGTCGGTCAGGCGCTTGACCACATTAGCGTCAAACGTGGCATCAAATTCCCCTTCCGGCAGCGTGACGTCACCCTGCTGAAGCGGTAGTTCGTCGCGCTTCCAGCCTGCAAGTCCGCCCGCCAGAATCGATACCTTTTCCACGCCGAAGTTTTTCAGCATCCACCACGCTCGCGGCGCGGAAAACAGATTACCTTCATCGTAAACAACAAGATGTTTATCTTTGCTGATGCCCAGCTCGCGCATCGCCACGGAAAACGCTTCCGGGCGAGGCAGCATGTGCGGCAGGGAAGAGGTGTGATCGGAGAGGGCTTCGATATCAAAAAATACCGCGCCAGGCAGGTGCCCTGCCCGGTATTCAGCGGGAACGTCACGATGCTCCTGGCCCGGAGGGGCCATGCGCGCGTCGATAATCTGAACTTCCGGGTCGTCGCCGTGCTCAATCAGCCAGTCGGCAGCGACAAAATATGAGGTGGACATGGTTGCCTCCATTCTTTTCCGTAAAAAAGGATTATCGGTGTTTTTTCTGACACCGACAAGCTCACCACGTTCAACTCGCGAGCAAGCCCCTATTTTTTCACCGCTTCACCGTCCTGCCAGGCCTTTTGCAGCGCAGGCCAGTAGTCGCGGTTGGCTTCGATCATCTCATCCAGAATCGCTTTCGCGTGCTCCATGGTCGGCACGGTGCGGTTCAGAGTGAACGCCTGCAACGCTTTCTCGTAGCTGCCTTCGATGGTTGCCTCAACCAGCAGCTGTTCAGAGGCCAGCTGCTGTTGCAGGAGCGTCTGGTGGAACAGCGGCACCTGACCCACGCGGACGGGCTCCGGCCCTTCGGAGGTGATATAGGCAGGCACTTCCACCACCGCATCGTACGGCAGGTTGGTAATCGCCCCGCGGTTTTCCACCATCACCAGATGGCGGCTTCGCAGGTTGAACGCCAGCGAACAGGCGACGTCAACGATAAATTCACCGTGGACGCCCACGTGGAAGGCATCCGGTAAAATTCCGGTGCGTTGATATTCTTCGGCGGCGGCGAACAGCTTTTTCTCGCGCCCGTTCATCACTTCGTTGGCGCGGGTATAGTCCGGGTTTTGATGCTCCACAATCTGGTTCGGCATCAGGTAGTACTGTAGATACGGGTTCGGCAGGTACTCCGGGAAGTTATCCATAATCGGCTTGATATTGCGCCAGGTTTTCACCCACGACGGATCGGAATGCTGCGGATCGGTTTTAGCCGCATCTTCCGTCAGCAGGCCAAACTTCGCGATATGCTTACGCAACTCCGGGAGCTTGTCTTCGCCGTCCACCAGCACGCGGGTAAACCAGCCGAAGTGGTTCAGGCCGAAGTAGTCCACTTCCAGTTTATGACGATCCACGCCCAGAATGGCGCCCATATTGCGCATCGCGGCAACCGGCATATCGCAGATGTTCAGCACCCTCGCGTTCGGACGCAGGCGGCGCACGCCTTCCGCGACGATCGCCGCCGGGTTGGAGTAGTTCACGATCCAGGCTTTCTCGTGCGCGTAGCGATCGACCAGATCGATAAGCTCCACCATCGGCAGGATCGTGCGCAGGCCATATGCCAGCCCGCCGGGCCCGCAGGTCTCCTGGCCCACCACGCCGTGACGCAGCGGGATCTTCTCATCCTGCTCACGCATTTTGTACTGGCCGACGCGCATCTGGGCGAAGACAAAATGCGCGCCGCTAAAGGCCACTTCCGGGTCACTGGTGACCGTAAATTTGATGCTCTGGCTGTGGTCGCGAATAACCTTCTCCACCACGGGCGCGATGGTGTTCTGGCGCGCCTCGTCAATGTCATACAGGCGGATCTCTGCCAGAGGGAAATCGTGCAGACGCACCATGAGGCTTTTCACAATACCTGGCGTGTAAGTGCTACCGCCGCCGGCAATCGACAGAATAAATGGGGGTGTAAACATCTTTAGCTCCTTTCAGAGAAACGTCTCAACGGCTTCTCGCATTTTTTTGACATGCAGCCCGTAGACCACCTGAACGTTGTTACCTTGTTTGATAATCCCTTTCGCGCCGGTCGCTTTCAGGCGCGGTTCGTCGATGATGGCGACGTCCTTCACCGTGACGCGTAAGCGGGTGTAGCAGTTATCCACCACCTCTATGTTTTCCCGACCGCCCAGACCCACAACGATCGATTCGCCCAGCCCGTCGTTATTGCCCTTCGCCTGGTACTCCTGCTTGCTGTAAAGGCGTGTCTCCTGGTCCTCATCTTCACGCCCCGGCGTTTTCATGTTGAAGCGCAGGATCAGGAAGCGGAATACCACGAAATAAAGAGTGAACATGATCAGCCCGACCACGATGTACATGGGCCAGTTGGACTTCTCCGTGCCGAGCGGCAGGTTGTAGAGGATGAAATCGATAATCCCGTTGGCGCCGATGGCGTGAACGCCAAACAGCGAGAACAGCATCATGCCGATACCGGTCAGCACCGCATGCACCACGAACAGCAGCGGGGCGACAAACAGGAAGGAGAACTCAATCGGCTCGGTTACGCCGACCAGCAGCGAGGTCAGCGCCGCCGGGATCAGAATCGCTTTCGCCGCCGCTTTACGCTCTGGCCTGGCGGTCATATACATCGCCAGCGCCGCGGCAGGCAGGCCAAACATTTTGCTGATGCCGCGCGCATCCCACACCACGGTACTGCTGAGCTGCTTCACGTCCGGGCAGGCCATCTCGGCGAAGTAGATATTGCGCGCGCCCTGGTAAGCCGTACCGCACACCTCCTGCGTACCGCCCAGTTCGGTATACAGGAACGGCGTATAGACCAGATGATGCAGGCCCGTCGGCACCAGAATGCGTTCAAGGAAACCGTAGATCGCCACGCCAAACGGACCGGACCCTTTGATCGCCAGCGCCAGGGCGCTTATTCCATGCTGTGCGTACGGCCAGAGTTCGCTCATGATCACGCCGAGCAGCATAGAGACAGGCAGCATTACAATCGCGACAAAGCAGTGGCCGGAGTAAATCGCCATCGCGCCGTTAAACTGGACACCGGAATATTTGTTGTACAGATAACCGGAGAGCGCCCCGGTCAGGATCCCGGCGAAAACGCCCATTTCCAGCACCTGGACGCCCAGCACCATGCTTTGTCCGGCGGCTTTCATCTGTTCCGCAGGGGCCAGTTCCCCCTGAAGCTGTAACGTCACGTTCATGGCATTGATAAACACGATAAAAGTTACCAGCCCAATCAGCGCCGCGTAGCCTTTGTCTCGGGTTGCCAGTCCAATGGGGATACCAACGGCAAACACCAGCGCCAGGTTGACCAGCACCGACACGGCAGACTTGGCGATCAGCTGGCCGACACTCTGGATCAGCGGGTGGCCAAGAAACGGCAGGTACTCGGCCAGATTGCCGTTACCCAGCACATTCCCAAAGGCGATAAACAGGCCTACGATGGGTAAGATAAGTACAGGTCCGTAAAGTGATTTTCCGAAATTTTGTAGGGCGTTCACGGCTCGTTTCATGGCTTTCTCTCTTATTGAACCGCGCACTCAGGGTGCGTCATGGTCATAAAACTAGCAGGCCTGATGCGAGCTTATCCAGCTATCTTCTTGTTTTAAAAACAAATGACGTGAAAGGTAACATGTAACGTTATGCGCTGTGATCGCGGTTCCATCACGGCGTAGCGGCGTGATGCCATTCTGCGAGGTGCTTTCCAGATTATAAAATTGGACTTTTTGTATTAACGAAACTTGCGGATAATACTTATCCGGACGATGACCAACAGGCCCCTCAGGCCAGGGACACAGGATGAAACCGTTTCGCTTAGCTGCGATCTCTCTCGCGCTGCTCACCACCTTTACGCTTGTCGGCTGTGATAACAGCGACGACAAACCTCAGGCCGCTGCCCCCGCAGCGTCTACTGCATCAGAAAAGAAAACCCCGGCGACACCGGATCCTGAAAAGCTGGCTAAGCTGGCCGCGCAGAGTCAGGGTAAGGCGTTGACGCTGCTGGATGCCTCGGAAGTGCAACTCGACGGCGCCGCGACGCTGGTTCTGACCTTCTCTGTACCGCTGGATCCCAGCCAGGATTTTGCGAAAACGGTACATGTGGTGGATAAAAAAAGCGGCAAAGTGGACGGCGCCTGGGAACTGGCCCCCAATCTGAAAGAGCTGCGCCTGCGCCATCTGGAGCCGAATCGTAATCTGGTTGTCACCGTCGAACGTGATTTGCTGGCGCTGAACAAAGCGACATTCGGCATTGACTATGAAAAAGCGATCACCACCCGGGATGTTGAACCGACGGTCGGATTCGCCAGCCGCGGATCGCTGCTGCCGGGTAAAGTGGTGGAAGGGTTGCCGGTGATGGCGCTCAACGTCAACAATGTGGACGTGAACTTCTACCGCGTTAAGCCGGAGTCGCTGGCCTCGTTTGTCAGCCAGTGGGAGTACCGTAACTCGCTGACCAACTGGGAATCTGACAACCTGCTGAAGATGGCGGAACTGGTCTACACCGGCCGTTTCGACCTCAACCCGGCGCGCAACACGCGTGAAAAACTGCTCCTGCCGCTTAAAGATATTAAGCCGCTCCAGCAGTCTGGCGTCTATATCGCCGTGATGAATCAGGCTGGTCACTATAACTACAGTAACGCCGCGACGCTCTTTACCTTAAGTGATATTGGGCTGTCCGCTCACCGTTATCATAACCGCCTGGACATCTTCACCCAGAGTCTTGAAAACGGTGCGGCGCAGTCAGGCGTGACCATTACCCTTCTGAACGATAAAGGGCAGACTCTGGCCGAGGCGAACAGCGACGCCGATGGTCATGCGAAACTGGAAACCGATAAAGAAGCCGCGCTGATCCTTGCCAGTAAAGATGGCCAGACCACGCTTCTTGACCTCAAACTTCCGGCGCTGGATCTGGCGGAGTTTGATATCGCCGGTAACCCGGGTTACAGCAAACAGTTCTTTATGTTTGGCCCGCGCGATCTCTATCGTCCGGGTGAAACGGTGATCCTTAACGGCCTGCTTCGCGACAGCGATGGCAAACCGCTTCCCGATCAACCGGTAAAACTTGACGTGCTGCGTCCGGACGGACAGGTGGCGCGTACGGTCGTTGTGCAACCTGAGAATGGCCTTTATCGCTTCAACTATTCGCTTGATAGCGGCGCCCAGACCGGCATGTGGCATATTCGCGCGAATACGGGGGATAACCAGCAGCGCATGTGGGATTTCCACGTCGAAGATTTTATGCCTGAGCGTATGGCGCTGAATCTGACAGGGCAAAAAACGCCGGTTTCCCCGCAGGAGGATGTGGACTTTAACGTTGTGGGCTATTACCTGTACGGCGCGCCAGCTAACGGCAATTCTCTGCAAGGCCAGCTTTTCCTGCGTCCGCTACGTGACGCGGTGCCTGCGCTGCCTGGCTTCCAGTTCGGTGATATTGCCGAGGAGAACCTGAGCCGCAGCCTGGATGAAGTGCAGCTTACGCTGGACGAACAGGGGCGCGGACAGGTTACCACCGAAAGCCAGTGGAAAGAGGCGCACTCGCCGCTGCAACTGATTTTGCAGGCCAGCCTGCTGGAATCAGGTGGGCGTCCGGTAACGCGACGCGCTGAGCAGGCTATCTGGCCGGCGGCTGAGCTGCCGGGTATTCGCCCTCAGTTCGCCAGCAAGGCGGTTTACGACTACCGCACCGATACTACCGTCAACCAGCCGATCGTCGACGAGAACGGCAACGCCAGCTTCGACATCGTCTATGCCGATGCCAGCGGAGCCAAAAAGGCCGTTTCCGGATTACAGGTACGACTGATTCGCGAGCGTCGTGACTACTTCTGGAACTGGTCCGAGAGTGAGGGCTGGCAGTCTCAGTTTGATCAAAAAGATCTGGTTGAGGGCGAGCAGGAGCTAAACCTCAAGGCCGATGAAACCGGTAAAGTCACCTTCCCGGTGGAGTGGGGCTCATACCGTCTGGAAGTGAAAGCCCCTGATGACATGGTCAGCAGCGTGCGCTTCTGGGCAGGCTACAGCTGGCAGGATAACAGCGACGGCACCGGGGCCGCGCGCCCTGACCGCGTGACGCTGAAACTGGATAAGCCATCCTATCAGCCAGGCGAT
The DNA here is from genome assembly GCF_049237785.1 of Enterobacter cloacae complex sp. SHL022. Taxonomy (NCBI): domain Bacteria; kingdom Pseudomonadati; phylum Pseudomonadota; class Gammaproteobacteria; order Enterobacterales; family Enterobacteriaceae; genus Enterobacter; species Enterobacter cloacae complex sp. SHL022. Next base: position 854,776 of record NZ_JBMKJH010000001.1, on the reverse strand, counting down.
ACCATCCAACTGCACATCGCCGCGCCGGCCGCAGGCAAGGGCTATGCGATGATCGAGTCCAGTGAAGGGCCGCTGTGGTGGAAAGAGATCGACGTACCGGCTAACGGTCTGGATCTCGCTATCCCGGTCGACAAGGCCTGGAAACGTCACGATCTCTATCTCAGCACGCTGGTGGTTCGTCCTGGCGATAAATCAAAATCCGCCACGCCAAAACGGGCGGTTGGCCTGCTGCATCTGCCAATGGGGGACGAAAATCGTCGCCTGAACATCGCACTGGATAACCCGCAAAAAATGCGTCCGAACCAGACGCTTTCTGTGAAAGTGAAAGCCAGCGTAAAAGAGGGGGCTGTGCCACAGAAGGTGAACGTGCTGGTCTCGGCTGTCGATAGCGGCGTGCTGAACATTACCGACTACGTCACGCCGGATCCGTGGCAAGCTTTCTTCGGTCAGAAGCGCTATGGCGCGGACATCTATGATGTTTACGGCCAGGTGATTGAAGGTCAGGGACGTCTGGCCGCACTGCGCTTTGGCGGAGACGGCGATGAACTGAAACGCGGCGGTAAGCCACCGGTGAACCATGTCACCATTATTGCCCAGCAGGCGCAGCCGGTTACGCTTGATGCCAACGGCGAAGGCACCATCACGCTGCCGATTGGCGATTTCAACGGTGAACTGCGTCTGATGGCGCAGGCCTGGACGGAAGACGATTTTGGCAGCAGCGAAAGCAAAATCATTGTGGCGGCTCCGATTATCACCGAGCTTAACACGCCGCGGTTCCTCGCAAGTGGCGATACCTCCCGCCTGACGCTGGACCTGACTAACCTGACTGACCAGCCGCAAACGCTGAGCATTACGTTAACCGCAGCCGGTAAGTTGTCGCTCGAAGGTGCTCAGCCAGAGCCGGTTAAGCTGCCGCCTGGCGCACGTAGCACCCTGTTTATACCGGTGCGTGCCCTGGAGGGCTATGGCGATGGGGAAGTGACTGCTCAGGTGACGGGCCTTCAGCTCCCAGGTGAGACGTTTGCGCCGCAGCAGAAGAGCTGGAAAATTGGCGTGCGTCCCGCATTCCCGGCGCAAACCGTGAATACGGGCACGATGCTGAATCCTGGCGAATCCTGGAGTGCGCCAGCACAGCATATCGAAGGTTTCTCGCCTGCCACGCTACAGGGGCAACTGTTGCTCAGCGGTAAACCACCTTTGAACCTGGCGCGCTACATACGTGAACTTCAGGCCTATCCGTATGGATGTCTTGAGCAGACCACCAGCGGCCTGTTCCCGTCCCTCTACACCAACGCGGCACAGCTGAAGGCACTGGGCATTAAAGGCGATACCGACGATAAACGCCGTGCGGCCATTGATATCGGGATCTCCCGTCTGCTGCAAATGCAGCGTGACGATGGCGGTTTTGCCTTGTGGGATAAAAACGGCCCGGAAGAGTACTGGCTGACCGCCTATGTCACGGACTTCCTGGTGCGGGCAGGGGAGCAGGGTTACAGCGTGCCTGCCGAGGCGGTGAATAACGCCAACAGCCGACTGCTGCGCTATTTACAGGATCCGGGCATGATGTCCATCCGCTACAGCGACGACACCCAGGCCAGCAAATTTGCTGTCCAGGCGTATGCTTCGCTGGTGCTGGCGCGTCAGCAAAAAGCGCCGCTCGGTGCGCTGCGTGAAATCTGGGAGCGCCACGCTCAGGCTGCTTCCGGGCTTCCGTTGATGCAGCTGGGCATGGCACTCAAACTGATGGGGGATGCACCGCGCAGCCAGCAGGCGCTGGATCTGGCTCTCAAAACACCCCGTAACGACAGCCGAAACTGGATGGCGGATTACGGCAGCCAGCTGCGTGATAATGCCCTGATGCTCTCCCTGCTGGAAGAGTACAAGCTGCTGCCGGATGCGCAAAACAGGCTGCTGAACGCGTTATCTGAAGACGCGTTCAGCCAGCGCTGGCTGTCTACCCAGGAGAGCAATGCGCTGTTCCTGGCCGGACGATCACTGCAAACCTTGTCAGGTGCGTGGCAGGCAACGACCTCTCTCTCTGAACAGACCCAGAGCAGTGATAAAGCGCAGGTAGAAAACCTGAACGGCGATCAGATTGGTGCGTTGAAGATGACGAATACCGGCACTACGCCGCTGTGGGTACGACTGGACACTACTGGCTATCCGGAGTATGCGCCTCAGCCATCCTCTAATGTCTTGCAGATTGAACGTCATATCCTGGCGACAGACGGCAGCAGCAAGTCGCTCTCTTCTCTGAAGAGCGGTGAACTGGTTCTGGTATGGCTGGAAGTGAAGGCCAGCCAGAACGTGCCGGATGCGCTGGTGGTGGATCTGCTCCCGGCAGGTCTGGAGCTGGAAAACCAGAATCTGGCGAGCAGCAGCGCCAGCTTGCAGGACAGCGGCAGTGAAGTGCAAAACCTGCTGAATCAGATGCAACAGTCTGATATTCAGCACATGGAATTCCGCGACGATCGCTTTGTGGCCGCGGTGCCGGTCAATGAAGGTCAGCCGGTCACGCTGGTTTACCTGGCCCGTGCCGTTACGCCGGGAACCTACCAGGTGCCTGTTCCGATGGTCGAGTCCATGTACGTTCCGCAGTGGCGGGCAACGGGGGCGGCCAGTGGCCCGCTGATCGTTGTTCCGTAAGATGCGGATAGCACGCCTGATTCGCTCCCGCTGGCTGTGGCTGGCGGGAGCGCTTCTCGTTTCAGGGGGGCTGATTGTCGTCGCTGACCGCGTGTGGCCGTTGCCCCTGAAAGAGGTCAACCCTGCGCGAGTGGTGGTGGATGAGCAGGGTGTTCCGTTGTGGCGTTTTGCCGACAGCGAAGGCATCTGGCGCTATCCGGTTACCATTAAAGAGGTTTCCCCACGCTATCTTGAGGCGCTGATCCAGTATGAAGATCGCTGGTTCTGGGATCACCCGGGCGTCAATCCGCTATCTGTACTGCGTGCCGCCTGGCAGGATCTCACCTCCGGGAGAGTGGTTTCTGGCGGGAGCACGCTTACCATGCAGGTGGCACGCCTTCTGGATCCGCATCCGCGAACCTTTGGCGGTAAAATTCGTCAGCTGTGGCGGGCGATGCAGCTGGAGTGGCATCTCTCCAAGCGTGAAATCCTGACGCTGTATCTGAACCGTGCCCCGTTTGGCGGCACGTTGCAGGGCGTGGGCGCGGCAAGCTGGACTTACCTTGGCAAACCGCCGTCTCAGCTGCGCTATTCCGACGCGGCGCTGCTGGCAGTGCTGCCGCAGGCACCCAGCCGTCTGCGCCCGGACCGCTGGCCGGAACGTGCCGAAGCGGCGCGGAACAAAGTACTCGACCGCATGCTGACTCAGGGCGTCTGGTCTGAGAAGCAGGTGAAAGAGTCCCGTGAAGAGCCGGTCTGGCTGGCCCCCCGGCAGATGCCGCAGCTGGCGCCGCTCTTTTCCCGCATGATGCTGAGTAAAAGTCGTGACACAAAAATAGTCACCACGCTGGATGCAGCATTGCAACGACAGCTTGAAGAGCTGGCAATGAACTGGAAATCACGCCTGCCCGCCCGCAGTTCGCTGGCGATGATCGTCGTGGATCATACATCCATGAAAGTGCGTGGCTGGGTAGGCTCGGTAGATATCAATGATGACAGCCGTTTCAGCCACGTAGATATGGTCAATGCGATCCGATCGCCGGGATCGGTTCTCAAACCATTCATCTATGGCATGGCGCTGGACGATGGTCTGATCCATCCCGCTTCGTTATTACAGGATGTTCCAAGAAAAACGGGGGATTATCGTCCCGGCAACTTTGACAGCGGCTTCCATGGGCCGGTCAGTATGAGCGAAGCCCTGGTGCGTTCCCTCAACCTGCCTGCGGTGCAGGTTCTGGAAGCGTACGGCCCAAAACGTTTTGCCGGAATGCTGAGCAACGCGGGATTACCGCTCATTCTGCCTGCGGGGGCACAGCCCAATCTCTCCCTGATCCTGGGGGGCGCAGGCGCACGCCTGGCTGATATCGCTGCCGCCTATAGCGCCTTTGCGCGTCAGGGTAAGGCGGGCCGGCTGCGTTTACAGCCGGGCGATCCGCTGATCGAACGTCCGCTGTTATCGCAGGGGGCGGGGTGGATTATTCGTCGCATTCTCGCTAATGAAGCACAGCCCCTGCCGGACAGTGCGCTGCCCCAGGTTGCGCCGCTGGCGTGGAAAACGGGCACCAGCTATGGCTACCGGGATGCCTGGGCCATCGGCCTGAATGCCCGCTATGTCATCGGAATCTGGACCGGACGCCCGGACGGCACGCCCGTTGCCGGGCAGTTTGGTTTCGCCAGCGCGGTACCGCTCCTGAATCAGGTCAATAACATGCTTCAGTCCCGCTCGATGGTGGATGAAGCGCGCCTGCCGCGCGATCCGCGTCCCGCAAGCGTAGGACGGGGCGTGATTTGCTGGCCGGGGGGCCAGTCCCTGCCTGAAGGGAGCGAAAACTGTCGGCGTCGGCTGTCAACCTGGCTGCTGGAAGGCAGTGAACCGCCTACGCTGCTGCTGCCGGAACAGGAAGGTATTCGTGGGATCCGTTTCCCGGTCTGGCTGGATAAAGAAGGCAAACGCGTTGCGGCGGATTGTCCTGATGCGACAGAAAAAGTGCTGGATGTCTGGCCGCTACCGCTGGAGCCATGGCTGCCTGCTGCCGAAAAACGGGCTGCTCGTCTCCCCGCCCGTTCAGCGATTTGCCCTCCGCTGGATAACCATAATGCGGCGCCGCTGATGTTGTCAGGCGTCAGAGAAGGGGCGGTAATTAAACGTCTTCCGGGTGAGAAAAATATGACCCTCAACGTTTCAACCAGCGGCGGGGAGGGGCAACGATGGTGGTTTTTGAATGGCGAACCGCTGGACGGGCATCAGAAGAATTATTCACTGCAATTATATTTGCCTGGTAAATATCAATTAATTGTATTAGATGAAACAGGACAAACGGCGACGGTGAATTTTGAATTAGATCGCTAAGTGTTACTCCTCAAGAGTTAGCTTGATAATTATCAATATTCGTTCCTGAAAAAAAACGAGAATGCGTTTTTATTTGAAGGAACGAGCAATGAAAAAAAATAAACATCAGGGAGAAGGGCTTATTCCCGCCATATCCCGGCGTCATTTTATTCAGGCAGGGTCGGCGCTCGCCGCCCTGCCGTTTGTCGTCAAAACCGGCAAAGTACAGGCACAGGACGCGGCGGTTTCAGACGCTACGCCTGAAGAAAAAGTGGTGCAAACCTGTAGTACGTTTGACTGCGGCGGCAAGTGTGATATTCGTGCTCACGTCAGTGATGGCGTTGTGACCCGAATTTCAACGCGACCGGATAACGCGCTGGATCCGCAGATGCCAGTGATGCGCGCCTGCGTTCGGGGTCGGGCTTATCGGAAATTTGTTTATCATCCCGATCGGCTTAAATATCCAATGAAACGCGTGGGTAAACGTGGCGAAGGAAAATTCGAACGTATTACCTGGGATGAAGCCACCACCCTTATTGCGAATCAATTAAAAACTATTACGCAAAAATACGGTGCTGCGTCACGCTATGTTCATGTGGGCACCGCGGTGTCCGGCGGGACCTTTTCCGGCGATAAAATGGTTCGTCGTCTGCTCAACTTAACCGGCGGCTATCTCGAAAGCTATCACTCGGTCAGTATGGGTAACACGGCGGCGGCAACGCCGTATACCTATGGCACCGCCGCCAGCGGCAGCTCTCTGGACACGCTGCTGGACACCAAACTGGTCATTCTCTGGGGGCATAACCCGACGGAAACCATCTTCGGGCACAGCAACCACTTCTACCAGAAGATGAAGCAAAACGGCACGCGCTTCATTGTTGTCGACCCACGCTATTCCGATACGGTTTCCTCCCTTGCCGATCAGTGGATCCCATTGCTTCCTGCCACGGACAACGCCCTGATGGACGCGATGATGTATGTGATCGTCACGGAGAATCTGCACGATCGCGACTTTATTCAACGCTACACCCTGGGCTTTGACGAAGACGCCATGCCAGAAGGCGTTCCGGCCAATGAATCCCTGATGGCTTACCTGAGCGGTGCAAAGGATGGCGTGGCGAAAACGCCCGAGTGGGCAGAGAAAATCACTCACGTGCCTGCACAAACTATTCGTCAGCTGGCGCGCGACTACGCAACCACCAAACCCGCCGCGCTGATCCAGGGCTGGGGACCGCAGCGTCACAACTGCGGCGAGCGCACCGCGCGCGGCTCGACGATACTGGCCACGCTGACGGGTAACGTTGGGGTGAAAGGCGGCTGGGCAGCAGGCTATGGAGGCTGCGCAAACCGCAAATTTGCGGCCGGGCCAGAGATGCCGGACAACCCGGTCAAAGCCAAAATTTCGGTCATGAACTGGGTGCAGGCTGCTGATGATGCTTCTAAGGTAACCGCGGAAGATGGCCTGAAGGATGCTGAGAAGCTGGACAGCAATATCCGCATCCTGTTCTCGCTGGCGGGCAATTATCTGGCTAACCAGAACCCGGATCTTCATCAGGCAACCCGTGTCCTGGAAGACGAGTCGAAAATCGAGTTTATCGTCGCAAGCGATCTGTTTATGACGCCTAGCGCCAGATACGCCGACCTGCTTTTGCCGGAAACCAGCTTTATGGAACGCTGGAATATCGGCGAAACCTGGGGCACGGCAAGCTATCTGATCCTGTCAGAAAAGCTCATTGAACCTGAATTTGAACGCCGTTCAGACTACGACTGGCTGCGGGAGGTCGCTGCTAAGCTTGGCGTCGAGCCAGCGTTCAGCGAGGGCCGTGACGAAAAAGCGTGGATTGAGCACATCTGGGAGCAGACGCGGCTGTCCATGCCGGATGAAAACCTGCCGGACTTCGCGACGCTACAGAAGACGCGTCAGCATCTTTTCAAAAGCGCGCCGTACGTTGCCTTTGAAGACAACATTCGCGATCCGCAGAATCATCCGTTCCCGACGCCGTCCGGAAAAATTGAGATCTTCTCGAAGCGTCTGTACGACATGCATCACCCGGAAATTCCGGCGCTGTCGCACTACGTGCCTGCCCATGAAGGGCCGGAAGACGAGCTGGCGAAAACCTTCCCGCTCCAGCTGATCACCTGGAAAGGGAAAAACCGCGCTAACTCCACCCAGTACGCCAACCCGTGGTTAATTGAGGCGCAGCAGCAAAAGCTGTGGATCAACCCGCAGGATGCGCAAAAGCGCGGCATTGCGCAGGGGGATACCGTGCGTATTCATAACGCGCGCGGCATTTGCGAGATCCCGGCGGAGGTCACGCCGCGCATCATTCCAGGCGTGGTGGCCATGCAGGCAGGCGCCTGGTGGCAGCCGGACGAGCAGGGTATCGATAAAGGCGGCTGCGCGAACGTGCTCAGTTCCGCCCGTATTACCGCGCTTGCGAAAGGGAATTCCCATCAAACCATGCTGGTGGAGGTAGCTAAAGCATGAGTCAGTTTAAACATTACGCACCGGTGAGCGACAAACAGCTGGGTTTTTATATCGACTCTTCTCGCTGCTCGGGCTGCAAGGCATGCCAGGTGGCGTGCAAAGATAAAAACAACCTTGAGGTCGGACGTCGTTTCCGTCGCGTTTATGAAGTCAATGGCGGGAATTTCATCCCAACCGGGCAGGGCGGCGTCAGCAACAATGTGTTTGCCTACACGCTCTCTATTTCCTGTAACCACTGTGCAGACCCAATCTGCACTAAAAACTGTCCGACCACGGCGATGCACAAGCGTCCGGGAGACGGCATTGTGCGCGTTGATACTGATAAGTGCGTCGGCTGCGGCTACTGCGCGTGGTCTTGCCCTTACGGCGCGCCACAGCTCAACGAGCAGACCGGGCAGATGTCCAAATGTGATTTCTGCGTGGATCTCCAGGCGAAGGGAGAGCAGCCCGTCTGTGTGGCAACCTGTCCACTCGAAGCGATTAAATTCGGGCCGATTGATGAACTGCGGGCGAAGTATGGTGCGGTCTGTGATGTGAAAGGCCTGCCTGATTCCTCCATCACCAAACCAAACCTGGTGATCAAAGCGCATCAGGGCGCAGAGAAAGAGGGGAAACGTCATGCATGAGTTACCGCTGCTGATTTTTACGTTGTTCCTGCAAGGATCGGTTGGCGTTACGCTGTGGCTGGCGTTCGGAAGCACGCAACGCAGCGTGCTGCTGCCGGCAGCCGGAGCGTTTGTGCTGGCGAGCCTGGGGCTGCTCGCCTCCGCGCTGCACATGGGCTATCCGCTTAATGCTCTTAACGCGCTGCGCCACGTATCCAGCTCCTGGCTGAGCCGTGAGATTATCTTTGCCAGTCTTTATCTTGCGGCGCTTGGCTTCGCAACGCTGCTGATGATTGTCAAAAAGCCAGGCTGGAAGCCGCTGTTGGTTGTGTCAGGTCTGGTTGGTTTAGTCGATGTGTTCTGCATGGCGCAGATCTACATGCACGCATCCGTGGTGACATGGCAGCATGTTAACACTCTGGTGCTGTTTATCGGTTCGGTGGGGATTATCGGCTCAGCCTGCATGGCCGTTGGGACGCGTTCCCAGTCAACCGTGCGTGCGGCGGTTGTCATTATCACGCTGCTGGTGCTTGTGCGTCTGGTGATGCAGCCCGTCTGGCTGGCAGATATTACGGCTATGGACCACACCGTGGTGACGTTCCCTCACGCACCGCTACAGATGCTGGAGCAACTGCGAACCGTTCATCTGCTGAGCTGGTGCGTATCCGTTGCGGGTATGCTGTGCTTTGCTGCGGGCGGCTTAAAAGCGGCGCGAGGCACAATGCTGTTGGGCAGCGCCTTGCTAATTGTGGGTGAGCTGATGCTGCGCTTTGTTTTCTTCAGTATTGGCTGATGGGCGGATTAACCTTTGCCCCGGCGATGGACGTGACGCATGCGTGCGTCCGTCGTCGTTTTCGCCACTCTTCCTGCTGTGCCTGCGCGGACGTCTGTCCCGTGCAGGCTTTTTCTTTTACCGACTCAGGCGTCTCGGTTGATGACAGCCGCTGTATTGAATGCGGTGACTGCCTGTTCGTCTGCCCCGCTGGGGCCATCACCGGCATCACGCCGCGAAAACGCTTTCTGAGTGGCGATACGCTTGTTGGGCCGTTTACTGACCGTGCACCAGGGGTGAATGAGCTTCTGCTGTGGCACGCGCAGTACCACGTTCGTTTTATCAGTATCGACGCGGAGCAGAATCCTGACTGGTTGCTGGCTATTGCCCGGCTGAATCTGGCGCTTCGTCGACGCGGTGAAGCGGCGTGGGCGTTTAAACATATACCCGTCAACGAGGTTAATACCGCCCGGCGTGCGCTGATGCACGTTCCCCGTGAGGATGTCCGGGTCTGTAGCGTCGTGCCCGGTCAGCGTGAACTGCGCAGGGCGTTTTCTGCGTTTAGCGAGGCAGAGATAACTCTCGATGCCGAATCTTGTGTACTGTGCGGCGCGTGCTGGCGGAGTTGTACGGAAAACGCGATTCGATTTGAGAACGCTGAACTGGTCGTGGAAACCGGACGCTGTACGGGGTGCGGCGGCTGCGAAGCGGTATGCCAGCATGCGGCGATAAACGTGACGCAAACAGAAGGAACAGCGAAAAGCGTGACCATACCGGCATATGAAGCCGTTTGCCTGACGTGCCACCGTCATTTCTGGTCATTTACGTCTGATGAAAAGCAGTGTCCGCTCTGTTTTCATCATCAACACGGTATGCGAAATACGAGCTGTTGCTAATCTTCGTCTCATTTTAAAAAAATGTTATGCATAACCATAGGCAATGGCGCTATTGCTCTTTATAATCCGCGCCACACCATACTCAGGTATGCAAAAACAACAGAACATTTTACAGAGGTTATCAATGGCTATTGAACGTACTTTTTCCATCATCAAACCAAACGCGGTGGCAAAAAACGTTATTGGCAGCATCTTCGCTCGCTTTGAATCAGCAGGGTTTAAGATCGTTGGCACCAAAATGCTGCACCTGACCGTTGAACAGGCTCGCGGTTTCTACGCTGAGCACGAAGGTCGCCCATTCTTTGACGGTCTGGTCGAGTTCATGACTTCTGGCCCAATCGTGGTATCCGTACTGGAAGGCGAAAACGCGGTACAGCGTCACCGCGATCTGCTGGGTGCAACCAACCCGGACAACGCGCTGGCAGGTACTCTGCGCGCCGACTACGCAGACAGCTTCACCGAGAACGGCACCCACGGTTCCGACTCTGTTGAATCTGCTGCGCGCGAAATCGCGTTCTTCTTCGCTGAAGGCGAAGTGTGCCCGCGCACTCGCTAATAATTTCGTAAATGCCGCGTGCAAACGTGGCATCCCTGCGCCAGACTTTGTACAATGCAACGCCCCGGACGAGCAGACTGCTTACCGGGGCGTTTCTTTTCAACCCACCAAGGGCCACAACGTGTAACAACGAGGCCGGAAAAAATTATGTCTGAATTAGTGAATACCTCCGAAGTCGCCATTCCTGCGGTTCCCAATAAAAATGGAAAAATTAACCTGCTGGACCTGAACCGTCAGCAGATGCGCGAGTTCTTTAAAGAGATGGGCGAGAAGCCGTTTCGTGCCGATCAGGTCATGAAATGGATGTACCACTATTGCAGCGACAACTTTGATGACATGACGGACATCAACAAAGTGCTGCGCAATAAGCTTAAAGAAGTGGCTGAAATCCGCGCACCGGAAGTGGTGGAAGAGCAGCGCTCTTCAGATGGCACCATCAAGTGGGCCATTGCCGTTGGCGATCAGCGCGTTGAAACCGTGTATATCCCGGAAGACGATCGCGCCACGCTGTGCGTCTCTTCTCAGGTGGGCTGTGCGCTGGAGTGCAAATTCTGCTCTACGGCGCAGCAGGGCTTTAACCGTAACCTGCGCGTGTCGGAAATCATCGGCCAGGTCTGGCGTGCCGCGAAAATCGTGGGCGCGGCGAAAGTCACCGGTACACGTCCAATCACCAACGTGGTGATGATGGGGATGGGTGAACCGCTGCTCAACCTGACCAACGTCGTTCCGGCGATGGAAATTATGCTCGACGATTTCGGTTTTGGTCTGTCCAAGCGCCGCGTTACGCTCTCTACTTCCGGCGTGGTGCCTGCGCTGGACAAACTGGGTGACATGATTGACGTTGCGCTGGCCATCTCTCTTCACGCGCCAAACGACGCCATCCGTGACGAAATTGTGCCGATCAACAAAAAGTACAATATCGAAACCTTCCTGGCTGGCGTGCGCCGTTACCTGGAGAAATCCAACGCTAACCAGGGCCGCGTGACCATTGAATACGTGATGCTGGATCATGTTAACGACGGTACCGAGCATGCACATGAGCTGGCTGAACTGCTTAAAGATACGCCATGCAAGATCAACCTGATCCCATGGAACCCGTTCCCGGGCGCGCCGTATGGCCGTAGCTCGAACAGCCGTATCGATCGCTTCTCAAAAGTGCTGATGGAGTATGGTTTCACCACCATCGTACGTAAAACGCGTGGCGACGATATCGACGCAGCCTGTGGCCAGCTGGCGGGTGACGTTATTGACCGTACCAAGCGTACGCTGCGTAAGCGTATGCAGGGTGAGTCAATCGCGGTTAAAACCGTTTGATTATTATGCAGACACGGCGCATTTTTTGCGCCGTGAAGCATTAATTTACTGAATATTCAGTCACAATCATCACGACTGATTAATAATTACGGTGCGTTTCATACGACTTTCGGGCAGTATGTAACGACGTAACAACAGTTTAGCGTGAAGGCCTGCCAGCGCTGTCATCTGCGGCCCGACAGTCTTATACTGTTTGTTCCAGGTTAACTGACCTAAAGTTTCGCGGTGCGGGTGGCATTGTGACTCACCGGCACCTGAACCCTTATTTTCACGTACCAGTAGTTGTAGCGAATGAATACTGAAGCCACTCACGATCAAAATGCAGCACTCTCCACTGGCGTTCGTCTTCGCAACGCCCGTGAACAACTCGGACTTAGCCAGCAAGCCGTTGCAGAACGCCTGTGCCTGAAGGTTTCCACCGTTCGCGATATTGAAGAAGATAAGGCACCCGCCGATCTGGCTTCAACGTTTCTGCGCGGTTATATCCGTTCTTACGCCAAACTGGTTCATATCCCTGAAGACGAATTACTGCCGATGATGGAGAAGCAGGCGCCTGTGCGTGCGGCAAAAGTTGCGCCGATGCAAAGCTTCTCTCTGGGTAAACGTCGTAAAAAACGCGATGGCTGGCTGATGAGCTTTACCTGGCTGGTCCTGTTTGTGGTTGTCGGCCTGACGGGCGCATGGTGGTGGCAAAACCACAAAGCGCAGCAGGAAGAGATCACCACCATGGCCGATCAGTCCTCCGCTGAGCTTAATCAGTCTGGTAATAACGGCGCGCAAAGCGTGCCGTTGAGCACCGAAGGGGCGACCTCCAGCGAACCTCAGTCGGCAGCAAGCAACACGCCTGCAACCGAGCCAGCGGCGACGCCAGAAGCGACGACGAATACTGCGCCAGCCACCCAGACCCAGGATCAGAACGCGGTCGTATCACCTTCTCAGGCCAATGTTGATACCGCCCCTGCGGCAACGGCACCGGCAGAGAACACCGCGGCGTCACTGCCAACTGACCCGGCTGGCACGGCGGCACCTGCCGTTGACCCGAATGCGCTGGTGATGAATTTTACGGCTGATTGCTGGCTGGAAGTGACTGACGCGACAGGTAAAAAGCTGTTCAGCGGCCTGCAACGTAAAGATGGCACGTTAAATCTAACGGGCCAGGCACCTTACAAGCTTAAAATCGGCGCACCGGCAGCGGTACAGATCCAGTATCAAGGAAAACCTGTCGATCTGAGCCGCTTTATCAGAACTAACCAGGTTGCGCGTCTTACCGTTAATGCCGAACAATCAGCAGCACAGTAACAGACGGGCAATGCGGGAGATTTTACATGCATAACCAGGCTCCTATTCAACGTAGAAAATCGAAACGGATTTACGTTGGGAACGTGCCAATCGGCGATGGGGCGCCTATCGCCGTCCAGTCAATGACCAATACGCGTACTACGGATGTAGAAGCGACGGTCAATCAAATCAAAGCATTAGAACGCGTCGGCGCGGACATCGTTCGCGTCTCTGTGCCTACCATGGACGCCGCCGAGGCGTTCAAACTGATCAAGCAGCAGGTGAGTGTTCCGCTGGTTGCCGATATTCACTTCGATTACCGTATCGCGCTGAAAGTCGCTGAATACGGTGTCGATTGTCTGCGTATTAACCCAGGCAACATCGGCAACGAAGAGCGCATTCGCATGGTGGTTGACTGCGCCCGCGACAAAAACATTCCAATCCGTATCGGCGTGAACGCTGGCTCTCTGGAAAAAGATCTCCAGGAAAAGTACGGTGAGCCGACGCCGCAGGCGCTGCTCGAATCCGCAATGCGTCACGTCGATCATCTGGATCGCCTTAACTTCGATCAGTTTAAAGTGAGCGTGAAAGCGTCTGACGTCTTCCTGGCCGTTGAATCGTATCGTCTGCTGGCAAAACAGATCGATCAGCCGCTGCATCTTGGCATCACCGAGGCGGGCGGTCTGCGCAGCGGTTCGGTAAAATCTGCGATTGGTCTCGGCCTGCTGCTCTCTGAAGGCATCGGCGACACGTTACGTGTCTCCCTGGCCGCCGATCCGGTGGAAGAGATCAAAGTCGGATTCGACATCCTGAAATCACTGCGTATCCGCGCGCGTGGGATCAACTTCATCGCCTGCCCAACCTGTTCACGTCAGGAGTTTGACGTGATCGGCACCGTGAATGCTCTGGAGCAGCGCCTGGAAGACATCATCACCCCGATGGACGTTTCCATCATCGGCTGCGTGGTGAACGGTCCGGGTGAAGCGCTGGTGTCCACGCTGGGCGTGACCGGCGGTAACAAGAAAAGTGGTCTCTATGAGGATGGCGTTCGTAAAGATCGTCTGGATAATAGTGACATGATCGACCAGCTCGAAGCCCGCATTCGTGCAAAAGCGACGATGATGGACGAAGCGCAGCGCATCAGCGTTCAGCAGGTTGAAAAATAACGTGATGGGAAGCAGGCTGCTTCCCATGTATGATTGAACCCATTCTTTGGGTTCTTTTTTGTATATAGAAAGAGAATAAACGTGGCAAAAAACATTCAAGCCATCCGCGGCATGAACGATTATCTGCCTGGCGAAACCGCCATCTGGCAGCGCATTGAAGGCACACTGAAGCAGGTGCTCGGCAGCTACGGTTACAGCGAAATTCGTTTGCCGATTGTAGAGCAGACCCCGTTATTCAAACGCGCGATCGGCGAAGTAACCGACGTGGTTGAAAAAGAGATGTATACCTTTGAGGACCGCAACGGCGACAGCCTGACCCTGCGTCCTGAGGGGACGGCGGGTTGCGTACGCGCCGGCATCGAACATGGTCTCCTGTACAATCAGGAGCAGCGCCTGTGGTATATCGGCCCGATGTTCCGCCACGAACGTCCGCAAAAAGGCCGCTACCGTCAGTTCAACCAGCTTGGCGTGGAAGTGTTTGGTCTGCAAGGACCAGATATCGATGCCGAACTGATTATGCTGACTGCCCGCTGGTGGCGTGCGCTCGGTATTTCTGAGCACGTATCCCTGGAGCTGAACTCTATCGGTTCTCTGGAAGCGCGTGCGAACTATCGCGATGCGCTGGTGGCGTTCCTGGAACAGCACAAAGAGAAGCTCGACGAAGACTGTAAGCGTCGTATGTACAGCAACCCGCTGCGCGTACTCGATTCCAAAAATCCTGACGTACAGGCGCTGCTGAACGATGCGCCAGCGCTGGGTGACTACCTGGATGAGGATTCTCGCGAACACTTTGCCGGCCTGTGCAAGCTGCTTGAAGCGGCGGGCATTGCTTATACCGTTAACCAGCGTCTGGTGCGCGGTCTGGACTACTACAACCGCACCGTATTTGAGTGGGTCACCACCAGCCTCGGTTCGCAGGGCACCGTCTGTGCTGGCGGTCGTTATGACGGTCTGGTCGAGCAACTGGGTGGTCGCGCAGCACCGGCAGTAGGCTTCGCGATGGGCCTTGAGCGACTTGTTTTGCTGGTTCAGGCAGTTAATCCGGAATTTAAAGCCGATCCTGTTGTCGATATATACCTGGTGGCCTCAGGTGCGGATACGCAGTCTGCGGCGATGCAGCTTGCCGAACGCGTGCGCGATGCGCTGCCGGACGTTAAGCTGATGACCAACCACGGCGGCGGCAACTTTAAAAAACAGTTTGCTCGTGCCGATAAGTGGGGCGCAAGTATCGCACTGGTGCTGGGTGAGTCCGAAGTGGCCAACGGCGAAGTGGTAGTTAAAGACCTGCGCTCTGGTGAGCAAACTACGGTAACGCAGGATGGCGTTGCGGCGCACTTGCGCACTCTATTGGGCTAAGGAGAAGGACTGCGTGGAAATTTACGAGAACGAACACGACCAGGTTGATGCGGTTAAACGCTTCTTTGCTGAAAACGGCAAGGCACTGGTTGTAGGGGTTATTTTAGGTGTTGGTGCGCTGGTAGGCTGGCGTTACTGGAACAATCATCAGGCTGACTCTGCTCGCGGTTCGTCCCTGAACTACGAAAATACCGTTAGCGCAATCCGTGCCGATCAGCCGCAAACGCTGACGGCTGCGGAGAAATTTGCCGCTGACAACAAAAACACCTACGGCGCGCTGGCTGCGCTGGAAGTGGCTCAGCAGTATGTTGATAAAAACGAACTGGACAAAGCCGCTGCGCAACTGTCTCAGGGGCTTGCTGCTGCCAGTGACGATAATCTGAAAGCGGTGATCAATCTGCGTCTGGCGCGTATCCAGGTTCAGCAGAAAAAAGCCGACGACGCGCTCAAAACGCTTGATACCATCAAAGGCGAAGGCTTTGCCGCTATTGTTGCCGATCTTCGCGGTGAAGCACTGCTGAGTAAGGGTGATAAAGCGGGCGCGCGTAAAGCGTGGCAAGCTGGCGTGGATAGTAAAGCTTCACCTGCGCTGAGCGAAATGATGCAGATGAAAATAAATAATTTGTCCGTCTGAGAGGGACCCAATGCAATTGCGTAAATTACTTCTGCCAGGACTGCTTTCTGTTACGTTATTGAGTGGTTGTTCACTGTTCAGTGGCGAAGAAGACGTTGTTAAAATGTCCCCGCTGCCGACGGTTGAAAACCAGTTCACCCCATCTACCGCCTGGGACACTTCCGTAGGCGATGGTATTGGCGATTTTTATTCCAACCTGCACCCGGCATTTGCTGACGGCGTTGTCTATGCGGCCGATCGCAAAGGCACCGTTAAAGCGCTGAACGCTGATGACGGAAAAGAAGTGTGGTCCATTAACCTGGCGGAAAAAGACGGCTGGTTCTCCTGTAAACCTGCACTGCTTTCTGGCGGCCTGACCGTTACTGGCGGTCACGTGTATGTGGGCAGCGAAAAAGCGCAGGTTTACGCGCTGAATGCCAGCGACGGTTCGGTTGCATGGCAGACCACCGTTGCCGGTGAATCCTTGTCGCGTCCAGTTGTTAGCGACGGCCTGGTGCTGATCCATACCAGCAACGGCCAGTTGCAGGCGCTGAACGAAGCCGATGGTCTGGTAAAATGGACGGTTAACCTGGATATACCAGCGCTGTCTCTGCGTGGTGAATCTGCTCCGGCGACCGCATTTGGTGCCGCCATTGTGGGCGGTGACAACGGCCGAGTCAGCGCGGTACTGATGCAGCAGGGCCAGATGATCTGGCAGCAGCGTATTTCCCAGGCGACCGGTTCAACTGAAATCGACCGTCTGAGTGACGTGGACACCACGCCAGTTATCGTCGACGGTGTGGTTTACGCGCTGGCGTATAACGGCAACCTGACGGCGCTGGACCTGCGTAGCGGCCAGATCATGTGGAAACGTGAGCTGGGTTCCGTGAACGATTTCATCGTCGACGGCAACCGTATTTATATGGTGGATCAGAACGACCGCCTGCTGGCGCTGAGCACCGAAGGTGGCGTAACGCTGTGGACGCAAAGCGATCTGCTGCACCGTCTGCTGACCGCACCGGCACTGTATAACGGCAGCCTGGTGGTGGGCGACAGCGAAGGCTATATGCACTGGATCGATCCAGAGAATGGCCGCTTCGTGGCACAGCAGAAAGTGGATAGCTCAGGCTTCCTGACGGAGCCCGTTGTGGCTGACGGCAAACTGCTGATTCAGGCAAAAGACGGCACGCTGTACGCGATCACGCGTTAATTACCCGGCGGTTGTAGTATACTAAACGGCTCCTGTTCACTCAGGAGCCGTTTTGACATTTTTAAAAACGCTGCGAAAGCGACGTTATTTTGAATTTTATGAGGCTTCAAACATGGTACCTGTGGTCGCGCTTGTCGGGCGCCCTAACGTTGGAAAATCCACTCTTTTTAACCGTTTAACACGCACCCGTGATGCGCTGGTTGCGGATTTCCCGGGGCTGACGCGTGACCGTAAGTACGGTCGTGCAGAGGTGGAAGGACGCGAGTTCATCTGTATCGATACCGGGGGTATTGACGGTACGGAAGACGGCGTAGAAACCCGCATGGCAGAGCAATCTCTGCTGGCTATCGAAGAAGCGGATGTCGTTCTGTTTATGGTGGATGCTCGCGCTGGCCTGATGCCCGCGGATTCTGCTATCGCTAAACATCTGCGTTCACGCGAAAAGCCAACCTTCCTGGTGGCGAACAAAACTGACGGCATCGATGCCGATCAGGCCATTGCGGATTTCTGGTCTTTAGGCCTGGGCGATATTTATCCTATCGCGGCCTCGCATGGCCGTGGCGTCACCAGCCTGCTGGAAACCGTTCTGCTGCCGTGGGTTGATGAAGTAAACCCACCGGAAGAGGTGGATGAGGACGCTGAATACTGGGCGCAGTTTGAAGCCGGAGAAGAAGGAGAGGAAGAGCCGGAAGACGACTTCAACCCGCAGGATCTGCCTATCAAGCTGGCTATCGTGGGTCGCCCAAACGTGGGTAAGTCTACGCTTACTAACCGTATTCTCGGCGAAGAGCGCGTGGTGGTTTACGACATGCCAGGCACAACGCGTGACAGCATCTACATTCCAATGCAGCGCGATGAACGTGAGTACGTACTTATCGACACCGCAGGGGTGCGTAAGCGCGGGAAAATCACCGATGTGGTTGAAAAATTCTCGGTGATCAAGACCCTTCAGGCGATTGAAGACGCCAACGTGGTGCTGCTGGTTATTGACGCACGTGAAGGTATCTCCGATCAGGATCTCTCTCTGCTCGGCTTTATCCTCAATAGTGGGCGCTCACTGGTTATCGTCGTCAACAAGTGGGACGGCCTGAGCAATGAAGTGCGCGAGCAGGTGAAAGAGACGCTGGACTTCCGTCTGGGCTTTATCGACTTTGCCCGCGTTCACTTTATCTCTGCCCTGCACGGGAGTGGTGTCGGCAACCTGTTCGAATCCGTTCGTGAAGCTTATGACAGCTCTACCCGCCGTCAGAGCACGGCGATGCTGACCCGTATCATGAACATGGCTGCTGAAGACCACCAGCCGCCGCTGGTGCGCGGTCGTCGCGTGAAGCTGAAATATGCTCACGCCGGGGGATATAACCCGCCTATCGTGGTGATCCACGGTAACCAGGTGAAGGATCTGCCGGACTCCTACAAACGGTACCTGATGAACTACTTCCGCAAGTCGCTGGACGTGATGGGTACGCCTATCCGTATTCAGTTCAAGGAAGGGGAAAACCCGTTTGCGAATAAACGCAACACCCTGACGCCGAACCAGATGCGTAAGCGTAAGCGTTTGATTAAGCACATTAAGAAAAGCAAATAATCCTTACCGATCTCACTAAAACCCGCGCCTGTCGCGGGTTTTTTTTCGCTCATTCAAAAGGCCCGCCTTCCCTGTGTGATGTCAATCACTATTCGCTTTGAACCATGTTTATATCTAAGAAAGTAGACAATCGTCGAATTTTCGTCTTAAAGTCCAGGGTTCGGTACTAGACAAAACTAGCGCCTGGTTATCAAATGGTTAACCAACATTTCGCCGCATGTAAAAAATCGATCGGATACGTAACCGTTCGGCGTACATGCTGGTGTTTACAAGCACGACACATACCTTTTCGGGAGAATTATGCAATCCTCTGTTAATCAAAAAGAGAGCCGAACCTTCTTCGGCCATCCTTATCCGCTCGGTTCGCTGTTCTTCACCGAGATGTGGGAGCGTTTCTCGTTTTACGGTATTCGCCCGCTACTGATCCTGTTTATGGCCGCCACCGTGTATGACGGCGGAATGGGCCTGGCGCGTGAAAACGCCTCGGCGATTGTCGGTATTTTTGCCGGCACCATGTACCTCGCCGCGCTGCCGGGCGGCTGGCTGGCGGATAACTGGCTCGGCCAGCAGCGGGCCGTCTGGTACGGTTCGATTTTGATTGCGCTTGGGCACCTGTCGATTGCCCTGTCGGCCATCATGGGCGACAACCTGTTCTTCATCGGCCTGATGTTTATCGTGCTCGGCTCCGGCCTGTTCAAGACCTGTATCTCGGTCATGGTGGGGACACTGTACAAAAAGGGCGATGCGCGTCGTGACGGCGGTTTCTCGCTGTTCTATATGGGCATCAACATGGGCTCGTTCATTGCCCCTCTGATTTCCGGCTGGCTGATTAAAACCCACGGCTGGCACTGGGGCTTTGGTATCGGTGGTATTGGGATGCTGGTCGCCCTGATTATCTTCCGCGTGTTTGCCGTTCCGGCCATGAAGCGTTACGACAGCGAAGTCGGTCTGGACTCCACCTGGAACAGTCCGGTAGTGAAACGTAACGGCGTGGGCGCCTGGCTGCTGGCGCTGGCTGTGGGTGTTGCAATCATCGTTACGTTGATTGCCCAGGGCGTGATTGTGATTAATCCGGTCGCGGTCGCCAGCGTGCTGGTGTATGTGATTGCCGCCTCCGTCGCGCTCTACTTCATCTATCTGTTCATCTTCGCCGGGCTGAATCGCAAAGAGCGCGCAAGGCTGCTGGTGTGCTTTATTCTGCTGGTCTCCGCCGCGTTCTTCTGGTCCGCGTTCGAGCAGAAGCCAACCTCCTTCAACCTGTTCGCCAACGACTACACTAACCGCATGATCGGTGATTTTGAGATCCCGGCGGTGTGGTTCCAGTCGATTAATGCCCTGTTCATCATTCTGCTGGCCCCGGTATTTAGCTGGGCATGGCCGAAGCTGGCGAGCAAAAACATTCGTCCGAGCAGCATCACCAAGTTCGTGATCGGTATTCTGTGTGCAGCGGCGGGCTTTGGCCTGATGATGCTGGCGGCGCAGAACGTACTGAGCAACGGTGGGGCAGGGGTTTCTCCGTTCTGGCTGGTGGGCAGTATCCTGATGCTGACGCTCGGGGAACTGTGCCTGAGTCCGATTGGTCTGGCGACCATGACCCTGCTGGCGCCGGAAAGAATGCGCGGCCAGATGATGGGCCTGTGGTTCTGCGCCAGTGCGCTGGGTAACCTGGCTGCGGGGCTGATTGGCGGTCACGTGAAGGCCGACCAGCTGGATATGCTGCCAGACCTCTTTGCCCGTTGCTCCATCGCGCTGCTGATTTGTGCTGCGGTGCTGATCGTCCTCATTGTTCCGGTACGTCGCATGCTGGAAAATGCGCAAACTAAACCGGCTACCGAAGCCTGATACTATTCAGTCTGCCGGGGCAGTTGTCCTGTCCCGGCCCAACTCAACAGGAGAGAGCATGTCGATTACCTGTCCGGATTGCCACGCAGCGCTCGAGCCGCAAAACGGTATCGCGCACTGCGACAGCTGCAATAAAGATATTCCCCTCGAAGCGCGCTGCCCTGACTGCCATCAGCCGCTTCAGGTACTCAAGGCCTGCGGCGCGGTGGATTACTTCTGTCAGAACGGCCACGGGCTGATCTCAAAAAAACGCGTCGAGTTCGTCAGGGCTGGGGCTTAATCGCACACGCAGCCTTCTCCTTTTTGCCATAGCTCGATCAGCGATTCCGGCGCTTCCTGCTCCGGAACCAGCACAATAATATCGGTATACTGCGCCTGATTGTGCCGGGTCCAGATTATCTGAATGCGAAAATAGCGCTGATCGCCGCTGCCCGGAGACGACGCCTGGCCCGGTGGCTGTCCGCGCGGGATAGCCTGTTCCAGAATATTCACCACGCGCTGACGCTGCGCCTCGTTGAGCGTGGAGAGGGCGATCGTGCGCTGACCGCTCAGCTTAGGAATAAAGGCGACGCCGCCTTCCCGGGCCAGCTCAACCACGGCGTCATCCGTCAGTTCCGGTACCTGCATTACAGTACTCCCACCTGTTCCCAGGCTTGTTTAATGGCCGCCCCAACGTCGCTACCGGAGCGTTTCTCGCCGTGGGCGATCGTCAGTTTTGCGAAAGCGTCAAAATCCGCATCCTGCGCCAGGTTGCGATCGCAAACCGTGTCGTACCAGGCATAACCCGCTTTTTCCCAGGCGTAGCCACCGATTGCCGTTGCGGCCAGGTAAAACGCCCGGTTGGGGATGCCAGAGTTAAGGTGTACGCCGCCGTTATCCTCGCGCGTTTTGATAAAATCTTTCATGTGCGCGGGCTGCGGGTCTTTGCCAAGGAGGGGATCGTCGTAGGCGGTGCCGGGTTCAGACATTGAGCGCAGCCCTTTGCCGTTAATCCCCGCTGCCAGCAGCCCTTCGCCAATCAGCCAGTCTGCCTGGTCGGCGGTTTGCTTAAGATAGTATTGCTTCACCAGCGAACCAAACACGTCGGATAACGACTCGTTCAGCGCGCCAGATTGTTCAAAGTAAATGAGCCCGGCTTCGGTCTCCGTCACACCGTGGCTCAGCTCATGCGCCACCACGTCGATGGCAATAGTGAAGCGGTTGAAGATTTCCCCGTCGCCATCGCCAAAGACCATCTGCTGGCCGTTCCAGAAGGCGTTTTGATACTCACGGCCGTAATGCACGGTACCGGTCAGGATCAGCCCCTTATTATCGAGCGAATCCCGCTGATACTCCTTCCAGAAGAAATCATGGGTGATCCCCAGATAATCGTACGCTTCATCCACCGCCACATCGCCGTTGGAGGGCTGGCCTTCATAGCGCACCTGGCTACCCGGCAGCTCCTGGGTCTGTTTCGCATCGTAGATGTCACGCTCAAGCTGACCGGCTTTATTCACATGCGGCGCGGCGGGTTTGCCCGGCATATGCGCCATCAGGGTTTGCACATGGGTTAATGTCTGACGGGCGCAGCGCTGCTGGGGCTCTGAACCGCTTTCGATAATACGACGAAGAATATACGGAGGGATGACGCTATGAAGATGGGGCATGCTGCTCTCCTTATCAAAAAAGGCAATAGCAGCAGTATAGTTTGTAACCGGCGAAGATTTATCCGCTTTTACGCTGGCGCGTTTTTTTCACCGGTTTGATCTCTTTTACCTCACTCTCGACCCAGCCGTCAGAAAGCCGGGTGGTGAGCACATCCCCGGCTTTAACCTGTTTCGTTTGTTTCAGCACTTTGCCGTCCGTCGCGGTGGTCACACTATAGCCGCGAGCCAGCGTGGAGAGCGGGCTGACGGCTTCCAGATGGGTGACCGCATTGCCAAAACGCTCGCGGGTGGCGCTCAGGCGTGAGCGGATATTTTCCGCGAGGCGGAACTCAAGCTGCTGGATACGCGTTTGTGCGCGATAAACCTTCGGCTGTGGATTCTGCTGGTTCAGACGCTGCGTCATACGCTGCTGGCGAGATACCGCCCGCTTAAGCTGGTTATCCAGCGCGAAGTTCATCCGCTGACGCAGACGTTCCAGCACGGTTTGCTGACGCACCAGACGCAATTGCGGATGCTGCTGTTGCAGACGATGGTGAAGCTGGGTAAAGCGGCGGGTACGGTTGGCGAGGAAGTAGTCCATCGCCATCTCCAGGCGCTGCTGCCCGTTCTGGATCTGACGCAGCAGCTCCTGCTGGTTACGGCTGACTACCTCTGCCGCCGCGGACGGCGTGGGCGCGCGTAAATCCGCGACAAAATCGGCAATCGTCACATCCGTTTCGTGACCGACGGCGCTCACCACCGGGATAAGGCTGGCAAAGATTGCCCGCGCCACGCGCTCGTCGTTAAAGCTCCACAGGTCTTCCAGCGAGCCGCCGCCGCGCCCGACGATCAGGACATCACACTCCTGACGCGCATTCGCCAGCTCAATGGCGCGCACGATCTGCCCCGGCGCATCGTCACCCTGAACGGCAGTCGGGTAGATAATGACGGGCAGGGAAGGGTCACGGCGCTTAAGGACGTGCAAAATATCGTGCAGGGCCGCACCGGTTTTCGACGTGATAACCCCAACGCAGTGGGCTGGTGAGGGAAGGGGTTTTTTAAACTGCTGGTCGAACAATCCCTCAGCCGAAAGCATGGCTTTTAGCTGCTCGTACTTCTGTTGCAGCAAGCCTTCACCGGCGGGCTGCATGCTCTCGACGATAATCTGATAATCGCCGCGCGGCTCATACAGGGTAATGTTGGCGCGAACCAGAACCTGCTGGCCATGCTGAGGACGGAACGTCACGCGACGGTTGCTGTTGCGGAACATCGCGCAGCGCACCTGAGCGGTGTCGTCTTTCAGCGTAAAGTACCAGTGGCCGGAAGCAGGCTGCGTGAAGTTAGAGATTTCACCGCTGATCCAGACCTGTCCCATTTCCTGCTCAAGCAGCAAACGCACCGTCTGATTAAGGCGGCTGACAGTATAAATTGAGGGGGATTGAGAGGATAACATGTGAGCGGGATCAAATTCTAAATCAGCAAGTTATTCAGTCGATAGTAACCTGCTGAGAGGTGAGCGCAAGCATTTTTTTCAAAAAAGTGTGGATGCAATCGGTTACGCTCTGTATAATGCCACGGCAATATTTAACCACCCAGGTCAGAGATATTGCCCATGCTACGTATTGCTAAAGAAGCACTGACGTTTGACGACGTCCTCCTCGTTCCCGCTCACTCCACCGTTCTGCCGAATACTGCCGACCTCAGCACGCAGTTGACGAAAACCATTCGTCTGAACATTCCTATGCTCTCCGCAGCAATGGACACCGTGACTGAAGCGCGTCTGGCTATCGCCCTGGCACAGGAAGGCGGCATTGGCTTTATCCACAAAAACATGTCTATCGAGCGTCAGGCGGAAGAAGTTCGCCGCGTGAAGAAGCATGAATCCGGTATCGTGTCCGATCCTCAGACCGTTCTGCCAACCACCACGCTGCACGAAGTGAAAGCCCTGACCGAGCGTAACGGCTTTGCAGGCTACCCGGTAGTCACTGAAGACAACGAACTGGTCGGCATCATTACCGGTCGTGACGTGCGTTTCGTGACTGACCTGAACCAGCCTGTAAGCGTCTACATGACGCCAAAAGAGCGTCTGGTGACCGTGCGTGAAGGCGAAACCCGCGACGTGGTGCTGGCGAAAATGCACGAAAAACGCGTTGAGAAAGCGCTGGTTGTGGACGCGAACTTCCACCTGCGCGGCATGATCACCGTTAAAGATTTCCAGAAAGCAGAACGTAAACCGAACGCCTGTAAAGACGAGCATGGCCGTCTGCGCGTCGGCGCTGCGGTTGGCGCGGGCGCAGGTAACGAAGAGCGCGTTGACGCGCTGGTTGCCGCGGGCGTTGACGTGCTGCTGATTGACTCCTCCCACGGCCACTCCGAAGGCGTTCTGCAACGTATTCGTGAAACCCGTGCTAAATACCCGGATCTCCAGATTATCGGCGGTAACGTGGCAACAGGCGCAGGCGCTCGCGCGCTGGCGGAAGCGGGTTGCAGCGCGGTGAAAGTGGGTATCGGCCCTGGCTCTATCTGTACCACCCGTATCGTCACTGGCGTAGGCGTGCCGCAGATCACGGCGGTTTCTGACGCGGTTGAAGCGCTGGAAGGCACCGGTATTCCGGTTATCGCGGACGGCGGTATCCGCTTCTCTGGTGACATCGCCAAAGCGATCGCCGCAGGTGCCGCAGCCGTGATGGTGGGCTCCATGCTGGCCGGTACCGAAGAATCTCCGGGTGAAATCGAACTCTACCAGGGGCGTTCTTATAAATCCTACCGCGGTATGGGCTCCCTGGGCGCGATGTCCAAAGGTTCCTCCGACCGTTACTTCCAGACCGATAACGCTGCTGACAAACTGGTACCGGAAGGTATCGAAGGTCGCGTGGCGTATAAAGGCCGCCTGAAAGAGATCATTCACCAGCAGATGGGCGGCCTGCGCTCCTGTATGGGTCTGACCGGCTGTGGTACCATTGACCTGCTGCGTACCAAAGCGGAATTCGTACGCATCAGCGGTGCGGGTATCCAGGAGAGCCACGTTCACGACGTGACGATCACCAAAGAGTCCCCGAACTACCGTCTGGGCTCCTGATAAATTTCCGCGCCCGGCTCAATGCCGGGCGCTTTGTTTTGTTTCACTTGCCTCGGAATTAGCGTCAATGACGGAAAACATTCATAAACATCGCATTCTCATCCTGGACTTTGGTTCTCAGTACACTCAGCTGGTGGCGCGCCGCGTGCGTGAGCTGGGCGTTTACTGTGAGCTGTGGGCGTGGGATGTCACGGAAGCACAGATTCGCGAATTCAATCCAAGCGGCATCATCCTGTCCGGCGGCCCGGAAAGCACCACCGAAGAGAACAGCCCGCGCGCGCCGCAGTACGTGTTCGAAGCGGGCGTACCGGTGTTCGGCGTTTGCTACGGTATGCAGACCATGGCGATGCAGCTGGGCGGCCACGTAGAAGGCTCTAACGAGCGTGAGTTCGGCTACGCACAGGTTGAAGTTGTCACCGACAGCGCGCTGGTGCGCGGTATCGAAGACTCCCTGACCGCAGACGGCAAGCCGCTGCTGGACGTGTGGATGAGCCACGGCGACAAGGTTACCGCCATCCCGTCCGACTTCGTGACCGTTGCCAGCACCGAAAGCTGCCCGTTCGCCATCATGGCGAACGAAGAAAAACGTTTCTACGGCGTGCAGTTCCACCCGGAAGTGACCCATACCCGTCAGGGTATGCGCATGCTGGAGCGCTTCGTGCGTGACATCTGCCAGTGTGAAGCCCTGTGGACCCCGGCAAAAATCATCGACGACGCCGTGGAGCGTATCCGCCAGCAGGTTGGCGATGACAAAGTGATCCTCGGCCTCTCCGGTGGCGTGGACTCCTCTGTGACCGCGATGCTGCTGCACCGCGCCATCGGCAAAAACCTGACCTGTGTCTTCGTGGATAACGGCCTGCTGCGCCTGAACGAAGCGAAGCAGGTTATGGACATGTTTGGCGACCACTTCGGTCTGAACATCGTTCACGTGGAAGGCGAGCAGCGTTTCCTGGACGCGCTGAAAGGCGAGAACGATCCGGAAGCGAAACGTAAGATCATCGGTCGCGTGTTCGTGGAAGTGTTCGACGAAGAAGCGCTGAAGCTGGAAGACGTGAAATGGCTGGCGCAGGGCACTATCTACCCTGACGTGATCGAGTCTGCGGCCTCCGCAACCGGTAAAGCGCACGTTATCAAATCTCACCACAACGTGGGCGGCCTGCCGAAAGAGATGAAGATGGGTCTGGTGGAACCGCTGCGTGAGCTGTTCAAAGACGAAGTGCGTAAAATCGGTCTGGAGCTGGGGCTGCCGTACGACATGCTCTACCGTCACCCATTCCCGGGCCCGGGCCTCGGCGTACGCGTGCTGGGCGAAGTGAAGAAAGAGTACTGCGACCTGCTGCGTCGCGCGGACGCGATCTTCATCGAAGAGCTCCACAAAGCTGACCTGTACAACAAAGTGAGCCAGGCGTTCACCGTGTTCCTGCCGGTACGCTCCGTCGGCGTGATGGGCGATGGCCGTAAGTACGACTGGGTTGTTTCCCTGCGTGCGGTGGAAACCATCGACTTCATGACCGCGCACTGGGCGCACCTGCCGTATGACTTCTTAGGCCGCGTGTCTAACAGAATAATCAATGAAGTCAATGGCATATCGCGTGTCGTGTATGACATCAGCGGCAAGCCACCGGCGACGATCGAGTGGGAGTAAGCCCATAACCTTTCCTGCGAAGTTATAAGCAGGTAAGACTGATAAAACCCTCTGTTTACAGAGGGTTTTTCTTTTGTAGCTGATATCCGAACGGGACGTGAGCTACTGGCTCATCTGCCGGGATCCACGGCAGCCGATACTGCGTCGCCATGCCCCTGGCGCCTGACCATACTGACGCTTAAAGCTGCGATTGAAGGACTGCTGAGAGTCAAAGCCCAGCGCGATCGCCACGTTCAGAATCGGTTCATCGCTGTGGGCTAAGCGCTCAACCGATTTTTGCAGCTTTTGCGCGCGAATATATTCGGCGAGAGGGGAGCCGGTATGTTCTTTGAAAAGCCGCTGGAGGTGCCATTTCGAATAGCCGGCTCGCCTGGAGACGGTTTCAATGTCCAGACGGCTATCGAGGTTGTTGTCGATCCAGTCGAGTAAATCGTGAATGAATGCACCCGTGTTCATCTTGCTTCCCCCTACGCCACGCATTAAAAAGCATCTTTGTTTGTTGCACTTAAAGGTGACCCGTTTTTACATTAATTGCAAGTTTTATTGTTGCATTTAAATCCCTGTTCAAAACACGTGATTTACCTTTGCCGCAAATAGCACATAAAGTGCAACAATTATTCTTGCACTTAGTTAAGCGCCTTCCTACAATCGCCGCGAATAGTGTATTCGCAACTGTTACAGTTTTGTGGCGATGAACGACACAAATGGCCTTAAGCCAGCTACCGGACAAAGGAAGTGGCGCGGCGTCTCCCGCTGCGTCTTGCCCGGCGGCTACAATAACCGGAATAAAAATAATGAGCCTGCAAAAAACCTGGGGTAACTTTCATCTGAGCGCGATGGGGGTGGTTTTACTCTCCGTGCTTCTCGTCGGGTGCGATGACAGCGTCGCGCAAAATGCCGCGCCGCAAGCGCCCGTTGTCAGCGCTGCTGACGTGGTGGTGAAATCCATTAGCCAGTGGGACAGCTTTAACGGTCGCATTGAAGCGGTGGAAAGCGTTCAGCTGCGTCCGCGCGTGTCCGGCTACATTGAGAAAGTGAATTACACCGACGGCCAGGAAGTGAAGAAGGGCGAGGTGCTGTTCACCATCGATGACCGAACCTATCGCGCCGCGCTGGAACAGGCGCAGGCGAACCTGGCAAGAGCCAAAACGCAGGCCAGCCTCGCGCAAAGTGAAGCCAACCGTACCGATAAGTTGATCAATACCCATCTGGTCTCACGGGAAGAGTGGGAGCAGCGTCGCTCGGCTGCCGTTCAGGCGCAGGCCGACATTCGCGCCGCGCAGGCGGCGGTTGACGCAGCCCAGCTCAACCTGGACTTCACCAAAGTGACTGCGCCTATCGATGGTCGCGCCAGCCGGGCGCTGATCACCAGCGGGAACCTGGTGACTGCGGGCGATACCGCCAGCGTCCTCACCACCCTGGTCTCGCAGAAGACGGTGTACGTCTACTTTGACGTGGACGAGTCAACCTACCTTCACTATCAGAAACTGGCCCGCAGCGGGCAGGGGGCGTCCAGCAATCACACGGCGCTGCCGGTTGAGATTGGCCTGACGGGCGAGGAGGGCTATCCCCATCAGGGCAAAGTGGATTTCCTGGATAACCAGCTCACGCCGAGCACCGGGACCATCCGCATGCGCGCGCTGCTGGATAACTCACAGCGTCAGTTCACGCCGGGACTGTTTGCCCGCGTACGCCTGCCGGGCAGTGCGGAATTTAAAGCCACGCTTGTTGACGATAAGGCGGTGCTGACCGATCAGGATCGTAAATACGTCTATATCGTGGATAAAGACGGAAAAGCGCAGCGCCGCGACATCACGCCCGGGCGTCTGGCCGACGGTTTACGTATCGTACAGCAGGGGCTGAATCCCGGGGATAAAGTCATCGTCGATGGTTTACAAAAAGTGTTTATGCCGGGTATGCCGGTTAATGCAAAAACCGTTGCCATGACCGCCAGCGCCGCCCTCAACTGATCCCTTACCTGAGAATCCAATCCATGGACTTTTCCCGTTTTTTCATCGACAGGCCGATTTTTGCCGCCGTACTGTCGATTCTGATTTTTATCACAGGATTAATCGCCATCCCGCTGCTGCCGGTGAGCGAATACCCTGACGTCGTGCCGCCAAGCGTGCAGGTGCGCGCGGAGTACCCGGGCGCCAACCCGAAAGTGATTGCCGAGACCGTGGCAACACCGCTGGAAGAGGCGATCAACGGCGTTGAAAACATGATGTATATGAAATCCGTCGCGGGCTCGGACGGCGTGCTGGTGACCACCGTGACCTTCCGTCCGGGGACTGACCCGGATCAGGCGCAGGTTCAGGTGCAGAACCGCGTCGCGCAGGCCGAGGCGCGTCTGCCGGAAGACGTGCGGCGTTTGGGCATCACGACTCAGAAACAGTCGCCAACGCTGACGCTGGTGGTGCATCTGTTTTCGCCAAACGGTAAGTACGATTCGCTGTATATGCGCAACTACGCCACGCTGAAGGTGAAGGATGAGCTGGCGCGCCTGCCCGGCGTCGGCCAGATCCAGATTTTCGGCTCCGGTGAGTACGCGATGCGCGTCTGGCTGGACCCTAATAAAGTGGCGGCGCGCGGGCTGACCGCCTCGGACGTGGTCACGGCGATGCAGGAGCAGAACGTGCAGGTGTCTGCCGGGCAACTTGGCGCCGAGCCGCTGCCGAAAGAGAGCGACTTCCTGATCTCCATTAACGCCCAGGGCCGCCTGCATACCGAAGAAGAGTTTGGCAATATTGTCCTGAAAACAACGCAGGATGGTACGGTCGTCCGCCTGCGCGATGTGGCGCGGATTGAAATGGGTTCCGGGAGCTATGCCCTGCGTTCCCAGCTGAACAATAAAGATGCGGTCGGGATTGGTATCTTCCAGTCTCCTGGGGCGAACGCCATCGATCTGTCTAACGCGGTGCGCGCCAAAATGGACGAACTGTCGACGCGATTCCCGGCAGACATGAAGTGGGCGGCACCTTACGATCCGACGGTCTTCGTGCGTGATTCAATCCGTGCGGTGGTGCAAACGCTGCTGGAAGCCGTGGTGCTGGTGGTGCTGGTGGTCATTCTGTTCCTGCAAACCTGGCGCGCGTCGATCATTCCGTTGATCGCGGTGCCGGTGTCGGTGGTGGGTACTTTCAGCATTCTCTACCTGCTGGGCTTCTCGCTGAATACCCTCAGCCTGTTCGGCTTGGTGCTCGCCATCGGTATCGTGGTGGACGACGCCATCGTGGTGGTGGAAAACGTCGAGCGAAATATCGAAGAGGGGCTTGCGCCGCTTGCGGCCGCGCACCAGGCGATGCGTGAAGTGTCCGGGCCGATTATCGCGATTGCGCTGGTGCTGTGCGCGGTGTTTGTGCCGATGGCGTTTCTGTCGGGCGTTACCGGCCAGTTCTACAAGCAGTTTGCGGTGACGATCGCGATATCGACGGTGATTTCAGCGATTAACTCGCTGACGCTCTCTCCGGCGCTGGCGGCACTGCTGTTAAAGCCCCACGGCGCGCCGAAAGATTTCCCGACCCGGCTTATCGACCGTCTGTTCGGCTGGATTTTCCGTCCGTTTAACCGCTTTTTCCTCCGCAGTTCAAACGGCTATCAGGGGCTGGTGGGCAAAACGCTGGGACGGCGCGGTGCGGTATTCGTGGTTTACCTGCTGCTGCTCTGTGCCGCAGGCGTCATGTTTAAAGCGGTGCCCGGCGGGTTTATTCCCACGCAGGACAAGCTGTACCTGATTGGCGGCGTGAAAATGCCGGAAGGCTCCTCGCTGGCCCGCACCGATGCGGTGATTCGCAAAATGAGCGAAATCGGGATGAATACCGAAGGCGTGGATTATGCGGTCGCGTTTCCTGGCCTGAATGCGCTCCAGTTCACCAATACGCCGAACACCGGGACGGTCTTTTTTGGCCTGAAGCCGTTCGACCAGCGTAAACATTCCGCGGCGGAAATTAACGCGGAGATCAACGCGAAAATCGCGCAAATCCAGCAAGGCTTTGGCTTCTCGATTCTGCCGCCGCCGATTTTAGGGCTGGGTCAGGGGTCGGGCTATTCGCTGTACATACAGGATCGCGCTGGTCTGGGCTATGGCGCGCTGCAAAACGCGGTGAACACCATGTCCGGGGCGATTATGCAGACGCCGGGGATGCATTTCCCCATCTCAACCTACCAGGCTAACGTGCCGCAGTTGGACGTCCAGGTTGACCGCGATAAGGCGAAAGCGCAGGGCGTGTCGCTGACCGATCTCTTCGGGACGCTGCAAACCTATCTGGGCTCGTCGTACGTCAATGATTTCAACCAGTTCGGGCGTACCTGGCGCGTGATGGCGCAGGCCGACGGGCAGTTCCGCGACAGCGTGGAAGATATTGCGAATCTGCGTACCCGCAACAGCCAGGGCGAAATGGTGCCGATTGGCAGTATGGTGAACATCACGACCACCTACGGTCCGGACCCGGTGATCCGCTACAACGGCTACCCGGCGGCGGATCTGATTGGTGATGCCGACCCGCGCGTGCTCTCTTCCGCGCAGGCGATGACGCAGCTGGACGCTATGTCTAAGCAGATCCTGCCGAACGGGATGAATATTGAATGGACGGACCTGAGCTTCCAGCAGGCCACCCAGGGCAACACGGCGCTGATCGTCTTCCCGGTCGCAGTGCTGCTGGCGTTCCTGGTGCTGGCGGCGCTGTATGAAAGCTGGACGCTGCCGCTGGCGGTGATCCTCATCGTGCCGATGACGATGCTCTCCGCGCTGTTCGGCGTCTGGCTGACCGGGGGCGATAACAACGTCTTCGTGCAGGTAGGGCTGGTTGTGCTGATGGGGCTGGCCTGTAAAAACGCGATACTTATCGTGGAGTTTGCCCGCGAGCTGGAAATTCAGGGCAAAGGCATCATGGAGGCTGCGCTGGAGGCGTGCCGCCTGCGTTTACGCCCGATTGTAATGACTTCTATCGCCTTTATTGCCGGGACTATTCCACTGATCCTTGGTCACGGGGCAGGGGCAGAAGTGCGCGGCGTCACCGGGATCACCGTCTTCTCCGGGATGCTGGGCGTGACGCTGTTTGGTCTGTTCCTGACGCCGGTCTTTTACGTGACGCTGCGTAAGTTCGTGACGCGCGGCAAAGCGGAAAGAGAGGTGTTGCCTGCGTAGGACGTAGCAGATAGCAAAAAGCCGCCTTCACAATGAAGGCGGCTTTTTTTTCGCAGTCTGTCAGGATTAAGGCGCTTTTTTATGCTGCGTACAGAGTTCCGGCACCGGATCGCACCCGCTGGTATCGGCTTTTTTCACCTCTTCCAGCGCGCTGGCGACGGTATGGCGCGCTAAAACCGCTAACGAAGCCTGCTCCGCTTCCTCAGCGATTGATTTGAAGTACCAGCAGGCGTTGGCGCTGACCACGCAGCGGGCCGGGACGTCAGGACGGGACGCCCACAGCTTTTTATCTTCAGTGACGGAAAGGTAGATATCACGCAGGGTAATCTCTTCCGCCGGGCGGCCAAGATGAATAGAGCCGTTGCGGCCAAGCGTGGAGACGATAATGCCGTCGCGGGCGAGAGGAACCATTAATTTGCGGATAAAGCTCGGATTCGCTTCCAGGCCGTAAGCCAGGATTGCACTCGTCGAACGTTCACCCGATTGCTCCGCCATCGCTACGCTGAGAACCATCTGCAAAGCTGTCGGGAAGCGGTAATCTAACATTTTTCTGTCCTGGGTTGCGGTGAATCTTGTTCTTTTTGGCACCGCAGAGGTGAATAATCAGTAAGTAACAATATAACAAATACGGTAATTTTATTGAAGCAATCTGCGGCATACGTGAAGTAACGCTGCGCTGACACATGTCAGGACGTGTAGCGCCGGGTTTACGTTCATGCGAACGCCGGATTCGGGAAATCAACGGTCACCATAAGACCACCTTCGGCTGACGTACTCAGATTGACCCTGCCGTTGTGTTGCTGCGTAACGGCTTTGACGATGGCAAGCCCCAGTCCACTCCCGCTTTGGGTCTGATTAGGATCGCGGAAAAATCTGTCGAACACGCGCTCCCGCAGTTCAATCGGGATACCGGGGCCCGCGTCTGAGACGCGCAGCTGAGCGCACTTATCACGCGATTGCAGTTGTACCTCAATGCGTCCACCCTCAGGGCTGTACTTCACGGCATTCTCAATTAAATTGTCGATCAGCGACACCAGACGTTCCCGAATGCCTGCGACATGGATTTCATCGTCGGCGAAGAATTCAAACTCAATTCTGCGTCCGGACGCCAGCGGTTCCAGGGCAGCCATTCGCTCCTGAATAAGCGTTGTCAGCGGCACAGGCGACATCACCGTGCTGATGTGTGCTTCGCTGTGCATCATCAGCAGAAGCTGATTGACGAGACGCGCAGCACGGCTATTGCTGCGAACAATGCCCGCAAGCAGTTCCTGCTGGCTTTCGCTGATGACCCAGGACTGCAATGCCTCGACGTTGATCCGCATCGCGGCCAGAGGCGTACGCAGTTCGTGAGCGGCATCGGCAATAAACATTTTTTCCCTTTCGGCGCTTTCCCGCACCCTGGCCAGAAAGTCATTAATCGCGTCGACCGTCTGGCGAAGCTCCCTGTGTCTGGGGACGGCTTTTAAAGGCGAGAGATCGTCCGGCGTGCGCAATGAAATTTCATCTACCACCTTGTTCCAGGGGCGCATCGCGATGCGGATGGACAGCCACGCGGGGAACAGAAGAAAAGGGATGCATATCATCAGCGGCATGACGTAGTAGCCGCGCGAGTTCAGATAGATAAAGAAATTCCAGCTACCGGCAGGGGTAAAAAGGGTGACCTCCACGTCGGAGTGCGCGGATTTGAGGGTACGGCTTGTCCATGTATGGTCCTCACTCTGGACATGCTGCATGACCCTCAGACGGCTATTTTTTACCCCCGTTGGCGCACCATCCGAAGAAAAAATAATCTCGTTATTCTTGCGAACAATGAGGTTGATGGACAGCTCCGGGTCTTCACCGCCGCCATAGCCCTCCCGCAGAGCCTTGCTGAACGCTGCCAGCACAGCATCACGCGCCTGCGGACGATCGTCCATACTCTCCACCAGGGAAAAAACGGTTTCATAAGTCTCACTGCCCGTCAGTATGGGAGGGCTACGCAGGTCTTCCAGCAAAATGAAGGTTAAAAAGAGACACCAGAGCAACGTAAGCAGCAGCATCTGGGCGACCAGCATTCGCCTGACCAGCGTGGGAAGCCGGAGGTGGTGCC
The DNA here is from genome assembly GCF_049237785.1 of Enterobacter cloacae complex sp. SHL022. Lineage (NCBI taxonomy): Bacteria > Pseudomonadati > Pseudomonadota > Gammaproteobacteria > Enterobacterales > Enterobacteriaceae > Enterobacter > Enterobacter cloacae complex sp. SHL022. Next base: position 820,557 of record NZ_JBMKJH010000001.1, on the reverse strand, counting down.
AAAAATTACGCATCAACCTGCCGCCTTCTGAACGGGTACGGTATCAATGACATACCCAACGCCTCTTACCGTTCGCACAAAGCCATCGCCAATTTTTCGCCGCAGGTTACCCATATGCACGTCAAGCGCGTTGCTGAGGTTTTCTTTCGTGCCAAATATCCTTTCTTCCAGATACCGTCGCGTAAGCACGCGATCGGCGCGCAGCATTAACGTTTCAAGCAGCGCATATTCGCTTGCCGTCAGCTCAACGTGGCGTGCGCTCACCGTTACGCGACGCGTCGGAATATGAAGCGACAAACCGCGAATTTCTATTGCCTCATTTTCAAAACCGTAACTGCGCCGCGCAAGGGCTCTCACGCGCGCCAGCAGTTCGGCGAGAACAAAAGGTTTGACCAGATAATCGTCTGCGCCTGCATCCAGACCGCACAGGCGGTCCTGTAGCGTGCCTCGCGCCGTCAGGATGATGAGGGGACGCCCTTAAGCTGTTGACGCAGGCGCGTCATCAGGCTCATGCCATCGCCATCGGGCAGCCCCAGGTCTAGCAAAATAAGTTCCGGCACGCAGATCCCAAGCTGATGCAGCGCATCCTCTTTGCGGCGTACCCATATGACATCAAATCCTTGATCTGCAAGGGCGATACGTACGCCATTGCCGAGATCCAGGTCGTCTTCAATTAGTAGAATTTTCACATTGGTAACTGTATCAACAGTGCATGAAGAACAACTGAAGAAAAAACGGTATCAGGAATTCTTCAGGGTTTACAGAACCTTCACTTGCTTCAGCATTTCTTCATTTACGGCTCATAAGAACCTTAGGGTGAGTATTCAGAATGAGCGCTCTGGCGTTTAACACCGCTTGTATTGCAATTATCTGAATCCAAAGGGCTTCTTTAATGAGAAACATCACACTGCGTCATAGTTTCCCCCGTTCACGCATCGGTCGCAGCATGAAAAGCATCTTGCCGGGGGCCGTCCTGGCGTTACTGGCTACCACGGCCCTGGCGGCAGATCAGCGCCAGGGCAACGTGTTAACCCTGGGAGGCGGCGTGGATGTTGCGCCACGCTATTCCGGTTCGGACAAGAGCCGGGTCTCTGCGGCTCAGGTGGTTGATTACGCGATGGCAAATGGTTTTTTTGTCAGCACCACGCGGGGGATCGGCTACGGCAACAGCTTTGGTAACCTGGACTACAATGCAGCGCTGAGCTATCGCGCTGGACGTAAGGATCGCGACGTAAGCAGCGATTCGATCGCCTCCGGCAGCGACGACCTGCGGGGAATGGGTGACATTAAAGGCTCAGCTATCGTTGTGCCAGGGCTGGGGTACAGGGTGACTGACTGGCTGACCGTGCAGTTGCAGGCAGAGGTTCCGGTTTCTGAGAGAGACAATGGTGAGGCTGTGCATTTCGGCATTGCCAGCCCGTTCTATACATCTCCGAAAAATGCGTTAACGCTGGCGCTGACCGGTAGCTGGGGATCCAGTAAGTACGTGCAAACCTATTACGGGGTGAATGCCGCCCAGTCGGCCGCATCGGGTTTTGCCCGACACGATGCCGGATCGGGACTATATGCGTATTCGCTGAACCTGGACTGGACTCATAAGCTCACCTCCCGCTGGAGCCTGCTTGCCGCAGCTGGCGTTACGCAGCTGACGGGAGAGGCTGGCGATAGCCCAATTGTTCAGCGAAAAACGTCTCCTGTGGGAAGTTTGAAGGTGACGTACAGCTTCTGATGGTTAAGAGTGGGGGGAAGGCGCGTTTGTGACATAACCGCACATAACCCCGTTGCAGGAGCCAGAAGTGCATAAAGCCCGCAGGATGGCGTGGCCCGAAGTCGGACCGTTCATCATGCGGGCTTTTTTATCACTGTTGACCCGATAACGCCTGTTCAATCGTACGGGTAACGACGTCCGGCTGGCTGACCATCGATACATGGCTTGCCGCTACCTCCGTGGTGTTGGCGTTGATTTTCTTCGCCATTGCGCGCTCAAGCTCAGGATTGATCATCCGGTCATTTTTGCTGATCACATACCAGCTCGGTTTGTCATGCCAGGCGGCATGCGCGACTTTCTCCCCAAACGCATCGGCCTTAATAGGGCTTTGCGTCGCGGCAATCACGCTGCGCTCAACGTCCTTCACGTCAGGGGCAAAATTCTCGCTGACCGCTTTTGTCGGCAGATATAAATACCCCTCTGACGTTTTAGCGAGGCTGGCGCTCCCTGGCGGAGCAGGATAACTGTCTGCCAGATCTGCGGTCGACTGGCCGGAATCCGGCGCAAAAGCGGCAACGTAAACCAGAGACTTCACCCGCGCATTATTGCCCGCTTCGCTGATTACCGACCCGCCCCAGGAGTGCCCGACCAGCACAACGTCGCCATGAGCCCGGGCGATAGCACGCTGCGTGGCGGCGACATCATCTTTCAGAGACGTGAGCGGAAGTTGTACCGCAATGACCTCGGTATGGTGTTTTTGCAGCCGGGTAATCACCTTATTCCAGCTGCTGCCGTCGGCAAACGCCCCGTGCACCAGCACCACGCTGGCTTTCGTCTCTGCCAGCGCGCTGGTGGAAACCGCCAGCAGCGCCGCTGTTAATACAGACAATGCTTTCATAACAGGCTCCTTAAAAGTGGTGAACCGCGGCGTGTGGCGGCACGGTGAATTCAACGGTTTTATGGTCGATGGGCTTATGCGTCGGGTCGGCAACGATGATGGTTACCTTGTGTTTCCCGGCGGGCAGCCCGACCAGGATCACCGGCTCGCCGCTGGTATCAGCCCAGTGCCAGGGCGCGTCATCCACCACAACGTGAATATGGCCGATACGCGGAGTGACTTTCAGCGCGTCGGGTCCAAATACAGGTTCAATGCGCAGGTTTTCGACGCGGTACTGAATAAAGACCGCACCTTTACTCAGCGGTCCCGCCAGCGGTGGGTCGACGATCAGTTTTGCTGGCGGCTGGGGTTTTTCCTGCGGCGCTACGGCGGCCGGGCCATTAACATCAGCGGCGCTCAGGCCATCCAACGGTGCGGCCAGTGCGCCAGCAAAGGACGTCAGCGCAAATACAGGAAGCAGGAAATATCGACGAATCATCTGTGTCTCTCCTCATCAGTTTATTATGGCGAGGGATACAGAAGACCATTTTTATGTATCGGGGATGTTTGCTTCTGCGGGCGTTTTGTACCGGTTTGTCAGCGTAGCGCTCGGGATACAGTGCGATACAGTTTGTTTGCCTGGGCTGCGCACGAGCGCCACTGCGAACCCCGCAATGACCAGCGTCAGTCCTGCGGAAACCCACATTCCGCCTGTTATACCCAGCGACTTATTCAGCCACGCATACGCAAACGGAGAGGCGGCTGCCATCAGTTGGCCTGGAATAAGCAGCAGCCCGGTGCGGCTGGCATAGCGCTCTGTACTAAACAGTTCCAGGGGTAGCGTCGCTTTGACGATAGTCACCAGCCCGTTAATGGCACCAAAGCCGAACACAAATCCGGCGGCACACCAGGCCAGCATGTCGCTGCTCAGTCCGATGAGAAAACAAAGCGGCATGGCGAGCGCAGTGAAAAGCGTCAGTTTTAGCGGAGTGAGGCGCGCCCCTGCCAGCACCTCCATAAGGCGCGCACCGGTCTGCCCCATTCCCCACAGCATGCCGACGGCGACCGGCAGGCCGAAGCTGGCGATAAATTCGGGAAGGTGTGTAGAGGTGCCGTTAGAGACGAAGGTGATGAGAGCAATGAAGGTTGCATAAAGCCAGCCATTACGCCTGTCATGAGGGGAAACCTGCGTACATGCTTTGGGCTTGACCGTAAAGCGCTGGCGCGGGAAGCGCCGAAGAAGCAGGGCACTGAGCAGACCGAACAGGGCGTAGATCTTCAGCGCATCCTGCCAACCCATCACGTTCAGTAAGGCGTCTCCCAGCGGCCAAAAGACAGCGGACGCCAGCCCGCCTGCCAGGGTGACACGAGAGATTGTCCTGCGTGCCTGCGGTCCGTATAGGTTCACAAGAGCGGAGAAAAGCGCATCATACAGCGACAGGCGCATCCCGATGCCGGTCAGCAACCAGGCGCCATACCAGCCTGAAAGTGTGGGCGTAAAGGCCATTGACAGACAGCTTACGGCGATCAGCAAGGTCCCGCTCATTACCACCCTTTGTCCACCAAAACGCGCCAGCAGAGGAGCGACAAACGGCGAGACAATAGCCATAACCAGCATGGCCAGCGTCAGGCCGAGATAGATTTCGGGGGACGACCAGCTTCGGTCTGCTGTAATGGCATGAGCAAAGGTTCCCGGCATGTAAAAGGAGATCCCCCAGTTAATGAGTTGATTACATCCCGCAGTGAGCGCAAGACGGCGAGGGAGTGCAGGTGTTTCCATTATTTTTCATTCCGTTAGGCAGTTGTCCCGAGCATACAGGGCGCGGTATTGTGCTGGCAGAGCCGTATCCTTATTCACCCTATAAGAGAAACTTTGCATGACGACGCTCAATCTGGGACACCTCGCCACTTTTCGTCTGGTCGTTCAACGCGGCAGCTTTTCTGCGGCAGCAGATGTAATGGGTATTTCCCAGCCCGCCGTCAGCCTGCAAATACGCCAGCTGGAGCAGTTTCTTCAGACGCGGCTGATCGAACGTACGGGGCGTGGAATCAAAGCCACTGCTGCCGGTGAGGCGCTACGGGTGCACGGTGAACGTCTTGAACTGGCGGTTGAGGAGACAATTCGTTCGGTTAGCGCATTCAATCAGGAAGTGAGCGGCACCATCACGCTTGGCACGGGCGCGACGGCCTGTATTCATCTGCTTCCAGCGCTGTTGCAGCAGCTTCGTGAGGAGTATCCCCTGTTACGGATCGGAGTGACGACGGGAAATACGCCAGATATCGTCAGGGCGATTGAGGAGAATCGGCTGGATATGGGGCTGGTCACGCTACCGGCGAGCGGTCGTACGTTGGCGATTATGCACGCGATGGAGGAAGAGTTTGTCTGGATTGGCGCGCAGGTTCAGCCGGAAGAAGGGGAGCAGTTTACGCCAGACTCTTTATACGCTCAGCCGCTCATTGCGTTTGAGTCGGGCAGCGGTACGCGAACGTTGATTGACGGCTGGTTTGAAGCCCGCGGACTAGCCGTCTCACCGGTTATGCAGCTTGGCAGTATTGAGGCCATCAAACGCATGGTACGTGCAGGGCTGGGCTACAGTATTGTGCCGCGAATGGCGGTGGAGCATGCCGACGACCGGGAGGGATTACGCGTTCAATCGTTAACGCCCGTTCTGCGCCGGCAACTGGCGATAGTGATGCGTCAGGATAAGATCCTCAGCAAAGGGATGACGGTAATTATTCGGCTGTTACAGCGTGAACATGGACGTTAGCGCTCGGGCGAATCCACAACGAGGCCTGATTGCTGCGACTGAATTTTGTCCTGATGGTGATACCAGGCGCCAATGGAGGAATAAACAAAGCGGCCAAAGAAAAACAGGAAACTGATGAGCAGTATGATGCGGGTCATCCGGGTGTTAAATCGATGTCGTTTTCGCATACGCGTAGCCTGACTCACTTTCTTTTCCTGAGTATACCCTTTTGGGCGATACGGCTATTAAGGCACAGCCGCAAGTCTGGGTCAATTCGGCGAAATGTAAAATACCGTCAATGCTTACATTAATTTATGTTATTAAAAACAACGCTTTTATTTATCGCATTGATAATTACAGGAAAAATATTCAAAAAAAACGTAAGAAAGGTTTATTCAGATAAATTAATTTGATTTAGGTCAACCGCATCCCGTCGTTGATATTTAAAATCCCTCCTCCACTGTGCTTGCCAGGAATTTTCCGGGCAACGTGTACGTCAGGTTGGATGCCTGTCTTCCTTTACCCTCTGGAGCGCAAGGGTTGTAAACGAGCATCTATGAATATTCACCACATCCTGAAGCAAAATAAAGACCGCTGGTGGGCACTTCCTCTTATTTTACCCGTCGTGTTACTCCCGGTACTAAGTGTGGCTAATACCTTAACGCAGCTGGGTGACGGTATCGTTGCGCTCTATTATCTCCCGCTCTCTTTTCTGCTGGCGCTGATGTTGTTCTTTGGCCTGGAAGCCCTCCCCGGGGTGGTGGTATCGCTATTTTTACGTTATTACCCCTCCGTTGGGTTATTTGAAACCGTGGCTGGCATTCTGCATTTTATCGTTCCTCTGGTGCTCAGCTGGGGCGGTTATCGCGTATTTGCGCCCCGGCGCAATATGACCGCTTACGGTGACATACGTCTGATGGGGCAGCGTATTTTCTGGCAGGTGTTTTGTCCGGCAACGCTTTTTCTGGTGCTGTTTCAGTTTGCGGTTTATCTCGGCATTTATGAGAGCCGCCAGAGCCTCGCGGGACTAAATCCCCTCAATATTCGGACACTTATTAACTATCAGGGGCTACTGGTGAGCGGGCTGACGGGCGTGCCGCTAAGCTACCTGCTGATCCGCCTGATACGGCATCCGCGCTATATCAAGGGACTGATGTCCCAGCTCCGCGCGCAAATAGACAAAAAGGTGACGGCCGTTGAGTTTGTGGTGTGGTTTTTAGCCCTGGGCGGGTTGCTGGTCATGCTGCTGCTGCCCATGAATGCAAACAGTTCTATTTTCAGTACCAACTACACCTTGTCCCTGCTGATGCCCGTGATGCTCTGGGGGGCGATGCGCTTTGGCTACAAGCTGATGTCACTCATCTGGACGCCGGTCCTGCTGGTGTCGATTCACTTTTTTTATCACTACATTCCGGTGCAAGAGGGGTATGGCATTCAGCTGGCGATCACCTCATCCAGCTATCTGGTCTTTTCCTTCGTTGTGACGTACATGTCGATGCTGGCGACACGCCAGCGCGCCATCAATATTCGCTCCCGCAGTCAGGCTTTTCTCGATCCGGTGGTGCATATGCCCAACCTGCGGGCGCTGTCGCGCGAGCTGGCCAGTCATCCGTGGTCAGCGCTCTGTTTACTGCGCGTGCCCGAGCTGGAGGTACTGGGACGCAATTACGGCGTGATGCTGCGGATCCAGTATAAACAGCAGCTGGCGCAATGGATAAACGGCACTCTTCAGCCCAACGAGCGAGTCTATCACCTCACCGGGTATGACATGGCGGTGCGTCTGGATGCGGAGTCGCATCAACAGCGCATTGAGACGCTGGACGAGCATATCAAGCAGTTCGTTTTTGTCTGGGATGGTATGCCGGTACAGCCTCAGGTCGGCATAAGCTATTGCTATGTGCGCTCACCCGTCAATCACCTCTATCTGGTGCTGGGGGAGCTGGGCATCGTGGCCGATCTCTCCCTTTCTACCAACCACCCGGAAAATCTTCAGCAGCGCGGGGCTGTTCACTTGCAGCGTAGCCTGAAAGATAAGGTCGCGATGATGAGCCGTTTACAGGCCGCGCTGGAGCAGGACGCTTTTACCCTGCTGGTTCAACCCGTTCGCGGGCTGCGCGGCGATTGTTATCACGAGGTGCTGCTGCGAATGCGTGATGATAATGGGGCGCTGATCTTTCCCGAACAGTTCCTGCCCATAGCACAGGAATTTGGTTTATCGTCGCGTGTCGATTTATGGGTACTGGAGCGTACGTTGAGTTTCCTGGCACAGCACCGCCAGCGGTTGCCGGGCCAGCGCTTTGCGATCAACCTCGCACCTTCTACCGTCTACCGGGCGCAGTTCCCGCTTGAAGTGAGCCGCCTGTTAGCTAAATACGCCGTTGAAGCATGGCAGTTGATCTTTGAAGTGACCGAAAGCAGCGCCTTTGGTCATGCGGATCTGGCGGCGTCTACCCTCAGGAAATTACAAAAAATGGGCATCCGGATCGCCATTGATGATTTTGGCACCGGCTACGCCAGCTATGCGCGGTTAAAAAGCGTGGACGCCGACATCCTCAAAATCGACGGCGGTTTTATTCGCAATATTGTCAGCAACAGCCTGGATTACCAGATTGTGGCTTCTATTTGCCATCTGGCCCGGATGAAGAAAATGCTGGTGGTGGCGGAATATGTGGAAACAGAAGAGATACGTAGCGCGGTGCACGCGCTAGGTATCGATTATGTGCAGGGCTATTTGATTGGGTTGCCGGCTGAGCTTGATACGTTGCTCGACACGGAGCCTTCTCAGGAGAGCGCCTGAGCCGTTACGCTGCCGCCTCTGAACTCTCTTCTTCAATCTTCAACAGCCAGCCGGTGACCGCTTCCCAGTACTGCTGCTCTTTTTCCAGATCCAGCAGTACCAGCGCGTTCTGGCTGAACCAGTCGTGCGGGAAGCTCAGCGTCCAGTGATAGTCATCCGTTTTTAGCTTCAGCGTCGGCGGCGTGGTGGTCGCCTGTCGCTGATTATTGAGCAATACGCCCAGGCGCAACAGCTGAATGAGCGGCAGGAACTGCTTTTTCTTAAACAACGTAAAGCGCGGCAGATCGTCGAGCTTGATGGCTTTGCGGTGATAGCGGACCAGCGTCGCCATCATGGTTTGCTGCTCCTGGTTGAAGCCAGGCAGATCGCTGTTTTGCAGAATATAGGCTGAATGGCGATGCATTCCGCTGTGGTTAATGTTCAGCCCCACCTCGTGCAGCATGGCGGCCCATTTTAACAGTGCGGCCAGCTGCGGATGCGCCAGCTTAGGATTTTGCTCCTCCCACTGCTCGTACATCTGCACCGTGGTTTCGAGAACGCGCTTCGCCTGTTCACGGTCGATGTTGTACTGGTTGGCCAGGCTCTGCGCGGTACGGCTGCGAATATCCTGATGACGGAAACGTCCTTCCATCTCATACAGCACGCCTTCACGCAGGGCGCCGTCAGAGAGACGCAGCTCTTTGATCGCCAGCGCGTCAAACACGCCGCAGAGGATCGCCAGCCCCGGTACGAACACGGCTTTGCGTTCGTCGGACAGACCCGGCAAACTCAGGGCGTCGAAGCTCTTATGCTTAAGCACCTCTTCGGTGAGTTTCACCAGGCGCTCGGGCGTAATAAACCCGTCTTTTTCACCCATCGCCAGCAGCACTTCATGGGCCGCTTTAATCGACCCTGATGCGCCCAGCGCCACGTTCCAGCCCTGAATACGGTATTGCCAGGCCAGATTTTCCAGTTTTTGAACGGCGGCCATGCGCGCGCGCTGGAAGTTTTCGCGGGTGATGACGCCGCCCGGGAAATACATCTGCGCGAAGCTGACGCAGCCCATACGGCGGCTTTCCACCAGACGCGGTTCGAAGTCTTCGCCAATCACCAGTTCCGTGGAGCCACCGCCGATATCAATCACCAGCTTGCGGCCTTTTTCCGGCTGCGTATGCTCCACGCCCATAAAAATCAGGCGCGCTTCTTCGTTACCGGAGATGATCTCAATCGGGTAGGGGATAACCTTTTCCGCGCGCTTAAGAAATTCCGGCGCGTTCAGCGCCTGGCGTAGCGTATGCGTTCCAACGATGCAGACGCTGGACGGTGAAAAGCCTTGCAGACGTTCTGCGAACAGCGACAGGCAGTTCAGCCCGCGCTCCATAGCCTCTTCGCTCAGCATGTTACGCGCGTCGAGACCATCGGCCAGATGCACACGCTGCTTCAGACGACCGATGATCTGCATCGCGCCATCCACCTCGCGGGCGATGACCATATGGAAACTGTTTGAGCCAAGATCGACCGCAGCGAACTCCTGCGGGCGTGGGGTATTATCGTTTATTGGCATAGGTTAATCGGGTTGCTCAAGTGATTTAATGTAATCGTAAATCGCCAGCTGCGAGCGCACTTTACGGCGATTGCCGCGCGGTACATAGCGATTACTGAGTTCTTTGTCGATATAACGTGCTTTCACCGTATCGCTGAACAGGATCTCGATAATGTCCAGGATACGCTGCTTCAGGCGAGGATCCAGCAGCGGTGCCGCCACTTCAATACGGTAATCAATGTTACGCGTCATCCAGTCGGCGGACGAGAGGTATACGCGCTTATCACCGGCGTTATCGAAAATATAGACGCGATCGTGTTCAAGATAGCGATCCACAATGCTGATCACGCGGATGTTATCGCTAATGCCTTCCAGTTCCGGAATGAGCGAGCACATGCCACGAATGAGCAGATTTACCGGAACGCCAGAACTGGAGGCCGCGTACAGGCGGTCCACCAGGCCTTTGTCCACCAGATTGTTGAGCTTCAGCGTAATGCCGGACGACAAGCCGTTCTGCGCATTGGCAATCTCTTTGTCGATCATATCGTACAGCAGGCGCCGTGAGTTCTGCGGTGACACCAGCAGATAATCGAAGCTCACCGGGCGGTACGGGTTCTCAATGAAGTTGAACACCCGACGCACTTCGTTGGTGATGCGGGCATCGGCAGTCAGCAGCGAATAGTCGGTGTAGATTCTCGCGGTTTTCTCGTTAAAGTTCCCGGTACCGATATGGGCGTAGCGCACCACCTCGTCACCCTCTTTACGGGAGATCAGGAACAGCTTGGCGTGAATTTTCAGCCCCGGCGCGGAGAAGATGACGTGCACGCCCGCTTCCGTCAGTCGGCGCGCCCAGTGGATGTTGGCCTCTTCGTCGAAGCGAGCCTGGAGCTCAACTACCACGGTCACTTTCTTGCCGTTGTGCGCCGCGTGGATCATCGCATCGATGATGCGGGAATCTTTCGCCACGCGATAAATATTGATTTTAATCGCCAGCACGTTCGGATCGAATGAGGCCTGACGCAGCAATTCCAGCACGTGCTCAAAGGTATGATACGGATAGTAGAGCAGTACATCCCGTTCGCGGATGGCGTCGAACCCGTTGCGGAACTTATCGAACCAGATATGGCGCAGGCGCGGCAGCGGTTTGTTCACCAGATTGGCTTTGCCGACGTTCGGGAAGCCAATGAAATCTTTAAAGTTGTGGTAACGCCCGCCGGGAATAATGGAGTCGTAGCGGGAGATGGTCAGCTTATCGCGCAGCATCTCCACCATTGCGTCCGGCATATCACGCTGATAGACAAACCGCACCGGCTCTGCCGTCAGGCGCTGCTTGAGGCTGGAAGACATCAGCTCCATCAGGCTGGCCTCCATCTCATGCACCAGATCGTACTCGGCGTCACGGGTCATCTTCATCGAGTAGGCGTTGAGCGCGTCGTAATCGAAGAAGCCTTTGAAGATATCGTCCAGGCAGTAGCGCAGGATGTTATCCAGCAGGATCATCGGCTTACGTCGGCGCGGGGTTTCCGGCGGCAGGTTTACAAAGCGTGGGACTTTATCAGACGGTATTTCCAGCAGCGCGTAGTTAATGGTCTCACCACGAATGATTTCTACCGCCAGATAGGTGTAGTCATCTTTCAGGAACTGCACCAGATCGGTTTCACGGTTGATCAGAATCGGGGTGATATGCTGGCGCAGATAATGTTTAAAATAGTGGCGCAGCCAGTTTTGCTGATTCGCGGAGAGCTGGCGCTCGTTGATCAGGAAGATTTGGTTGCGTGCCATTTCCAGCAGCAGCTCGTTATAGAGGCCATCAAATTCCTGATCGGCTTTCATGACGCGAGACTGGATTTTTCCAAGCAGATGTCGCGAGTGGGAGTTTAAGCCCTGTTCTTCGCTGATGATGATTCGGCGTTTCAGTTCGGCGAAGCGAACCTTGTAGAACTCATCCAGATTGTTGGAATAGATGCCTAAAAAACGCATACGTTCAATCAGCGGGTTGGTTTTATCGGCCGCTTCCTGAAGTACACGTTCGTTGAATGCTAACCAGCTTAGCTCTTTCTCGATGTATAACTTTTCCTGACCCATTACAGCTCACACTCCAGTTCAATCACAGGACGTGGTAAATCCGTCTCGTCCTTATTATGGCGAGCATTTCCACGATATGTCCAACAGTGCCAGAAAAGTATGACAGTTATTTTTTTATTGGGGAATTTAGAGGGTTGGGGGAGGGGATGTCGGGTGGCGCTGCGCTTACCACGACCTACGGGACCGTTGGCCCGTGCAAGCGAAGCGCCGCCGGGCAATTCAAACAGACTATTCTTCGGCAGCATAACCCTGCGGGGGCAACTTCACTCCGTCCAGCCAGGCTGCGCCGTCGCGCATCTCAAGACGGCCGTCAACAAACCAGCTTACCACCAGCGGATAAATGGCGTGTTCCTGAGCCTGTACACGTTCGGTCACGTCGTCTTCGTTGTCACCGTCAAAGACCGGTACTTTTGCCTGCAAAATGACCGGACCGCCGTCCAGCTCGTCGGTAACGAAATGCACGGAGGTACCATGCTCCTCATCGCCGTTCTCCAGCACCTGACGATGGGTGTGCAGACCGGGGTATTTTGGTAGCAGGGAAGGGTGGATATTGAGCAGTCGTCCGGCGTAGTGTGCAACAAAAGCCGGGCTCAGGATGCGCATGTAGCCTGCCAGCACCACCACGTCAGGCGCGTAGGCGTCAATCTCCTGCACCAGCTCACGGTCAAAGGCTTCACGCCCGGCGAACTGGCTGGCTTCCAGCGCGTGCGCAGGAATGTTCGCTTCCCGCGCGCGCTCAAGGCCGAATGCATCGGCCTTGTTGCTGAATACTGCCCGAATGGTGCCATTGATTTTCTTCTGTTTGCAGGCGTCTATGATTGCCTGCAAATTGCTTCCGTTGCCGGAAATGAGCACCACGATGTTTTTCATTCAATGACCACACGCTGTTCGGAATCGGAAGCTTTAATCGTACCGATTTTCCACGCGTTTTCACCTTTTTCTGTCAGCAGCTTAATCGCTTTATCCGCTTCGCTGGCGGGCAGGGCGATAACCATGCCCACGCCGCAGTTAAAGGTGCGGTACATTTCATGCTCGCTCACGTTGCCTGCGGTTTGCAGCCAGTTGAAGACGGACGGCCACTGCCATGAGGAGGCGTCGATCACCGCCTGGGTATTATCCGGCAGCACGCGCGGAATGTTTTCCCAGAAGCCGCCGCCGGTAAGGTGAGCGATGGCGTGCACGTCAACGTTCTCAATCAGCTCCAGCACGTTTTTCACGTAGATGCGGGTCGGGGCCAGCAGGTGATCGGCCAGCGGTTTGCCGTCCAGCTCGGTGGTCAGCGGGTCGCAACCGCTCACTTCGAGGATCTTACGCACCAGAGAGTAGCCGTTGGAGTGCGGACCGCTGGAGGCCAGCGCAACCAGCACATCGCCGTCAGCCACTTTGCTGCCGTCGATAATTTCTGATTTTTCTACCACGCCGACGCAGAAGCCTGCGACGTCATAATCTTCACCGTGATACATGCCAGGCATTTCTGCGGTTTCACCGCCGACCAGCGCACAGCCGGATTGCAGGCAGCCTTCGGCGATACCGTTAATGACGCTGGCTGCGGTATCCACGTCCAGCTTGCCGGTCGCGTAGTAATCCAGGAAGAACAGCGGCTCAGCGCCCTGTACCACCAGGTCGTTGACGCACATCGCCACCAGATCGATACCAATCGTATCGTGACGCTTAAGATCCATCGCCAGGCGTAGTTTTGTACCGACACCATCCGTACCCGAGACCAGCACAGGTTCACGATATTTTTGCGGCAGCGCGCACAGTGCGCCGAATCCACCCAGGCCACCCATCACTTCCGGGCGGCGGGTTTTTTTCACCACACCTTTGATTCGGTCAACCAGCGCATTACCTGCGTCAATATCAACACCGGCATCTTTGTAGCTGAGAGAAGTTTTGTTGGTCACGGCTTAAATCCCCACGCGATTGCATAGCTAGTAAGAAAAATCGGCGCAATTCTAACAGTCCAGGCAAACGTTTGCGAGCCTATTCTCGGCGCGGGGATCTTTTTTTCTGTGCGGCCTGTCCAGGGCAACAAACTTGACTCTGTTCACGAAAATGAAACCGGTTTCGGCGATCTGCTTGCAACGGCAATCCCGTTTGCACATCATCAAACTGAAACCGGTTTCTGTAACTGTTTTTGCAGAAAATAACGCAGAATGAGGGATAGCGAATGTCAGGATTTAAATCAGGTTTTCTGTGGGGTGGGGCCGTTGCGGCGCACCAGCTTGAAGGCGGCTGGAAAGAGGGCGGCAAGGGCGTGAGCGTTGCTGATGTCATGACGGCAGGCGCCCATGGGGTACCGCGTGAAATCACCAACGGCGTGATGGAGGGGAAAAATTACCCAAACCACGAAGCCATCGACTTCTATCACCGCTATAAAGAAGACATCAAACTCTTTGCCGAAATGGGGTTCAAATGCTTTCGCACCTCCATCGCCTGGACGCGTATCTTCCCGAAAGGCGACGAGCTGGAGCCGAACGAAGCGGGACTCCAATTCTATGACGATTTGTTCGACGAGTGCCTGAAGCACGGCATCGAGCCGGTGATCACGCTTTCCCACTTCGAGATGCCTTTCCACCTGGTGACGGAATACGGCGGCTGGCGCAACCGTAAGCTGATCGACTTCTTTGTCCGCTTCGCGAAGGTCGTTTTTGAGCGCTACCAGCATAAAGTGAAGTACTGGATGACCTTTAACGAGATCAACAACCAGGCCAACTTCCACGAAGACTTTGCGCCGTTTACCAACTCCGGGCTGAAATATGCGCCGGGAGAAGATCGCGAGCCGGTGATGTTCCAGGCGGCGCACTATGAGCTGGTGGCCAGTGCTCTGGCGGTGAAGGCGGGGCGCGAGATCAACCCGTCACTGCAAATCGGCTGCATGATTGCCATGTGCCCCATCTATCCGCTGACCTGTGCCCCGGACGACATGATGATGGCGATGAACGCCATGCATCGCCGCTACTGGTTCACCGACGTTCACGTGCGCGGCAAGTATCCGCAGCATCTGCTCAACTACTTTGAACGTCGCGGCTTCGCGCTGGATATTACCGAAGAAGATAAAGTGGCGCTGACGCAGGGCTGCGTGGATTACATCGGGTTCAGCTACTACATGTCTTTCGCTACCAAAGCGACGGCGGATAATCCGACGCTGGATTACGACGAGAGCAAGAGCCTGGTTTCTAACCCGTACGTGCAAAAATCGGACTGGGGCTGGCAGATCGATCCTGTCGGGCTGCGCTACTCCCTGAACTGGTTCTGGGATCACTATCAGCTGCCGCTGTTTATTGTGGAAAACGGTTTTGGCGCGATCGACGTGCAGGAGAGCGACGGCACGGTGAACGACCAGTACCGCATCGACTACCTTTCCGCCCACATCCGCGAGATGAAAAAAGCGGTGGTGGAAGACGGCGTGGATCTGATGGGCTACACGCCGTGGGGCTGTATCGACCTGGTCTCTGCCGGCACCGGCGAGATGAAGAAACGCTACGGCTTTATCTTTGTCGATAAAGATAACGAAGGTAACGGTACGCTGAACCGCAGCAAGAAGAAATCGTTCGACTGGTATAAGCAGGTGATTGCCAGCAACGGAGAGCAGCTATAATTGCCCGGTGGCGCTGCGCTTATCGGGCCTACGGGATGTCCAGGCCGGGTAAGCGTTAGCGCCACCCGGCAGAATCCCGCCCCCAAGCCGGAGCCTCGCCTCCGGCTTTTTTGTTTTTGATTGATGTATGTCAAGCAAGATGGGTATGGCGCAATCCGAAAAAAGCGGTATAATCCCGCGATTTTTTTGCGGATGCCACCTCAGAGGAGAAAGAGAATGAAGATTGTGGAAGTGAAACACCCACTCGTTAAACACAAGTTGGGCCTGATGCGTGAGCATGACATCAGCACGAAGCGTTTTCGCGAACTGGCTTCTGAAGTGGGTAGCCTGCTGACCTACGAAGCGACCTCTGATCTGGAAACGGAAAAAGTGACTATCGAAGGCTGGAACGGCCCGGTACAGGTTGAGCAGATCAAAGGTAAAAAAATTACCGTGGTGCCAATCCTGCGTGCGGGTCTGGGCATGATGGAAGGCGTGCTGGAGCACGTCCCAAGCGCGCGTATCAGCGTGGTGGGTATCTACCGTAACGAAGAGACGCTTGAGCCGGTCCCGTACTTCCAGAAGCTGGTCTCTAACATCGATGAGCGTATGGCGCTGGTGGTTGACCCGATGCTCGCGACCGGCGGTTCGATGATCGCCACCATCGACCTGCTGAAAAAAGCGGGATGCAGCAGCATCAAAGTGCTGGTACTGGTTGCGGCGCCGGAAGGTATCGCGGCGCTGGAAAAAGCGCACCCGGACGTTGAACTCTATACCGCGTCTGTCGACCAGGGACTGAACGAGCACGGGTACATCATCCCGGGGCTCGGCGATGCCGGCGATAAGATTTTTGGTACTAAATAATCGAATAACGATAAAGAAGCCGACTTTGATAGTCGGCTTTTTTTTGAATAAAAGCCAACAATGACACTCAGAGGAAAACACTATGACGCGCCGTGCTATCGGGGTGAGTGAAAGACCGCCGCTTTTACAGACAATCCCGCTTAGTTTGCAGCACCTGTTCGCCATGTTTGGCGCAACCGTGCTGGTGCCAATCCTGTTTCACATTAACCCGGCTACCGTGCTGCTGTTTAACGGCATCGGTACGCTGCTTTACCTCTTCATCTGTAAAGGCAAAATCCCGGCCTATCTCGGGTCGAGCTTCGCGTTTATCTCCCCGGTACTGCTGTTGCTGCCGCTGGGTTATGAGGTCGCGCTGGGCGGCTTCATCATGTGCGGCGTGCTGTTCTGCCTGGTCTCCTTCATCGTGAAGAAAGCCGGTACCGGCTGGCTGGACGTGATGTTCCCGCCTGCGGCAATGGGGGCCATCGTTGCCGTCATCGGCCTGGAGCTGGCGGGTGTCGCGGCGAACATGGCTGGGCTGCTGCCTGCGGACGGTCAGTCACCGGATTCTAAAACCATTATTATTTCGCTGGTGACGCTGGGCGTGACGGTATTCGGTTCCGTCCTCTTCCGCGGCTTTATGGCGATTATCCCAATCCTGATCGGCGTGCTGGCGGGTTACGCGCTCTCCTTCGTGATGGGCGTTGTGGATACCACCCCGATTGCCGAGGCGCACTGGTTCGCGCTGCCAACCTTCTACACCCCGCGCTTTGAATGGTTCGCCATTTTCACCATTCTGCCTGCTGCGCTGGTGGTGATTGCTGAGCACGTCGGCCACCTGGTGGTGACGGCGAACATCGTGAAGCGCGACCTGATCCGCGACCCGGGCCTGCATCGCTCCATGTTTGCCAACGGTTTCTCCACCATCATCTCTGGTTTCTTCGGCTCCACGCCAAACACGACTTACGGTGAGAATATCGGCGTAATGGCGATCACCCGCGTCTACAGCACCTGGGTTATCGGCGGCGCGGCGATCATCGCCATTCTGCTCTCCTGCGTTGGTAAACTGGCGGCAGCGATCCAGATTATCCCGGTGCCGGTGATGGGCGGCGTTTCTCTGCTGCTGTACGGGGTGATCGGTGCCTCCGGTATTCGCGTGCTGATTGAATCCAAAGTGGATTACAGCAAGGCGCAGAACCTGATCCTGACCTCCGTTATCCTGATTATCGGCGTGAGCGGCGCGAAGGTGCACATCGGCGCGGCAGAGCTGAAGGGTATGGCGCTGGCGACCATCGTCGGCGTCGGCCTGAGCCTGATTTTCAAGCTGATCTCGGTGATCCGCCCGGAAGAGGTGGTGCTGGACGCGGACGACAGCGAAAAAGCGCCACATTGATCGTCATGCCGGGCGAAGGATCGCCCGGTTCTCTCCTTGCAGGTTCCGTGTTAAACTCCATTCCGATTTTATGTAAGATCTCTGGTTGAGGTATTTCTGAACGGACCGGCACAGCTCTCTCTGCCACTTTATCTCCCTGACGATGAAACTTTCGCGAGTTTCTGGCCGGGTGATAACCCCTCTTTACTGGCTGCACTGCAAAACGTGCTGCGCCAGGAACACAGCGGATACATCTATATCTGGTCACGCGAAGGCGCGGGACGCAGCCACCTGCTGCATGCCGCCTGTGCGGAGCTTTCGGCGCGCGGTGACGCGGTAGGCTATGTGCCGCTGGATAAACGCACCTGGTTTGTGCCTGAGGTGCTGGAGGGCATGGAACATCTCTCCCTGGTCTGCATCGATAATATCGAATGCGTGGCGGGGGACGAACCGTGGGAAATGGCGATCTTTAACCTCTACAACCGCATTCTGGAGTCGGGCAAAACCCGGCTGCTGATCACCGGCGATCGTCCGCCGCGCCAGCTCAATCTGGGGCTGCCGGATCTGGCCTCTCGTCTGGACTGGGGGCAAATCTACAAGCTGCAACCGCTGTCGGATGAAGACAAACTCCAGGCACTTCAGTTGCGCGCCAGACTGCGCGGATTTGAACTGCCGGAAGACGTAGGGCGCTTCCTGCTCAAGCGTCTGGATCGGGAGATGCGCACGCTCTTTGATACGCTCGATCAGCTCGATCGCGCCTCCATCACCGCCCAGCGCAAGCTGACCATTCCGTTTGTGAAAGATATTCTTAAGCTTTGAGTTTTTTGCCCGGTGGCGCTGCGCTTACCGGGCCTACGAAAACCCGTCATACCTTGCAGGCCGGGTAAGGCGCAGCCGCCACCCGGCTAAAGATCCCCCAACAAGTGCTCCACCAGCAGCGGAATCGGTCTTCCCGACGCCACGCTCCGTCCGTTTTCTCGCCACAGCGCCGTCCCGCTGATATCCAGATGCGCCCACGGAATAGTCGGCGGGCAGAAATGGTGCAGCAGCCACGCCGCCGAGGCGCTGATCGCCGCATTGTTGGTCGGCGTGTTGCACAGATCGGCAATCGCGCTGTCGGTTTGCTTTCTCAGCCTCGCATCCAGCGGCAGGGACCACACCTCGTCGCCGCTCCGTTTGCCCGCGAGCGTCAGTGCCTGACGCAACGGCTCATCCTGGGTCATCAGCCCGCTCAGCTCATACCCCAGCGCTTTCACCACCGCTCCGGTTAAGGTCGCCATATCAATAATATAATGCGCCTGCGGATGGCGCTGACTCGCCCAGGCGATAGCGTCTGCCAGCACCAGCCGGCCCTCGGCATCGGTGTTGTTGATTTCCACCGTAATGCCGTTGCAGGCTGTTGCCACCGTGCCGGGCTGCATGGCGTCGGGGCCGATGGCGTTTTCCGCCAGCGCCAGCACGCCCATGATGCGCACGGGTAATTTCTGCTCCGCAACGGTCAGCATCAGCCCGAGCACGTTAGCCGCGCCGCACATGTCATATTTCATGGTGTACATGCCCGCGCCTTCCTTCAGCCACAGGCCGCCGGTGTCAAAGGTAATGCCTTTTCCCACGTAGCAGCGCACCGGGCCATCAGACACGCCGTTATAGTGAATAGCCAGCAGGCGAGGCGGGCAGGTCGCCCCTTTGCCAACGGCGTGCAGTAGCCCCAGCCCCTGCTCAACAATTTGCTTTTCATCCAACACCTCGCAGCGCAGAGCAGGGCTGGCGGCACACAGTTTTTGCGCCTCTTCCACCACAAACTGCGGCGTACAGCGGTCGGATGGCATATCCGCCAGACGTCGTGCCGCAACCATGCCGAGCGCAATGGCCTGCTGCTGGCGGAAGGTCGTCTCCAGCTTCGCCTGCTGTTCCGGCAGGCAGAGGGCAGTGATGCAGGTAAGGCGCAGCGCTTCGTCCGTCTTCTTCAGCTTCAGGTCACTGAGCATGTGCGCCTGATTAAAGAGAAAACGCAGTACCTGCGCCAGCACCACATCGTCGATATCCGTCACGTCCAGCACGAGTTCGGCGCTGGCGGGGGCGGTAAGCAGCGGTCGCAGGGCCGTGATCAACCCTTCGGTCAGGGCGTCATGCCAGAGCGCATCCGGCAACAGAGTGATGCGGGCAAACGGCGCGCAGCCAAAGCGCGCGTCCGCGACGGTGCTCTGCTGGCGCATTTCAGCGATAAGAGCGTTATCCGGTAACAGGGAACTGTCAGCGCGCGCAATCAAATGGCTCTGCGGCTTCGCGTCTGAAAGCGCGTTGATAAACTGGTACGTGATCATCATAACTCCTCAATCGGTGCGCGGATCCGCGCGGCATAGGCCTGCATCCACTCCTCATCTACCGCGTGATAGTGCGTTTTCTCCCGCAGGCGTTCAGTACGGAAAACGGTGAGGGGCTGGCGAGCCGTCGCCACCACGAACGAGAAGGTTTTGATGTTGGTCGCGGCGCCAAATTCTCCTTTGCTGTTCATGCACACCACGGAGAGATCGCCCGCGCGACCGAAGCGCGACATCAGTTTGTCTTCCAGTTCGAACACGACCGAATCCGCCGCCTGCTGCGGCGTCATGCCTTGCGCCATCCGGCGAACGATTTCGTAGCTGGTACAGCCCTTCATCAGATCTTCACCGACGCCCGTGGCGGTGGCCGCGCCGGTTTCGCTGTCGCAGTAAAAGCCGGAGCCGATGATGGGTGAGTCACCGAGGCGACCGCGTTTTTTCATAAACAGGCCGCTGGTGGAAGTGGCGACGCTCATCGAGCCCTGTTTATCGAGGCCGATGATGCCGACGGTGTCATGTCCGTCGTAGGGGCTTAACCCCTTATCCAGCGTTTCGCGGCAGCGCTTACGGTAGTGTTGCATGGCGCGATCCGTGAGCATGGTTTTATCGGCAAAGCCCTGACTCAGCGCCCATTCGCGCGCGCCCTGGCCGACCAGCAGGCTGTTATAGCGCTGGCGGCTGAGCGCGTGCGCCACGCGCACTGGGTTGGCGATATCCACCAGATTCCCCACGGCGCCGAACGCCAGCGTGTCGCCGTCCATATAGGCCGCGTCCAGCTCTACCTCGCCGTTTTCGGTGGGCAGCCCGCCGTAGCCGACGGATTTATAAAACGGAAAGTCCTCGACGGCGGCGACGGCATCCACTACCGCCGCAGCGACAGGTTTGCCCGCAGCCAGGGCAGACGCGGATTCCGTTACCCCTTCAAGCGCCATTCGCCAGGTTGCGATAATTCCCCACATGCTTTACTCCTGTTTTGCAAGGGTGGTGTCGGTTTGCGTAACGCTGGCTATTTCCGCCGCGCGGTACTGTTTATCCAGGATACGCATGAAAGGCAGGTACAGCATGGCGCCAATCAGCAGGTTGATCAGCTGCATCACGCTGCCGCTCAGGTGCCCGGTGACAATAAAGCCGCTGATGACCGGCGGCAGCGTCCAGGGGATAAACACCCCGGTGGTGACGGCGACCGCACCAATTTTCATCGCCAAATACTGCACGGTGACCAGCACCAGCGGCACCAGATTGAACGGGATGAGCATGATTGGGTTCATGATCACCGGCAGGCCAAAGAGAATCGGTTCGTTGATGTTAAACACCGAGGCACCCGCACCGAGGCGCGCCACTTCGCGCATGTTTTTGCTGCGGGCGAAAATCAGCATCGCAATCACCAGCGACAGCGTGGCGCCCGCGCCGCCCATCCAGATCATGTCAAAAAACTGTTCGGTGATGATGTGCGGCGGCGTCGTTCCCGCCTGAATCGCGGCGATGTTGTCGGTCTGGTTCTCCATCCACAGCGGACGAATAATCCCGTTGATCATCGAACCTGAGTTAATGCCCACTGACCACAGAATGGTGATGCTGAATACGGTCATCAGCGCCCCGAAATAAGAGGTGCCGTAGTGGCGCACCGGGGTGGCAACCACTTCATAAATAAACTGGTGGATGGTGTGGTAGTGGGTGTTTTCAAAGATGATGCGGATAAGCAGCACCAGAATCATCACCAGCAGGGCCGGGATCAGGGCCGCGAACGACTCCTGCACCGCAGGAGGCACGCCGTCCGGCATTTCGATGACCAGCTTTTTGCGCTTCAGCCAGCAGAACAGTTCCGTCCACAGCAGGGAACCGATCATCGCCACGAACAGCCCTTTGCTGCCAATCCACTCCACCGGCATCACGGTAATGCCGCCGTTTTCCGCCACTTTGATAAAGGGCGTCAGGATCAGAAACGCGACCAGCGCCAGGATGCCGCAGGAGATGCGGTCCTCGCCATAATGCTCAGCCAGGCGGTAGGCCACCAGGAAGCTGATAAACAGCGACATGGTTGAGAACACCGCGTTAAACGGGATCTCTATAATCGCACTCCAGCTCTCACCAAAGGCCTGAGACATAAACTGCTGATAGGCCTGATTCGGGAAGGAGGAGATCACCAGCAGGATGGAGCCGACGATGATAAACGGCATGAATGAAACGTAGGCCCCACGAATGGCCCCAAGATGACGCTGCTGGGCCGTTTTCGCCGCCAGCGGCATCAGTTTTGCTTCAAGAAATCCCAGAACATTGTTCATTGTGAACTCCGTACAAGATTGAGAGGTGTTGTTTATGTTATGTCTGTGGATTATCAGTGAAGCGCGGCGAGCGAAAGGTGAAATCGGTCACAAAGCATTCGCTGCTCTGATATAAATCTCATAAGATTAGTTGCGGAGAGAGACGCGATGGAAATCAAACTGCATGCCAACGCCACCACCACACCGCGTATCCGTCGTTATCTTCAGCAGTCAGATAAAAGCGACAGAGAGCTTGCCGTTGAGTTGGGTATCTCGGTCACCACCGTCAGGCGCTGGCGCAACCGCGACCAGGTTTCGGATAACCACACCACGCCAAAAGTGATACATAAAGCGTTGAGACAAGAGCAGGCAGCACTGATAAATGCTCTGCGTGATATCACCGGTGCACCGCTGGATGAACTGCTGCTGCTGGTGAATGACGGACTCGGGATCGCCGTTTCCCGCGCGACCCTGAACCGCTACCTCAAACCGGCTTCGGTAAGACAAAAGGGGGCGTCGTTGCAGGGCAAAAAGGCGCTGAAGGCCGGTATCATGCCGCAGAAGCTACTTCTGCATCATCAGCCGCTATCGCTGCATATGGACGACGGTGGGGAGCAACACCTGCTCTGGGCGCGTGAACCCGTTAGCGGCTGGTGCTACGCCCGGCTTTATGCCGGTGTCTCGCCGCAGTTGCTGACCCGCTGGACGAACGAGGTGCTGGCTGCCTGTCCGGCTGATATTCAATCTGTTGAGACTTTTGGGCTAGCAGTGAACTTGCCGGAGCATAACGTCACCGTAAAAGTGCATTCACAGTATTATCTTGCCCTTCAGGCCACCGTGCCGTTACGTGAGATCATTCCGCGGGTGAACAGTGAACCGGCGGGAGCGCTGTTGATCCAACTGTGTGAGTTTTACAACCGGGGAAAAGCGCAGAAAAAGCTGGGAGAGCGTACGCCGCAGGCGTTTCTGGAAGCGCTGCGGCGTAACGATTAGACGATCCCGAGCACGTCTTCCGGTGGACGGCCTATACGCGCCTTGCCGTTCGCCACGACAATCGGGCGCTCAATCAGCTTAGGATTGTCGACCATCGCCTGAATCAGCCGATCTTCAGTGAGACTGGTATCGTTCAGATTAAGCGACTTATACAGATCTTCTTTCTGACGCATCAGGTCGCGTGCGCTGCCCATGTTAAGCATCTTCAGCAGCTGGCGGATCGTCTGCGCATCCGGCGGCGTCTCCAGATACAACACCACTTCCGGATCGATGCCGTTAGACTTCAGCAGATTCAGCGTCTCGCGGCTCTTGGAGCAGCGAGGGTTATGGTAAATTTTTACCGCGTCTGTCATGACTTCTCCTTTATTACATCTTCTCGTACGGCTTAAAGCGTTGTTGCAGGCCGCGCAGCTGGTCGATTCGCGCATCGTAGCGGGCCTGTTGCAGGCTGCCAAGCTTCACCTGTGAGCTGGCGCTGCTCAACAGGGAAATGGCCTGATCGAGGCGACCCGCCAGCGCCAGGCCTTCCGCACGCGCGGCCAGCTCCTGATCGCGGTTACCCAGTTGCCCCTGGGCCTGGGCGAGCAGTTCCCAGCCGTTCTGGTCATCTTTATTGTTAAAGGTGTAGCGGTTCAGAATGGTCACCGCCTCGCCGGGCTGGCCGCCCTGTAGGTAGGCGTTCGCCAGGTTAAGCTGCAATACCGGATTGTTGCGAATGTCTTTCGCCCCTTTCAGACGATTGATCGCATCGGTCGCTTTTTTCTGCCCCAGATCGATATCGGTGGCGAGGTCAAGATACCATGGATTGTCAGGCGCCGACGCCAGCAGCGGCTGTAGCGCTTTACGCGCTTCATCGTACTTGCTGGCCTCCATCGCCTGGAGCGCCTGACCATACTGCGCCGCGTTTTTCTCGCGCACGTTGCCTTTCGCCAGCGCGTCCAGCAGATCGCTGGTGAGCTGATTACGTCCGGAGTTGTACATGCCAAGCGTTCTCACTTTGGCCATGTAGAAATCCTGCGAAGACTGCACCACGACCGGACGCATCTGGTTGGCACGGTTACGGGCATCCGAGAGTCGGCTTTCCGGCAGCGGGTGGGTCAACAGAATTTCAGGCGGGCGCGACGAGTAGCGTGCCTGGTCGAGCAGTTTTTCCAGGAAGCTCGGCATGGCCTGCGGGTCAAAGCCGGAACGCTGTAAAACCTGAATGCCGATGCGGTCTGCTTCCTGCTCGTTCTGCTGGGTAAAGCTGATCATCCCCTGACGCGTCCCCGCCAGCGTCCCGGTAAGCGCCGCCATCCCGGCCTGCGGGCTGGCCATCGCCAGCAAAATGGAACCCAGCGCGCCCACCCAGGTCAGGGGGGCGTTACGCTTCTGATCTTCCATCGCACGCGCCAGATGGCGCTGGGTGACGTGCGAAATTTCGTGCGCCATGACGGACGCCAGCTGGCTTTCGTTATCGGAATAACGGAACAGCGCCGAATGCAGCACCACGTTCCCGCCAAAGAAGGCGAAGGCGTTGATTTCGTCGTTATTGATTAAATAGAAATGGAAGGGCGTTTTTACCGAGTCGGCGTGCGCCACCAGCCGCATCCCCAGACCGTTGATGTACTGCACCAGCAAAGGGTCGTTAATCAGCGGAGCACTGCCGCGCAGCTGGCGTACGTAATAATCACCCATCTGCATCTCCTGCCCGATGGAGAGCGTGCTTCCTGCCGTGGTGCCCATGTCCGGCAATGAATCGGACGAGTCAGCGAAAGCGGGCAACACCTGACCCACCGTCACGGCGGCAATCAGTGTCGCAACCAGTGTTTTTCTCAACTGCCTGAACATAACCACTGTCCTGTATTTTGGATGTGCTAATTTGACCGATGAACCCGCATAACGTTCATCTCCGCTGCTCTGCGAGTGTAGCCGTGTTAAGAGATGAAGAAAATCCCATTCATCAGGGTTTTGCGAAACCTGACAGTGAAACAAAAAGGAAAGTCTTTTTTGTGACAGTTAGATACAATTCACCGTCTCACTCCCGCCATTCGATTCAGGGAAGGGTTGTATGCTCGAAATGTTAATGCAGTGGTATCGGCGTCGGTTTAGCGACCCGGAAGCCATTGCTTTGCTGGTCATTCTGGTTGCCGGATTCGGTATCCTGTTCTTCTTTAGTGGCCTGCTGGCACCGCTACTGGTGGCGATTGTACTGGCGTATCTGCTGGAGTGGCCCACCGCGCGTCTGGAACATATCGGCTGTTCCCGCCGCTGGGCGACCAGCATTGTCCTGGTGCTGTTTGTCGGCATTCTGCTGCTGATGTCCTTCGTGGTGATGCCCATCGCCTGGCAACAGGGGATCTACCTGATCCGTGATATGCCCGGCATGCTGAATAAACTGTCTGATTTTGCCGCCACGCTGCCGCGCCGCTATCCTGCGCTGATGGACGCCGGGATCATCGATGCGATGGCCGAAAACATGCGCGCCCGCATCATGACCATGGGTGATTCGGTGGTGAAATACTCTCTGGCCTCGCTGGTGGGGTTGCTGACGCTGGCGGTTTACCTTGTTCTCGTGCCGCTAATGGTGTTTTTCCTAGTCAAAGATAAAGAGCAGATGCTGAACGCGGTGCGCCGCGTGCTGCCGCGCAATCGCGGTCTCGCCGGTCAGGTCTGGCAGGAGATGAACCAGCAGATCACCAACTACATTCGCGGCAAAGTGCTGGAGATGATTGTGGTGGGCGTGGCGACCTGGATTGGCTTCGTGATCTTCGGGCTGAACTACTCGCTGCTGCTGGCGGTGCTGGTCGGATTCTCGGTTCTGATCCCGTATATCGGCGCGTTTGTGGTGACCATTCCGGTAGTCGGTGTGGCGCTGTTCCAGTTTGGTCTGGGTACGGAGTTCTGGAGCTGTTTCGCCGTATACCTGATTATTCAGGGACTGGATGGGAACCTGCTGGTACCGGTGCTGTTCTCAGAAGCCGTTAACCTGCATCCGCTGGTGATTATCCTGTCAGTGGTGATTTTCGGCGGGCTGTGGGGATTCTGGGGCGTGTTCTTCGCCATTCCGCTGGCGACGCTGATTAAAGCCGTGGTCCACGCGTGGCCGGATGTGCCGGCGGTGGAGGAGAAGTAGTTTTGCCGGGTGGCGCTGCGCTTACCCGGCCTACTTATTCTTGTAGGTCGGGTAAGGCGAAGCCGCCACCCGACACTCACTTTCAGGCACTTTCTTTCAGCCACTTCAACACCACGTCGTGGTGGTTGCTGGTTTTGAAATCATCAAACACGTGCTCAACTCTACCGTCAGCGCCAATCAGGAAGCTGATACGGTGAATACCGTCGTACGTTTTGCCCATAAAGGACTTCTCACCCCAGACGCCAAACTGCTCGCAAACCTGGTGGTCTTCATCGGAAAGCAGCGTGAAGTTCAGCAGCTCTTTTTCCGCAAAACGTGACAGCTTCTCTGGCTTATCGGTGCTGATGCCCAGCACTTCCACACCGACCTTTTTCAACTCATCCATGTTGTCGCGTAGACCGCAGGCCTGTACGGTACAGCCCGGGGTCATGGCTTTCGGGTAGAAATAGACCAGAACACGCTGTCCCTGGAAGTCGGTCAAATTTACTTGCTCGCCGTCTTGATCCGGTAAGCTAAATTTCGGTGCGATATCACCGGCTTTCAGTGGGTTCATTACTCAACTCCATCCTGTTCGTGCTGCGAATAATCGACGACGCTTATACTGCCTTGCGCGTGTAATTCTGTACAGAGGGCTTTGAACGCTTGCTCGATATTTGACGCATCCTGCGAGGCAGGGCTGTGTGCGGTAATTTGAATAAACAGCGTCGGGATTGCGTTTTCATCGCCCGGCTGCGTGCGGGAAACCAGTTCGGCAATGTTCATCTGATGGCTGTCAAACAGCGCCGTAAAACGTTCAATCAGATGAGGTGAATCAGGCACTTCAACCTGTACCCAGACCGTGGCAGGCAGAGCCGGACGCGGGCGCGCGGTGGTGCGCTTCATCACAATCAGTAAATCCAGCTCTGCGCCTTTCAGCGGCAGGGTAGATTCGATGAGGGTAATGGCATTCCATGTTCCGGAAAGCAGCATGATGAACGTGAACTCTTCGCCAAGCATAGCCAGCCGGCTGTCTTCGATGTTGCAGCCGCAGCTGCTCACGTGGCGAGTGATGGTATTCACGATACCCGGCCTGTCAGCACCCAGCGCAGTGATAACCAGGTAATGTTGTGATGAGGTTGTCAAACCTGTTCTTCCTTTGCGTGGTTAAGTCTTCCTAAGGAAAGCATAAAAAAAACATGCATACAACCGCCTGAGAGCCTCAGGTCGCTTGCTTTTATTACAGTTCCAAACGTAACATTGAGGCTCTTGTTCGCACAGAGGATGGCTCATGTTCACGGGAAGTATTGTCGCGCTTGTTACACCGATGGATGAAAAAGGTAATGTCTGCCGGTCAAGCATGAAGAAGCTCATTGATTACCATGTCGCCAATGGAACCTCGGCGATCGTTTCGGTAGGGACTACCGGTGAATCCGCTACGCTGAGCCACGAAGAGCACGGCGACGTTGTGATGCTGACCCTGGAACTGGCGGACGGGCGTATTCCGGTCATCGCGGGGACGGGCGCAAACGCAACCGCAGAAGCTATCAGTCTGACCCAACGTTTTAACGACAGCGGCATTGTCGGCTGTCTGACGGTGACCCCTTATTACAACCGTCCTACTCAGGAAGGTTTGTTCCAGCATTTCAAAGCCATCGCTGAACATACTGACTTGCCACAAATTCTGTATAATGTGCCGTCCCGTACCGGTTGCGATATGCTGCCGGAAACCGTTGGCCGTCTCTCGAAAGTAAAAAATATTATCGGGATTAAAGAGGCGACAGGGAACTTAAGCCGCGTTCATCAGATCAAAGAGCTGGTTTCAGACGACTTTATCCTGTTGAGCGGTGATGATGCGACCGCGCTGGACTTTATGCAGCTCGGTGGTAACGGCGTGATTTCCGTGACGGCGAACGTGGCGGCGCGCGATATGGCTGACATGTGCAAACTGGCCGCAGCCGGTCACTTTGATGAAGCTCGCGTGATTAATCAGCGTCTGATGCCGTTGCACAATAAATTATTTGTCGAACCCAATCCGATCCCAGTGAAATGGGCATGTAAGGAGTTGGGGCTTGTAGCAACCGACACGCTGCGTCTGCCAATGACACCGATTACCGACCACGGTCGTGAAATTGTCGCTGGCGCGCTGAAGCATGCCGGTTTGCTGTAAAGTTTAGGGAGATTTGATGGCTTATTCAGTACAGAAGTCGCGCCTGGCGAAGGTTGCGGGTGTTTCGCTTGTTATGCTCCTCGCTGCCTGTAGTTCAGACTCGCGCTACAAGCGCCAGGTGAGCGGTGATGAATCCTATCTGGATGCGCCGCCGCTTGCTGAACTTCACGCGCCTGCCGGCATGATCCTGCCGATCCAGAACGGTGATTATAATATTCCGGTTACCAACGGCAGCGGCCTGGTGGGTAAAGCGCTCGATATTCGTCCGCCAGCTCAGCCTCTGGCGCTCGTGAGCGGCGCGCGCACGCAGTTCACCGGTGATACAGCTTCTCTGCTGGTGGAAAGCGCACGCGGTACAACGCTGTGGCCGCAGGTTGTAAGCGTCATTCAGTCGAAAAACTATACGATTGATAAACGCGACGACGCCAGCCAAGCTTTAACCACCGACTGGATTGAGTGGAACCGTCTCGATGAAGACCAGCAGTACCGTGGTCGTTATCAAGTCTCCGTTAAGCCGCAGGGTTATCAGCAGGCGGTTACCGTTAAGCTGTTGAATCTTGAGCAGGCAGGTAAACCGGTTGCCGATCCGTCCGCCATGCAGCGCTACAGCACTGAAATGCTGAACGTGATTGCAGCGGGTCTGGATAAGAACGCTACCGATGCCGCAAACGCCGCGCAGAACCGTAACGGCTCAACCTTTGACGTGCAGAGCGGTGCAGACGATACCGGTCTGCCGATGCTGGTGGTGCGTGCGCCGTTTAACCAGACCTGGCAGCGTCTGCCAGCAACGCTTGAAAAAGTGGGCATGAAGGTGACTGACAGCACCCGTTCAACGGGCAGTATCACAGCGACCTATAAGCCGCTGTCTGATAGCGCCTGGCAGGAGTTGGGGGCAAGCGATCCACAGCTGCCTTCCGGTGACTACAAAATCCAGGTCGGCGACCTCGATAACCGCAGCAGCCTGCAATTTATCGATCCGAAAGGACACACGCTGACCCAGGCGCAGAACGATGCGCTGGTCGCTGCCTTCCAGGCCGCATTCAGCAAATAATAGTGAGGGCTGGTTAATCCAGCCCTTTTTATTTTCGTGCTACGCAAACGTGTGCGTGGCATAATATGGCCAGTTTTGAATACAAATCATCACACCAGGAGTAATGAAGATGCAGAAGCAAGCTGAGTTGTATCGTGGCAAAGCGAAAACCGTATACAGCACGGAAAACCCGGATCTGTTGGTGCTCGAATTCCGCAATGATACGTCAGCAGGAGACGGCGCACGCATTGAGAAGTTCGATCGTAAGGGCATGGTGAATAACAAGTTCAACCACTTCATTATGACCAAACTGGCCGAAGCCGGTATCCCGACTCAGATGGAAGCGTTGTTGTCCGATACGGAATGTCTGGTAAAAAAACTGGATATGGTGCCGGTTGAGTGCGTGATCCGTAACCGTGCCGCAGGCTCCCTGGTGAAGCGTCTGGGCATTGAAGAAGGTATCGAACTGAATCCACCGCTGTTCGATCTGTTCCTGAAAAACGACGCCATGCATGACCCGATGGTCAACGAATCCTACTGTGAAACCTTCGGCTGGGTAAGCAAAGAGAACCTGGCGCGCATGCAGGAACTGACCTACAAAGCCAACGACGTGCTGAAAAAGCTGTTTGATGACGCGGGCCTGATCCTGGTCGACTTCAAGCTGGAGTTCGGTCTGTACAAAGGCGAAGTGGTGCTGGGCGACGAATTCTCTCCGGACGGCAGCCGCCTGTGGGACAAAGAGACGCTGGATAAAATGGACAAAGACCGTTTCCGCCAGAGTCTGGGTGGCGTGGTCGAAGCGTACGAAGCGGTTGCTCACCGTTTAGGCGTTAAGCTCGACTAAACTGCGCATTTGCCAAAGGATGTGGGCATCCTTTGGCGTCTTATCCTTGTTTACTATGGTAATCCTTTCATTAACCGCCTACGATCATAGCTATTATAAATGGAATAGTTCGAGGTGTTTATGCGCTGGCAAGGGCGTCGTGAAAGTGACAACGTAGAAGACAGACGCAGCAGTGGTGGCGGTGGTCCGTCTATGGGCGGGCCAGGTTTCCGGCTACCCAGCGGCAAGGGCGGCATTATTCTGCTGGTCGTCGTGCTGGTGGCGGGCTACTACGGTGTCGACCTGACCGGTTTGATGACCGGTGAAACCGGGCAACAGCAGCAGTATTCTCAGCGCTCCATCAGCCCGAATGAAGATGAAGCGGCGAAATTTACTTCCGTTATTCTCGCGACGACCGAAGATACCTGGGGTCAGCAGTTCGAGAAAATGGGGCGGACTTATCAGCCGCCAAAACTGGTGATGTACCGGGGCGCAACCCGCACCGGCTGTGGCACCGGGCAGTCCGTTATGGGGCCGTTCTACTGCCCGGCGGACAGCACCGTCTATATCGATCTCTCCTTCTATGACGACATGAAAAGCAAGCTGGGCGCCGACGGCGATTTTGCCCAGGGCTACGTGATCGCGCATGAAGTCGGCCACCATGTGCAGAAGCTCCTCGGCATTGAGCCTAAAGTGCGTCAGATGCAGCAGAATGCGTCTCAGGCGGAGGTGAATCGTCTGTCCGTACGCATGGAGCTTCAGGCCGACTGCTTCGCTGGCGTCTGGGGACACAGCATGCAGCAGCAGGGCGTGCTGGAAACAGGCGATCTGGAAGAGGCCCTGAATGCCGCACAGGCGATTGGTGACGATCGCTTGCAGCAGCAGAGCCAGGGGCGCGTTGTGCCGGACAGCTTTACCCATGGCACCTCAGAGCAGCGCTACAGCTGGTTTAAGCGTGGCTTCGACAGCGGCAACCCGTCGCAGTGTAATACCTTCGGCAAAGCTATGTGATGTTGGGGTTTGAACAGCTGGTTAACCAGCTTCAGCGTACCGGGCACCGCCGGCTGGTGGTGCTCAGCGGCGATGAAGCGTGGACGTTGAGCCAGGCGACCCATCTGCGCGATACGTTACCAGGAGACTGGCTGTGGCTGGAGGAAAACCCCTCTAAGGCCATCAGCGGCCTGCTGGGACGTGAATACCTGCACGCCGTTTTTGACGCGCGAGACGGGTTTGACGTCTCGGCCTTCGCCGCCCTCAGCGGGACCCTGCGCGCCGGAAGCCTTCTGGTGCTGCTGGTGCCGCCGTTCTCCGTCTGGGCCGACAGGCCCGACAGGGATTCTCTGCGCTGGAGCGACAGCGCAGAGCCGATCGCCACCCCGCACTTTGTTCACCACTTTTGCCGGATGCTTGCCGCCGATTCAGATGCCATCGTCTGGCATCAACATCGTCCTCTGTGCCTTCCCGTTGCGCCAGATTTACCCGCCTGGCAGCCCGCCAGCGGTGAACCGCAGCGCGAGCAGGCTGAAATCCTCGACGCTCTTCTGACCATGCCTGCGGGCGTGGTCGCCGTGACGGCGCCGCGCGGACGGGGAAAGTCCGCCCTGGCGGGCATGTTGCTGAGCGGCATTCAGGGGAGTGCAGTAGTGACGGCACCGGCAAAAGGGGCGACGGATGTCATCGCGCGTTTCGCCGGGGAACATTTTCACTTTATGGCCCCGGATGCGCTGCTGGCCTCCACCACAGAAGCTGACTGGCTGATTGTCGATGAGGCAGCCGCCATCCCCGGCCCGCTGCTGGAGAAGCTGGTGTCGCGCTTTCCCCGCGTGTTGCTGACCACCACGGTGCAGGGTTATGAAGGCACGGGCAGGGGATTCCTGCTGAAGTTCTGCGCCCGGTTCAGCGGGCTGCGGCGCTATACCTTATCCACGCCAGTTCGCTGGGCTGCCGGATGCCCCCTTGAGCGGATAGTGGCGAACGCGCTGCTGTTCGACGATGCGCTTATCGATCGCAAACCGGCAGGGGAGGTACGTTTAACGTCGCTGGAGCCCGGGATATGGGAGAACGATCCGGCGCGCGGGGCAGGCGTGTATGAACTGCTGTGTGCCGCGCACTACCGAACGTCCCCCCTCGATTTACGCCGGATGATGGACGCCCCCGGCCAGCACTTTGCTGTTGCTCAGGCGGGCGCGGAGATCGCGGGCGCGCTCTGGCTGGTGGAGGAGGGGGGATTACCCCCTGAACTTAGCCGCGCAGTATGGGCGGGGTTTCGTCGGCCGCGTGGAAATCTGGTGGCGCAGTCGCTGGCGGCGCACGGCGGTTCGCCGCTCGCGGCGACGCTGAAAGGCCGACGCGTCAGCCGCATTGCGGTTCATCCCCATCGCCAGCGGGAAGGCATCGGCCAGCGGCTGATCCGCAGTGCCAGCGGAGAAGATTATCTCTCGGTCAGCTTTGGCTATACCGACGAGCTGTGGCGTTTCTGGCGGCAGTGCGGGTTTGTGCTGGTGCGGATGGGCAGCCACCGGGAAGCCAGCAGCGGGTGCTATACGGCGATGGCGTTGCTGCCGCTGAGCGAGGCGGGGCATCAGCTCTGCGAACAGGCGCATCAGCGTTTATGTCGTGATATGCGCGTCCTGTCGGCCTGGAATGGCGAAAAGATCCCGGTGACGGATGCATGGGAAGCTACCCTTAATAGTGATGACTGGCTGGAGCTGGCGGGGTTTGCCTTTGCTCACCGGGCGTTTTCAACCTCGGTTGCGGCGCTAACGCGATTGGTGTTAGCCGTGGACATCCCACTCCCGGCGCTGCGCGGGAAAATGGAAGGGAATACGCACGATTTCGGGCGCAAAGCGTTGCTGGCGAAGCTACGCGAGGAAACCGCACGCGCGCTTGAAAGGCTTGATTACTCCCGTAGCCAGCAGCTGAAAGCCGACATTTTGCAATGACAATTTTTTCAATGACTTCTTCAGTAAAGTGGCATGGTCATTACCCCGCAGAGGCGTAAAATCCTGCTTATCAATTAAGGAGATCGCCATGAAACATGACCATTTTGTTGTGCAAAGCCCGGATACGCCTGCTAAACAGCTCCTGCTTCTGTTTCATGGCGTGGGCGACAATGCCGTCAATATGGGACAGATTGGCAGCTGGTTTGCACCCGTTTTCCCACACGCGCTGATCGTCAGCATCGGCGGCGTGGAGCCGTGCGGTCCGGACGGTCGGCAGTGGTTTTCCGTCGAGGGCGTGACGGAGGAGAATCGTCAGGCGCGTATTGATGCCGTTATGCCAGCCTTTATCGATACCGTGCGTTACTGGCAGCAGCAGAGCGGCGTAGGCGCCGACGCAACGGCGCTGATTGGCTTCTCTCAGGGTTCAATCATGTCGCTGGAAAGCGTAAAAGCGCAGCCCGGACTGGTGTCCCGCGTGATTGCCTTTAACGGGCGTTTTGCGACGTTACCGCAAAGCGCGACCACGCAGACCACGATCCATCTCATTCATGGGGGTGAAGACCGGGTAATTGAGCTTTCGCATGCAGTAGCCGCCCAGGAGACGCTGATGCGCGAGGGCGGAGATGTGACGCTGGATATCGTAGACGATCTGGGGCATGCCATTGACGATCGCAGCATGCAGTTCGCGCTCGATCATCTGCGTTATACCGTACCGAAGCACTACTTTGATGAGGCGCTCAGCGGCGCTAAGCCGAATGACGATGATATCGTCGAGTTTATTTAAACATTTCCCCTCACCCTAACCCTCTCCCCAAAGGGAGAGGGAACAAAACCCCCCTCGTCCCTCTGGGGAGAGGGGCCGGGGGTGAGGGGTGTGTACAATTACTTCTTCTGGTCCTTCTTCGGCCAGTCGTCTTCATCGTCCCACTTGTCGTTAAAATCACGGTGCGGCGGAAGATCCGGTTTGTTGGCAAGGAACTTTTTGTGGTCAACGCGCTTGAGATCTTTAATCACGTTAAGCAGCACGCCTACCAGAAATACCAACACCAGAATCCACCAGTACTTTGAAAGCCAGTCCATTCGCTAATCCTCTTTAAGCACCCGTCAGGCGACGAGTTGCTCCATAATACGTTGATACATGCGGGCCAGCAGTTGTAAATCGGCAGCGTTCACGCATTCATTGATTTTGTGAATCGTCGCGTTAACCGGACCCAGTTCGACAACCTGTGCGCCCATGCGGGCGATAAAGCGTCCGTCAGACGTGCCGCCCGTTGTCAGCAGTTGTGGCTTAATTTCATTATAGTGCGCAATGGCGTTCACTACCGCATCCACCAGTTTACCGCGCTGCGTCAGGAACGGCTGGCCAGACAGCCACCAGTCGAGGGTATAGCGCAGCTGATATTTCTCGAGCAGCGCAATCACTCGCGCTTTGATCATCTCGTCAGTCAGTTCGGTGCTGAAGCGGAAGTTAAACTGGACGAAGAGATCGCCGGGAATGACGTTGTTGCTGCCGGTGCCAGCCTTGATGTTGGCTATCTGCATGCTGGTTGGCGGGAAAAATTCATTGCCTTTATCCCATTCAATGCTCACAAGTTCGTTCAGCATCGGCGCGGCGCGGTGTACCGGGTTATCCGCCAGGTGCGGATAGGCAACGTGGCCCTGCACGCCATGAATAGTCAAATTGCAGGTCAGGGATCCACGGCGGCCATTTTTCACAACATCGCCCACCACTTCGGTGCTGGACGGTTCGCCCACCAGACAGTAGTCCAGACGTTCATTGCGCGCCATCAGCGCCTCAACGACCTTCACGGTGCCGTTGTGGGCGCTGGCTTCTTCATCGGAGGTAATCAAAAACGCAAGACGGTTTTTATGGTTCGGATGCTGGGCGACGAAACGCTCTGCCGCCACGACCATCGCAGCCAGGGAACCTTTCATGTCCGCAGCGCCGCGTCCGAAAAGCATGCCGTCTCGAATGGTCGGCTCAAAAGGCGGGTTGATCCAGCGGTCTGCGTCGCCCGCGGGAACTACGTCAGTATGTCCGGCAAACGCCAGCGTCTCCCCCTGACCGCGCCATGCCCAGAAGTTCTGCGTATCGCCAAAATCCATGTGCTCCACGGTAAAACCGATGGCACGCAGGCGCTCAATCATTAATGCCTGACAACCTGCGTCGTCCGGGCTAAGGGAAGGACGGCGAATAAGCTGCTGAGTCAGCTCAATGACCGGGCATGACATAGACTACACCTCAACGAATAAATCTGAATAAAGGGTTTCACTGAAACCCAGCAGCATAGGCTGACCTGGCTTGCAGAGCAATGGGCGTTTGATGATTGCCGGCATTTCAAGCATCAGTTTGGCTGCGCTGTCGGCGTCGTTGATCGTGGCCCGTAGAGATTCATCCAGTTTTCGCCAGGTGGTCCCGCGGGTATTCAGCAGCGCTTCCCATCCCAGTTCGTTGATGGCGGAATGGAGAAACGCGGGGTCAAGCCCGTCGGCACGGTAATCGTGGAAGCGATAGTCGATGTTGTGTGCTTCCAGCCAGCGGCGGGCTTTTTTAATCGTGTCGCAATTTTTAATGCCGTACATCACAACCATAGTGAATCCTTTTGTTCTTTTGTGGATTAAATGTTCAATATTTTCGAAGATATATCCTGAAGCGGAATATAACACATTCGGAATTTTTCGGGATTTACAATTCTCCATAATTCAACGAACAGCTGTAAGCTGAATAGTCTTTCATCTTTTAAGCATAGTTGTCCACCCTGTTTAAATTGCCAATAAACTCAGGGGGAAATTAAAAATGCTGTCATTTTTCCGACTATTTCAAAATATTGCTGTAGGTCACATAAAATTTACCCGGCAACGCTCATAGTGATCCTAAACCTACCAGTACAGCGGGGCTCAATCACAGCAATCGGTTAAAGTGGCTTCACAATGATGATACGTTTTCGTAGAATGCGCATAATAATAAGAGAGGTTGTTATGATTGAACGTGAACTGGGGAACTGGAAAGATTTTATCGAAGGCATGCTTCGTAAATGAATTTCCGGTAAGAAATGCAAGAGCACTTAATTAACTAAAATAACCATAGTGTGAAAGAATCACACAATAAAAAGGCGGCCTGTAAAGCCGCCTTTTTTATTTCAACGGGTTATTCCGGCTTATCCTTCAGCGGGAAACGACGACGTATCAGCACAAAGAACAGCGGTACGAAATAGATAGCCAGTATCGTCGCGGATATCATTCCCCCCATAACGCCCGTACCCACTGCGTGCTGGCTGCTGGAGCCTGCGCCGGAGCTGGTGGCCATCGGCAGGACGCCAAACACAAAAGCCAGAGAGGTCATCAGGATCGGACGCAGGCGCTGACGACAGGCGTGCAGCGTGGCGGCCATCAGTTCGTGACCTTTGGCATTCATCTCATTGGCAAATTCGACGATCAGAATGGCGTTTTTTGCCGACAATCCGATCACGGTGAGGAGTCCGACCTGGAAATAGACATCATTTTCCAGGCCGCGCATCCAGGTTGCCAGCAGCGCGCCGATGACCCCGAGAGGCACCACCAGCATCACCGAGAACGGCACTGACCAGCTTTCATACAGCGCCGCCAGGCAAAGGAATACCACCAGCAGCGAAAGAGCATACAGGGCAGGCGCCTGAGCGCCGGAAAGCCGTTCCTGGTAGGACATCGCCGTCCACTCCAGGCCAAAGCCGGTCGGTAACTGCTGAACCAGTTTTTCCATAATGTCCATTGCGGTACCGGTACTGACGCCCGGCGCGGCTTCACCGACAATCTCCAGCGCCGAATAGCCGTTGTAACGCTCCAGACGCGGCGAACCGGTCTCCCAGCGTGACGTCGCAAACGCCGAGAACGGCACCATGCCGCCGGTGTTATTGCGCACATACCAGCGGTTGATATCGTCCGGCAGCATGCGGTATTTGGCGGCAGACTGAACGTAGACCTTCTTCACGCGGCCGCGATCCATAAAGTCATTTACGTAGCTTGAGCCCCATGCCGTTTGCAGGGTGTCGTTAATGTCGTCGATGGAGACGCCCAGCGCCTGCGCTTTACGCTGGTCAATATCCACCTGTAGCTGAGGGCTGTCATCCAGACCGTTATGACGAACGCGGGTAAGCTGCGGATCTTTCCCGGCCAGCTCGAGCAGTTTATCGCGAGCAGCCATCAACGCGTCATGCCCGGCACCCGCGTGATCCTGAAGCTCCATATCAAACCCGGCTGAGCTGCCCAGGCCGCTGATGGCGGGCGGGCTGCTGGCGAAAACGCGCGCTTCCTTGATTTTGTTGAACGCTTTGGTTGCACGCTCAATGATGGCAAAGGAGGAGCCGGTATCGCTGTCGCGCTGGTCCCAGTCTTTCAGGCGCACAAACATACGCGCCACGTTCTGCCCGTTACCGCCGGGGCCAGAGCCGACGGTGGAGAAGACGGAGACCACGTTATCTTTCTCCTGAGTATGGAAGTAGTTCTCAACCTTCTGCACCACTTTCAGGGTCTGCTGCTGGGTCGAGCCGCTCGGTAACTGTACGGAGGTAATAAACATGCCGCGATCTTCCAGCGGCAGGAACGAGGTTGGCAGCCGCAGGAACAGGAACACCATGCCGCCGAGCAGCAGGACATAAACCACCATCCAGCGCACGCTGCGGTGCAGTACTTTACCCACGCCCGCTTCATAGCGCGCCGCATTGCGGTTAAACATGCGGTTAAACCAGCCGAAGAAGCCTTTTTGACCGTGGTGTTCGCCCTTATGCAGCGGTTTGAGCAGCGTCGCGCACAGGGCAGGGGTAAGGATCATTGCCACGAGTACGGAGAGCACCATTGCAGAGACGATGGTGATCGAGAACTGGCGATAAATCGCGCCCGTGGTGCCGCCAAAAAATGCCATCGGGATAAATACCGCCGACAGCACCATGGCGATACCGACCAGCGCGCCCTGAATTTGTCCCATCGATTTGCGCGTGGCCTCGCGGGGCGAAAGCCCTTCCTCGCTCATAATGCGCTCGACGTTTTCCACCACCACGATGGCATCATCCACCAGCAGGCCGATGGCCAGCACCATGGCGAACATGGTCAGGGTGTTGATGCTGTAACCGAAGGCATACAGCACCGCAAAGGTTCCCAGCAGCACCACCGGCACCGCAATGGTGGGGATCAGCGTGGCGCGGAAGTTTTGCAGGAACAGGTACATCACGAGGAACACCAGCGCGATAGCTTCGAGCAGGGTTTTCACCACATCTTCGATGGAGGCTTTTACGAATGAGGTGGTTTCGTAGGCGACTTTGTACTCCAGTCCGTGCGGGAAGTAATGCGACAGTTCATCCAGACGCTCTAACACCCGCTGCGCGGTCGCCATTTCGTTGGCGCCGGAGGCCAGTTTTACCCCCAGTCCGGACGCGGCATTGCCGTTAAAGCGACTCAGGTAGTCATATTTTTCCGCCCCCATTTCCACGGTGGCGACATCCCCCAGACGCACTTCCGAACCGTCCTGATTCACGCGCAGAGTAATATTGCGGAACTGGTCAGGTGTCTGGAGCAGCGACTGGGAGTTGATGGTGGCGTTAAGCGCCTGGTTGTCCACGGACGGCGTACCGCCGAGCTGCCCCACGGCAATCTGGGCGTTCTGCGATTCGATAGCGTCGGTGACATCTTTAGCGGTCATCTGCACGCTGTTCAGCTTGTTGGGATCCAGCCAGATACGCATGGAGTACTGCGAGCCGTAGGCGTCGATATCACCCACGCCGTTGATACGGCTGAGCGGGTCCTGAATATTACTGGCGACGTAGTCCGCGATGTCCTGCTTATCCATCGAGCCATCGGTTGAAACAAACGCGATGGTCAAAATATTGGTGTCACCGGTTTTACGCACGGTCACCCCCTGGTTCTGCACCGCCTGAGGCAGTTTACGCAGGGCCGATTGCAGCTGGTTTTGCACCTGCTGCACCGCTTCATCCGGATCCGTGCCCGCCGTAAAGCTCAGGGTTACCGTCGCCTGGCCCGTGGCACTGCTCTGCGAGGACATGTACATCAGGTTATCAAGACCCGTCATGTTCTGCTCGATAACCTGCGTGACGGTATTTTCCAGCGTCTGTGCCGAGGCGCCAGGATAGTTCGCCGTGATACGCACGTTGGGGGGCGCGAGGTCGGGGTATTGCTCAACAGGAAGGGAAGTAATCGCCAGGACACCCGTCAGACACAACAGGATTGCAAGCACCCAGGCAAAAATGGGGCGATCGATGAAAAAATTCGCCATTAAAGTGTGACCTCGTTTTGCTGCACGTCATTATTGTTTATTGCCCGCCTAACTTTAGCGGTAAGGCCCAGGTCAAACGTGGAGAAATAAAGGAGATAATGTAAATTATCATGCGCTTTTTTCAGCGCGCCTTCTTTCCCGCTATTTTTCAGCCTGCGCCGCAGGCGTCCGGAACGTTACGCTGACCTGTGTCCCACCCTGTGGCGGCTGAGAAAAGTGTAATGTCCCGCCGAGCCGTCCCGCGCGTTCGCGCATGATATTCAGCCCGTAATGCCCCGGCGGTTCACTGGCGTCGCCGATACCAATACCGTTGTCGCGGATCGTGACTGTGTGAGTGCCGTCCGCGGTGGTGACGCAGCTGACCACAATCTCGCTCGCGTCGGCATGTTTAATCGCATTCAGCACTGCCTCACGCACAATCTGTAAGAGGTGCACCTGTTTTTGCGCGTCCAGCGCCAGCGATGAGAGACGGCAGTCGAGCACCAACTTCGCGCTGGTCTGGCTTTGCAACCCGTCAAGAGACTCCTGTAGCGCGGCAGGAAGATTGGCGTGATTGAGCGTCAGGCGGAAGGTGGTGAGCAGCTCGCGTAGCTGATGCCAGGCGTTATTCAGCTCGCGAGAGAAGTCCGTGATGATAGCCTGCGCCGGGGCATTGTCGCCCGGCACGGCATGCTTCAGCAGCGTAAGCTGAATACGCAAATAGGAGAGCACCTGCGCCAGCGAATCATGCAGCTCGCGCGCGATGGTGGCGCGCTCCTCCATCAGCAGCAACTGCTGATAATGTTTCTGCGCCTGATTGAAATAGAGCCCCCGGCCCAGCATCGTCGCCACGCTTTCCATGAGCGGCAGCGGAACATCCCCGGTCGCGCTTTGCCAGCGCAGTTCGCCGTACAGGGTATCCTGCATTAACACCGGTAAATTGTGCATTTTCTCGCCCGGGGTCTCCAGTCCTTCGTAAAGCTGCCAGTCGTCACTGGTGCGCAATTGCAGGTAATTCATCTGCGTATAGTCATGCACAATCTGCAAAATATGCCGGAAGCAGTGGCTGTCTATCTGCCCGGTATTCAACGCCTGTGAGCATTTGAACAGCATTTCGAGCTGCTGATGGGCTTCATTCAGGTGGCGGGTTTTTTCGGCAACGGAGTGCTCAAGGGAACGGTACAGGGTGTGTAATTCCGCCGACATATGGTTGAAGGCGCGGGAAAGCTGGCCCAGCTCGTTGGGAAGCATAATATCCGGCGCGGGAGTGTCGAACTGGCCCTGTTCGATACGCTCGCTCGCCGCCACCAGATTATTCAGCGGCAGCACAACCTGACGGCGGATGCGCCGCAGGGTCACCACCGCCAGCAGCAGGATGCCCAGGCCGCCCGTCAGCGACATGCAAATCACCAGCTGAATTTTATGTTCGGTGTAGTGCTGAAGCGCCAGCACAAAGGCATCTATCCTGCCCACGAAATCCTCTATGTGGTTCTGATACCACCCGGTATCGCCGCTGGCGATACGCGTGTCCATCTCCTGCCAGCCAAGGTGCAACTGCTGGTAACGCTGTTTGACGTCCTCTGGCACGTACCAGCGGTTTAGCTTCTGCAACGCAGGCGCGCTCAGCGTTTTCTGCCAGACCGCGCGGTGCTCCGCCAGCGACGGGCTGGCGCGCTGCATTTCGTAGCCCAGGCGGTAGCTCTGCATGCGCAGCGATCCGGCGATGTTAATCGCCTCGGCGTCGCGCTGGCTGCTGGCGAGTGTAACCAGCGCAATGGCGCTGATCAGAACGGACAAGACAATCATCGAAAAGAAAGCCCGAGCCAGGCTTCCCGATACGGGGCGTTTAACGGTCACTCATCGGCTTCCTGAATTAAATTGATCTGCCACAGGTTCACTGGAAATAGTTCGCCTTCCTGGGCATTTGAACATTGCGTCGCCATGCTGCTGTGGGTAAATACGATAACAATAGAAAGAATAAGGTTATTGAACCAAAAACAGGTGTTGTTATGAATCGTTTTATTATGGCCAACGCTCAACAGTGTATCGGTTGTCGCGCCTGCGAAGTTGCCTGTGTGATGGCGCACAACGGGGAGCAGCACGCGCTGAGCGAGCGCCATTTTCATCTCCGCATTACGGTCCTTACCTCAGGCTTGCGAAAAAGCCCCGTGACCTGCCACCACTGTGAAAATGCGCCCTGCGCGCAAAGCTGCCCGAACGGAGCCATCACGCAACACAGCGACAGCGTACAGGTCAATCAACAAAAATGCATTGGCTGTAAAGCCTGCGTGGTGGCCTGTCCGTTTGGCACGATGGACATGCTGATCGCCCCGCTGGAAAACGACAGCGTAAAGGCCTCGGCGCACAAATGCGACCTCTGCCTGGAAAGGCCGCAAGGCCCGGCCTGCGTTGAAAACTGCCCGGCAGAGGTGCTTACGCTCGCCACCCCAGCCGTGCTGGATAAGCTGGTTAAACAGCGCCGACAGCGCAGCGCAAGGCTGGACGCGCTGCCGTGGCACAGCGAGGCGGTTCAGTCAGTCCCTCCGCAAACCAAACGGCAACAGATGCAAAACACCCCGGCGCGCGGTGAGCCGGATAAGCTCAGCCCCGACGCGCGCGCAGGTCATTTTAACGAGATCTACCTGCCGTTTCGCCCGGAACAGGCGCAGCGCGAAGCATCCCGGTGCCTGAAATGTGGCGACCACAGCATTTGCGAGTGGACCTGCCCGCTGCATAACCATATTCCACAGTGGATTGAGCGGATCAGGGCGGGGGATATCATCGGTGCGGCTGAGCTTTCTCACCAGACTAACTGTTTACCGGAAATTACCGGCCGCGTCTGTCCACAGGATCGATTATGTGAAGGCGCCTGCACCCTGCGGGATGCGTCAGGGGCGGTAACCATCGGGAATATCGAACGGTATATCTCGGATCGGGCGCTGGCGATGGGCTGGACGCCGGACGTCAGCCACGTTAAACCGGTCGGTAAGCGCGTCGCCATCATCGGTGCCGGTCCGGCAGGGCTGGCCTGCGCCGACGTACTGGTGCGCAGCGGCGTCGGTGTGACGGTCTACGATCGCCATCCGGAAATCGGCGGATTGCTGACCTTTGGTATTCCGGCCTTCAAGCTGGATAAGTCCCTGTTAGCGCGGCGCAGAGAGATATTCAGCGCGATGGGCATCCGCTTCGAGCTGAACTGCGAGGTGGGAAAAGACGTATCGATGGCCCAACTGCAAAACGACTACGATGCCCTGTTCATCGGCGTAGGGACCTATCGTTCCATGAAAGCGGGTATCCCTCACGAAGACGCGCCGGGCGTGTACGACGCGCTGCCGTTTTTAGTGGCGAACACGAGGAACGTGATGGGCCTTGACCCTGCCGCAGACGAGCCGTTTATCGACACGCAGGGGTTAAACGTGGTGGTGCTGGGCGGGGGCGATACGGCGATGGACTGCGTGCGCACCGCGCTGCGACATGGCGCGGCGAAAGTCACCTGCGCCTATCGGCGGGACGAGGCCAACATGCCGGGCTCAAAGAAAGAGGTTAAAAACGCGAAAGAAGAGGGCGCGGCCTTTGAATTTAATGTCCAGCCGGTTGAGCTCACGCTGGATACCGACGGGAAGGTCAACGGTATCCGGATGCTGCGCACCCGTCTGGGCGAGCCGGATGCGCAGGGGCGGCGTCGTCCTGTCCCGGTGGCGGGCAGTGAGTTTGTCATGCCAGCGGATGCGGTGATCATGGCGTTTGGGTTTAATCCGCACGCCATGCCGTGGCTTAAGGCGCAGGGCGTCGATACCGACGACTGGGGGCGCATCAGGGCCTCCGTGGAGAGCCGTTATCGCTACCAGACCTCGAATCCGCAGATTTTTGCTGGCGGTGATGCGGTACGCGGTGCAGATCTGGTGGTCACCGCGATGGCGGAAGGGCGCCATGCCGCGCAGGGGATCATGGACTGGCTTGGCGTGCCGCCGCGCAACATGCATTAACGCAGACGGGCGACAAAGCGGGCTTCACGGCGTAGTATAAACAGACTCATTTTGCCGTGGAGCCCGTATGTCCCTGAACATTAGCGTTATTAAAGACAAAATCCTTTCTGAAAATTACTTTGTCCTGCGTAACATCACTTACGATCTCACCCGTAAGAACGGGGACGTCATTCGCCATAAACGCGAAGTCTACGACCGGGGCAATGGTGCAACCATTCTGCTGTATAACCGTGAAAAGCAAAGCGTAGTGCTGATCCGCCAGTTTCGCATCGCGACATGGGTCAATGGTAACGCGGACGGACGTCTGATTGAAACCTGTGCAGGTCTGCTGGATGACGATGAGCCGGAAGTGTGTATCCGCAAAGAAGCCATTGAGGAGACGGGTTTTGAAGTGGGTACGGTGCAGAAAGTCTTTGAGCTGTTTATGTCCCCTGGCGGGGTCACCGAGCTGATCCACTTCTTCATTGCGGAATATACCGATGCCCAGCGCACGCACCGGGGCGGTGGCGTGGACGACGAAGACATTGAAGTGCTGGAAATGCCTTTCGCTAAGGCTGTCGACATGGTGAAACGCGGCGAGATCCGCGACGGTAAAGCGGTGATCCTGTTGCAATATCTGCAAACCAGCGGGCTGATGAATGCCGCGGCGGAAGCGCGATAAGTTGTATTTCAGATAAATCTATCCGATAAATCCGATTGAGCCAGCCCGCCCAGGGCACGAAGATACGCCCCAGATTGACCTATTCGTTTCCGGGGCTGTGCCGTTCATGCGCTACTGCGTTTTTCTTCTCTTCTTCATTTGCGTGCTTCCCGCGCCTCGGGTGTGGGCTGCGCCTGCGCAGCAGTCTTTTTCAGACTGGCAGGTGACCTGCAATAACCAGAACTTCTGCGTAGCGCGCAACACTGGCGAGCATCGCGGTCTGGTCATGTCGCTGAGCCGCAGTGCGGGGGCAAAAACGGACGCCAGCCTGCGCATTGATCTCGGTGGGCTTTCGGCGCCTCCGGTGAAAGAGCCTGACATCGCCCCGCGCCTGCTGCTCGACAATGTGCCGCTTAAACTCACGTCGCAACACTGGCAGTTAACCCCCTGGCATCTTAAAACAGACGATACGGGCACCATCACCACGTTTCTGAAAACCATTCAGGAAGGTCAGGCGCTGACTCTGCGCGGGGGGAAGCAGACAATCTCTCTGGCCGGGCTGAAAGCGGCGCTGCTGTTTATCGATGCCCAGCAAAAACGCGTCGGAAGTGAAACGGCATGGATTAAAAAAGGGGATAGTCCACCGCTGAGCGTGCCGCCTGCGCCGGCATTAAAAAAGGTGG
The DNA here is from genome assembly GCF_049237785.1 of Enterobacter cloacae complex sp. SHL022. Lineage (NCBI taxonomy): Bacteria > Pseudomonadati > Pseudomonadota > Gammaproteobacteria > Enterobacterales > Enterobacteriaceae > Enterobacter > Enterobacter cloacae complex sp. SHL022. The sequence goes on along the minus strand of NZ_JBMKJH010000001.1, from coordinate 775,845 downwards.
CGGTGGTGAACCCCACGCCAACGCCGCTGACGCATAACGAATTGAACGATCTGCTGGATTACGGTAACTGGCGCATGAACCACAGCCAGTGCTCTCTCGATCCGAACCGGCGTGAGGTGCGCGTGACCGCGCTGACCGATGACAAAGCGCTGATGATCATCAGCTGTGAGGCGGGGGCGTACAACACCGTCGACCTGGCGTGGCTGGTGTCGCGTAAAAAACCGTTTGCGGCCAGGAGCGTGAGATTGCGTCTGCCGTTTACCCCTTCCAGCCAGAGTAGCGACATGGAGCTGATGAATGCCAGCTTCGATGAAAAAACGCGCGAGCTGACCACGCTGGCGCTGGGACGCGGGATTGGCGACTGTGGGATCCAGACCCGCTGGCGTTTTAACGGCCAGCGCTTCCGTCTGGTACGCTACGCGGAAGAGCCAAGCTGTGATAACTGGAATGGGCCAGATGCCTGGCCCACGCTGTGGATCACAAGGTAGGGTTTTGCCGATTTGTAGGCCGGGTCAGGCGCAGCCGCCACCCGGCAACGCAGATCGCACTACAGCACGCTCAGCGCCTTCTCCACTACGTTCTCAACGGTAAAGCCGAAGTACGGAAACAGCTTATCGGCCGGGGCGGATTCACCGTAACCCTTCATGCCGACAATCGCCCCTTTCAGACCCACATATTTGTACCAGTAGTCGGCAATGCCAGCTTCAACCGCCACGCGCGCCGCGACGTTTGAAGGCAGCACCGATTCGCGGTACGCCTCATCCTGGGCATCAAAGATATCCGTTGAAGGCAGGGAAACCACGCGCACCGCGTGACCCTCGGCGGTCAGTTTCTCCGCCGCTTTTACCGTGATTTCCACCTCTGAACCGGTGGCAATCAGGATCACGTCTGGCTTGCCGCCGCTGTCTTTCAGGATGTACCCGCCGCGGGCGATATTTTTCACCTGCTCCGGCGTGCGCTCGATCTGCGCCAGGTTCTGGCGCGACAGGATCAGCGCCGTGGGTCCGTTATGACGCTCTACGGCCAGCTTCCAGCCCACTGCCGCTTCAACCTGATCGCACGGACGCCAGGTACTGAAGTTTGGCGTCAGGCGCAGGCTCGCCAGCTGCTCTACCGCCTGGTGCGTCGGCCCATCTTCACCCAGTCCGATGGAGTCGTGGGTGTACACCATGATTTGCCGCGCCTTCATCAGAGCCGCCATACGCGCCGCGTTACGGGCATATTCGACAAACATCAGGAAGGTAGCGGTGTACGGCACGAAGCCGCCATGGTGGGCGATGCCGTTGGCAATGGCGGTCATCCCGAACTCGCGCACGCCGTAGTGGATGTAGTTCCCGGCAATGTCCTCCTTCAGGGATTTAGAGCCGGACCAGATGGTAAGGTTACTTGGCGCCAGATCCGCCGATCCGCCCAGCAGTTCGGGCAGGATTGGGCCAATTGCGTTCAGGGTGTTTTGTGATGCCTTACGGGTGGCAATTTTCGCCGGGTTGGATTGCAGGTTTTCAATCATCGCCTGGGTTTTCTCTTCCCAGTCTTCCGGCAGGCCGCCGCTCATGCGGCGGGTAAACTCAGCCGCCAGCTCCGGATACGCTTTTTTGTAAGCGGCAAACTTCTCGTTCCAGGCCTGCTGCGCTTTTTCACCTGTTTCGCGAGCATCCCAGGCCTTGTAGATCTCTTTTGGGATCTCAAAGGCCGGGTGTTTCCAGCCCAGTTTCTGGCGGGTCAGCGCCACTTCCTCTTCACCCAGCGCCGCGCCGTGCGCCTCTTCTTTGCCCGCTTTGTTCGGCGAGCCGAAGCCGATGGTGGTGCGGCAGATGATCAGGGACGGTTTGTCCTTCACGCTCTGCGCTTCCTGAATCGCTTTTTTCACCGCCTCAGGATCGTGACCGTCGATCTCGTGCACCACGTGCCAGTGATAGGCTTCAAAGCGTTTCGCCGTGTCGTCGGTAAACCAGCCCTCGGTTTCCCCGTCAATGGAGATACCGTTGTGATCGTAGAAGCCAATCAGCTTGCCCAGGCCCAGGGTGCCCGCCAGCGAGCAGACCTCGTGGGAGATCCCCTCCATCAGGCAGCCATCACCCATAAAGACATAGGTGTAGTGATCGACAATCTCGTGGTCGGGCTGGTTGAACTGCGCGGCCAGCGTACGCTCTGCAATCGCCAGGCCGACGGCATTCGCCAGCCCCTGGCCCAGCGGGCCGGTAGTGGTTTCAACGCCCGGCGTATAGCCGATCTCCGGGTGGCCCGGCGTTTTGGAGTGCAGCTGGCGGAAGTTTTTTAACTCCTCAAGCGGCAGGTCGTAGCCGGAGAGGTGCAGCAGGCTGTAGAGCAGCATCGAGGCGTGACCGTTGGAGAGAATAAAACGGTCGCGATCGTACCAGGTCGGATCGGTCGGGTTGTGCTTGAGGAAGTCGTTCCACAGCACTTCGGCAATATCAGCCATACCCATGGGGGCGCCAGGGTGGCCGGAATTGGCTTTTTGTACGGCATCCATGCTGAGGGCGCGAATGGCGTTGGCGAGCTCTTTACGGGACATAGTTCACTCCGTGGCAAGGTTAAAGTTTGGCAGCGAGAAGATCTTCGAGTTTGCGCTGGTCGACGGCGAACTGACGGATGCCGTCCGCCAGTTTTTCCACGGCCATTGGGTCCTGATTGTGCTCCCAGCGGAATTCCGCTTCGGTCATGGGTTTTGGTTTTGGCAGAACGGTAGAGGTCGGCACAAGCTTGCGGATCACCGTCTCTTCACTCTCCTGAAGCTTTTTCAGCAGGTCAGGGGAGATGGTCAGCCGGTCGCAGCCCGCGAGCGCCAGGATCTGCTCGGTGCGGCGGAAGCTGGCCCCCATCACGATGGTTTCGTAGCGGTGCTGCTTGTAATAATCGTAGATATTACGCACCGATTTTACGCCAGGATCTTCTTCCACCACGTACGGATCCATTGGCTGTTTCGCCTGATACCAGTCGTAGATACGCCCGACAAACGGTGAAATCAGGAACACGCCCGCTTCGGCGCAGGCACGCGCCTGGGCGAAGGAGAACAGTAGCGTCAGGTTGCAGTGGATCCCCTCTTTCTCCAGCACTTCCGCCGCGCGGATGCCTTCCCAGGTAGACGCAAGCTTGATCAGGATGCGTGACTTATCGATCCCCTGCTCCTGGTAGAGTTCCACCAGGCGGCGAGCCTTGTTGATGCTCTTTTCCTGGTCAAACGAGAGGCGGGCGTCCACTTCGGTGGAGACGCGTCCCGGTATGCTTTTAAGAATTTCCGCACCGATATTGACCGCCAGCTTGTCGCTGGCCTCGGCGACCTGCTGCTCCTGCGTTTGCCCGCGCTGTTTGCCATAGGCAAGGGCGTCATCAATCAGATGACTAAAGTGCGCAAGACCGGCCGCCTTGAGCAGCAGCGAGGGGTTGGTGGTCGCGTCTTCCGGCTGGTAGTGACGAATCGACTCGATGTCGCCGCTGTCTGCAACCACGGTGGTAAATTGTTTGATGCCGTCTAGCTGGTTCATAATTACTCCTTGGAAATAAAAGAGTTAGTCGAGTGCGTTAGTTCACACTTCTGAGAAAATCATGATGGACTTAACAAAAAAGCATAGCAGACGGGGGAGGCATTGCTGTCTGAGACGGGTAACATGGTTGTTATAAATTGATAACAATTTTTATTCTGCAATGGTGAGAGTTTGGCAGCCTTCAAAGTTTAGGAGCCTGCCTGCGGCGATACTATGCGGCACACCAGGGTGTGCATAGGAACGTCAACATCACCCTTTTTGACCGAAACGTGAAAGGAATAACAAGATGGATGATCAGTTAAAACAAAGCGCTCTCGATTTTCACGAGTTTCCTGTTCCGGGTAAAATCCAGGTATCCCCGACCAAACCGCTGGCGACCCAGCGCGATCTGGCGCTGGCCTACTCGCCAGGCGTGGCTGCTCCGTGCCTGGAAATCGAAAAAGATCCGCTGGCAGCGTACAAATACACCGCCCGTGGCAACCTGGTGGCCGTTATCTCTAACGGTACGGCGGTGCTGGGGTTAGGGAACATCGGTGCGCTGGCCGGTAAGCCGGTGATGGAAGGGAAGGGCGTTCTGTTTAAGAAATTTGCCGGTATCGACGTCTTCGATATCGAAGTGGACGAACTGGATCCGGATAAATTCATCAACGTGGTGGCGGCCCTGGAGCCGACCTTCGGCGGCATCAACCTGGAAGACATCAAAGCGCCGGAATGTTTCTATATCGAGCAGAAGCTGCGCGAGCGTATGAACATTCCCGTGTTCCATGACGACCAGCACGGCACGGCGATTATCAGTACCGCCGCCATTCTGAACGGCCTGCGCGTGGTAGAGAAAAATCTCTCCGACGTGCGCATGGTGGTCTCCGGCGCAGGCGCCGCGGCCATCGCCTGTATGAACCTGCTGGTGGCGCTGGGCATGCAGAAGCACAATATTGTGGTCTGCGACTCCAAGGGCGTGATCTACAAAGACCGCGAGCCAAACATGGCGGAAACCAAGGCGGCCTATGCGGTGGAAGACGACGGCAAGCGCACGCTAGAAGACGTCATTGAAGGTGCCGACATTTTCCTCGGCTGTTCAGGCCCGAAAGTACTGACCCAGGAGATGGTGCAGAAGATGGCGCGCGCGCCAATGATCCTGGCCCTGGCGAACCCGGAGCCGGAAATTCTGCCGCCGCTGGCGAAGGCGGTGCGTGAAGACGCGATCATCTGTACCGGACGTTCGGACTACCCGAACCAGGTGAACAACGTGCTCTGCTTCCCGTTCATCTTCCGCGGTGCGCTGGACGTCGGCGCTACGGCAATCAACGAAGAGATGAAGCTCGCCGCCGTTCATGCTATCGCAGAGCTGGCGCACGCCGAGCAGAGCGAAGTGGTGGCCTCCGCCTACGGCGATCAGGATCTGAGCTTCGGCCCCGACTACATTATCCCTAAACCATTTGACCCGCGTCTGATCGTGAAGATCGCGCCAGCGGTGGCTAAAGCGGCGATGGACTCCGGCGTGGCGACGCGGCCGATTGAAGATTTCGATGCCTACGTCGATAAACTCACCGAGTTCGTCTACAAAACCAACCTGTTTATGAAGCCGATCTTCTCCCAGGCGCGCGCTGACGCGAAGCGCGTGGTGCTGGCGGAAGGGGAAGAGGCGCGCGTGCTGCATGCCACGCAGGAGCTGATCACCTTAGGGCTGGCGAAACCGATCCTGATTGGTCGTCCGAGCGTGATCGAGATGCGTATTCAGAAGCTGGGCCTGCAAATTAAGCCGGGCGTCGACTTTGAGATCGTCAATAACGAATCCGATCCGCGCTTCAAAGAGTACTGGAACGAATACTATTCGATCATGAAGCGTCGCGGGATCACCCAGGAGCAGGCGCAGCGGGCGGTGATCAGCAATACCACGGTGATCGGCGCGATCATGGTTCATCGCGGTGAGGCGGATGCGCTGATCTGCGGCACCATCGGCGAGTACCATGAGCATTTCAGCGTGGTGCAGGAGATCTTCGGCTATCGCGAGGGCGTCCATACTGCCGGCGCAATGAACGCGCTGCTGCTGCCAAGCGGTAACACCTTTATCGCCGATACCTACGTCAACGACGATCCTTCCCCGGAGGAACTGGCGGAAATCACCGTGATGGCGGCGGAAACCGTGCGCCGCTTTGGTATCGAGCCGAAAGTGGCGCTGCTGTCGCACTCTAACTTCGGGTCATCCAAATCCGCGGCGGCGTGCAAAATGCGCCAGACGCTGGACCTGGTGCGCGAGCGTGCGCCGGAGCTGATGATCGACGGCGAGATGCACGGCGACGCCGCGCTGGTGGAGAGCATCCGTAACGAACGCATGCCGGACAGCCCGCTGAAAGGCTCGGCGAACGTGCTGATTATGCCAAACGTGGAAGCGGCGCGTATCAGCTATAACCTGCTGCGTGTGTCGAGTTCTGAAGGGGTGACCGTAGGGCCAGTGCTGATGGGGGTGTCAAAACCGGTGCATGTGTTAACGCCGATTGCCTCCGTGCGTCGTATCGTCAACATGGTGGCGCTGGCGGTGGTTGAGGCACAGACGCAGCCGCTGTAATTAACCCCACCCCTCACCCTAACCCTCTCCCCTGAGGGGAGAGGGGACAGCTCCGAGCCGTCTTTTCACCCTCGCCCCTTTGGGGAGAGGGCCGGGGTGAGGGGTAAGGGTTACACCCAGTCCCGAACCCGAATAAACTCACTCAAGGCAGCCTCCGGGCTGCCTTCTTTTGGCGCGTAGCTGTATTCCCAGCGCACCAGCGGCGGCATCGACATCAGAATGGACTCCGTGCGCCCACCGGTTTGCAGGCCAAACAGCGTCCCGCGATCCCATACCAGGTTAAACTCCACGTAGCGCCCGCGGCGGTAAAGCTGGAACTCACGCTCGCGCACGCCGTAGTCGGTGTTTTTGCGGCGTTCGACAATCGGCAGATAGGCATCGGTAAAGCCTTCACCCACCGCGCGCATAAAGCTGAATGCGGTATCAAAATCCGGCGTGTTGAGATCGTCAAAGAACAGCCCGCCGATGCCGCGCTGCTCGTCGCGGTGCTTCAGATAGAAATAGTCATCGCACCACTTTTTGTATTTCGGGTAAACGTCTTCGCCAAACGGCAGGCAGAGGTCGCGCGCGGTGGTGTGCCAGTGCACGGCATCCTCTTCGAAGCCATAGTAAGGCGTTAAGTCGAAACCGCCGCCAAACCACCAGACCGGATCGGCCCCCGGTTTTTCCGCGATGAAAAAGCGCACGTTGGCGTGGCTGGTTGGCACAAACGGGTTATGCGGATGCACCACCAGCGAGACGCCCATCGCCTCGAAGCTGCGGCCCGCCAGTTCAGGCCGATGCGCCGTGGCGGACGCTGGCATTGCATCACCGTGGACGTGGGAGAAGTTGACCCCGGCCTGTTCAAAAATACCGCCGTTACGCAGCACGCGGCTGCGCCCGCCGCCGCCCGCTTCGCGCTGCCAGGCGTCTTCCTGGAATTCACCGCCGTCTGCGGCGGAAAGTTTCTGGCAAATCGCGTCCTGTAGCTGCATCAGGAAAGTTTTGACCAGCTGTGCATTCGGTTTCATCAACGTTTCCTGGAGTGCGCTTTTTGATTATCGAACCAGTTGAAATAACTGATGACCCCGGAGGCGATGGCGTTCGCGATCTTCTGACGAAACGCCTTAGTGCCGAGTAAACGCTCTTCTTCCGGGTTGGTAATGAACGAGGTTTCCACCAGCACGGACGGTATGGACGGGGACTTCAGCACCACAAACGCGGCCTGCTCGGTGCTTTTGCTGTGCAGACGGTGCACGGGCTTAATCCGTTTAAGGATATGCGAGCCGAGCGTCAGGCTGTTTTTGATGGTATCGGTCTGCACGAGATCAAACAGAACCTGCTGTAACAGATGGTCTTTGTCGGTAGCTTTTTTCCCGGCCACTTCATCCGCCCGGTTTTCACGATCGGAGAGGTATTTCGCCATGGCGCTACTGGCGCCACGGTTGGAGAGAGCGAACACCGAGGCGCCTGCGGCGGAAGGGTTTGTGAAGCCATCCGCGTGAATGGACATAAACAGGTCTGCGCCGTGCTTGTGGGCAATCTCCACGCGATCGTACAGTGGGATAAACGTGTCGCCCGTGCGCGTCAGGCGGGCGTCAATACCGTTGCTGCGTAAAATTGCGCGCACATTTTTTGCAATTGCCAGCACGACGTGTTTTTCTTTCGAACCGTTTCGGCCAATGGCGCCGGTGTCGATCCCGCCGTGGCCTGGATCGAGCATGACCAGACGCTTTGCGCCGGCTTTTTTGGTTTTCGGTTTGCTGTGTCCGTTACTGGTTTTAAGCGTGCTCTCGTCTTTTGCCTGAGCCTGCTTTGCGATGCCCGTTAACGTTAAGGCCGCCAGCCCCGCTTTGAGAACCTGACGACGCGATGTGAGTGCTTTTAATGGTTTGAATGTGCTCATGCGGCCTGAATTGTAAAAATTGGGGTCCTGGTGTTATATCGTATCGCGTTTTGCGTGACGACATTCCTTATTGAGAATTGTTTTACTTTTCATTTCAATACGTGACAAAGTGACATTATGCCAAATTTTGGCGAGTTTTTCCCCGGTTATTGGCTAAATGCCCTGTTCACGCCATAATCACTGTTTTTAAACCCGAAAAGGCGGTTAATACCATGGAGATACGCGTTTTTCGCCAGGAAGATTTCGAAGAGGTGATCACCCTTTGGGAGCGCTGCGATCTGCTGCGTCCGTGGAACGATCCGGAGATGGACATCGAACGGAAGGTGAATCACGACGTCAGTCTGTTTCTGGTCGCTGAGGTCAACGGCGAAGTAGTCGGGACGGTGATGGGCGGGTACGACGGCCACCGCGGCTCGGCCTACTATCTGGGCGTGCACCCGGAATACCGCGCGCGCGGCATCGCCAACGCGCTGCTTAACCGTCTGGAAAAGAAGCTGATCGCCCGTGGCTGCCCGAAAATCCAGATTATGGTGCGGGAAGATAACGACGTGGTGCTGGGCATGTATGAACGTCTGGGCTACGAGCATGCGGATGTACTGACGCTGGGTAAGCGCCTGATCGAAGATGAAGAGTACTGAGTTCCACCCTGGCGACTATGATGTTCACGGTCGTCTGCGTCTGCCTTTTTTGTTCTGGTGCGTTCTGCTGTTGCAGGCCCGCACCTGGGTGCTGTTCGTTATGGCTGGCGCGTCGCGCGGGCAGGGCGATACGCTACTGAATCTCTTTTATCCCGATCACGATGCGTTCTGGCTGGGGTTACTGCCCGGTGTACCGGCGGTGCTGGCGTTCCTGTGCAGCGGACGGCGGCAGTTCCTCCCGCGCTTCTGGCGCGCACTTCGCTGGCTATTGATTCTGGCGCAGGTTGTGCTCCTGGTCTGGCAGCCCGTGCTCTGGCTGTACGGCGAGCCGCTATCAGGTATCGGGATTGCGCTGGTGGTGGCGGATATTGTCGCGCTGCTGTGGCTGGTCACGAATCCTCGTTTACGCGCCTGTTTTACGCAAGAGTCAGATTAAAACGGCACTTTTTGCCGATACTGCACTCCAACAAGCGTTGATTTACTACGTAAGGACGTCTCAATGAAATCGCTGCGTTTACTTTTATGCGCTCTCCCGCTGGCGTTAACCGGCTGTTCCACGCTCTCATCCATCAACTGGTCTGCGGCCTATCCGTGGAACTGGTTTGGTTCCTCAACGGAAGTGACCGAGCAGGGCGTGGGCAAAATTACCGCCTCGACGGCACTGGATCAGGATGCCATTCAGGATGCCATCGGCAGTGATTATCGCCTGCGCAGCGGCATGAAAACCGAGAACGGCAACATCGTGCGCTATTTCGAAGCGTTGAAAGACGACAAGGTGGCGATGGTCATCAACGGCGATAAAGGTACGGTCAACCGCATTGCGGTGATGGATGAAGAGATCCCGACCTCAGGTGGCGTGAAGGTAGGTACGCCGTTTGGCGAGCTCTACCAGAAAGCGTTTGGCCACTGCGCCAGTGTGCCGTCGGAGGAGAGCGTGGCGGTCGAGTGTAAGGCCGACGGCAGCCAGCACATTAGCTATGTATTCAGCGGCACCTGGAACGGTCCGGAAGGGTTAATGCCGTCTGACGACACCCTGAAAAAGTGGAAAGTGAGCAAAATTATCTGGAAGCAGTAATTTGCGCCTGAGCAAGCCGCCTCGCTGAAATCCAGGTATAATAGCCGCCATCAATGCCACGCAGTCGTGGCATCTTTTTTTCAGGAGGAGCGATGTCTCAGGTTCAGAGTGGCATTTTGCCAGAACATTGCCGCGCGGCGATTTGGATTGAAGCCAACGTCAAAGGGGATGTGGATGCCCTGCGTGCGGCCAGCAAAGTTTTCGTTGATAAACTGGCCACCTTCCAGGCCAAATTCCCCGAAGCCCATCTGGGCGCGGTGGTTGCCTTTGGCAATACCGTCTGGCGTCAGCTGAGCGGCGGCGAAGGCGCAGAAGAGCTGAAAGATTTTATTCCTTATGGCAAAGGTCTTGCGCCCGCCACCCAGTATGACGTCCTGATCCATATCCTCTCCCTGCGCCACGACGTGAATTTCTCCGTCGCTCAGGCAGCGATTGAGGCCTTTGGTGACAGCATCGACGTGCAGGAAGAGATCCACGGTTTCCGCTGGGTGGAAGAGCGCGATTTGAGCGGCTTCGTCGACGGCACCGAAAACCCGGCCGGGGAAGAGACGCGCCGCGAGGTGGCTGTAATCAAGGATGGCGTTGACGCGGGCGGCAGCTACGTGTTCGTCCAGCGCTGGGAGCATAACCTCAGGCAGCTCAACCGCATGAGCGTGCATGACCAGGAGATGATGATTGGCCGCACCAAAGACGCCAATGAAGAGATTGACGGCGATGCGCGTCCGGTCACGTCCCACCTGTCCCGCGTTGACCTTAAAGAAGACGGTAAGGGGCTGAAGATTGTTCGCCAGAGCCTGCCGTACGGCACCGCGAGCGGTACGCACGGCCTGTACTTCTGCGCTTACTGCGCGCGGCTCTACAACATCGAACAGCAGCTGCTGAGCATGTTTGGCGATACCGACGGCAAGCGTGACGCCATGCTGCGCTTCACCCGTCCGGTGACTGGCGGCTACTACTTTGCGCCGTCCGTTGAGCGCCTGCTGGCGCTGTAAATCGCTCTCCATTCGTAGGCCGGGTAAGCGTTAGCGCCACCCGGCAATTTCTCTCGCACTCTTATTCCCTTTTCTGCTTCTAAATCACTAAACGGTATATAAAACCGTTACTCCTTTAGACTCCGTTATAAATATTATGACTATAAGATAGTCATCACATTTATAAGGGTGCGCAATGGCCGTTACTGTACTGAAAAAAGGATCGCTGGCACTGGCAGGTTTACTGCTGGTGGCGCAGGCGCAGGCAACCGAGTTGCTGAACAGTTCTTATGATGTTTCGCGCGAGCTGTTTGCCGCCCTTAATCCCGCATTTGAACAGCAGTGGGCGAAAGAGAACAACGGCGACAAGCTGACCATCAAACAGTCGCACGCTGGCTCATCCAAGCAGGCGCTGGCCATTTTGCAGGGGCTGAAAGCGGACGTGGTGACCTACAACCAGGTCACGGACGTGCAGATCCTGCACGACAAAGGCAAACTGATCCCGGCGAACTGGCAAAGCCGCCTGCCGAACAACAGTTCGCCATTTTACTCCACCATGGGCTTCCTGGTGCGCAAGGGCAACCCGAAGAACATCCACGACTGGAACGACCTGGTGCGTTCAGACGTAAAGCTGATCTTCCCGAATCCGAAAACTTCCGGCAACGCGCGTTATACCTATCTGGCGGCGTGGGGCGCGGCGGACAAAGCTGACGGTAACGATAAAGCGAAAACCGAACAGTTTATGACCCAGTTCCTGAAAAACGTCGAGGTGTTTGATACCGGCGGTCGTGGCGCAACCACTACCTTCGCCGAACGCGGGCTGGGCGACGTGCTGATCAGCTTTGAATCCGAGGTGAACAATATTCGTAAACAGTACGAAGCGCAGGGCTTCGAAGTGGTTATCCCGAAAACCAACATTCTGGCCGAGTTCCCGGTGGCGTGGGTGGATAAAAACGTTAAGGCTAACGGCACAGAAAAGGCGGCGAAAGCCTACCTGAACTATCTGTACAGCCCGCAGGCGCAGACCGTTATCACCGACTACTACTACCGTGTCAACAACCCGGACGTGATGAGCAAGCTGAAAGACAAATTCCCGCAGACCGAGCTGTTCCGCGTGGAAGATCATTTCGGCGCCTGGCCTGAGGTGATGAAAACGCATTTTGCCAGCGGCGGTGAGTTAGACAAATTGCTGGCGGCGGGGCGTAAGTAATGTTTGCAGGATCAACAAGACGTGTGCTGCCGGGTTTTACCTTAAGCCTCGGGACCAGCCTGCTGTTCGTCTGTCTGATTTTATTGTTACCGCTCAGCGCTCTGGTGATGCAGCTCGCTGAGATGAGCTGGTCCCAGTACTGGGAAGTGGTCACCAACCCTCAGGTGGTGGCGGCCTATAAGGTCACGCTGCTGTCTGCGTTCGTGGCCTCGATTTTTAACGGCGTGTTTGGCCTGCTGATGGCGTGGATCTTAACCCGCTATCGCTTCCCGGGCCGCACGCTCCTCGACGCGTTGATGGATCTGCCCTTTGCCCTGCCGACGGCAGTGGCCGGTTTGACGCTGGCGTCGCTGTTTTCCGTGAACGGCTTTTACGGTGAGTGGCTGGCGAAGTTTGATATCAAAGTGACCTATACCTGGCTCGGTATCGCGGTGGCGATGGCCTTTACCAGCATCCCGTTTGTGGTGCGTACCGTGCAGCCGGTGCTGGAAGAGTTAGGACCCGAATACGAAGAGGCCGCGGAAACCCTGGGCGCCACGCGCTGGCAGAGTTTCCGTAAGGTTGTTCTGCCGGAACTTTCTCCGGCCTTGCTGGCGGGGGTGGCGCTCTCCTTTACCCGCAGCCTCGGTGAATTTGGCGCGGTCATTTTTATCGCCGGGAACATCGCGTGGAAAACCGAAGTGACCTCGCTGATGATTTTTGTCCGTTTGCAGGAGTTTGATTATCCGGCCGCGAGCGCGATTGCCTCGGTGATCCTTGCCGCGTCGCTGCTGCTACTGTTTTCGATTAACACTCTGCAAAGTCGCTTTGGTCGACGTGTGGTAGGTCACTGATGGCGGAAGTTACGCAATTGAAGCGCTATGACGCGCCCCGCATCAACTGGGGCAAATGGTTTCTGATTGGTACCGGCGTGCTGGTCTCCGCATTCATTCTCGTCGTGCCGATGGTGTACATCTTCGTACAGGCCTTCAGCAAAGGGATTATGCCCGCGCTGCAAAATCTGGCCGATCCGGACATGCTCCACGCCATCTGGCTGACGGTGATGATTGCCCTGATCACTGTCCCGGTGAATCTTTTGTTTGGCGTATTGCTGGCCTGGCTGGTAACGCGCTTTAACTTCCCGGGGCGTCAGCTGCTGCTGACCCTGCTGGATATCCCGTTTGCGGTGTCTCCTGTGGTGGCGGGTCTGGTTTATCTGCTCTTCTACGGCTCCAATGGCCCGCTGGGCGGCTGGCTGGATGAACACGACCTGCAAATCATGTTCGCCTGGCCGGGGATGGTGCTGGTGACCGTCTTTGTCACCTGTCCGTTCGTGGTGCGCGAGCTGGTGCCAGTGATGCTCAGCCAGGGCAGCCATGAAGATGAAGCCGCGGTGCTGCTCGGCGCTTCCGGCTGGCAGATGTTCCGCCGCGTCACGCTGCCGAATATCCGCTGGGCACTGCTTTACGGCGTGGTGCTGACCAACGCCCGTGCGATCGGTGAGTTTGGCGCGGTGTCGGTAGTATCCGGCTCGATTCGCGGCGAAACCCTGTCGCTGCCGTTACAGATTGAATTACTGGAACAGGACTACAACACCGTCGGTTCCTTTACTGCCGCAGCGTTGCTGACGCTGATGGCCATTTTGACCCTGTTTTTGAAGAGTGTGGTGCAGTGGCGTTTAGAGAATCAGGAAAAACGTCAGCATCAGGAGGGAAATCATGAGCATTGAGATTGCCAATATTAAGAAGTCTTTTGGTCGCACCCAGGTGCTGAATGATATCTCGCTGGATGTCCCTTCCGGACAAATGGTGGCGCTGCTGGGGCCGTCTGGCTCCGGTAAAACCACGCTGCTGCGTATTATCGCCGGGCTTGAGCACCAGACCAGCGGACATATCCGCTTCCACGGTACGGACGTGAGCCGCCTGCACGCCCGCGACCGTAAAGTGGGCTTTGTATTCCAGCATTACGCGCTGTTCCGCCACATGACGGTATTTGACAACATTGCGTTTGGCCTGACCGTGCTGCCGCGTCGTGAACGTCCAGATGCCGCCGCCATCAAAGCGAAAGTGACCAAACTGCTGGAGATGGTGCAGCTTGCACATCTGGCGGACCGCTTCCCGGCTCAGCTTTCCGGCGGGCAGAAGCAGCGCGTGGCGCTGGCGCGTGCGTTAGCCGTTGAACCGCAAATCCTGCTACTGGACGAACCGTTTGGCGCGCTGGATGCGCAGGTGCGTAAAGAGCTGCGCCGTTGGCTGCGTCAGCTGCATGAGGAACTCCAGTTCACCAGCGTTTTCGTGACCCACGATCAGGAAGAGGCGATGGAAGTGGCCGACCGCGTGGTAGTAATGAGTCAGGGCAACATTGAGCAGGTTGACGAGCCAGAGCAGCTCTGGCGTGAACCGGCGACCCGCTTTGTGCTGGAGTTTATGGGAGAAGTAAACCGCCTTCAGGGCACCATTCGCGGCGGTCAGTTCCACGTTGGCGCGCACCGCTGGCCGCTGGGGTATACCTCCGCGCATCAGGGGCCGGTGGATCTGTTCCTGCGTCCGTGGGAAGTGGACGTCAGCCGCCGTACCAGCCTGGATTCACCGCTTCCGGTGCAGGTGCTGGAAGCTAGCCCTAAAGGCCACTACACCCAATTGGTGGTACAGCCCCTGGGCTGGTACACCGAGCCGCTGACCGTGGTTATGCGTGACGACGAGCCGCCGCACCGGGGGGAACGCCTGTTTGTGGGGCTGCAACACGCGCGCATTTATCACGGCAACGAGCGCATCGAGACGCGCGAGGATATTGCTCTGGCGGAGTCAGCCTGATAGGTTATTGAGTATGTTTTTCGCCCGGTGGCGTGATGCTTACCGGGCTTTTTATTGAGTAAAAATCGTGAATACACTCGAACACACCATCGGCAACACCCCTCTGGTCAAACTTCAGCGCATGGGGTGTGACAACGGCAGCGAAATCTGGGTCAAACTTGAAGGCAATAACCCGGCGGGGTCGGTGAAAGACCGGGCGGCGCTGTCGATGATTGTTCAGGCCGAAAAGCGCGGCGAGATAAAGCCCGGCGATGTGCTGATCGAAGCCACCAGTGGTAACACCGGTATCGCACTGGCGATGATAGCCGCCCTGAAAGGCTATCGTATGAAGCTGCTGATGCCGGATAACATGAGCCAGGAGCGCCGTGCCGCCATGCGTGCCTACGGGGCCGAGCTGATTCTGGTGAGCAAAGAGCAGGGGATGGAAGGGGCCCGAGATTTAGCGTTAGCGATGGCGGAGCGCGGGGAAGGCAAGCTGCTCGACCAGTTTAATAACCCGGACAACCCGTACGCGCACTACACCACCACCGGCCCGGAAATCTGGCAACAAACCGACGGGCGCATCACCCACTTTGTCTCCAGCATGGGGACCACGGGCACGATCACCGGTGTGTCACGCTTTCTGCGTGAACAGGATAAGCCAGTGACGATTGTCGGCCTGCAACCGGAAGAGGGGAGCAGTATTCCGGGCATCCGCCGCTGGCCGGCGGAGTATATGCCGGGCATCTTTAATGCGCAGCTTGTGGACCAGGTGCTGGATATTCATCAGCGCGAGGCGGAAAATACCATGCGTGAGCTGGCCGTACGTGAAGGCATCTTCTGCGGCGTCAGCTCTGGCGGTGCCGTAGCGGGCGCGATCCGGGTGGCTGAGTCCACGCCGGGAGCGGTGGTCGTAGCGATTATTTGCGATCGCGGCGACCGTTACCTGTCTACCGGCGTCTTTGGTGAAGAGAGTTATTCGCAGGGGGCGGGGATTTAAGCGTCATGGAGATGATTTTATTCCGGGATAACACCCGGGCGCAGCAAACCGATATTGTCGCCGTACAGTCGCAGGTGGTGTACGGCAGCGTGGGAAACAGCATCGCGGTGCCGAATATTCGCACCCACCGGCTGAACGTTACCGCCGTGCCGACGGTGCTGTTCAGCAATACGCCACACTACGACACCTTCTACGGCGGGGTGATCCCGGACGAGTGGTTCAGCGGCTACCTGAAGGCGCTGGAAGAGCGTGAGATTTTACGCGAGTTAAAAGCGGTGACAACCGGGTATATGGGCAGTGCCAGCCAGATCGTGCTGCTGGCGCAGTGGCTGAAGGCGATCAAAGTGCAACATCCCGATCTGCTGGTGCTGGTTGACCCGGTAATCGGGGATATCGACAGCGGGATGTACGTGAAGCCGGATATTCCTGAAGCTTACCGTGAGCATCTGCTCCCGCTGGCCCAGGGCATTACGCCCAACGTGTATGAACTGGAAGTGCTGAGCGGCAAACCGTGCCGTACGCCGGAGAGCGCCATTGCCGCCGCGCAGGGGCTGCTGTCCAACTCGCTGAAATGGGTGGCTATCACTAGTGCGCCAGTGGCTGACGATCCGCAGAATATCCACGTCGTGCTGGTGAGCGAAGAAGGTGTTACCGTTAGCGCGCACCCGCGCGTAGAGACGGATCTGAAAGGGACGGGGGATCTGTTCTGTTCGGAGCTGGTGAGCGGTATCGTCGGGGGTAAAACCGTGGCCGACGCCATTCGCATGGCGGGCGACAGGGTGACTGACGTGATGATCTATACGCAGTCGAAAGGCTATGACGAGCTTATCCTGCCTGCATAAACAAAAATGGCGCCCGAAGGCGCCATTTTACCGTGCGGCAAGAATTACTTCTTGATGCGGATAACCGGGGTTTCACCCACGGTAACGCTGCCAGACAGTTTGATCAGTTCTTTAATTTCGTCCATGTTGGAGATAACAACCGGCGTCAGGGTAGACTTGGCTTTTTCTTCCAGCAGTGGCAGATCGAATTCAATTACCGGGTCGCCAACTTTAACACGCTGGCCTTCTTCCGCGATACGTTTGAAGCCTTCGCCTTTCAGTTCAACGGTGTCGATACCGAAGTGAACGAACAGTTCGATACCGCTATCGGATTCGATAGAGAACGCATGGTTGGTTTCAAAAATTTTACCGATGGTGCCGTCAACTGGAGCAACCATTTTGTTGCCAGTTGGTTTGATAGCAATGCCATCACCAACGATTTTCTCAGCAAACACTACATCCGGCACGTCTTCGATGTTGACGATCTCGCCGGAGAGCGGAGCAACAATCTCAATAGTTCCGGAGTCTTTCTTGTCATCAGAAACCAGAGATTTCAGTTTATCGAACAAACCCATGATCTTCTCCTAAGCAGTAAATTGGGCCGCATCTCGTGGATTAGCAGATTGTTTTTTCTTCAATGAACTTGTTAACCAGCGTCATTAACTCGTCCGTTGTCGGTTGAGCAAGAGCCTGCTCTGCTAACACCTTCGCATCTTCGAAGTTCGTGTTACGGATAATCTTCTTAATGCGCGGGATGGAAATGGCGCTCATAGAGAATTCGTCCAGACCCATACCCAGCAACAGAAGTGTAGCACGTTCGTCGCCTGCAAGCTCACCACACATGCCAGTCCATTTACCTTCTGCATGAGAAGCATCAATAACTTGCTTGATCAAATTCAGTACGGACGGTGACATTGGCTGGTAGAGATGTGAAATCATATCATTACCACGGTCAACTGCCAGGGTGTACTGCGTTAAATCATTGGTACCGATACTAAAGAAATCAACTTCTTTGGCTAAATGACGCGCAATGGTCGCGGCTGCCGGTGTTTCCACCATCACGCCGATCTCAATGGATTCGTCAAATGCTTTACCTTCGTCGCGCAGTTCCTGTTTGTAGATTTCGATCTCTTTCTTCAGTGCACGCACTTCTTCAACAGAGATGATCATCGGGAACATGATGCGCAGTTTACCGAAAGCGGAGGCACGCAGAATAGCGCGAACCTGGTCACGCAGGATCTCTTTGCGATCCATGGCGATACGCACGGCACGCCAGCCCAGGAACGGGTTCTCTTCTTTCGGGAAGTTCATGTACGGCAGCTCTTTGTCGCCACCGATGTCCATGGTACGGACGATAACCGCCTGCGAGCCGCACGCTTCCGCAACCGCTTTGTACGCTGCAAACTGCTCTTCTTCCGTTGGCAGAGCGTCGCGATCCATGAACAGGAATTCAGTACGATACAGACCCACACCTTCCGCGCCGTTGCGCTCAGCGCCGTCAACGTCACGTACGGTACCGATGTTAGCGCACACTTCAACCTGATGGCCGTCCAGCGTGATGGCTGGCAGATCTTTCAGTTTAGCGAGTTCCGCTTTCTCGGTAGCAACCTGCTCCTGAACGGAACGCAGCTGCTCGATCACATCGTTAGTTGGGTTGACGTAAACCACATTGTTTACGGCATCCAGAATCAGATAGTCGTCGTTTTTAACCTGAGAGGTAACGCTACCGGTACCCACAATGGCTGGCAGCTCCAGAGAACGCGCCATGATAGAGGTGTGGGAGGTACGTCCACCTGCATCAGTAATGAAACCCAGCACCTTGTTCAGGTTCAGCTGTGCGGTTTCAGACGGGGTCAGGTCAGCGGCAACCAGGATCACTTCGTCCTGAATCGCGCTCAGATCGATGATGGCCAGACCCAGGATGTTGCGCAGCAGGCGCTTACCGATGTCACGTACGTCAGCCGCACGCTCTTTCAGGTATTCATCGTCCAGCTCTTCCAGGGCAGATGCCTGACCTTCGATAACTTCATGCGCAGCCGCGTCGGCCGTCATGCCTTTATCTTTAATCAGGGCTATGATTTCCTGCTCCAGCTCCTCATCTTCGAGCAGCATAATGTGCCCTTCGAAGATGGCTTCTTTTTCTTCACCGAAAGTTTCGCCAGCTTTAGTTTTAATCGCTTCCAGTTGCGCAGATGCCTTGGCACGACCGCTCAGAAAACGTTCAACTTCCTGATCAACCTTGTCGGCAGAAATTTTTTTCCGGTCAATGACGATTTCGTCTTCTTTCAGCAGCAATGCTTTGCCGAAAGCGATACCCGGGGATGCTAAAATGCCTGAAATCATAACCCTACCTTACTTGTGACTGATATTGAAAAGAACCCGGTAAACTTACTCGAGTTCAGCCATCAGCTTAACCAGATGCTCAACTGCTTTCTGCTCGTCTTCACCTTCAGCGGAGATGGTAACAACGGTACCCTGAGTCAGGCCCAGAGTTTGCAGCTTGAACAGGCTTTTTGCGCTAGCGCTTTTGCCGTTGGAAGTCACAGTGATTTCAGAAGTGAAGCCTTTCGCTTCTTTAACAAACTGAGCAGCAGGGCGGGTGTGCAGACCGTTCGGAGCGGTAATGGTAACTTCTTGCTGGAACATTGTATTTCCCCAACTTATAGGTTTAGTGTTGTGGAACTAAAGTCTAGCCTGGCGACTTAACTTTAGCCTGTATAGTTAGCGCTGACGTTTCAATCGTCATTAAACATTATGCAGTGAAAGCAAGACTTGAACCAAATCATAAAATCGATTCAGCAGCGCTATTTCGTTCACCGATTAATTTCGCGCATCAAAATAATTGCTGGTTTAAATACCAGACCCAACGGGGTGAAGCAATGCCAGGAGGGGTAAAACTTTGAAGCAGGCCACAAAAAAGCACCTGAAAAGGTGCTTTTTTACGCGTTTTTAACATGCTGGCATCACTGTTGCAGTTCTTTCTCTGTGAAGAGATCGGCAAACAGTGCTGTGCTTAAGTAACGCTCACCCGAAGACGGTAGGATAACCACAATGTTCTTATTGGTAAAGGTTTCGTCTTCCAGCAGTTTGAGCGCTGCCGCAACCGCCGCACCGGAAGAGATACCCGCCAGAATGCCTTCCTCGTCCATCAGGCGACGCGCCGTAGAGATGGCTTCTTCATTGGTGATGGCGACCACTTTATCGATCAGCTTCAGATCGAGGTTGCCTGGAATAAAGCCAGCCCCGATACCCTGGATTTTGTGCGGACCTGGTTTGATCTCTTCGCCTGCCAGCGCCTGAGCGATAACCGGCGAGTCGGTTGGCTCAACGGCAACGGTAATCAGATCTTTTTTACCTTTCGTGCCTTTAATATAGCGAGACACCCCGGTCAGCGTACCGCCGGTGCCTACGCCGGAGATAAACACATCAACCTGACCGTCGGTATCTTCCCAGATTTCCGGGCCGGTGGTTTTCTCATGAATTTCCGGGTTGGCCGGGTTGCTGAACTGCTGGAGCAGCAGATACTTTGCCGGATCGCTGGCGACGATTTCTTCGGCCTTCTGAATCGCGCCCTTCATGCCTTTCGCGCCTTCGGTCAGGACCAGGTTCGCACCCAGCGCTTTCAGCAGCTTACGACGCTCAATGCTCATGGTTTCAGGCATAGTCAGCGTCAGCTTATAGCCACGCGCCGCCGCAACATAGGCCAGAGCGATACCCGTATTGCCGCTGGTGGGTTCAACCAGCTCAACGCCAGGTTTCAGCACGCCACGCTTTTCAGCATCCCAAATCATATTCGCACCGATACGGCATTTAACGCTGAAGCTTGGGTTACGAGATTCGACCTTCGCCAGAATGCGTCCATTACCGATACGGTTCAGTCGAACCAGGGGCGTATGACCGATAGTCAGCGAGTTGTCTTCATAAATCTTACTCATGGCCTGTCCTTAACTGTATGAAATTGGGATACCGACCCAGCATACCTGTTGAACAGGTATGGGGAAGTAAGGAAATCGCATATCTATATGCTGCAAGGAAATAATGGGGATCAGTATGGAATAAGGGGCGGCATAAGCCACCCCTCTTTTACACATTTTTGCATTACTTCCATAACGCGTGCTTAGCGCGGTAGCAGTCCACCCACATCGCCGTCGCGCCGCATACGGCAACGGGCATGATGAACAAATTCAGGAAAGGGATCATGGTGAACAGGCTGGTCAGCGCGCCAAACTGCATATTGGCAACCTTCTGAGTGCGCAGGGCAGTGCGCATCTCTTTAAACGGCACTTTGTGGTTATCGAACGGATAATCACAGTACTGGATAGCGAGCATCCAGGCGCTGAACAGGAACCACAGCACGGGCGCGACCGTCTGGCCAATCCCGGGTACAAAATAAAGGATAAGCAGCACAATCGCCCGCGGCAGGTACCAGGCGAACTTCTGCCATTCACGCTTCATGATGCGGGGGAGATCTTTCACGAGCCCCAATACGCCCGTGTCAGGTGGCGTCGCACCGGTCAGGCGCGCTTCAAGCTGTTCGGCCAGCAGACCGTTGAACGGCGCGGCTATCCAGTTTGCTATCGTCGAAAAGAAATAGCCGAAAACCAGCAGCACGGAGATAACCGCAATCGGCCAGAGCAGATAGTCTAGCCACTGTAACCAGTCCGGCACATAGCTCATCAGGGAAGGGATCCACGTTTCCAGTCTGGTGAACAGCCACCAGAAGGCCCCGCCCATCAGAATAATGTTGATCAGTAACGGCAAAATAACGAAGCGTCGAATGCCCGGCAGGGAGACCAGTTTCCAGCCCTGAGAAAAGTACCAGACCCCGCTGCGTGGGGCAGAAGAAGATGTTGAAACCATACCAGGCTGTACTCCTTTTTACACAACCAGTGGAATTGCCCGCCTATATTATCCAGTTACGGGCCAATGACCAGTTCGGAAATGTTCGAAAAACCAGCAAAAAGCACGATTTAGTTCATCTTTATGCTGTGAATGCTCTGCATACACTTGCACTTGACGTAAACGGCAAATACTCTTAGTGAGTAAATGTTTGCCGTGGTGGCAAGGTGTTAGAACAACAGAGAATATAATGATGCAGGATTTGCGTCTGATATTAATCATTGTTGGCGCGATCGCCATAATCGCTTTACTGGTACATGGTTTCTGGACCAGCCGTAAAGAGCGTTCCTCTATGTTTCGCGATCGTCCACTGAAGCGCATGAAGTCCAGTCGTGACGACGATGACGTTGAAGACGACATCGACGGTCTTGACGACGACGGCGTGGGTGAAGTTCGTGTTCATCGGGTCAATACTGCGCCCGGCGCAGCGCATGGAGAGCATGAAGCCTCCCGCGCTCCGCAGCACCAGTATCAACCACCGTATGCCTCTGCCCAGCCGCGCCAGCCAGCGCCGCCGCCAGTGGAAGAACCTGTTCGTCATCCGCCGCACCAGCCTGTGCAACAGCAGCCCGTTGCGCCACAGCCTGTACAGCCGCAACCTGTCCAACAGCCTGCACAGCCAGTGCATCAGCCACAGCCTGTTCAGCAGCCGCAGCCAGTGCATCAGCCACAGCCTGTTCAGCAGCCGCAGCCGGTACAACAACCGCAGCCGCAGCCTGAACCGCCTGCGCCACAGCCCGCCCCGCGCGCTGAGCCAGAACCGGTTGTTGAAAAGCCGCAGCGTAAAGAAGCGGTGATCATTATGAACGTGGCTGCTCATCATGGCACCCATCTGAACGGTGATGTGCTGCTTAACAGCATCCAACAGGCAGGCTTCAAGTTCGGCGACATGAATATTTTCCATCGCCACCTGAGTCCTGACGGCAGCGGTCCGGCGCTGTTCAGCCTGGCCAATATGGTCAATCCAGGCACGTTTGACCCGGAAATGACCGGTGATTTCGTCACGCCAGGCGTTACGATCTTTATGCAGGTGCCGTCCTACGGTGACGAGCTGCAAAACTTTAAGCTGATGCTACAGTCCGCTCAGCACATCGCCGACGAAGTGGGCGGTGTGGTGCTCGACGATCAGCGTCGAATGATGACGCCGCAGAAACTGCGCGAGTATCAGGACCGCATCCGCGAAGTTAAGGAAGCGAACGCGTAATCGTCGCGTTAACTTCAACTCCTCCTCAACCCCCGCCTGTCGGGGGTTTTTCTCATTGATGGTGCGATATGGACTCAATCGAACAACAACTTACTGAACTGCGAACCACGCTTCGCCATCATGAATATCTCTATCATGTTATGGACGCACCGGAAGTGCCGGATGCGGAGTATGACCGCCTGATGCGTGAACTGCGCGAGCTGGAAGCGCAGCACCCCGAACTGATTACGCCCGATTCTCCAACGCAGCGCGTCGGTGCGGAACCGCTGGGCGCTTTCAGCCAGGTGCGCCACGAAGTGCCGATGCTGTCGCTGGATAACGTGTTTGATGAAGAGAGTTTTCTGGCTTTCAACAAGCGCGTGCAGGATCGCCTGAAGAGCGTCGACAATCTGAGCTGGTGCTGCGAGCTAAAGCTGGATGGTCTGGCCGTCAGTATTCTTTATGAGAACGGCGTGATGGTGCGTGCCGCAACGCGCGGCGACGGCACTACCGGGGAAGACATCACCACCAATGTGCGCACTATTCGTGCGATCCCGCTGAAACTGCGTGGCGATAACATTCCCGCCCGGCTGGAAGTGCGCGGGGAAGTGTTCCTTCCGCAGGCGGGCTTCGAGAAGATCAACGAAGAAGCGCGTCGTACCGGCGGGAAAGTGTTTGCTAACCCGCGTAACGCGGCGGCAGGTTCGCTGCGTCAGCTCGATCCGCGTATCACCGCGAAGCGACCGCTTACTTTCTTCTGCTACGGCGTCGGGATCCTGGAAGGCGGTGATCTGCCAGATACCCACCTGGGTCGTTTAATGCAGTTCAAAGAGTGGGGATTACCGGTAAGCAACCGTGTGCAGCTCTGCGACTCTCCGGAGGCGGTGCTGGCGTTCTATCACAAGGTTGAAGAAGATCGTCCCACGCTCGGGTTTGATATTGACGGCGTGGTGATCAAGGTTAATTCGCTGGCGTTGCAGGAACAGTTGGGATTTGTGGCCCGTGCGCCACGCTGGGCGGTGGCCTTTAAGTTTCCGGCGCAAGAGCAGATGACCTTCGTTCGCGACGTGGAGTTTCAGGTCGGACGTACGGGGGCCATTACGCCTGTGGCGCGTCTGGAGCCTGTGCAGGTGGCTGGCGTGCTGGTTAGTAACGCCACGCTGCATAACGCCGATGAAATTGCGCGTCTGGGGCTGCGAATTGGTGACAAAGTGGTGATTCGCCGCGCGGGTGATGTGATCCCACAGGTGGTTAACGTTGTGGAGTCTGAACGTCCTGCCGATACCCGTGCCATCGAGTTTCCAGCCCACTGTCCGGTATGTGGTTCTGACGTTGAGCGCGTGGAAGGTGAAGCGGTAACGCGCTGTACGGGCGGGTTAATCTGCGGCGCGCAGCGTAAAGAGTCCCTGAAGCACTTCGTCTCCCGCCGGGCGATGGATGTGGACGGAATGGGTGACAAGATTATCGACCAGTTAGTTGAGAAAGAGTACGTCCATACGCCTGCGGACCTCTTTACCCTGACGGCAGGTAAGCTGACCGGTCTTGATCGTATGGGACCGAAATCTGCCCAGAACATCGTTAACGCGCTTGAGGCGGCCAAAAACACCACCTTTGCCCGTTTCCTTTACGCGCTCGGCATTCGTGAAGTCGGAGAGGCGACGGCGGCAGGGCTGGCGGCGTATTTCGGCACGCTGGACGCGCTGGAGAAAGCCACCATCGACGAGCTACAGAAAGTCCCTGATGTCGGCATTGTGGTCGCCACCCACGTTTTCAACTTCTTCGCCGAAGAGAGCAACCGTGAAGTGATCGGTAAATTACTGGAACAGGGCATTCACTGGCCCGCACCGGTAGTGGTTAATGCCCAAGAGATCGACAGTCCGTTTGCCGGTAAAACGGTGGTGCTGACCGGCAGCCTGAGTCAGCTTTCACGCGATGACGCGAAAGCGCGCCTGGTGGCGCTGGGGGCAAAAGTGGCGGGCAGCGTATCGAAGAAAACCGACCTGGTGATTGCCGGGGAAGCGGCCGGTTCGAAGCTGGCAAAAGCGCAGGAGCTTGGCATCGAGGTAATCGACGAAGCGGAAATGATGCGCCTGTTAGGAGAGTGACGTGGAAAAAGAGCAGCTCGTTGAGATCGCCAATACGGAGATGCCGTTCGGTAAATATAAGGGTCGCAGGCTGATTGATTTACCGGAAGAGTATCTGCTGTGGTTTGCCCGTAAGGATGAGTTCCCCGCCGGGCGTCTGGGCGAGCTGATGGCTATCACGTTACTGATCAAAACAGAGGGGCTGACCCAGCTGGTTCAGCCCCTGAAACGTCCTTAAACTTTCGCGGCGTGGGTCTCTTCCTGCGCCAGCTTTTCCGTCTGCGCCTTGTAACGCCGCGCCAGTACCGCACACACCATCAGCTGGATCTGATGGAAAATCATCAGCGGCAACACCATCATCCCAATGACAGACGTCGGGAAAAGAATATTGGCCATTGGGATCCCGTTGGCCAGGCTCTTTTTCGATCCGCAAAATACAATGGTGATTTCATCGGCCTTATTGAAGCCGCATTTGCGGGCCACAAAGACGTTAACCGCGATGACAATGGCCAGCAGAACGATGCTTACCACCACAATAAACAGCAGCGATCCAGCACCCACCCTGTGCCAGATGCCGTTCACCACGGCTTCGCTGAAGGCCGTGTAAACCACCAGCAGAATGGAGCTTTGGTCCGTTTTCCCGATCCATTTTTTATGTTTCGCCACAAACTCCCCAATCCAGGGACGGGATAAGTGTCCGAGCACAAACGGCAGCAGCAGTTGCAGACAAATTTTACCCACCTGCTCCAGATTGCCTTCCGCCCCGTGCATGTTCATTAGCAGACCGACCAGCAGCGGTGAAACAAAGATCCCGAGCAGGCTGGAAGCGGAAGCAGAACAAACCGCCGCCGCGACGTTACCGCCCGCCAGCGAGGTAAAGGCAATTGCAGACTGCACGGTGGCCGGCAAAATGCACAGATAAAGGAAACCGGTATACAGCGCCGGATCGACATTCACCGGCGCCCACCAGGCGAACAGCACGCCCAGAACCGGGAAGAGGATAAAAGTGCTGCACATTACCCACAGATGCAGTCGCCAGTGGCTACCGCCTGCAATAATGGCTTCCCGGGAGAGTTTGGCGCCATGCATAAAGAACAGCAGGGCAATGGCTGCCGTGGTCAGTCCTTCAATAACCGGAACGAAACTGCCCCGCGCCGGGAAGAACGAGGCCAGCAAGACGACACCAATCAGGGTCAGCGTAAACGGATCAAGGATACGAAAAAGTTTCATAATCACTCCTGAAAACAGATGCCGCTATTGTGCTTTCTTCCCTTTGAGAAATAAAATTGATTTATTGCATCCATTCATGAATTAAACAGATGAATTATTCGTTACGTCAGCTTCGCGTTTTCGTCACCGTCGCGCAGGCCCGCAGCTTTAGCCGGGCAGGGGAGATCATTGGCCTCAGCCAGTCGGCGGTGAGCCATAGCGTTAAGGAGCTTGAAACGCAAACGGGCGTGAAGCTGCTCGACCGCACGACGCGAGAAGTGGTGCTCACCGAAGCGGGACAGCAGCTGGCAATGCGTCTGGAGAGGCTGCTGGATGAACTGAACAGTACGCTCAGGGATGTCGGCCGGCTCGGCCAACAGCTTTCCGGCACCGTGAGAGTGGCGGCGAGCCAGACGATTTCGGCGCATCTTATTCCCCAGTGCATCGCTGAAAGTAATCACCGCTATCCGGATATTGATTTTGTTTTGCATGACAGGCCGCAGCAGTGGGTACTTGAGAGTATCCGTCAGGGGGATGTGGATTTTGGCATCGTTATTGATCCCGGAGCGGTAAGCGACCTGGAATGTGAAGTGGTACTCTCGGAGCCCTTTTTATTGCTCTGCCGCGATGATGATCCTCTGGCATCGCTGCCGCAGGTGGCCTGGCAGGCCTTGCAGGGGGCAAACCTGGTGTTACAGGATTATGCATCAGGCAGCCGCCCGCTGATAGATGCCGCACTGACCGCGCAGGGTGTTAAGGCAACCATTGTGCAGGAGATTGGGCATCCTGCCACGCTGTTCCCCATGGTCGAAGCGGGGATTGGCATCAGCGTTCTGCCGGCGCTGGCGCTGCCACTGCCGCAGGGGAGTCGTTTAACGGTGAAGCGTTTCGTACCCTGTGTCGAACGCCAGCTGATGCTGGTACGCCGTAAAAACAGGTCTCTTTCCGGCGCGGCGCATGCCTGCTGGGATGTGGTGCGTATGCAGGCCGAACGTTTGATGGAGGCCCGCACACGCGATCCACTTTTTAACGAAACCAATAATCAGACGTAGATATTAATCTGATGTTCTGCGGAGGGCTTATTGATGCCTTCCGCGACTGCCTCACCTTTTTCCTGCTTTGGCATCGCCTCTTCGGCCTGCTGACGCTGCAATTGCGCCAGCTGTGCCTGCAACATAGCCAGCTGAGATTCGAGTAATTCTTGCTGCTTTTGCTTTTCTTCTGCTGTGGCATCACCCATGGCCACTTCTTTGAGCTGCTGAGTGACTTTCGTTATCTGTTTGGTCAGACGGGTGATTTGAGAAGCAATGTCGTTTCCGCCGGAGCTGTTATCTACGCTGCCGATTTCCATCGCCGACAGAGAAACGGGCTTAAGAGTTGTCATATTGAGATCCTTTTCGCCATAAAATAGAGGTATCGGCAAAGAAGGCGTGAGCTTGAGTAAAACAAGCGGTCTGGCTGCAATGGGGATGTGCTATGTCGCAGATAGCAAAAAAGCGCCTTTAGGGCGCTTTTTTACATTGGTGGGTCGTGCAGGATTCGAACCTGCGACCAATTGATTAAAAGTCAACTGCTCTACCAACTGAGCTAACGACCCGAAATGGTGGGCGATGACGGGCTCGAACCGCCGACCCCCTCCGTGTAAAGGAGATGCTCTACCAACTGAGCTAATCGCCCATTTCGGAACTGCTGCGATAAGGTGAGAATGGTGGGCGATGACGGGCTCGAACCGCCGACCCCCTCCGTGTAAAGGAGATGCTCTACCAACTGAGCTAATCGCCCAATCTCAATTCTTATCTACACTGCGAGTCTACCGAAGTAGATGGTGGGTGATGACGGGCTCGAACCGCCGACCCCCTCCGTGTAAAGGAGATGCTCTACCAACTGAGCTAATCACCCCCGCTGTGTGGAGTCGCATTATAGGGAGAGTTGAAAATGAGTCAACGCATTTTCTAAAGTTTTTATTCGTTCGTCGTAAAATTAGTCAAAACGATCGCAAAACGGACTGTGGCGCATGATTTATAAACAAAAACAGCAATCTCGAACCGGATAAAGTGATCGACATTGAGGAATCGGCCCACAGTGATAGAATATTGCCCATTGTTTTCTTCCCGGAATTTGCCGATTACCGGCATCTTTATAACGTAAGGCCATTTCATGAAAATCAAAACTCGCTTCGCGCCGAGCCCGACAGGCTATCTGCATGTCGGTGGTGCACGTACCGCTCTCTACTCCTGGCTTTTCGCACGTCACAACAACGGTGAGTTTGTGCTGCGTATTGAAGACACCGATCTGGAGCGCTCAACGCCGGAAGCAATTGAAGCCATTATGGATGGGATGAACTGGCTGAATCTGGCGTGGGACGAAGGCCCATACTTCCAGACCAAACGTTTTGACCGCTATAACGCCGTAATTGACGAGATGCTGGTGGCAGGCACGGCCTATAAGTGTTACTGCTCCAGGGAGCGTCTGGATGCGCTGCGCGAAGAGCAAATGGCAAAAGGCGAAAAACCGCGTTATGACGGTCGTTGCCGCCATGACCACAGCGAGCATGCTGCTGATGAGCCTTGCGTAGTGCGTTTTGCTAACCCGCAGGATGGCTCTGTTATCTTTGATGACCAGATCCGTGGTCCGATCGAATTCAGCAACCAGGAGCTGGATGACCTCATCATTCGTCGTACTGACGGATCGCCAACCTATAACTTCTGCGTAGTTGTGGACGACTGGGATATGGAAATCACTCACGTGATCCGTGGTGAAGACCATATCAATAACACCCCGCGTCAGATCAACATTCTGAAAGCGCTGAACGCGCCTGTACCGGTGTATGCGCACGTATCAATGATCAACGGTGACGACGGTAAAAAGCTGTCCAAACGTCATGGCGCGGTGAGCGTGATGCAGTACCGTGATGACGGCTATCTGCCGGAAGCGCTGCTGAACTACCTGGTGCGTCTGGGCTGGGCTCATGGTGACCAGGAGATCTTCAGCCGCGAAGAGATGATCGAGCTGTTCTCTCTGAACTCGGTGAGCAAATCAGCCAGCGCGTTCAACACTGACAAACTGCTGTGGCTGAACCATCACTACATCAATACCATGCAGCCAGAATATGTAGCGACTTATCTGCAATGGCACATTGAACAGGCAAACATCGATACCCGTACGGGCCCTGAACTGGCGGATCTGGTGAAGCTGCTTGGCGAGCGTTGCAAAACGCTGAAAGAAATTGCTGAAAGCTGCCGTTACTTCTATGAAGAGTTTGACGCGTTCGACGCCGACGCGGCCAAGAAACACCTGCGTCCGGTTGCGCGTCAGCCGCTGGAAGTGGTGCGTGACAAACTCGAAGCCATTACCGAATGGACTGCGGAAAATGTTCACCACGCAATTCAGGCTACCGCTGATGAGCTGGAAATTGGCATGGGTAAAGTCGGTATGCCGCTGCGCGTTGCGGTGACGGGGGCAGGCCAGTCTCCGGCGCTGGACGTGACCGTTCATGCCATCGGCAAATCACGTAGCGTTGCGCGTATCAACAAAGCGCTGGACTTTATTGCTGAGCGCGAAAGCCAGCAGTAATGCTCGTGTAATACAATAAACGGCAGGGTAACCTGCCGTTTTTTTATGCCTGTTATTCAGCAATACCAAGACGCGTGAGAAAACCCTGCAACCCTTCACGAGCGAGCAACTTGTGCAAACGTTCCTGTTCGACAGTCGTCATGTTTTCCAGCGAGTCGATAATTTGTGGAAGCAGGCTGGATGAGGTTGCCACGCCGTAGTGGGAAGGGCTTTCCGCCACATGGTAAACAGCCCGACGGTTACGAATGGCAGGAAGGCTAATGATGTGCTCCTTAACGTGCGCATCAATACATATCACCCTCGCTCTTCCGCCTTTTACACCGTTGATACCCTCCGTTTTCCATCCCTTCTGTCGTATCCAGCGATTAACGGTTTGTCGGGCTACGCCCAGACTGTCCGCCAGCTCTTCCGTGGTCATTTTGCTGCGTAATCTTTTCATATCAGCGTTGGTCGCGAATCCCTAAACGTTGTAACAAGCCGGTAATCCCTTCCCGCAGTAACAGCGATGTCATCTGCTTTTGCTCTTCCGGCGTCATTTCATTCGCCAGCGTCAGGAGCAGGGCATGAAGCGAGCCCTCGTGGTACGTATCTGGCAGTTCCGGCGTCTCTGTTGCCCTGCGCGCGCTGCGAATAAAGTCGCGCACTTTTTCATTGACGTGTACCAGACGCGCCTTGCCACCCTGAACGCCTGGCTTTGGCGATGTAATCCAACCCTCTTTGCGTACCCATTTATTGATGGTCTGTCGGCTATAGCCAGTCAGCAGGGCTAACTCTTCTGGCGTCATTCGTTCCTTGATCATACAATTTCCTGAATATCTGTGGGGTTAATTAGTGGTTCATTTTATAGCACCGTTTTACGTGAAAACGTGACAAGCTTAACTCCTGGCTGCGAGCAGGCTCGCAAAGTGATTCATTTGCATGATTTTTCGGCGGTTGAAAGGCGGAGGTTGAATTTGCCGTTGACACTCTGCGGCGGAATTCATATTATGCCGCCCGTCAACATGACAGCTTTACGACGGGGCTATAGCTCAGCTGGGAGAGCGCCTGCATGGCATGCAGGAGGTCAGCGGTTCGATCCCGCTTAGCTCCACCAAACTCTGAACCCAACAGAGTGCGGTAGGTAAAGTAACATGTGGGGCTATAGCTCAGCTGGGAGAGCGCTTGCATGGCATGCAAGAGGTCAGCGGTTCGATCCCGCTTAGCTCCACCAAAATTTAAACCCTCGTCGCAAGACGGGGGTTTTTTTATATCTTGTAAAATGTTTAGACTCTTTTTGTTGCCAGCAATGTCGTTTTCTATACATCACCTCAATCCAAATCAATAAACAAGTCTATAAATAGACCTGAACTTGATTCGTGCAATTAATAAACCTATTATCCATCCGGTCAATAAGACGATGGTTAAATAGATCACACGGATTAATGAATAGAAAAATTTACAATAATGTAAAAATATTTATGATTGTCCTGGCGTTAAGCCTGATTACGATCCCCTTTTCCCGTTATATCTCCCCGCGCGCTATCGTCAACGAAAATGATGTTTATTTAGCGTGGTTGCCCTTAAGCGCCATGCTCGCCATCGTATTGTTATTTGGACGTCGGGCAATCATTCCTTTACTGATTGGATTTAGTGTTACTAACATTTATTACTTTGATTTAGCATTACTACAATCTTCCGTGTTATTAATTTGTCAGACGTTTGCCGTCTTCGCTGCCTGTGGCGTCATCCGTCTGATGCTGGGCAAACGCTGGCGACACAGCATCCCGAATAAGTACATCGGTATACGTATTTTCTGGCTCGGATTTGTGGTTCCTGTAGGCATCAAATTATCGATGTATCTGGCGGGATATTTATTTGATTTTCCGGTGACAATCTCCTCCTATTTCGGCGAAGGCTCTGCAATTTATAACGTTATCGATATTCAAAGCCTGATTTGTGCCGCCCTGATTTTCACCATGATGTTCTACTACCCGTTAAGAATGATAATTAATCCCCGGTATGCCCGAACATTCTGGCGGCGAAGCGTGAAGCCCCTCTTTTGTCACAAAAAAGTGTTATTTATCGTTGTGTGGCTGATGCTGTTGGTCTCGATGATCGCTATTTTGTGCGCGCCTTTCGAGTCACAGTTTATTGCTGGTTATTTGATGCCAATCGTTTTTATTCTTTTTACCCTGGGGATTGGTCGTCTGAGCTATGCGCTCATCTCTTTACTCTGGGCGGCCTCGGCGCTCATGCTGTTGACCTACAATTATAATTTTCTTAATGGCGTTGAATCGGGCCACTCGCTCTCCTTTATCTTGTCGGTACTGATCTCTTTCGCCATCTGCCTGCTTTACATGTCGCGGATCTATCAGAAAAGTGAATGGCTGAAACAGGGGTGGCAGGAGAGGGCGCTTACCGATCCGCTCACCGGTCTGCCTAACATTCGTGCGCTGGAAGTGTTTTTACAGCACCATCCCGAAGCCAAAATCTGCTGCCTGCGCCTGGATAATCTGGAATTTCTGAGCCGTCATTACGGCATCCTCATGCGTGTACACTGTAAAAAGATGATCACCGCGTCGCTGCAACCGTTATTGCAAAAAGACGAGAAGCTCTTTCAGTTGCCAGGCAGTGAGCTGGTGGTGGTCTTGTTGGGTCCGGGCACGGCTGAACGTCTGCAATATATGGTTGATCATCTGAACAGCCGTAAGATTGTCTGGAACAAGACTGAGCTCGACATTGAGTTTGGCGCCTCCTGGGGCGAAGTGCCGGATGGGGAAAGCCTGCACCACACGCTGGGTCAGCTGAGCTGGCTGTCCGAGCAATCCTGTGGCGGGCATAACGTTCTGGCGTTAACCAACAGTCTGGATGATGTCTCTGGTCAGACGACGGACAGGGTGCTAATGCTGGCCCGCATAAAACGCGCCCTTGATATCGGCGGTCTTCACCTTTACGCCCAGCCAATTCACAACGCGCGCGGAGAAGGGTACTTTGAAATCCTCTCCAGGCTGGAAAGCGATGGCGAGATCATCACCCCTGACCGCTTTATTCCGCTGATTGCTCAGTTCAACCTGAGCCACCGGTTTGACCTGAACGTGTTGGAAAAATTGCTGATGTGGATGCGCAGCCATCCGTCCGGACGTGCAGGAACGCGCTTCTCCGTCAATCTAATGCCGCTGACGCTGATGCAAAATGAGATTGCGGCTGAGATCATCGCGCTTTTTGAACGCTACGCCATTGCGCCGCAAAATATCATCATTGAGATCACCGAGGAACAGGCTTTCTCAGACTCGGGAAGCAGCATCAAAAATATCCAGCAGCTGCGTGATTACGGCTTCCGCATTGCCATAGACGACTTTGGTACCGGCTATGCCAACTTTGAGCGCCTGAAGCGGCTGGAGGCCGATATCATTAAGATCGATGGTTGCTTCGTGAAAGATATCTGCACCGACAGCATGGATGCGATGATCGTGCAGTCCATTTGCAACATGGCAAAAACGAAATCGCTGTGTGTGGTGGCTGAATATGTGGAAACGGCTGAACAACGCGAGATGTTGTTGCAATTTGGCGTAGATTATTTGCAGGGCTATTTGATTGGTAAACCCCAGCCTCTGGCGGCGCTGGAAGCATAAAAAAACCGGGAGCGAGGACTCCCGGTTTTTATTACGCGGTATGAATTAGAGAACCAGTGCTGCAATAGAGGCAGACAGGACGCTCACCAGCGTTGAACCGTAAACCAGCTTCAGGCCAAAGCGAGAAACCACGTTACCCTGCTCTTCGTTCAGGCCTTTAATCGCGCCAGCGATGATACCGATGGAAGAGAAGTTCGCGAAGGAGACCAGGAAGACGGACAGGATCCCTTCCGCACGTGGGGAG
Organism: Enterobacter cloacae complex sp. SHL022; assembly: GCF_049237785.1. Taxonomy (NCBI): domain Bacteria; kingdom Pseudomonadati; phylum Pseudomonadota; class Gammaproteobacteria; order Enterobacterales; family Enterobacteriaceae; genus Enterobacter; species Enterobacter cloacae complex sp. SHL022. The sequence goes on along the minus strand of NZ_JBMKJH010000001.1, from coordinate 742,599 downwards.
AGTGTGCTGGCAATCTTCTGGAGATCCATCATCGCCACGAATTCGTTGGATACCAGTTTCGTTGCCATGATACTGCCCACCTGCAACGCTTCGTGAGCGGGCACGCCCATCACCCAGGCAACCGGGTAAAAGATGTAGCCCAGAATACCCTGGAAGGAGATACCGAGTACGGCCGCAAACAGGGCGTTCAGCGCAGCGATCAGCGCGATAAAGCCAATCAGCATCGCGGCAACGATAATTGCAACCTTGAAACCCGCCAGAATGTATTCACCCAGCATTTCGAAGAAGCTCTGCCCCTCGTGCAGGTTAGACATCTGAATGTTCTCTTCGCTGGCATCCACGCGGTACGGGTTAATCAGCGAAAGAACGATAAAGGTGCTGAACATGTTCAGAACCAGGGCCGCAACCACGTATTTTGGTTCCAGCATGGTCATATACGCGCCCACGATAGACATGGAAACGGTAGACATTGCGGTTGCCGCCATGGTGTACATGCGGTTACGGGACATCTTGCCGAGGATATCTTTATACGCAATGAAGTTCTCAGACTGACCGAGGATCAGTGAGCTGACTGCGTTAAAGGATTCCAGTTTACCCATGCCGTTAACTTTCGATAACAGGAAGCCGATCGCACGGATAACCACCGGCAGAACGCGGATGTGCTGAAGGATACCGATCAGGGCAGAGATGAAGACGATAGGGCAGAGTACCTTCAGGAAGAAGAAGGCCAGGCCCTGATCGTTCATGCTGCCAAAGACGAAGTTGGTCCCTTCGTTGGCAAATCCGAGCAGTTTTTCGAACATTTCGGAGAAGCCTTTCACGAAGCCGAGGCCTACGTTGGAGTTCAGGAAGAACCACGCAAGTAAAACTTCAATGACCAGCAGCTGGACAACATAGCGAATACGAATTTTTTTGCGGTCTGTGCTGACCAGCAATGCAAGTGCAGTAACGACAACAAGTGCCAGGACAAAATGAAGGACGCGGTCCATATTTGCTCCAAATATGAGGCAGGTTTAATTTCCGTGCACATTCTATGTAACAAGCACAAAGAAAACGAGATCAAGCCCACACTATAGTTACATCCTGTGACGAGTCTCAAAAATAGTGATCAACAATACATTTTTGTTATGTTAGGTAAATGAGTGAAAAGTTAAGTTTGTGTGCTACGCTTCACAAATGTCTGCGCATTTTCACATTCTGTGACCTTGCTCCACCTGCCTGTCTATCGTTCCTGGCTATCAGAGAAATCATGTTAACCATTTCAAATGAACTTGATAATCATTCTCATTTTGATAGCATAAAACATAGCAAAGGCTATATTTCCAGAGGCAGAAATGACGAATAGTCGCGTAGAGAGTAGCAGCGGCAGAGCGGCACGCAAGCTGCGGCTCGCATTAATGGGACCGGCATTCATTGCCGCGATTGGCTACATCGATCCGGGTAATTTTGCGACCAACATTCAGGCCGGGGCCAGTTTCGGCTATAAACTGCTGTGGGTTGTGGTCTGGGCCAATCTGATGGCGATGCTGATTCAGATGCTCTCCGCGAAGCTGGGTATTGCTACCGGAAAAAACCTGGCGGAGCAAATCCGCGATCATTATCCACGTCCGGCAGTTTGGTTTTACTGGGTTCAGGCGGAAATTATCGCCATGGCCACCGATCTCGCCGAGTTTATCGGGGCGGCGATCGGCTTTAAGCTTATTCTGGGCGTCTCTCTGCTTCAGGGGGCCGTGCTGACCGGTATCGCCACTTTCCTGATTCTGATGCTCCAGCGGCGGGGGCAAAAACCGCTGGAGAAAGTCATCGGCGGCCTGCTGCTGTTCGTCGCTGCCGCCTATATTGTTGAGCTGATTTTCTCCCAGCCGAATCTGGCGCAGCTGACGAAAGGGATGGTGATCCCGTCGTTACCTACTTCTGAAGCCGTTTTTCTGGCTGCCGGGGTGCTGGGGGCGACCATTATGCCGCACGTCATTTATCTACACTCTTCATTAACCCAGAATCTGCATGGCGGGACGAGTAAAGAGCGCTACTCCGCCTCGAAATGGGATGTGGCTATCGCGATGACCATTGCCGGATTTGTGAATCTGGCGATGATGGCCACCGCCGCCGCCGCGTTCCACTTTAACGGGCATACCGGGGTTGCCGATCTTGACCAGGCTTACCTGACGCTGGAGCCGTTGCTGAGTCATGCCGCTGCCACTATTTTTGGTTTAAGCCTGGTTGCTGCGGGCCTTTCATCTACGGTTGTGGGGACACTGGCCGGGCAGGTGGTGATGCAGGGGTTCGTACGTTTCCATATTCCGCTGTGGGTTCGCCGCTCGGTCACGATGCTGCCTTCCTTTGTTGTGATCCTGATGGGGCTGGATCCGACCCGCATTCTGGTGATGAGTCAGGTGCTGCTGAGTTTCGGGATTGCGCTGGCGCTGGTGCCGCTGCTGATCTTCACCAGCAACAAATCACTGATGGGCGATCTGGTGAATTCGACGTGGGTGAAACGCGCCGGGTGGGCCATTGTGGTCGTGGTGGTGGCGTTAAACTTGTGGTTGCTGATAGGCACAGCCGCAGGCCTGTAAAAGAAAAAGGAGCCGGAAGGCTCCTTTTTGTTGTTAATGGTGATGGCCGTGACCGTGGCCTCTGCCTTTTCCGTGACCCCAGCCGCCACGGCGGTCGTCACGATCTTTCCAGCCTTCGCGGTAGCCGCGTTCGTAAGCCTTACGCTTATCCCAGCCACGGTGATAGCCGTTATCGTGTTTCCACCAGCGGTTTTGACGCCATTCATAATGGCGATGCCAGTAGTCACGGTCGCGCCAGTAGCCACCGTCCCAGTATCTGCCGTAGTCATCACGATCGCCAATTTGTAATTTAATCGATGGCAACAGGGTGATTTCGCCCGCATTGGCGACCAGCGGGGCCGAAGCCAGTAATACCGCTGCAAGAATCAGTGACCTGAACATACTCTTCTCCTTCACGATCGGGGCCGCTGTGCGACCTGTTAACGCAATTTTACGAGTTGGTAAACATTCGTTTCATCGCCTCAACTCCTAAATCATGAACGAGAGCACTTTTTGCTAAAAGTGTTTTTAATCTGAACTGGACAGGATCGTATCTATCGTCTTGAGCTCTTCTGCCGTGAACCGACAATTTTCAAGCACGCCTGCTGCATCATCAATTTGTCCGGTCTTGCTTGCGCCGATGAGCACGGATGTCACCGCATCGTGGCGCAGGATCCAGGCCAGTGCCATTTGCGACAGCTTTTGCCCCCGTTTTTCCGCCAGCGCATTCAGCTTACGTACCTTTTCCAGCTTTTTGTCGGTGATCTGTTCCGGATTAAGGAACTTACTGCCGCTTGCTGCGCGAGAATCCGCTGGGATGCCGTTCAGATAGCGATCGGTCAACTGTCCGCCCGCCAGTGGAGAGAAGGGGATACATCCCACCCCTTTTTGCTGCAACACGTCCAGCAACCCCTCTTCAGGCGCACGTTCAAACATGGAGTACTTCGGCTGGTGGATCAAACATGGCGTGCCCAGATCCTCCATTATTTCAATCGCCTGCCGTGCCATTTCTGCCGGGTAGTTGGACAGACCGATGTACAGCGCTTTGCCCTGACGCACCACATGGTCAAGCGCTTTCATGGTTTCACGTAGCGGCGTGTGTGGATCCGGGCGGTGGTGATAGAAGATATCGACATACTCCAGCCCCATACGCTTGAGGCTCTGGTCCAGGCTTGCGATCAGATATTTACGCGAGCCCCAGTCACCGTAAGGCCCGTCCCACATGGTGTAGCCCGCTTTAGTGGAGATGATCAGCTCATCGCGCCAGGGCAGGAAATCCTCCTGCAAAATGCGCCCAAAATTACGTTCGGCCGAACCAGGAGGCGGGCCGTAATTATTGGCAAGGTCAAAATGCGTAATACCCAAATTGAAAGCACGCTGTAAAAGTTGACGGCTGTTTTCGAGCAACGTCGCGTCGCCAAAATTATGCCACAGCCCCAACGAGATGGCGGGAAGCTTAAGACCGCTTTGCCCACAGCGGCGATATTGCATTGTCTGATAACGATTTTTGTCAGGCTGATAACCCATTTGTGAGACCTCTGGCGCTGGAAAGAAACATCCGTGTATACGTTTACACTAATCTGAAGAAAATGAGCATAGCGCAGCTTTTTTCGTAAAGCATTCTTTCCAGCCCCTGATTGTCGTCAATTCTGGACACGCTTCACGCTTATTTAATACTCAGAGTGAGGTCAACGTCAGAAGGACACTTATAATATGCGTACCCCCTATTGCGTCGCCGATTACCTGCTGGACCGACTAACAGATTGTGGTGCCGATCATCTGTTTGGCGTGCCGGGCGACTATAACCTGCAATTTCTCGATCACGTGATAGACAGCCCGGACATCTGCTGGGTGGGCTGTGCCAACGAACTGAACGCGTCTTACGCCGCAGACGGCTATGCCCGCTGTAAGGGCTTTGCCGCACTCCTGACGACATTCGGCGTTGGGGAGTTAAGCGCCATGAACGGTGTGGCGGGCAGCTTTGCCGAACATGTTCCCGTCCTCCATATTGTAGGGGCCCCGGGTATGGCGGCGCAGCAGCGAGGAGAGTTACTGCACCATACGTTGGGCGACGGCGAGTTCCGCCACTTCTATCATATGAGCGAACCCATCACCGTTGCGCAGGCGGTGCTTACGGAACAAAACGCCTGCTATGAAATTGACAGAGTCCTGACCACCATGCTGCGGGAGCGCCGTCCGGGCTATCTGATGCTGCCCGCCGATGTGGCGAAAAAAGCCGCTACACCTCCTGTAAGCGCTCTCACTGTTAACCCCGCACCGGCCGATTCAGCCTGCTTGCAGGCGTTCCGTGAGGCTGCCGAAAAGCGCTTGTCTACGAGCAAACGCACCGCGCTGTTAGCGGACTTCCTGGTACTCCGCCACGGTCTGCGCGCGGCCCTTCAGACGTGGGTGAAAGAGGTGCCGATGGCACACGCCACCATGCTGATGGGCAAGGGCATTTTTGACGAACGACAGAGCGGTTTTTACGGCACCTACAGCGGATCGGCGAGCGCCGCGCCGGTCAAAGAGGCCATCGAGGGTGCTGATACGGTGCTGTGCATTGGCACGCGCTTTACCGATACGCTCACTGCCGGATTTACCCACCAGCTTACGCCAGACCAGACGATAGAGGTTCAGCCCCACGCGTCCCGCGTCGGCGACGTCTGGTTTACGGGTATCCCGATGAGGGAGGCCATTGAAACGCTGACAGCGCTGTGTAAAACCTATGTTCGTGATACGCGAGCGCCATCGGATCACAGCGGCTTTTCGTTCCCGACTATTGAAGGGGCGCTGACTCAGGAGAGCTTCTGGCGTACCCTGCAAACGTTTATTCGCCCCGGAGACATTATTCTGGCTGACCAGGGGACGTCTGCTTTCGGCGCTATCGATCTGCGTTTACCGGCGGACGTGAACTTTATCGTCCAGCCGCTGTGGGGATCGATTGGCTACACGCTGGCGGCGGCGTTTGGCGCGCAAACGGCGTGTCCGAATCGACGCGTGATTGTCCTGACGGGCGACGGCGCCGCGCAGTTGACCATTCAGGAGCTGGGATCGATGCTGCGCGACAAGCAGCGCCCGATTATTCTGGTGCTTAACAACGAAGGATACACGGTGGAAAGGGCCATCCACGGGCCGGAGCAGCGCTATAACGATATTGCCCTCTGGAACTGGACGCAGATACCGCAGGCGCTGAGCCTGGCGCCTCAGGCAGAGTGCTGGCGCGTCAGCGAAGCGGAAGCGCTGGCGGAGGTGCTGGATAAAGTGGCACACCATGAGCGGCTTTCGCTGATCGAGGTCATGCTGCCGAAAGCCGATATTCCGCCGCTGCTGAGCGCGCTGACCAAAGCGCTGGAGGCGCGCAATAACGCCTGATTACCTGTCGTTTCGCCATGCCATCAGCATCGGTTTGCCCGCCAGCAGGAGCCAGGCGGGCAACATCACGATACAGAGCAGCGGCAGAAGCGTGGTATCCGGCACGACAACGGCCGCCATAAACAGGCTCAGCCACGCATCGCGCGTGACCACCAGTACCAGCCCCAGAATGGAGCAGGAGACGGTAATCGCCGCAGGGACAGCGTCAACGTGCTCATGCAGCATCAGCCCCAGCGCGACGCCAACAAATACCGCCGGGAAGATACGACCTCCCCGGAAACCACAGGCCGCCGCGACCACCAGCGCCGCCAGTTTCACCAGCGCGAACAGCAGATAATCTGAGACGCTGAAGACCTGGCTGAAGGCCAGCTGCTGCATCTCGTCCAGACCCTTAAACAGCGTAACCGTCCCGCCGATAGCGCCTAAAACGCCCAGAATAAAACCCCCCATGCCCAGAATCAGCACCGGATGCTTCAGCCTGTGCATCAGGCGATGCAGGCGAGGAAGACACCACACCGCGACCATCCCCAACGCAATGGCGATCGCGACGACGACGGCGCCGCTGAAAATATCGGTGAGTTGCATCTGGCCGTAGTGGGGAATGGAGAGTGAAAAATGGGGATGGAAAAACAGGCTGGTGGTGAGGGCTCCCGCAGCGGCGGCCATTAGCGGCGCGAAGAGTTTATCCCAAAGCGGCACCTCATGATCACTGCTGAGCGTTTGCGAAAAAATGAGCGCAGCCGCGACCGGAGTGCCAAACAGCGCCCCGATGGTGCCAGCGGAGGCCAGGATCGTCCAGTCCAGCGCGCCAACGCGCGGGAAAAGACGCGCCCCCAGAAAGACCGCCAGCGCGATATTCACCGCCATAATGGGATGTTCAGGCCCGAGGCTTACGCCGCCCGCAAGACCGATTATCAGCGCGATGATAAGCCCCGGCAGAGCCGAGGGGGAGACAGGCGCGCCAATCAAGGGTTCCAGTGCCGGGTCCGGCCCGGCATGGCCCGGGCTATAGCGGATCACCAGCCCTACGGCAATCCCGGTCAGGGTCAGCATCACCATGATCCAGCCCGGCGAGTCAATGCTGATGCCGAGTTTTACCGGAAGCGCGGTCCATAAAATCGTTTGCAGCACCGCCGCCACTTTCATGACGACGATGAGCACCAGGCTCGACGCCACGCCAATAATCAGCGCCGGGACAGCCAATAACAGCATGGTTCTGGCTCGCGGATGGAGCATGATGATTTCCTTGTACAAAACGGCTTAACATTACTTTGCACAATCAGCATTGTGGCAATAGTGCAAAAGGTGCTGAAACGGTAAAGTTATTATGTGACGAAGATCGATAATCCATGGGCAGTCACCTTCTGGTCGTTGTTGTTATCACGCCTTGAATTTACAGTGTCCCAAAGATTTATTCTGACTTTAGCGGAGCAGTAGAAGAATGACAAAGTATGCTTTGGTAGGTGATGTAGGCGGCACCAACGCGCGCCTTGCCCTGTGCGATGTGAACAGCGGTGAAATTTCTCAGGCGAAAACCTATTCAGGGCTGGATTACCCAAGCCTGGAAGCGGTGGTTCGCGTCTATCTGGAAGAGCATAAAGTGAGCGTTGAAGACGGTTGTATCGCCATCGCCTGTCCGATTACCGGCGACTGGGTGGCGATGACCAACCACACGTGGGCCTTCTCAATTGCCGAAATGCGGAAAAACCTCGGCTTCTCGCACCTTGAAATTATCAACGACTTCACTGCGGTTTCCATGGCTATCCCAATGCTTAAACCAGAGCATCTGATTCAGTTCGGCGGTACGGCCCCGGTTGAAGGCAAACCGATTGCCGTTTACGGCGCGGGAACCGGTCTGGGGGTGGCGCACCTGGTCCACGTCGACAAACGCTGGGTCAGCCTGCCGGGCGAGGGCGGTCACGTGGATTTTGCGCCGAACAGCGAAGAAGAGGGCATTATTCTTGAGGAGCTACGCGCCGAGATTGGTCACGTGTCGGCCGAGCGGGTGCTTTCTGGTCCGGGTCTGGTGAACCTGTATCGGGCGATTGTCAAATCAGACGGTCGTCTGCCGGAAAATCTGCAACCGAAAGATGTGACCGAACGCGCGCTGGCCGACAGCTGTATTGACTGCCGCCGTGCTTTGTCGCTGTTCTGCGTCATCATGGGGCGTTTTGGCGGCAACCTGGCGCTGAACCTTGGCACCTTTGGCGGGGTCTATATTGCGGGCGGGATCGTGCCGCGCTTCCTCGATTTCTTTACCGCCTCCGGCTTCCGTGGCGGCTTCGAAGACAAAGGCCGCTTCAGGAGCTATGTCCAGGACATTCCTGTTTACCTGATTGTCCACGACAACCCAGGCTTACTGGGATCCGGCGCGCATCTGCGTCAGGTTCTTGGTCAGATCCTCTGACGCTCATTTCCCTCTCCTGCGGGAGAGGGAACGTGCTACAGGTGCATGAGCTGGCGGAACTCTTTCACTCTGCTGCGGCTTACCGGCACCTGAAAATCCAGATCCTTCAGCCGCAATATATAGGTGTTGTTAAACCAGGGTTCGATTTCGCGGATCTTGTTCAGGTTGACGCAGAACGAGCGGTGGCAGCGGAAGAAGTGGGCGGCCGGGAGTTTATTGCAGAATTCGGTGATGTTCATCGCCATGACGTAGGATTCACGCCGCGTATAGACAAACGTCATTTTTTCATGCGCTTCGGCATAGTAAATATCGTCGACAGGCGTGACGATGATCCGTTCGTCCTTCACCAGATTAATTGTGTCGTTTTCCCGCGCTACCGGGCTGGCACTGGCGGGTAAGGACTGCTGCTGCCACGCGGCTTCCAGCTTATGCAGCATGCTGATAATACGCGACTCCTGGTACGGCTTTAGAATATAGTCAAACGCCTCAAGCTCGAAGGCCTCCACGGCATGCTCTTTCCACGCGGTGACAAACACAATAAACGGCTTGTGGGCGAACTGATTGATATTTTGCGCCAGCAGGACGCCGTCCAGCGACGGAATATTAATATCGAGGAATATCGCGTCGACCCGGTTATGCTGTAAAAATTTCAGCACGTCCAGACCATCCTCAAAACAGCCAACAATCTCCATCTGGCTGTGGGTTTTGATAAGCCAGCTCAACTCCTGTTGAGCCAGAAATTCATCTTCTACGATGATGACTTTCATCTGTTACTCCGGCCTACGGCAACAAGGATATTGGGGCATTCACGGGCGTTCGCTCATTCGGAACATAAAAGGCAATTTCGGTGCCCGGCTCAAGGCGGTGAATATGCAGCCCGTCACCGTACAGCAGTTTGACCCGGTGATGCACATTCAGCAGTCCGATCTTGTTGCCTGGCATTTCGTTTGATTTGACGCGTTCGATAACTTTCGGATCGATGCCGTGCCCGGTATCGCGCACGGCGATACGCACGCGGTTACCGCTTTCCGTTACGCTAATTGTTACCACGCCTTTGCCTTTACACGGCTGAATACCGTGAACAATGGCGTTTTCCACCAGAGGCTGGATCAGCAGGCTTGGGATCACGCAGTTGACCTCTTCATCAATATCGTAAATGACCGTCAGCTTATCGCCAAAGCGAGCCTGCTCGATCGCGATGTAATCCTTGATTTGATACAGCTCTTTTTTGATGTCGATCTGCTCGTCGTCTTTTAGCTCAATGTTGTAGCGAAGATAGCGCGACAGATTAAATATCAGCTGCCGCGCGGTGTCCGGATTCAGACGGATGGAAGAGGAGATAGCGTTCAGCGCGTTAAACAGAAAATGGGGATTGATCTTGCTTTGCAGGGCGCGCAGCTCTGCCTTATTTGCCATCTCGCGCAGCTGCTCTGCACGCGAAACCTCTAGTTGAGTGGAGATGATCTGCGACAGGCCAATCGCCATCTCCTGGAGCGAGGAGGTGATTTGGTGCGCATGACAGTAGTAAATTTTCAGCGTCCCCGTGACCACGCCTTTTTCCCACAGCGGGATCACCAGCATTGAGTGGATCTCTGGCGTCCGGTGGGCTTCGTCATTGTTTTTAATGATGATTTTTCCGTAGTTAATCGCCTGTCTGGTGGTCGGGCTGATGGTGTCGTCGCTGTCGCGATAATTGTGCTCACCAACGCCAACGTAAGCCAGCACGTGATCAATATTGGTGATAGCGACCGCATCGGCGTGAATATCACGGCGGATGATATCGCAAACCTGACGTAAAGATTCGGCGTTAACGTGCCGGAAAAGCGGCAGCGTCTTGTTGGCGATATCCAGCGCCAGCTTGGCCTGACGCGCGGCGCTGGCCTCTTTTTCACCTTCCACGCTTTGCACCAGCAGCACGATAAAACCGATACAGACGCTCCCGAGGATCATCGGAATACCGATCTTCGAGACGATATCCAGCCCCAGCGCAACGGTTGGCGCCCAGACGATGACCAGGATCATGGTCAGCGTTTCGCAGACCATCCCCGCGATAATCCCTGCACGCCAGTGCTGCTTTTTCGGGATTTTGCGGTTAATCCAGCCCGAGAGCAGCCCGGCAATAATGCTGGTGATAAAGCAGGGAACTGCCGTCACGCCGCCAATATCAATCAGGTATCGATGGGTGCCAGCGATAATGCCTGTGATAATCCCGACCCAGGGACCAAAGAGGATCCCGCCCGACATGACGGCGATGATGCGCACGTTCACCAGCGAGCCTTCTACCGGCACCCCGGACCAGGTGCTGAACAGGGCAAACATCGAAAAGATAAACGTGACGGCCAGCAGCTCTTTTGGAGAATGGGCAGATTTATGCAACAGTTCGCGGAACAAGCGGATGCGGATAAGGAAAAAGAGACAGATCAGCATTAATGCCGCGCGGTCGAACACCGCGAGGAGCATATTGAAGATTTCGTGCACGGTCAGGCCTGGGAAAACGGGAAAAATCTATGATAGAAAACATAGGGCCTGATGACCAGCTATCCATCAGATTTATCAAATGGGGAAAAACCATAAGTCTCAAAGGGGATTGATGGCGTTTGACTGAAAGCCGGCGCTTTTCCGTTTGGGGAGAAACGTCAGGTAACGATACTGAAAATATTGTGTTAAATTGTAGAGCTTAAAACTGCCTGTTCGCGATAGGAGTTCCGCTTTTCACTGCAATCGCATTCCCGTTTTAGCGCAAAATATTGTTTTGCCGTTATCCTCTCGACAGCGTCTTTTTCTTCAGGTTATTTTCTAAGCATGCCACACGGGTGGCAGCGTCGCTCGGACGGTCCGGGCGCTAACGTGACTCTGAGGAATCTATGGCTGAATTCAGTCCTGAACGCCGTTTTACGCGTATCGATCGTCTCCCCCCTTATGTTTTCAATATCACTGCTGAACTGAAAATGGCTGCGCGTCGGCGCGGCGAAGACATTATCGATTTCAGTATGGGTAACCCTGACGGCCCAACGCCGCCGCATATCGTTGAGAAACTCTGCACGGTTGCCCAGCGTCCCGATACCCATGGGTATTCCACCTCACGCGGCATTCCACGCTTACGTCGGGCGATCTCCCGCTGGTATCAGGATCGTTATCAGGTCGATATCGATCCTGAAAATGAAGCGATTGTGACCATTGGCTCCAAAGAGGGGCTGGCCCACCTGATGCTGGCGACGCTGGATCACGGCGATACCGTACTGGTGCCGAATCCGAGCTACCCGATTCACATCTATGGGGCGGTGATTGCCGGGGCGCAGGTGCGTTCTGTCCCGCTGGTGGAAGGCGTCGACTTCTTTAACGAGCTGGAACGGGCGATTCGTGAAAGCTATCCGAAGCCGAAAATGATGATCCTCGGTTTCCCGTCAAACCCAACGGCACAATGCGTTGAACTCGAATTCTTCGAGAAAGTGGTCGCGCTGGCTAAGCGTTACGACGTGCTGGTGGTACACGATCTCGCCTACGCCGATATCGTTTATGATGGCTGGAAAGCGCCGTCAATTATGCAGGTACCGGGTGCCCGTGATGTGGCGGTTGAGTTTTTCACCCTGTCGAAAAGCTACAACATGGCGGGCTGGCGAATTGGTTTTATGGTGGGAAACAAAACGCTGGTGAGTGCCCTGGCGCGTATTAAAAGCTACCATGACTATGGCACCTTTACGCCGTTACAGGTCGCGGCCATCGCGGCGCTGGAAGGGGATCAGCAGTGCGTGCTCGATATTGCCGCTCAGTACAAACGCCGTCGTGATGTGCTGGTAAAAGGGCTTCATGAAGCAGGCTGGATGGTTGAAATGCCTAAAGCCTCCATGTACGTCTGGGCGAAAATCCCCGAGCCGTATGCGGCGATGGGTTCTCTGGAATTTGCCAAAAAACTGCTTCAGGATGCGAAGGTTTGCGTCTCTCCAGGCATTGGCTTTGGTGACTACGGTGACACGCATGTGCGTTTCGCGCTGATTGAAAACAGCGACCGTATTCGTCAGGCAGTGCGGGGCATTAAAAGCATGTTCCGTGCGGATGGCCTGCTTGCAGCGAAGAGCGTTGCGGAACAACCCGAGTCGTAACAGACCCCAAAAAAAACAGGCGCCAACGGCGCCTGTTTTTTTGACTGCATTTTCTTAACTAGATCATCAGAGCAAACGTTCCGGCCCAAACTAAAACAATAACCGAAATGCCCATAAAGAAATATTTCACGTTTCATCGCTCCGCGTATCTTCCGGTACGCATTAAAAAAACAGAGTCCAACTGAGTATAGAGAGTTGAAATCATGCGAAAGGGGAAATCGGAATTATCCCGTTACGTCGCTAACTTCAGCTCTGAATTCTGTGCTTTCCTGTCGCCAGACGGCGCTAATGTACGCCTAAATTTCAGGAGTGACAAGAGGCATTTTTTTAAATAATTTCCGACACTTACGAGTGTCGTGGAACGGCGACAGTTTGATTTCGGTACGCAATAAATGCCTGTTGAGCGACGGTCGATAAAAGCCGTTACGCACTGTGATTACAGGTGTTTGAAAAGGTTAGTTTCTTAGCGAAACTAACCTTCGAAAGGGGTCAGATATAGAGTGAGGCTTCGCCCAGGGGACGGGTTTTAAAGCGGCGGTGCATCCACAGATACTGCTCAGGCGCACGCATAATCTCAAACTCAATCACCTTATTGATAAAGGTCGCGGCTTCACTCTCATCTTCAGGATAGTTCGCCATCTCTGGGGAGATATGCAGACGATAGCCTGACTTATCCGCTTTTCTGACCATGGTCACCGTCAACATCGCGGCGCCTGAGAGACGTGAAATCACAAAGGTACCGTTCGTCGTAGCGACATCTTTAACCGCAAAGAAAGGGGCAAAGCTGCTGCCTTTAGGACCGTAGTCCTGATCCGGGGCAAACCAGACGGCTTCACCTTTTTTCAGGGCGCCAACCATACCGCGCAAATTGTTACGGCTGATCATCGCCTTATTTGAACGCATGCGGCCCCGCGTTTGTACCCATTCCATCAGCGCGCTGTTATGCGGGCGATAGGTTGCCATCATCGGCTGACAAAGGCCCATAACGCGGCCACCCAGCTCAAGCGACATAAAATGCACACCCACAACCATCACGCCGCGGTTTTGCATCTGGGCACGTTTCAGGTTATCCAGACCTTCCACGTCAAACCATTTACGGACACGCTCGTCTGGCCAGAACCAGGCCATACCGGTTTCAAGCAGCGCCATACCGATAGATTTAAAGTTTTCCGCAATCAGCGTTTCGCGCTGCTGCGCATTGTAATGCGGAAAGCAAAGCTCGAGATTTTTTCGGGCAATGGACTCACGACGCTTAAGGAAGTGACGCGATGCGCTGCCGAGCTTCGAACCCAGGAAACGGATCACGGGATAAGGAAGTTGAACCAGCAGCCAAAGTACGCCAAGGCCAAACCACGTAAACCAGTAGCGCGGGTGCAGAAACGCCCGCTGAAATTTGGATTGAGACAAAATAGTGGAACCTATGTAAAGCCTGTGAAGGTAGCGCAGACTTCGCGATACCACGTGCCATTAAGACCGTAGGACGAGGTCATGGTTGCAGGCTTTACCGTTCTTTACGACGTTGCCTGGCCATTGCTGACTTGGGTGGGCGGCATAATGTAGCACCGTTATACATTATGAGCTATCACTCGTTTTTGTTTAAAAAAGCGGCAATTGCGGAGTGGTTTGATTTTGCTATTGTTAAATCTGCGTTCCCGCATGCCTCCTGAAGGTGCAGACCATGGAAACCTACCTGCAAACGGTGAAAGAAGAGTGGGTGAAGCTAATTAATGAAACCGATCCCGATGTGCATCGGCTTGCGACTGAGCTTGCCAGGGACAACGCAACGCCCCTGGTCGCTGAATTCTATCGTGTTGTGCTGGCAGATCCGTCGGCAGCTGAATTCCTGACCACCGAACAGGTGGAGAGGCAGCTTCAGGAGGCGCTTCGTCGCTGGCTTATTGATGTGCTCTCATGCCGTGTGGAGCAGGTTGAAGAGCAGATGCGGGCGCAGCAGCGCGCTGCGGATGTTCATGCCCGTATTGGTATTTCGGTTGATTTAGTTGAAATGGGCTTCCGTGTTCTGAAAAAGCTGCTGTTACCTGTCATTACTACCAGCGCCCATTCGCCTGAGGTGAAGCTGCATATTTATCACTACGCGATTAACAGTATCGATCTGGCCATGGAAGTGATGTCGCGGGCCTATGTATTTAGCGAGAACAATGCGGCGAAAGAGGACGAAAATTACCGCATCTTTTCCTTAATGGAGAACGCAGAAGAGGAGAAGGAGAGACAGACCGCGGCGCTGCTGTCATGGGAAATGGTGCTTCTGTATAAGATCACGCTTAATTCCAGTATCGGCAACAGTCTGCCGCTGGGGCAGTCTGAATTTGGACTGTGGTTTAGCCATAAAGGTCGGCACTATTTCAGCGGGATCGCTGAGGCCGGTCATATCTCTCGTCTGATTCAGGAATTCGATGACCTTTTTAACGAGGTCCGTCTTGCAGGGCAGGGTCTGAGTGATAAAGCGCAGCGGGATAAATTCTTGCAGCGAATGCGTAATACGCTCTCGCAAATCATCACGCTTTTGCGCGAACTGTTTGACGAAGTGTCGCGACACGAGGTGGGGGTTGATGTCCTGACCCGCCTGTTGAATCGCCGTTTCCTGCCAACCATCTTCAAACGCGAAATCCTGCACGCCACCCGGGCGGGAACAAAGCTCTCGACGCTGCTGATTGACGTCGACAAATTTAAACAAATCAACGATACCTGGGGGCACAATACCGGGGACGAGATCCTGCGAAAAGTCTCCGGCGCGTTCTACGACAACGTGCGAACCTGTGATTACGTTTTTCGCTACGGCGGCGATGAATTTCTGATTGTGCTAACGGAAATCTCAGAGGTGGACGCGCTGCGAATCGCCGAGCGTATCCGCAGGCGGGTGGAAAAAATCAAGGTTAACTCCCCAACCGGCGATATTATCCCGCTCTCCCTCTCGATAGGCGTGGCGATGTTCAACGGGCATCCCGATTACGAGCGATTGATTCAGGCGGCGGATGAAGCCTTATACGGCGCGAAACGGCGTGGCCGAAACTGCGTGGAGCTTTGGAAGGGGGCGTAAGGAAAGACAGAAGTGTCCCCTGCAGGAATCGAACCTGCAACTAGCCCTTAGGAGGGGCTCGTTATATCCATTTAACTAAGGGGACGAAGCGGCAAGAGTATAGCGTTATTTACACTTTTCGTTAAGCGCATTGCCGCCTGACTGGTCAAAGAGTCACCGTTCACGCCGATTTTTCGGCAGTTTTATCCTTTTTTTCCTGAGCCTTAAGCTCGGCCTTACGCTTGTTGGACATGTCGTTACGGATTTGCGCATGGCTCAACAGCGCAAAGATAAAGGTCCCGCCACAAATGTTGCCTGCGAGGGTTGGCAGGGCGAACGGCCAGAAAAAGTCGCTCCAGTGGAGTGTGCCGTTAAATACCAGATAAAGGATTTCAACGGTTCCGACAACAATGTGCGTGGTATCGGCGAGTGCGATAAGCCAGGTCATCAGGATAATCACCACGATTTTCGCGCTGCCCGCTGAGGGGAACATCCACACCATAGTGGCGATGATCCAGCCGGAAATTATGGCATTAGAGAACATTTCAACCGGCGTGTTTTTCATCACATCCATGCCAATTTTCACAAATGCGTCGCGGGTCGGTTCATCAAATATTGGCATATACTCGAACGCCCAGGCGGCTATACCCGTACCGATGAGGTTCCCCAGCAGCACGACGCTCCACAGGCGCATCAGTAAACCGAAATTACCGAGGGTCGGATTTTGCATGACGGGCAGTACGGCAGTGACGGTATTCTCCGTAAAAAGCTGCTGTCGCGCCATAATGACGATAATAAAGCCGAACGTGTAGCCTAAATTTTCCAGCAAAAACCCGCCCGGTACGCCTTCCAGCTGAACGTGAAATATCCCTTTGGCGAGCAAAGAGGCGCCCATTGACAGACCGGCTGCAATGGCTGACCACAGCAGGGCCATCGCGTCGCGCTCCATCTCTTTTTCCCCGTCCTGGCGAATATGCTCATGAATAGCCATGGCGCGTGACGGCAGGCGATCTTCATCGACTTCTATCTCTTCTCCCCGGTCTTTCTCCTCACTTTCAATCTCAAGTTCTTCATTGTTCTCGCCAATTTTTTCTTCGTTAATGTCTTTCATAACAGCTCCTTCGGGGTAATTGCTCATTTAAGCGTAGCGGCTTTTAGCGCCTTGCCCGTGGGGATGCTCTTAAATTGCTGTAAATGGCAATAAAGGTGAGACATCTCTTTCAAAGCCAATATAAAATTGCCAGCGAAACGAATTCTGAAAGACAGGCTATGCTGAAATTAGCGTGATGACGCGAGCGGGTCGTCATTGTCCTCGTAGACATCGGTAAGCGTGCTGTTACAATCACTTGCACGTTTCAGGCGGAGCATCACCGGCTCCGTCACAGATGGCATTCAACGATAGCCATATTGAACAGGGAGAAATTTATGAAGCTTCGGCTGTCGGCGCTTGCGCTGGGCGTAACAATGCTTGTGGGCTGCGCCAGCTCTGGCGAGCAAACGGGACGCTCCGATCCTCTCGAAGGATTTAACCGTTCAATGTACAGCTTTAACTATAATGTGCTGGATCCGTATCTGGTTCGTCCGGTTGCCGTGGCATGGCGTGACTACGTTCCGCAGCCGGCGCGTAACGGGCTGAGCAACTTTACCAGTAACCTGGAAGAGCCAGCGGTTATGGTCAACTATTTCCTCCAGGGCGACCCGTATCAGGGGATGGTGCATTTCACCCGCTTCTTCCTGAACTCCCTGCTGGGTATGGGCGGCTTAATTGATGTCGCGGGCATGGCGAACCCGAAATTACAGCGTGAACAGCCGCACCGTTTCGGCAGCACGCTGGGGCATTATGGCGTAGGTTATGGGCCGTATGTGCACCTGCCATTCTACGGCAGCTTTACCGTGCGTGATGATGGCGGCGACATGGTGGATACGTTGTATCCGGTGCTGTCATGGCTCACCTGGCCGCTGTCGATTGGTAAATGGACCGTGGAAGGAATTGAAACACGTGCGCAACTGCTGGACTCTGACGGTCTGCTGCGTCAGTCTTCCGATCCGTACATCATGGTCCGCGAGGCCTACTTCCAGAACCATGACTTTATTGCCAACGGCGGTAAGCTGAAGCCGGAAGATAATCCGAACGCGAAAGCCATCGAGAACGAATTAAAAGATATCGATTCGGAATAAATAAAAAAGGTGAGCGATGCTCACCTTTTTTAATCGTGTTGGAATTAGAACGCGTAGTTGAAGTTGGTACCAAACAGCCAGGCTTTACCTTCAGAGGTAAACTCGTAAGGGCCTTCCTGGAAGGTCACTTTCTGTCCATGCATGTACGACACGCCCGCGTCGATAGAGGCATTCTCGTTGAACGCGTAGGTTGTCCCCGCACTCACCCAGAAACGGTCCTGATCCGGAATGGAGATAGAACGCTTATCTGCCGGTACCGGGCTGTCATCAAATGCCACGCCAGTACGGAACGTCCAGTTGTCATCCATATAATAGGTCGTACCAAGTGCGATACGGTAAGCATCGTGGAAGCTTTCGTCTTTATAGAACAGCGTCTGGCCGTTGCTGCCGGTGGCTTTCAGCTCCTGGAACTGGCTCCAGCTGGTATACGCGAGGCTATAGTGAATAGCCCACTGCGGCGCAACGCGGTTATAACCTGACACTTCCCACATTTCTGGCAGATGCAGTGACAGTGAACCCGGTACGGTTTGATTCGAGGTACCCCATGGAATGGTGGTGCCTGCGCCCGGTACCATACCGTTGACTGGGCTCAGGATGCCGCTTTTGTAATCGCCATCGAAGTCAATCTTCACTTCTGAGCGGTAGGTCAGACCCCAGCGGTTGTTTTTATCCAGTTCATACAGGATACCGGCGTTCCAGCCGTAGCCCCATTCATCGCCTTTCAGGCTGGCAATTTTATTGCTGTTTTTCGGCAGCGCAGCAGTTTGCTCCCCGGAGTAACGCTCGATTTTTGCATCGGCGTAGACAGCATCAAAGCCCAGACCAAAGCTCCAGTTATCGTTCAGACGATATGCGCCGCTCAGGTTGAGGTTCAGGGTCGTCAGGTCGGTTTTACCGCCGTATTCCCCGGCCGGATAGTTGTTATTGAACTCCGTTGCCAGGCCATAGTTAGAGGTGACAGAGGCACCCCAACCAAACTGTTCATTGATTGGCGCAACAAAGTGCAGGTTAGGCACCCACGCGGTCGGCGCAATGTTATCCGCCTTCAGATCTGCGCCGGTGAATTGAGATTTGCCAGAAATATTGACATCAGGATCGATGTAAACCGCACCGGCAGAGAAGGTAGGGCGATCAAACATCATGATTAGCGCCGGGTTACGGCTCGCGTTGCCTGCGTCATCGGCAATCGCACCTTCCCCGGAATACGCACGGCCAAGGCCAGAGGAAGAAAATTCGTTTAACTGGAAGCCCGCTGACCAGGCGGACGTTGAGACGATTGCCACTGCAACTGCTAAAGCAGTTTGTTTGAACAGGGTTTTCTGGCTCATGACCATAACCTCATTGAGTTATTTTTATTCAATAATTGTTACATACCGTAACAGGAGCGCGAAGTGTAGGGTCTGAGGTATGACTTACAAATCAGACCAGTGGCGAGAGTATAGGTCTGACCAGCTGGGATGTTGCAAGTTTGTTTATTAATATTTTCAGATATGTTTCTTGAAACGAGATCTGGTTGGCAAAATTGTGACCAGTGCGATTCCTCTGAAAAGGGGAATTTTGTTTTAGATCATTTTTTAGTGTGATATTGCTCACTTATCCGATTTTGCGCCATTAACGGCTGGAGGGGGCTCGTCCGGGGGCGTAAAATAGACGCATCGTGTTTATCTCGCGCCCTGCGCGAATACAGAGGAAATTGAGCTATGAGTAAATGCAGTGCTGATGAAACCCCGGTTTGCTGCTGTATGGATGTTGGCACCATTATGGACAACACCGATTGCACCGCCTCTTACAGCCGCGTATTCCCTAACCGTGCTGAAGCGGAAGAGACGCTGGCCGCGCTGAGCCAGCGCGCGCGTGAAGTCGAATCCGATCCGTGTGAAATCAAATCCACCTTCACGGAAGTAGAAGGCGGCGTGCAGCTGGATATCGACTTTGTGTTCGCCTGCGAAGCAGAAACGCTGATCTTCCAGTTAGGCCTGCGTTAATACTTTTTGCACGGGCCTATGATCGTGTAGGCCGGGTAAGGCAACGCCGCAACCCGGCAACAAATCTCACAAATGCCTCTGCCATGCAGGGGCATTTTCTTTTTCTTCTCTGTGCCTTAGCTCGCAATTTTTCGCTTCCCCGATTGGCTCAATGTAAAAAAATAGTTAAGACTGTTATCAGGTCAGACCACTTAATGTGCGCGCAAAATTTTTTTACAGGGGAGTGTTATGAGTCAGGCATTACCGCTTATCACCCGACACGGTGACCGCATTGCCATTATCAGCGGGTTACGTACGCCGTTTGCGCGTCAGGCAACCGCGTTTCACGGTATACCGGCAGTCGATCTGGGAAAAATGGTAGTGGGGGAGATGCTGGCTCGCAGCGAGATCCCGCCAGAGGTTATTGAGCAACTGGTTTTCGGCCAGGTGGTGCAAATGCCGGAAGCGCCCAATATCGCACGTGAAATCGTGCTGGGCACCGGCATGAATGTTCATACCGACGCCTACAGCGTCAGCCGCGCCTGCGCCACCAGTTTCCAGGCGGTGGCGAACGTGGCGGAAAGCCTGATGGCGGGGACCATTCGCGCGGGGATCGCCGGCGGCGCGGATTCCTCCTCCGTGCTGCCCATCGGCGTCAGCAAACAGCTGGCCCGCATCCTCGTGGATGCCAACAAAGCTCGCACTACCGGTGCAAAGCTTAAACTCTTCTCGCGTTTACGCCTGCGCGACCTCATGCCCGTGCCACCTGCCGTTGCTGAATACTCCACCGGCCTGCGTATGGGCGACACTGCCGAGCAGATGGCAAAAACCTACGGTATTACCCGCGAACAGCAGGATGCACTGGCGCATCGCTCGCATCAGCTCGCTGCGAAGGCCTGGTCGGAAGGCAAACTTGCCGACGAGGTTATGACGGCTTATATCCCGCCTTTCCGCGAACCGCTGGTGGAAGATAACAATATCCGTGGCACCTCGACGCTGGAGGATTACGCAAAACTGCGCCCGGCGTTTGATCGTAAACATGGCACCGTTACGGCGGCCAACAGTACGCCACTGACGGACGGTGCCGCCGCCGTGATCCTGATGACGGAATCCCGGGCGAAAGAGCTTGGCATCACACCGCTGGGCTATTTGCGTAGCTACGCCTTTACCGCCATTGATGTCTGGCAGGACATGCTGCTCGGTCCGGCCTGGTCCACGCCCCTGGCGCTGGAGCGTGCGGGGTTGACGCTGGCTGACTTAACCCTGATCGATATGCACGAAGCCTTTGCCGCACAAACCCTGGCAAACATTCAGCTGCTGGCAAGCGAGCGCTTCGCGCGCGATGTACTGGGCCGCGCCCACGCGACCGGCGAAGTGGATCAGAGTAAGTTTAACGTGCTTGGCGGATCCATCGCCTACGGCCATCCATTTGCGGCGACCGGCGCGAGAATGATAACCCAGACTTTGCACGAGCTGCGTCGCCGCGGCGGCGGTTTTGGTCTCGTTACCGCCTGTGCGGCGGGCGGCCTGGGTGCAGCAATGGTTCTGGAGGCTGAATAATGGAAACGACATCTGCATTTAACCTGGCTGTTCGCCTTGATAACGTGGCTGTTATCACCATTGATGTACCCGACGAAAAGATGAACACCCTGAAGGCCGAGTTCGGCGTTCAGGTGCGTGCGATGCTCAGACAGATCCGCGAAAACAAAGCGATACGTGGCCTGGTATTTATCTCGGCAAAGCCGGATAACTTTATTGCCGGGGCCGATATCAACATGATTGCCCGGGCGAAAAGCGCTCAGGAAGCAGAAGACCTGGCGCGTCAGGGGCAGCAGGTAATGGCGGAGATCCATGCGCTGTCGATACCCGTTGTCGCTGCGATCCACGGGGCCTGCCTGGGCGGTGGGCTTGAGCTGGCGCTGGCCTGTCACAGCCGCATTTGTACCGACGATGCGAAAACGGTACTCGGACTGCCGGAGGTACAGCTTGGATTGCTGCCCGGTTCAGGTGGCACGCAGCGCCTGCCGCGTCTGGTGGGCGTCAGTACGGCGCTGGAGATGATTTTAACCGGTAAACAGCTGCGCGCCCGTCAGGCGTTAAAGGCGGGTCTGGTTGATGAGGTCGTTCCGCACGCCATCTTGCTTGAGGCCGCCGTTGAGCGGGCGCTGAAAGGTCGTCAGGCGAAACGCCCTCTGCCGGTGCGCGAGCGTATCCTCGCCGGGCCGCTGGGGCGCACGCTGCTGTTCAATATGGTGGGTAAAAAAACCGAGCAAAAAACCAAAGGGAACTATCCGGCAGCGACGCGCATTCTGAAGGTGATTGAAACCGGTTTATCGCAGGGCAGCAGCAGCGGTTATGCTGCGGAAGCGAAAGCCTTTGGCGAGCTGGCGATGACGCCGCAGTCGCAGGCGCTGCGCGGCATTTTCTTTGCCAGCACGGAGGTTAAAAAAGATCCGGGCAGTGAAGCTGAACCGGCTCCGCTGCGCGCCATTGGCGTTCTGGGTGGTGGGCTGATGGGCGGCGGCATCGCATTTGTCACCGCCAGCAAAGGCAAATTGCCCGTACGTATCAAAGATATCAACCCTAAGGGTATCAACCACGCGTTGCAGTACAGCTGGCAGAACCTTGATCGCAAAGTGAAACGCCGCCATATCAAGGCCAGTGAGCGCGATAAAACCCTCGCGATGATCACTGGCGCCACCGACTACAGTGGGTTTGCACACCGCGATCTGGTGATTGAAGCCGTGTTCGAAGATCTGGCCCTTAAGCAGCAGATGGTGGCGGACGTTGAACAGCACTGCGCGCCGCACACCATTTTCGCGTCAAACACCTCGTCTTTGCCGATCGGCGACATCGCGGCGAAAGCCGTGCGCCCGGAGAAGGTAATAGGGCTGCACTATTTCAGCCCTGTCGAAAAAATGCCGCTGGTGGAGGTTATCCCGCATGCCACAACCAGCCCGCAAACTATTGCCACCGTGGTGAAGCTGGCGAAAAAACAGGGCAAAACCCCGATTGTGGTCGCGGACAAAGCCGGCTTCTACGTCAACCGCATTCTGGCGCCGTACATTAACGAAGCGATGCGGTTGCTGACGGAAGGGGAGAAAATTGAGCACGTCGATGACGCTCTGGTGAAGTTTGGTTTCCCCGTCGGCCCAATCCAACTTTTGGATGAGGTAGGAATTGATACGGGGACTAAAATTATCCCTGTGCTGGAAGCGGCTTATGGCGATCGTTTTGCGCCGCCTGCAAACTTTGTTTCTGCAATTTTGAAGGACGATCGCAAAGGCAGAAAAAATGAACGCGGTTTCTATCTTTACGCCGCGAAAGGGCGTAAAAGCAAGAAACAGGTCGACCCTTCGGTTTATGCGCTTATTCCTGTCACGGGTCAGGCAAAATTGTCGGCGGTTCAGTGTGCTGAGCGCTGCGTAATGATGATGCTCAATGAAGCGGCGCGCTGCTTTGGTGAGCAGGTGATCAAGAGCGCACGCGACGGCGACATCGGCGCCGTGTTTGGTATCGGTTTTCCGCCATTCCTTGGCGGTCCGTTCCGGTATATGGATACCCTCGGGGCGGGTGAAGTGGTTGCGATTCTGCAACGTCTGGCCTCGCAATATGGTCCACGGTTTACACCTTGTGACGAATTATTGCAGATGGCGGAACGGGGTCAGACATTCTGGCCCGTAAGGGAAACTGATTGCGTAAACTGAAGTCAAAGAAGGGTAAATCCTGAGGTGATGGAACCTGTTCTGGCGAAATTGTAAACAGAGATTGACTATACTTACGCCATTGAGGTAAAAAACAGCGTTTCATTCACCGAATGGATCAGGCACAATGCCCGGCCATCGGGTTTTCTACCTCAGAGCATTAATCGCGGGTAGTCAACGCCGGTGATTCTGGTTAACAAAAGCGGTGCAATATGCAAGTTTTTATCATGCGTCACGGCGACGCGGCACTCGATGCCGCCAGTGACTCAGTACGTCCTTTAACCGTCTGTGGCTGCGACGAATCCCGTCAGATGGCGACATGGCTTAAAGGTCAAAAAGTGGACATTGAACGCGTTCTGGTGAGTCCGTTCCTGCGGGCAGAACAGACGCTGGATGTGGTAGGGGAGTGTATGAACCTGCCATCCAGTGTGGATGTGCTCCCTGAACTTACGCCGTGTGGCGATGTTGGCCTTGTCAGTGCTTATCTTCAGGCGCTGTGCAATGAAGGTGTCGCTTCCGCACTGGTCATTTCCCACCTGCCGCTGGTCGGCTATCTGGTATCTGAGCTGTGCCCGGGCGAAACGCCACCGATGTTCACTACGTCCGCCATTGCCAACGTCACCCTCGACGAAACCGGCAAAGGGGTCTTTAACTGGCAAATGAGTCCGTGCAACCTGAAGATGGCAAAAGCCATCTGACGTGACGTGCGATATGGCGGGGTGCAGCGTGCCTCCCGCCATCCTGTCAGGGCAACTCTGGCGGCTGCCACTCCTCCACTTCAATCAATACCAGCAATGCGGCATCTCCGCCGTACTCTTTGGGTGCCTGATGAAACGCCATCACGTGCGGGTGCTGAGCCAGCCACAGCGGTGTCTGTTGCTTAAGAATATGTTTGCCGTGGCCGTGCATTACGCAGGCGCAAAAAACATGCTCGCGACGACATGCCGCGATCAACGCCCCCAGCTCCTGTTTCGCCTGCATCTGGGTCAACCCATGCAGATCGAGGAACAGCTCCGGCGAGTAATCTCCCCGGCGTAATTTTTTCAGTTCAAAATGGCTGACGTCTTCGCGCACGTATTTCACCGCACCCTGAGTATTGAGCAGCGGCTGAAACTCATCTGAAAAATAGTGGCTGTTATCGGCCTGCTCCTGGAGCAGACGTTTGACCGGAACCTCGCTGACTTTTTTACGCTGCGGGCGATGGACAATGGTGTCGTGCGTGATTTGACGCGTCCCGGTCATCAGCTGGCGGAAGAGAGCCTGATCCTCCTCGCTGAGCGATGTTTTCTTTTTCATTCGTCATTCTCATCTCGTATTTCCGATAGTGTACCCGACTAAACGCATTTTTTAACCTCAAGCGACACGCGTCATTGCTGATTTATCGCCGTCTTCATGGCAAACTAGCCGCCGAAAATTATGCGAGCATGCCCTGGAGGAAAGAGTGGATAAAATTTTTGTCGATGAAGCAGTAAACGAGCTGCATACCATACAGGACATGTTGCGCTGGTCGGTTAGCCGCTTCAGCGCCGCCAATATCTGGTACGGCCACGGTACGGATAACCCGTGGGATGAGGCCGTTCAGCTGGTGCTGCCGTCTCTCTATCTGCCGCTGGATATTCCGGAAGACATGCGCACCGCGCGCCTGACCTCCAGCGAAAAACACCGCATCGTTGAGCGCGTGATCCGTCGCGTGAACGAGCGCATTCCGGTGGCTTACCTGACCAACAAAGCCTGGTTCTGCGGCCATGAGTTCTATGTTGATGAACGCGTGCTGGTGCCGCGCTCGCCGATTGGCGAGCTGATCAACAACCACTTTGACGGCCTGATTAACCATCAGCCGCAGCACATTCTTGATATGTGCACCGGCAGCGGCTGCATCGCCATTGCCTGCGCGTACGCCTTCCCGGAAGCGGAAGTGGACGCCGTCGATATCTCCACCGACGCGCTGGCCGTCACCGAACACAACATTGAAGAGCACGGGCTGATTCATCACGTCACGCCTATCCGCTCTGACCTGTTCCGCGACCTGCCGACGCTGCAATACGACCTGATCGTCACCAATCCGCCGTACGTGGATGCAGAAGACATGTCCGACCTGCCGAACGAGTACCGTCACGAGCCGGAGCTGGGTCTGGCGTCCGGCTCTGACGGGCTGAAGCTGACCCGCCGCATCCTGGCCTGCGCGCCGGATTATCTGACCGACGACGGCGTTCTGATTTGTGAAGTGGGCAACAGCATGGTACATCTGATAGAGCAGTACCCGGATGTGCCGTTCACCTGGCTTGAGTTCGACAACGGCGGTGACGGCGTCTTCATGCTGACCAAGGCGCAGCTGCTTGATGCACGCGAATACTTCAGCATTTACAAAGATTAATCCAGCGGGCTTCGGCCCGTTTCACAACGCTCAAACACAAACAACAACATCGGAGCCGTGATGGCAGGAAACAGTATTGGACAGGTATTCCGTGTGACCACCTTTGGCGAGTCGCACGGTCTGGCACTGGGTTGTATCGTTGATGGCGTCCCGCCAGGCATCGAACTGACCGAAGCCGATTTACAGCATGACCTTGACCGTCGGCGTCCGGGTACCTCTCGCTACACCACGCAGCGTCGCGAGCCGGACCAGGTCAAAATTCTCTCCGGCGTATTTGAAGGCCGTACCACCGGGACCAGCATTGGTCTGCTGATTGAAAACACCGATCAGCGTTCTCAGGACTACGGCGCGATTAAAGACGTCTTCCGTCCGGGCCACGCTGATTACACCTACGAACAAAAATATGGCTTTCGCGACTATCGCGGCGGCGGACGTTCTTCCGCACGTGAAACCGCGATGCGCGTGGCGGCAGGGGCGATTGCCAAAAAATATCTCCAGCAGAAATTCGGCATCGTTATCCGCGGCTGTCTGACCCAGATGGGCGACATTCCGCTGGCCATCAAAGACTGGGAGCAGGTAGAACTTAACCCGTTCTTCTGCGCCGATGCCGACAAGCTGGACGCGCTGGATGAGCTGATGCGTGGCCTGAAAAAAGAGGGCGATTCCATTGGTGCGAAAGTCACCGTGGTAGCCGACGGCGTGCCGGCTGGCTGGGGCGAGCCGGTATTTGACCGCCTTGACGCCGACATCGCCCACGCGCTGATGAGCATCAACGCGGTGAAAGGCGTTGAAATCGGCGACGGTTTTGACGTGGTTAAGCTTCGCGGCAGCCAGAACCGCGACGAAATCACGAAGGCGGGTTTCCAGAGCAACCATGCGGGCGGCATTCTGGGCGGCATCAGCAGCGGGCAGCAAATTATTGCCAATATCGCGCTGAAGCCCACGTCCAGCATTACCGTGCCGG
Source organism: Enterobacter cloacae complex sp. SHL022 (assembly GCF_049237785.1). Taxonomy (NCBI): domain Bacteria; kingdom Pseudomonadati; phylum Pseudomonadota; class Gammaproteobacteria; order Enterobacterales; family Enterobacteriaceae; genus Enterobacter; species Enterobacter cloacae complex sp. SHL022. Next base: position 715,947 of record NZ_JBMKJH010000001.1, on the reverse strand, counting down.
GCCACACGATTAACCGCGCTGGCGATGAAGTTGAGATGATCACCAAAGGGCGTCACGATCCGTGCGTGGGGATCCGCGCGGTACCGATCGCAGAAGCGATGCTGGCGATCGTGCTGATGGATCACTTCCTGCGCCAGCGCGCGCAGAATGCGGATGTGACGACCACCATTCCACGCTGGTAACTATGAAAAAAACCGCAATCGCTCTGCTGGCGCTGCTGGTCAGTGGAGCAAGCCTGGCCGCTACGCCGTGGCAGAAAATCACCCATCCGGTAGCGGGGAGCGCGCAGTCCATTGGCGCTTTCTCCAACGGGTGTATCGTCGGCGCGCAGGAACTTCCGCTGCAATCGGATACCTATCAGGTGATGCGCACCGACCAGCGCCGTTATTTCGGCCATCCTGACCTGGTGCTTTTTATTCAGCGTCTTGGCAACCAGGTGCATAATCTGGGGCTGGGCACGATGCTGATTGGCGATATGGGGATGCCTGCCGGTGGCCGCTTTAACGGCGGTCACGCCAGCCACCAGACCGGACTGGATGTGGATATCTTCCTGCAATTGCCGAAAACGCGCTGGAGCTCAGCGCAACTGCTGAAACCGCAGGCGCTGGATCTGGTCTCGGCCGACGGTAAACGTGTCGTCGCCTCGCGATGGTCGCCGGAAATTTCCAGCATGATTAAGCTGGCGGCAAAGGATAACGACGTCACGCGGATCTTTGTTAATCCGGCCATCAAGCAGCAGCTTTGCCTGGATGCGGGAACGGATCGCGACTGGTTGCGTAAAGTGCGCCCGTGGTTCCAGCATCGTGCCCATATGCATGTTCGCCTGCGCTGCCCGGCGAACAGCCTGGAATGTGAAGATCAGCCGCTGCCACCGCCTGGCGATGGTTGTGGTTACGAACTGCAAAGCTGGTTTGAACCAGCCAAGCCTGGAACCTCTAAGCCTGAGAAGAAGACACCGCCTCCGTTGCCGCCTTCCTGCCAGGCGCTACTGGATGAGCATGTACTTTAATGGATAATTTCGTCGACCTGTTCATGGTGTCACCGCTGCTGCTGGCGGTGCTCTTTTTTGTTGCAATGCTAGCCGGATTTATCGATGCCCTGGCGGGCGGCGGCGGGTTGCTCACCGTTCCGGCGTTGCTGGCGGCAGGCATGAGCCCTGCCCAGGCGCTTGCCACCAACAAACTCCAGGCATGCGGCGGTTCGCTCTCCTCGTCGCTCTATTTCATTCGGCGTAAAGTGGTGAATCTCGCCGATCAGAAGCTCAATATCCTGATGACGTTTATTGGCTCAACGGCGGGCGCGCTGCTGGTCCAGCACGTACAGTCCGACATTCTGCGCCAGATCCTGCCGCTGCTGGTTATCTGTATCGGCCTCTATTTCTTACTCATGCCAAAGCTCGGGGAAGAAGATCGACAGCGTCGCCTTCACGGCCTGCCGTTTGCGCTGATTGCCGGTGGCTGCGTCGGTTTTTACGATGGCTTCTTTGGCCCGGGGGCAGGCTCGTTTTACGCGCTGGCATTCGTGACGCTGGCCGGGTTCAACCTCGCCAAATCCACCGCCCACGCCAAAGTCCTCAACGCGACCTCCAACGTTGGCGGTCTGCTGCTGTTTATCATTGGCGGCAAGGTTATCTGGGCAACCGGGTTTGTGATGATGGCAGGGCAGTTTTTGGGCGCGCGCGCAGGCTCGCGTCTGGTATTAAGCAAAGGGCAAAAGCTGATCCGCCCGATGATTGTTGTCGTCTCGGCGGTGATGAGCGCCAAACTTCTTTATGACAGCCATGGACAGGAGATCCTCACCTGGTTGGGGATGAACTAATGAACAGTACGCATAACTACGAACAGCTGATTGAGATCTTCGATAGCTGTTTTGCTGATGATTTTAATACCCGTCTGATTAAAGGCGACGACGAACCGATCTATCTTCCAGCTGATGACGAGGTTCCGTATAACCGCATCATCTTTGCCCACGGCTTTTACGCCAGCGGTTTGCACGAAATTTCGCACTGGTGTATCGCCGGGAAAGCGCGTCGCGAGCTGGTGGACTTTGGTTACTGGTACTGCCCGGACGGGCGCGACGCCGCCACCCAGGGGCAGTTTGAAGATGTGGAGGTGAAACCCCAGGCGCTGGAATGGCTGTTCTGCGTGGCGGCGGGTTTCCCGTTCAACGTGAGCTGTGACAACCTCGAAGGCGACTTCGAGCCAGACCGTATCGTCTTCCAGCGCCGCGTTCATGCGCAGGTGATGGAATATCTTGAGAAAGGCATCCCGGCACGTCCGGCACGCCTGATCGAGGCTTTACAGAATTATTACCACACGCCGGAGATCACGGCGGAACGCTTCCCGTGGCCGGAAGATCTTTAACAGAGGAAAGAAGATGATCGCAGAATTTGAATCACGCATTCTGGCGTTAATTGATGACATGGTGGAACACGCCAGTGATGATGAGCTGTTCGCCAGCGGTTATCTGCGTGGTCACCTGACGCTGGCGGTAGCCGCGCTGGAAGCCGGGGACGATCACTCTGCCGACGCCGTTCACGCGGAAGTCACTCGCAGCCTGGAAAACGCTATTCAGGCCGGGGAACTCTCTCCGCGCGACCAGTCTTTAGTGCTGGGCATGTGGGATAATTTGTTCCAGCAGGCGAAAGCGAAGTAAGTGTATCACCGCCCTCTCCCACAGGGAGAGGGCCGGGGTGAGGGCACCAGACCGCACCCTACTTGACCATTTTCCCCTTCAGCAATTTCCGCACCCACAGTCGGTTTGGATTCAGCCCCGCGAGCGTAACCCTGTCCAGCGGAACCGGCTCGTCGCTCATTTGCGCGGCTAACGCTTCAGCCAGCAGCGGCGCGGAGCACAATCCCCGCGAGCCTAAGCCACCCAGCATAAACAGCTCGGGGTGAACGGGCGCACTTACCGCCGTTTCTTTGCTGTCTGCAAGATCCTGATAGACTTCAAGCGTGGCGTCATAGTCCGGCACGTTTCCCGCCATCGGCAGGTGATCGCGGGTCGCGCAGCGTACGCCGCAGCGCGCCTGACCCTCACTGACATCAACCTCTTTCGCCCACGACGCATCCGGAAAACTGTCGACCAGGCGCTGGCGGTTTTGCTGCTGATCCGCTTCGCTGTAATGCATATCTGTTTCACCGCGATGGTAGCTGGCGCCGATGCAGTGATGGCCGTTGGAGGGATTTTGCGGCGTCAGGTAGCCGTCGTAACACAGCACCTGACGCAGTTTGCTCAGTTGGGGCGCGGTCGGGATATGGCTCACCTGGCCGCCGACTGGATAAACCGGCAATGATGCTGTCTGGGTAAACTGGCTGATATGATGTCCGTTGGCCAGCACAACGCTGGCATGCTGGGCCTCTTTACCGTCAGCGAAACGCAGTTTCCAGTGCGCAGTGCGGCTTAGCGATTGAACCTTATGGGCATAATGCACTGTCAACCCACGCGACTGCCCGAGGGCTATCGCCGCAGAAGTCAGTTCAGCCGGACACAGCCAGCCGCCGAGTGGATACTGAATACCCCCGCAGCCGGTGTCGACGCCAGTGGTCTCTGTAACCTGCTGTGCCGTCACTGCATGGGCGATGTCCTCCGGCAGCCCCAGCGACAGCATTTGGGTGATTTTCTGCTGGCTCTTCTCGTCCCAGCCGAGCTGCGTCACGCCGCACCAGTCGTGGTCGAACGCAACCGGCAGGCTGTCGTAAAGGCGGCGAGCAAACGTAAACGCCGCCGGGAAGAACTGGAACAGTGCCGGATCGTGTGCACTTAATAAGGGATAAAGCGCGCCCTGACGGTTGCCTGATGCGCCCGTCGCCGGCCCCTCGTCAGCGCAGTAGAGCGTCACCTGCCAGCCACGGTGCAGCAGCGCCAGCGAGAGCAGAGCGCTGGCAATACCCCCGCCCACAATAGCGACCTCACGCGAGGTGCTGGCGCGGCGGGCAAACCAGGGGGCCTGCGCCGGGATCGCCAGATCCTGTTCCATCACCCCGACCAGCATGTCGCGTTTGCGGCCAAAGCCTTTGGTTTTCCGCATGGTAAACCCCGCCTCCTGCAACCCACGACGGACAAAGCCCGCGGAGGTGAAGGTAGCAAGCGTCGCGCCCGGGCGCGCCAGACGTGCCATGGCGCTAAACAGGTGCGGGCTCCACATGTCCGGGTTTTTAGCGGGCGCAAAACCGTCCAGGAACCAGGCGTCCACTTTCTGATTCATTGAGTCATCAAGCTTATCGGTCAGGTCGTTAATATCGCCCAGCCACAGGTCGAGGGTGACGCGTCCGTCATCCAGAATCAGACGATGACAGCCGCCGATAGCCGGTGGCCACTGGGTCTGAAGCTGTTCCGCCCAGTGGGCAAGCTCCGGCCAGCTCTGATGGGCAAGCCGCAGATCGTGCGCGGTAAGCGGAAATTTTTCGAAACTGATGAAATGTAATCTTTGTAAGGTAGCCTCGGGGTATGCAGCGCGAAAACAATCGAATGCCTGCCAGAGGGTCAGAAAATTCAGCCCGGTGCCGAAACCGCTCTCCGCCACGACGAACAGACTGCGCGGATGCTCAGGGAAGCGGGTGCCGAGATGATTTCCGTCGAGGAAAACATAGCGCGTCTCTTCCAGTCCGTTATCATTAGAAAAGTAGACGTCATCAAAATCTCGGGAAACAGGTGTACCCTCAGCGTTGAATTCGAGGTTGGCAGGTTGTATGGCGTTTTGTTTCACGTAAGTTACTCGTCCGACAGGCAGTGGCACGATCTTAGCGATGTGAGCCCATCGGTGCAAATTTCCACAGAAAATGGCTGATCGGACTTGTTCGGCGTACAAGTGTACGCTATTGTGCGACTCGAAACTTTTTATAGTGCGACTTACAGAGGTATTGAATGAAACGTGCAGTGATTACTGGCCTGGGCATCGTTTCCAGCATCGGTAATAACCAGCAGGAAGTCCTGGCATCTCTGCGTGAAGGACGCTCCGGGATCACTTTCTCTGAAGAGTTTAAAGATTCTGGAATGCGTAGCCACGTATGGGGTAACGTTAAACTGGACACCACCGGTTTAATTGACCGTAAAGTGGTTCGTTTCATGAACGATGCCTCTATCTACGCCTATCTTTCCATGCAGGAAGCGATCAAGGATTCTGGTCTGAGCGAAGACGTTTACCAGAACAACCCACGCGTGGGCCTGATTGCAGGTTCCGGCGGTTCTTCTAAAGCTCAGGTGTTCGGTGCTGACGCCATGCGCAGCCCGCGCGGCCTGAAAGCGGTCGGTCCATATGTTGTGACCAAAGCCATGGGTTCAGCGGTTTCCGCGTGCCTGGCAACGCCGTTCAAAATCCACGGTGTGAACTACTCCATCAGCTCCGCATGTGCGACCTCCGCACACTGTATCGGTAATGCGGTTGAGCAGATCCAACTGGGCAAACAGGACATCGTATTTGCTGGCGGCGGCGAAGAGCTGGGCTGGGAAATGGCCTGTGAGTTCGACGCGATGGGCGCACTGTCCACTAAATACAACGAAACGCCAGACAAAGCGTCCCGTACTTATGATGCACACCGCGACGGTTTTGTTATCGCTGGCGGCGGCGGTATGGTTGTGGTTGAAGAGCTGGAACACGCGCTGGCGCGTGGCGCGCACATCTATGCTGAGATCGTGGGCTACGGCGCAACGTCTGACGGCGCTGACATGGTTGCTCCATCCGGTGAAGGCGCGGTGCGCTGCATGAAGATGGCGATGCACGGTGTTGATACTCCAATCGACTACCTGAACTCCCACGGCACCTCAACGCCGGTAGGCGACGTGAAAGAGCTGGGTGCGATCCGTGAAGTGTTCGGCGACAACAGCCCGGCTATCTCTGCAACCAAAGCCATGACCGGTCACTCTCTGGGTGCGGCGGGCGTGCAGGAAGCGATCTACTCTCTGCTGATGCTGGAAAACGGCTTTATCGCGCCAAGCATCAACATCGAAGAGATGGACGAGCAGGCGGCTGGCCTGAACATCGTGACTGAAACCACCGAACGTGAGCTGACGACCGTTATGTCCAACAGCTTCGGTTTCGGCGGCACTAACGCCACGCTGGTGATGCGTAAGCTGAAAGCGTAAGCGTTTGAAGGTATAGTAGAAGGGAGCCGCGCGGCTCCCTTTTTTTATGCCTGAACACGGAGTTATGCATGAAGGCTGTTACCCCTGAGAAGAGCGCTCCTTCCGGGAACCTTTCCCTTTTCCGCATCGCCTTTGCGGTGTTTCTGACCTATATGACCGTTGGCCTGCCGCTGCCGGTGATCCCCTTGTTCGTTCACCAGGAGCTGGGCTATGGCAACACCATGGTCGGCATTGCGGTGGGCATTCAGTTTTTAGCGACAGTATTAACCCGGGGCTACGCCGGTCGCCTGGCGGATCAGCACGGCGCAAAACGCTCGGCGTTGCAGGGCATGTTTGCCTGCGGGCTGGCGGGGGGAGCCTGGCTGCTGGCGGCGCTGTTGCCAATAGATGCAGCGTATAAATTCGCGCTGCTGGTGGTAGGGCGCCTGATCCTCGGCTTTGGCGAAAGCCAGCTGCTGACCGGCACCCTGACCTGGGGAATGGGGCTGGTGGGACCTGCGCGTTCCGGAAAAGTGATGTCCTGGAACGGGATGGCGATTTACGGCGCACTGGCGGCAGGCGCGCCGCTGGGGCTGCTGATCCACAGCCAGTTTGGTTTTGCGGCGCTGGCAGGCACCACCATGGTATTGCCGCTGCTGGCGTGGGCGTTTAACGGTTCGGTGCGTAAGGTGCCCGCCCATAAAGGCGAGCGTCCTTCGCTGTGGAGCGTGGTGGGGCAAATCTGGCAGCCGGGGCTTGGGCTGGCGCTTCAGGGGGTGGGCTTCGCGGTTATTGGTACCTTTGTCTCCCTCTATTTCATGAGCCGCGGCTGGGCGATGGCGGGCTTTACGCTGACGGCCTTTGGCGGCGCGTTTGTATTGATGCGCGTGCTGTTTGGCTGGATGCCGGATCGCTTTGGCGGCGTGAAGGTGGCCGTGTCGTCACTTGTCATTGAGACCGTGGGTCTGGTACTGCTCTGGCAGGCGCCCTCTGCATCCGTTGCGCTGCTGGGTGCGGCGTTAACCGGCTGCGGCTGCTCGCTGATCTTCCCGGCGCTGGGCGTTGAAGTGGTGAAGCGCGTGGCTCCGCAGGTGCGCGGCACGGCGCTGGGCGGCTATGCGGCGTTTCAGGATATCTCATACGGCATCACCGGGCCGCTGGCGGGGCTGCTTGCAACGTCGTTTGGCTATCCTTCCGTATTTCTCGCCGGTGCGGTGTCAGCGGTGGTGGGGATTGTGGTGACGATGGTGGCGTTTCGCAAGCGGTAGTATGTTGCCGGGTGGCGGCTTCGCCTTACCCGGCCTACGGTTCGAGCCGTTGTAGACCCGGTAAGCGAAGCGCCACCGGGCAAATCCTCACGCAACCAGCCAGAAAATCGCCAGCGCAATCACCAACGCGATCAACATCAATCCCGGACGGGCAGAAAGCGTTTTGAACGTATCAACTACGGGGGCAAACAGCGGGTTGTAGATCGGCTGAATGTTTCTTACCTCCGGCACGCCGCCTTCCCGCTCGGCGCGGCGAACGAAGATCTGATTGAGCACATCCTGCACCTGGGCGGTGGTCAGCACCGTTTGCGGCGTAGCCTGCCAGCTCTGCTGAGCGTAATCCCGGATCGTATCGAACTCGTGCGGTTCCAGCGGTTGTTTCAGCGCCGCCTGTACGCTGTGCAGGGTCGGGGCGCTCTGGGTGCTGAGCGTCTGACGCGCCTGGAGCCAGGTGACCAGATGGGTAAACTGTTTTGCCGGGATCATCTCGCCCGCTTTCACACCGGAAAGTTCCAGCATGGATTGCCAGATAAGCTTTGTTGGTTCGCCGGTTGCGGCAGCCAGCTTAGTGACCATCTGCTTGAGCGTATTATGCTCCGCAGGCTGCAATGGCCGTTCTGTAGACGGGCGCTGTTGCGGCTGCGGGATAGAAAGCTGATTGCTTTGCAGCAGGGTCAACACGGTTTTCAGCTGTTCCGGCGAAAGCTGGCTCAGGGCGGTATGACCGTACTGTTGACGGATAAAATCACTCACCGCCTGACGATTATTCCCCTGGCCCAACAGCTCGGTCAGCTGCGAGATAATCTGGCGGGTGGTATGTTGCTGCTGTGCGCTGGTAAGACGCTGGTTCAGGTTTTGTTCGGCGGCAGGGAAATGGCGCGACTGTAGCTGCGCATCGTTTCTGACGCCCAAATCGTGCTTCACGCCGGCCCACACCTCTGCGTTTTGCTGTGAGGTCAACGCAATAAGACGCGTGATCAGACGCTCCAGTACGGTGCGTTGCTGCGTGGAGAGCGGTTGTTCGCCTGGCGTGTTGGGCGTTACGGGGCCTTCACCCGGAGGGCGCGGAGGCGTACCTGAAATGGGCTGCATCGTCAAAAATCCTTAAAGTCAAACTCTGCGTAACCGGGCGGAGATATATGCCCGGCGGCGAGATTATGGCACACTTGGTAGGTTTACTTCCTCTCAAACAGGTACTCAGACGTGAAAATCCTCGTTGATGAAAATATGCCTTACGCCCGTGAGCTGTTCAGCCGCCTGGGTGAGGTTAAGGCTGTCCCTGGTCGCCCGATTCCGGTCAGCGAACTGGACGATGCAGACGCCCTGATGGTGCGCTCGGTGACTAAAGTAAATGAGGCGCTGCTCACCGGCAAAGGGGTTAAATTTGTCGGGACGGCAACGGCCGGGACCGATCATGTGGATGACCAGTGGCTTAAGCAAGCGGGGATTGGTTTTTCCGCGGCGCCAGGCTGTAACGCCATTGCCGTCGTGGAATATGTTTTCTCCTCGCTATTGATGCTGGCCGAGCGCGATGGTTTTACGCTGAAAGACCGCACCGTCGGGATTGTGGGGGTGGGCAACGTGGGCGGACGTCTGCAAAAGCGTCTGGAAGCCTGGGGAATCCGCACCCTGCTGTGCGATCCGCCGCGTAAGGATAACGGTGATGAAGGCGACTTCCGCACACTGGATGAGCTGGTCGACGAGTGCGACGTCATCACCTTCCATACGCCGCTCTTTAAAGAGGGGCCGTATAAGACCCTGCACCTGGCCGACGAAAAGCTGATCCGCCGTCTGAAGGCTGGCACTATTCTGATAAATGCCTGCCGGGGACCGGTGGTGGATAACGCGGCGCTGCTGGCATGTCTCGACGAAGGACAAGAGCTTAGCGTCGTGCTGGACGTCTGGGAGCCAGAGCCTGATCTCAACGTCGCATTGCTGGATAAGGTAGACGTGGGTACCGCACATATCGCGGGTTATACCCTTGAAGGCAAAGCGCGTGGCACAACCCAGGTGTTTGAGGCTTACAGCGCCTTTATCGGCCATCCGCAGCAGGTGGCGCTGGATACGCTGCTGCCCGCCCCGGAATTTGGCCGCATTACCCTTCATGGCCTGCTGGATGAGGCAACGCTGAAAAGACTGGTGCATTTGGTGTATGATGTGCGCCGCGATGACGCGCTGCTGCGTAAAGTGGCGGGTATTCCGGGTGAGTTTGACAAGCTACGCAAAAATTACCTTGAGCGCCGCGAGTGGTCTTCCCTGTATGTCATGTGCGATGACGCGTCAGCGGCGGGGCTGCTGCATAAACTGGGATTTAACGCCGTTCACCACCCGGCACGTTAATGTCTTCTTAATGCTCCCTGTCGGATGTTCCGGCAGGGACGCTTTTTATTTCTGGAGTAAACCACCATGTCTGAAGGCTGGAACATTGCCATTTTGGGTGCCACTGGCGCCGTGGGCGAAGCCCTGCTTGAAACCCTTGCTGAGCGTCAGTTCCCGGTGGGTGAGATTTACGCACTGGCGCGTACCGACAGCGCAGGAGAACAGCTGCGTTTCGGCGGGAAATCCTTGATGGTGCAGGACGCCGCCGCGTTTGACTGGACGCAGGCTCAGCTGGCGTTTTTTGCCGCAGGTGCGCAAGCCACGGCGTCTTACATTGAAGAAGCGACAAATTCAGGCTGTCTGGTGATCGACCTGAGCGGCCTGTTCTCCCTGGAGCCGGATGTGCCGCTGGTGGTGCCGGACGTCAACCCGTTTGTGCTGGCTGACTACCGCAACCGCAACATCATTGCAGTACCGAACAGCCTCACCAGCCAGCTGCTGACCGCGCTGAAGCCGCTGATCGACGACGGTGGCCTGTCGCGTATTTCCGTGACCAGCCTGCTGTCAGCCTCCGCTAACGGCAAAAAAGCCGTAGACGCACTGGCAGGGCAGAGCGCGAAGCTGCTGAACGGTATCCCGATCGACGAAGATGATTTCTTTGGCCGCCAGCTGGCGTTCAACATGCTGCCGCTACTGCCGGATCGTGAAGGTTCGGTGCGGGAAGAGCGTCGTATCGTCGATGAAGCACGCAAAATTTTGCAGGATGACGGGCTGATGATCTCCGCGAATGTCGTGCAGTCTCCGGTCTTTTACGGCCACGCGCAGATGGTCGGGTTTGAAGCCCTGCGTCCGCTGGCGGCTGAAGAAGCCCGCGACGCGTTTGGCCGCGGAGAGGACATTGTCCTGTCCGAAGAGAGCGAATTCCCGACGCAGGTGGGCGACGCCACCGGCAGCGCGCATCTCTCTGTGGGCTGTGTGCGTAACGATTACGGTATGCCTGAGCAGGTGCAGTTCTGGTCTGTTGCCGACAACGTGCGTTTCGGCGGCGCGCTGATGGCGGTCAAAATCGCGGAAAAACTGGTGCAGGAGTATCTGTACTGATGTCAGATGTGGAACAAAAGCCGGTCCACAGAATTGCCCTCGGCATTGAATACGATGGCAGTAAATACTATGGCTGGCAGCGGCAGAATGAGGTGCGCAGCGTCCAGGAGAAGCTGGAGAAAGCGCTCTCTCAGGTAGCGAATGAACCGATAAGCGTCTTCTGCGCGGGCCGCACCGATGCCGGCGTTCACGGCACGGGGCAGGTGGTGCATTTTGACACCACCGCCGTGCGCAAAGACGCGGCCTGGACGCTGGGTGTAAATGCGAATTTGCCTGGTGACATTGCCGTGCGTTGGGTGAAAGCTGTGCCGGATGATTTTCACGCGCGTTTCAGCGCGACGGCGCGGCGCTACCGTTATGTCATCTATAACCAGCGCCTGCGCCCGGCGGTGTTAAGCCAGGGCGTGACGCATTTTTATGAACCGCTGGATGCAGAACGTATGCAGCGTGCGGCGCAGTGTCTGATTGGAGAGAATGATTTTACGTCGTTTCGTGCGGTGCAGTGTCAGTCCCGTACGCCGTGGCGTAACGTCATGCACATTAACGTCAGTCGGTATGGCGCGTATGTGGTGGTGGATATCAAAGCCAATGCCTTTGTACATCATATGGTGCGGAATATTGTGGGCAGCCTGATGGAAGTGGGCGCCGGACACCAGCCGGAGAGCTGGATTGCAGAACTGCTTGCAGCGAAGGACAGAACGCTTGCGGCAGCAACGGCGAAAGCGGAAGGGCTGTATCTGGTTTCGGTGGATTATCCGGACCGGTTCGACCTGCCAAAACCGCCAATGGGCCCGCTGTTTTTAGCGGACTAAACAAAGGTGCAATTAGGGCTTAGACAATATGGACGTAATACGTTTTCTGATTGATTTCATCCTGCATATTGATGTTCATCTGGCGGAGCTGGTCGCGCAGTACGGCGTCTGGGTTTACGCCATTCTGTTCCTCATTCTGTTCTGTGAAACCGGCCTTGTGGTTACGCCGTTCCTGCCTGGAGATTCACTGCTGTTCGTGGCGGGCGCGTTATCCGCACTGCCAACGAATGACCTGAATGTCCATCTGATGGTCGTCCTGATGATCATCGCCGCGATTGTTGGTGATGCGGTCAACTACACCATCGGGCGGGTGTTTGGCGAGCGGTTGTTCAGTAATCCGGACTCGAAGATTTTCCGCCGCAGTTATTTAGATAAGACCCATGCGTTCTATGAGCGCCATGGCGGTAAGACCATTATCCTTGCCCGTTTTGTGCCTATTGTGCGTACATTTGCACCGTTTGTGGCGGGAATGGGTCACATGTCCTATCGTCATTTTGCCATGTACAACGTGGTGGGCGCGCTGCTGTGGGTGCTGCTGTTCACCTATGCAGGCTACCTGTTTGGCGATCTGCCGGTGGTTCAGGAAAACCTTAAGTTACTGATTGTAGCGATTATTGTGCTTTCCGTACTGCCTGGCGTCATCGAAATTATCCGTCACAAACGCGCGGCGGCAAAGCAAGCGAAGTAAATGCACGCTGGCGGTTCGACCACTTTTTTATCCAAAGTTTCGGGCTGTTATGTTTTAATGTGCAACATTCATGGTCTGTTGGAGGCAAAAATGGCATTATTCGCCTCTTACAGCAAAACTGGCATACGACCAGGTTCAGGCAGAAAGGTTATCAATGAGCTGGATTGAACGAATTAAAAGCAACATTACCCCAACGCGTAAAGCGAGCATTCCTGAAGGGGTATGGACGAAGTGTGATAGCTGCGGCCAGGTTCTGTATCGCGCAGAGCTGGAACGCAATCTTGAGGTGTGTCCGAAGTGTGACCACCATATGCGTATGTCGGCGCGCAACCGCCTGCATAGCCTGCTGGACGAAGGTTCTCTGGTAGAACTGGGCAGCGAACTGGAGCCAAAAGATGTGCTCAAGTTCCGCGACTCCAAAAAATACAAAGATCGTCTGGCCTCTGCGCAGAAAGAGACCGGCGAGAAAGACGCGCTAATCGTCATGAAAGGCACCCTGCATGAAATGCCGGTGGTTGCCGCCGCGTTTGAGTTCTCCTTTATGGGCGGCTCAATGGGCTCCGTGGTCGGCGCGCGTTTCGTGCGTGCCGTTGAGCAGGCGCTGGAAGACAACTGCCCGCTGATCTGCTTCTCCGCCTCCGGTGGCGCACGTATGCAGGAAGCGCTGATGTCCCTGATGCAGATGGCGAAAACCTCTGCGGCGCTGGCGAAAATGCAGGAGCGCGGTCTGCCGTACATTTCGGTACTGACCGACCCAACCATGGGCGGCGTTTCTGCAAGCTTCGCCATGCTGGGCGACCTGAACATCGCGGAGCCAAAAGCGCTGATCGGCTTTGCCGGTCCTCGCGTTATCGAGCAGACCGTACGTGAGAAACTGCCGCCGGGCTTCCAGCGCAGTGAGTTCCTCATTGAGAAAGGCGCTATCGATATGATCGTCCGCCGTCCGGAAATGCGCCTGAAACTGGCCAGCATTCTGGCGAAGCTGATGAATCTGCCAGCGCCTAACCCGGACGAGCCGCGCGAAGGCGTGGTGGTACCGGATCAGGAACCCGAGGCCTGATAACTGAAAAGGGCAGGGCCGAATGGCGCTGCCCTTTTGCTTTCTAAACCGTTAATGACAACCGGGCATCATGGAAAATAAAAGCATTCCTCAAGCCACGTCGCCCCTGGCCGCGTGGCTTTCTTATCTGGAAAACCTGCACAGTAAAACTATCGACATGGGCCTTGAGCGCGTAAGCCAGGTTGCCGCGCGTCTTGACGTGCTGAAACCCGCGCCTTTCGTGTTTACCGTCGCCGGCACTAACGGTAAAGGCACCACCTGCCGCACGCTGGAATCTGTCCTGATGGCGGCGGGGTACAAAGTTGGCGTTTACAGCTCGCCGCATCTGGTGCGCTATACCGAGCGCGTGCGGGTGCAAAACACCGAGCTGGCGGAATCGGCCCATACGGCGTCGTTTGCCGCTATCGAAGCGGCGCGCGGCGAAACCTCATTAACCTATTTCGAATATGGCACCCTGTCGGCGCTGTGGCTGTTTAAGCAGGCGCAGCTGGACGTGGTGATCCTGGAAGTGGGGCTGGGCGGGCGTCTGGATGCCACCAATATGGTGGATGCGGATGTCGCCGTCGTCACCAGCATCGCGCTGGATCACACCGACTGGCTGGGCCCGGACCGCGAGAGCATTGGCCGTGAGAAGGCCGGTATTTTCCGGGCCAATAAGCCTGCCGTGGTAGGCGAACCGGACATGCCACATACCATCGCTGAGGTAGCGAAAGAGAAGGGCGCTCGTCTGCTGCGTCGCGGCGTGGACTGGCAGTATGAGGTGCAGGACAACGGCTGGCGCTTCAGCGATGCGCAGGGCGTGCTGGAGAGTCTGCCCCTGCCGCAGGTGCCACAGCCTAACGCGGCGACCGCGCTGGCAGCCCTGCGCGCCAGCGGATTAGCGGTAAGCGAGCAGGCAATCCGCGATGGCATTCAGAACGCACTGTTACCAGGACGTTTTCAGATTGTGAGTGAGTCACCGCGTCTGATTCTGGATGTTGCACATAACCCGCATGCGGCGGCGTACCTCGCAGGACGTCTCAAATCGTTACCAAAAACCGGGCGCGTGCTGGCGGTTATCGGTATGCTTCATGATAAAGATATCGGCGGCACGCTGGCCTGCATGGAGAGTGTGGTCGATAGCTGGTATTGTGCTCCTCTGGAAGGGCCGCGCGGCGCGACTGCTGAGCAGTTGATGGAACATCTCGGCAAAGGCGAAATCTACAGCAGTGTGGTTTCGGCCTGGCGTGCCGCGATGGCGGAGGCTAAACCAGAAGATACCGTGCTGGTGTGTGGGTCATTCCACACGGTGGCACATGTCATGGAAGTGATGGACGCGGGGAGAACCGGTGGCGAGTAAGTTTCAGAACCGTTTAACAGGAACCATTGTGCTGGTCGCGCTCGGGGTGATTATTCTCCCGGGATTGCTCGACGGGCAGAAAAAGCATTACCAGGATGAATTTGCGGCCATTCCGCTGGTACCCAAACCGGGCGATCGCGACGAGCCCGATATGTTGCCAGCGGCAACGCAGGCGCTGCCTGCCCAGCCGCCAGAAGGCGCAGCGGAAGAGGTGCGCGCAGGTGATGCAGCCGCGCCGTCGCTCGATCCCTCGCGCCTGGCGACGAACAATAACATCGAGATTGATCCGGTGCCGGTAGAACAGCCTAAGCCTGTTGAGAAGCCGAAACCGGTGGAGAAGCCGCAGCCGAAACCGCAGCGGGATAAAGCGGCCGAGCAACTGGCAGCCGCTTCAGAAACGCCACCGCAGGCAAAACAGGACGCGGCCCCTACCGGCAAAGCCTATGTCGTTCAGCTCGGTGCGTTGAAAAATGCAGATAAGGTCAATGAGATCGTGAGTAAACTGCGCGGCGCGGGATACCGTGTTTATACTTCACCCACCACGCCGGTACAGGGTAAAATTACGCGTATCCTCGTGGGGCCGGATGCGTCGAAAGATAAGCTCAAAGGTTCGCTTGGCGAGCTGAAGCAAATCTCCGGCCTGAGCGGTGTGGTGATGAACTACAGCGCCAACTGATAGAAATTATCCCCTCACCCTGGCCCTCCCCCTAAAGGGGCGAGGGGTCGGTTTACTCGCTCTCCCTTGAGGGAGAGGGCCGAGGTGAGGGGGAGGCAGACGTTCACAGAAACGTCAAAGGTGCGGGGCGTTGAGCATTTTTTCAGCGCCTTTTTTATTTACGCGTGGGAAGGAAATCCCTACGCAAACGTTTTCTTTTTCTGTTAGAATTCGCCCCGAACTGGATGACAGGGCGTTAAATCGTGGGACACATATGGTCTGGATTGATTACGCCATCATTGCGGTGATTGGTTTTTCCTGTCTGGTTAGCCTGATCCGTGGCTTTGTTCGTGAAGCGTTATCGCTGGTAACCTGGGGTTGTGCTTTCTTTGTTGCCAGTCATTACTACACTTACCTGTCTGTCTGGTTCACGGGCTTTGAAGATGAACTGGTCCGAAACGGAATCGCCATCGCGGTGCTGTTTATCGCGACGCTGATTGTCGGCGCTATCGTCAATTACGTGATAGGTCAGCTGGTCGAGAAAACCGGTCTGTCAGGAACGGACAGGGTGCTCGGCATCTGTTTCGGCGCGTTGCGAGGCGTGCTCATTGTGGCCGCGATCCTGTTCTTCCTGGATACCTTTACCGGGTTCTCCAAAAGTGAAGACTGGCAAAAATCGCAGCTCATTCCGGAGTTCAGCTTCATCATCAGATGGTTCTTTGACTATCTGCAAAGCTCGTCGAGTTTCTTGCCCAGGGCATAAACCCTGAGATGTGGCTTAACGAGGAAAAGACGAATGTGCGGTATTGTCGGTATCGCCGGTTTCATGCCGGTAAACCAGTCGATTTATGACGCGTTAACGGTGCTTCAGCACCGTGGGCAGGATGCTGCGGGTATCATCACCATTGATGCAAACAACTGCTTCCGTTTACGCAAGGCGAACGGCCTGGTAAACGATGTATTTGAAGCCCGCCATATGCAGCGTCTGCAAGGTAATATGGGGATCGGTCACGTTCGTTATCCTACTGCTGGCAGTTCCAGCGCCTCTGAGGCTCAGCCTTTTTACGTTAACTCCCCGTATGGCATCACGCTTGCCCACAATGGCAATCTGACCAATGCCCACGAGCTGCGTAAAAAGCTGTTTGAAGAGAAACGTCGCCACATTAACACCACCTCTGATTCTGAAATCCTGCTCAATATCTTTGCCAGCGAGCTGGATAACTTCCGCCATTATCCGCTGGAAGCAGACAACATTTTTGCTGCCGTTGCCGCGACTAATCGCCAGATCCGTGGCGCGTATGCTTGCGTGGCGATGATCATCGGTCATGGCATGGTAGCCTTCCGCGATCCAAACGGCATTCGCCCGCTGGTGCTCGGCAAACGTGATCTCGGCGACGGCCGTTCCGAGTACATGGTTGCCTCCGAAAGCGTGGCGCTGGATACTCTGGGCTTCGAATTCCTGCGTGATGTCGCGCCAGGCGAAGCGGTCTACATCACTGAGAAGGGCCAGCTGTTTACCCGTCAGTGCGCCGACAATCCGGTGAGCAACCCGTGCCTGTTCGAATACGTTTACTTCGCGCGTCCGGACTCGTTCATCGACAAGATTTCCGTTTACAGCGCGCGCGTCAATATGGGGACGAAGCTGGGCGAGAAGATTGCCCGCGAGTGGGACGATCTCGACATCGACGTCGTCATCCCAATCCCTGAAACCTCCTGTGATATCGCGCTGGAGATTGCCCGTATTCTGGACAAGCCGTACCGTCAGGGCTTCGTGAAAAACCGCTACGTGGGCCGCACCTTTATCATGCCGGGCCAGCAGCTGCGTCGTAAGTCAGTACGTCGTAAGCTGAACGCTAACCGCGCCGAGTTCCGCGACAAGAACGTGCTGCTGGTGGACGACTCCATTGTGCGCGGCACGACGTCTGAGCAGATCATCGAGATGGCGCGTGAGGCCGGGGCGAAGAAAGTGTATCTTGCCTCCGCAGCGCCGGAAATTCGCTTCCCGAACGTGTATGGCATTGATATGCCAACCGCTAACGAGCTGATTGCTCACGGTCGTGAAGTAGACGAAATCCGGCAGATCATCGGTGCCGACGGTCTGATTTTCCAGGATCTGAACGATCTGATCGACGCGGTGCGCGCCGAGAACCCGGATATTCAGCAGTTCGAATGCTCGGTATTCAATGGGATCTACGTGACGAAAGACGTTGACCAGCAGTATCTCGACTATCTGGATTCTCTGCGTAACGACGATGCGAAAGCCGTCCAGCTGCAAAACGATCTCGAAAGCTTAGAGATGCACAACGAAGGTTGATGCGTATGCAGGTGAGGGCGCTCGCCCTCACTTGCAACTCCCCGTAAAATCCTGCACAGTCTGCCCTGAAATCAGCAAGGGCGAAAATCATGAAACGACTCATTGTAGGGATCAGCGGTGCCAGCGGCGCGATTTATGGCGTCCGGCTGTTACAGGTGCTGCGTGACGTTGCAGGCGTAGAAACCCATCTGGTGATGAGCCAGGCGGCGCGTCAGACCCTCTCTCTTGAAACCGATCTCTCTCTGCGCGACGTTCAGGCCCTGTCTGACGTTGTCCACGATGCCCGCGATATCGCCGCCAGCATCTCTTCGGGCTCGTTTAAAACGGCCGGCATGGTTATTTTGCCCTGTTCGATTAAAACCCTTTCCGGCATTGTAAACAGCTATACCGACACGCTGGTGACGCGTGCAGCGGATGTGGTGCTGAAAGAGCGTCGTCCTCTGGTGCTCTGCGTGCGGGAAACGCCGCTGCACCTGGGACATCTGCGTTTAATGACGCAGGCAGCCGAACTGGGTGCCGTGATTATGCCGCCGGTCCCCGCGTTCTATCATCGTCCGCAAACGCTGGATGATGTCATCAACCAGACCGTTAACCGCGTGCTGGATCAGTTCGATATCGACCTGCCGGAAGATCTCTTTACCCGCTGGCAGGGGGCGTGAAGCTGTGCACAAACAAGGTGCATGAAAAGACAATTTGCCCTGTTTCAGGGCAAAACTGCAACCGCGATCATATCCTCGACATTTAATTCGCTTTTTCCCTTTTTCTCTTTCCGGTTCGTTCGGCAGACCTGCTATCTTTCACCATTAAGGCAGTATCGCAACGTTTTATTAACATATTTAACGTCGTAGTTTTATCCCGACGACAATGTGGCATAAGACCTGCAAGAGCAGCCTGCAACACAACACACAACATAAACCATAATAAAATCACGGTTCTTGAGGGTAAATGTATGAAGAAGACGGTTCTGACTCTGTCTTTGCTCGTGGGCTTGAGTGCGGCAGCAAGTAGCTATGCAGCGCTTCCACAGACAGTTCGTATCGGTACAGACGCAACCTACGCGCCATTCTCCTCCAAGGATGCGAAAGGCGACTTCGTGGGGTTTGATATCGATCTGGGAAATGAGATGTGCAAACGCATGGAAGTGAAATGCACATGGGTGGGCAGTGACTTTGACGCGCTGATCCCGTCGCTGAAAGCCAAGAAAATTGATGCCATTATCTCTTCTCTCTCCATCACGGAAAAACGTCAGCAGGAGATTGCCTTCTCTGAGAAGCTCTACGCTGCCGACTCACGTCTGATTGCCGCGAAAGGCTCGCCAATCCAGCCGACCATCGACTCGCTGAAAGGCAAACATGTTGGCGTGCTTCAGGGCTCGACCCAGGAAGGTTTCGCCAATGCAAACTGGCGCGAGAAGGGCGTCGATGTGGTGGCTTACCAGAACCAGGATCTGATCTACTCTGACCTGGCGGCAGGCCGTCTGGATGCCGCGTTTCAGGATGAAGTCGCCGCGAGCGAAGGCTTCCTGAAACAGCCTGCGGGTAAAGAGTACGCCTTTGCCGGCCCGTCGGTAAAAGACAAAAAATACTTTGGCGACGGTACCGGTATTGGCCTGCGTAAGGATGATACCGAGCTGAAAGCCGCCTTCGACAAAGCGTTTAATGAGCTGCGTAAAGACGGTACCTACGACAAACTGGCGAAGAAATACTTCGATTTCAACGTCTACGGTGATTAATGCCTGAATGAGATGCACTGAAGTGGTGCATCTCTGTGGGGTTGTGTTCCAGTATGGTGCAACGCATGCACCATGCTGGATCGCTGTGTGCATAGTTAAGCATTTATAATGCAAAAATTCCCGTACAAAGGCATTAATCTTTGCCTGAATGAGGGGATTAATGGCACATTAACAACACCCCGTCGTCGTAAAAATCTCGTATTAAGACAGTTTGTTGAGGACAGATATGAAAAAACTGGTGTTGTCACTTTCTCTGGTACTGGCTTTTTCCAGCGCCACCGCGGCATTCGCAGCAATTCCGCAGAAAATTCGTATTGGAACTGACCCAACCTATGCACCTTTCGAATCGAAGAATGCGAAGGGGGAACTGGTCGGTTTTGACATCGATCTGGCTAACGAGCTGTGCAAACGCATTAAAGCGCAATGTACCTACGTTGAAAACCCGCTGGATGCGCTGATCCCGTCTCTGAAAGCGAAGAAAATTGACGTGATCATGTCCTCCCTGTCCATCACTGAAAAACGTCAGCAGGAGATTGCCTTCACGGACAAACTCTACGCGGCGGACTCACGTCTGGTGGTGGCGAAATCCTCTGACATTCAGCCAACCCTTGAATCTCTGAAAGGCAAACGCGTGGGCGTGTTGCAGGGTACTACGCAGGAAACCTACGGCAACGAGCACTGGGCGCCAAAGGGGATTGAAATTGTCTCTTACCAGGGCCAGGAAAACATCTACGCAGACCTGACGGCAGGCCGCATTGATGCAGCATTCCAGGATGAAGTGGCGGCAAGCGAAGGTTTCCTGAAACAGCCTGTGGGTAAAGATTACAAGTTCGGCGGTCCGTCCATTAAGGACGAAAAACTCTTTGGCGTTGGCACCGGTATGGGCCTGCGTAAAGAAGACAACGAACTGCGTGAAGCCCTGAACAAAGCGTTCGCCGAGATGCGCGCGGACGGCACCTATGACAAGCTGGCGAAAAAGTACTTCGATTTTAATGTTTACGGCGGCTAATCGCCCCGTCTGATAACGTGCGGCCCCTCCCGTTCCGGGAGGGGAAAAGACACGGTTCCACCACTCACGAGACGACAGGGCACGCGGTATGCTGTACGGATTTTCTGGCGTTATTTTACAGGGCGCGCTTGTCACCCTTGAGCTGGCTATCAGCTCCGTGGTGCTGGCGGTGCTGATAGGCCTGGCGGGCGCGGGGGCTAAATTATCCGCCAACAGACCGCTGGCGCTGATATTTGAAGGCTATACCACGCTGATTCGCGGCGTGCCTGACCTGGTGCTGATGCTGCTGATCTTTTACGGCCTGCAAATCGCACTTAACGGCGTGACGGATGCCATCGGCATGGAACAGATCGATATCGACCCGATGGTGGCCGGTATTATTACCCTTGGTTTTATCTACGGTGCCTATTTCACTGAGACTTTCCGCGGCGCTTACATGGCCGTGCCGAAAGGGCATATTGAAGCGGCGACCGCCTACGGTTTTACCTCCTCACAAACGTTTCGCCGGATCATGTTCCCGGCCATGATGCGCTACGCGCTGCCGGGCATCGGGAACAACTGGCAGGTTATTCTCAAGGCAACGGCGCTGGTCTCCCTGCTGGGTCTGGAAGATGTGGTGAAGGCCACGCAGCTGGCAGGTAAAAGCACCTGGGAACCGTTCTATTTTGCGGTGGTTTGCGGCGTAATCTATCTGGTCTTTACGACCGTCTCCAATGGTGTGCTGCTTCTGCTCGAACGTCGCTACTCCGTGGGTGTGAAGAGGGCTGACCTGTGATTGAGATTATTCAGGAGTACTGGAAATCCCTGCTTTGGACAGATGGCTACCGCTTTACTGGCGTGGCGATCACGCTGTGGCTGCTGATCTCCTCGGTGGTAATGGGCGGCATTCTGGCGGTGTTTCTCGCCATTGGCCGCGTGTCGAACAATAAATTTATTCAGTTCCCTATCTGGCTGTTCACCTACGTGTTTCGCGGTACGCCGCTGTACGTACAGCTGCTGGTGTTCTATTCCGGGATGTACACGCTGGAGATCGTGAAAGGCACCGAGATGCTGAACGCGTTCTTCCGCAGCGGTCTGAACTGTACGGTGCTGGCACTGACCCTCAATACCTGCGCCTATACCACCGAGATCTTCGCCGGGGCCATCCGTTCTGTGCCGCACGGTGAGATCGAGGCGGCGCGCGCGTACGGCTTCTCGTCCGTGAAGCTCTACCGCTGTATTATTCTGCCTTCGGCGCTGCGTATTGCGCTGCCGGCGTACAGCAACGAAGTGATTTTAATGCTGCATTCGACGGCACTGGCGTTTACCGCCACGGTACCGGATCTGTTAAAGATTGCCCGCGATATTAACTCTGCCACCTACCAGCCGTTTACGGCGTTTGGCATTGCAGCAGTGCTCTATTTGATCATTTCTTACGTCCTGATCAGCCTGTTCCGTAAGGCTGAAAAACGCTGGTTGCAGCATATAAAACCGTCGACGCACTGAGAATTTATGATGGCTGAGAACAAATTAAACGTAATTGATTTGCACAAGCGCTACGGCGAACATGAAGTGCTGAAAGGGGTGTCGCTGGAGGCTAACGCGGGCGACGTGATCAGTATTATCGGCTCATCAGGTTCGGGTAAAAGTACCTTCCTGCGCTGCATCAACTTCCTCGAAAAGCCGAGCGAAGGGTCGATTGTGGTGAGCGGACAGAACATCAACATGGTCCGTGATAAAGACGGCCAGCTTAAAGTGGCGGATAAAAATCAGCTACGCCTGCTGCGTACGCGTCTGACAATGGTGTTTCAGCACTTCAATCTCTGGAGCCACATGACGGTGCTGGAGAACGTGATGGAAGCGCCGGTTCAGGTGCTCGGCTTAAGCAAGCAGGAAGCCCGCGAGCGTGCGGTCAAATACCTGGCGAAAGTGGGTATCGACGAGCGGCAGCAGATCAAATATCCGGTGCACCTGTCAGGGGGGCAGCAGCAGCGTGTTTCTATCGCCCGTGCGCTGGCGATGGAGCCGGAAGTGTTGCTGTTTGACGAACCGACTTCCGCGCTGGATCCTGAACTCGTTGGCGAAGTGCTGCGCATCATGCAGAAGCTGGCGGAAGAGGGCAAAACAATGGTGGTGGTGACGCACGAGATGGGCTTCGCCCGTAACGTTTCTAACCACGTTATCTTCCTGCATCAGGGCAAGATTGAAGAGCAGGGTCATCCGGACGAGGTGCTGGCGAACCCGCAAAGCCCGCGTTTGCAGCAGTTCCTGAAAGGCTCGTTGAAGTAGGTTTGGCCTTTCTCCCTCTCCCTGTGGGAGAGGGCCGGGGTGAGGGCATCAGGCCGCAGAGCCGCCCAATTGCCCGGTGGCGCTTCGATTACCGGGCCTACAAAAACCGTAGGCCGGGCAAACGCAGTGCCGCCCGGCATTCAACACTCGAGCCGATACACCCAGTCGTCATACCGTACGCCGTTAATCTCGTACGCCTTCTCCAGCACCTGCGTGCGCACAAAACCCGCTTTCTCAAGGACCCGCACCGACCCGACGTTATCCGCCAGCACGTACGCGTTTATCGCCTTCACGCCCGTCTGGTTAAATGCATACTCACACACCGCGCGCAGCGCTTCGCTGGCAATGCCTTTTCCCTGCGCGGCAGGCACAACCGTGTAGCCAATATCCGCCTCTTCACGGTTCGCCGCACTGATTTGCAGGCCGATATCCCCGAGCGGCGTAACGTCGTTATGCAGACGGATCACAAAGACATGCTCCGCCATCAGGCGTGCGGCAAATACGCGGCGCGTCTCTTTTTCCGGTGTAATAGCGGCCATATAGCGCATGATGGCGGGGTCTTCGCGCAGAGAGCGGAAGAATGCCCAGTCAGAAGGTTCGAAAGGGGTGAGGTTAAGCCGGGTTGTGGTGATGGTTGCCATAGTTACGCCATATCATCCAGACATGGCGTATAACTCTAACATATTCACTGCACCACATCCCCCAGCGCCTCTTCCAGGTCATACCAGCGGAACGTAAACCCGGCCGCTTCCAGCCGTTTTGGCAGCGCGCGCTGCCCGCCCAGTACCAGCACCGAAGACTCACCCATCAGCAGACGAATCGCCGTCGCAGGCACGCGCAGCACCGCCGGGCGATGCAGGGCATGACCCAGGGCATGAGCAAATTGTTCATTACGTACCGGATACGGAGACACCATGTTAAACGGCCCGCGCAGGTCGTTATCCAGCAGCCAGAGAATACCGTTGACCATATCGTCGATATGGATCCACGCCAGATACTGACGACCGTTTCCGATGGGCCCGCCAAGCCCCATTTTAAACGGCGGCAACATTTTACCGAGAATACCGCCTTTCGGAGCAAGCACCACGCCGGTGCGCAGCAGGCAGACGCGGGTGTTATCGCTCTGCGCCCCGCAGGCGATACGCTCCCATTGGGCGCAGAGTTTATGGGTAAACTCGTTGTGCGGCGGCTCTTCTTCGGTCACCACCACTTCACCAAGATCGCCATAGTAGCCTGTAGCAGAGCCTGAAATCAGCACCGAGGGCGGCGTCTCGCTGTTGCGAATCAGCTCAACCAGCCTTTCGGTCATATTCCAGCGACTGCTGCATAAACGCTGTTTTTGCTCTTCGGTCCAGCGTTTATCGGCGATTGGTTCGCCTGCAAGGTTGATGACGGCGTCAAAGCCGTTCAGATCCTGCCTTTCCGCCAGGCCTTTCCAGATCTCAACGCCGGTGCCCAGCACCTGGCGCGCTTTCTCCGGGCTGCGCGTGACCACGGTAATGTCGTGATGCAACGCCTGCAAACGTGGAATGAGATGGCGACCAATCAGGCCCGTACCGCCGGTGAGCAGGATCTTCATACAACCTCCAGGTTTACGCCTGGCGCTGCCAGCTTAACGTCATGGAGACGGAGTCGGCGTAGCGCAGGGCGTGAAGTTTATCGATCTCCACTTCAGCATAAGTGACCCAGTGGTGTTCGCGTGCGATGTCGAGCACATCCTGAGTTAATTTTTCCAGTAGCGCAAAACGGTTGTTCTCTACGTACTGGATGATGCTTTTGGTGATCGTGCGATAGTTCAACGCGTCATTGATGTCTTCGCTGGCGCGCGCCTTGTCTGCCGGGTAGTGGATCACCACATTCACCACGATATCCTGGCGATTCGCGATCTCCTCCTCTTTGATACCAATGAAAGTGCGTAAGCGTAAGTTTTTTATACGAATAATAGCGTCATGCTGGGACATTGCAGGTCTTCTCCGTGTCAGTATTTTCACCTCATCATACATGAGGAGAACTCCTGCACCCAACGGGGCGCAGGATCAAATCTGATGGATTTTTTGCATGGCGCGTTCGGTGGCCGGGCGGGTCCGGATGCGCTCAAACCAGTTGTTCACCGCCGGATAAGTGGCCAGGTCGATCCGGTGGCGTTCATGGGTGTTGATCCACGGCCAGCAGGCGATATCTGCGATGCTGTAATGCTCACCTCCCAGCCACGGTGATTTTTCCAGCCGACGGTTCAGTACCCCGTACAGGCGCTGGGTTTCGACCTGATATCGCTCAATGGCGTAAGGGATCGTCTGCGGCGCATAGGCCGTAAAGTGGTGATTCTGCCCCAGCATCGGCCCGAGGCCGCTCGACTGCCAGAATAACCATTGCAGCGTGTGATGACGCTCGCGCAACTCACCGCTCAGGAGCTTGCCGGTTTTCTCTGCCAGATAGAGCAAAATCTCTCCGGACTCAAACAGGCTTAACGGTTTGCCGCCGTCAGAGGGCAGGTTATCAATGATGGCCGGAATTTTATTGTTGGGCGAGATGGCCAGAAAAACGGGGCGGAACTGGTCGCCTTTACTGATATCCACGCGAATGATCCGGTAGTCCACTTCGGCTTCTTCAAGAAAGAGTGTGATCTTATGGCCATTAGGGGTGGGGGCATAATAGAGATCTATCATTCTCAACTCCTGTCAGTGCGAATAGTGTTGCCATGAAAAATCAGTATAGGTGCTTGTTGTAAATCGTGAGTTTTCATCAAGTGACAGCGAGGCAAAGAGATTATATGTTGAGTGAAAACCGATCAGCCGAAGAGGATGTTATGAGCCAGCCTGTAATAACGTTGTGGTCCGATGCGAACTTTTTTTCTCCTTATGTCATGAGCGTTTATGTGGCGCTGGCAGAAAAGGGGCTTACTTTTACTCTGAAAACCGTTGACCTGGACAGCGGCGAACACCTGAAGCCTCAGTGGCAGGGCTACGCGCTCACCCGCCGTGTCCCTGTGCTGGAGATCGACGGTTTTGAGTTGAGTGAATCTTCGGCGATTGACGAGTACCTTGAGGACCGCTTTGCCCCGCCTGAGTGGGAACGCATCTATCCTCACGATCTGCAAAAGCGCGCCCGCGCCCGCCAGATCCAGGCGTGGCTGCGTAGCGACCTGGTGCCGATTCGCACAGAACGCTCCACGGACGTGGTGTTCGCTGGCGTCAAAAAGCCCGCCCTCAGTGAGGAAGGCTTATCCAGCGCCCGGAAGCTGATTGAAACTGCGTCATCGCTGCTGGCGCAGGGTAACCCCAACCTGTTTGGCGAGTGGTGTATTGCCGACATCGATCTGGCGCTGATGCTCAATCGCCTGATCCTCAACGGGGATGACGTCCCACAACTGCTGGTGGATTACGCCACATTCCAGTGGCAACGCGCGTCGGTACAGCGCTATCTGGCACTCTCTGCTAAGCGCGCGGGCTGATAAGACGGGACGCTTGAGGTATGATAGGGGCAGTCTGTATTCCCGAGGAGTAACTGATGAAACTGATGTTTGCGTCGGATATTCATGGATCGCTGCCCGCGACCGAACGCGTGCTTTCTCTGTTCGCCCAAAGCGGGGCGCAATGGCTGGTGATCCTGGGCGATGTGTTAAATCACGGCCCACGCAATGCGTTGCCGGAAGGCTATGCTCCCGCGCAGGTGGCGGAAAAACTTAATCATTTTGCCTCGCGCATTATCGCCGTTCGCGGCAACTGTGACAGTGAAGTTGACCAGATGCTGCTGCATTTTCCCATTACCGCTCCCTGGCAACAGGTGTTGATGGAAAACAGCCGTTTGTTCCTGACCCACGGGCACCTGTTCGGCCCGGATAACCTGCCGTCACTCGCCGCTGGCGATGTCCTGGTTTATGGTCATACTCATATTCCGGTGGCGGAAAAGCGCGGGGCGTTTTATCACTTTAACCCCGGGTCTGTCAGCATTCCTAAAGGCGGCAACCCGGCAAGCTACGGCATGTATGAAGACGGGACATTAAGCGTTATCGCACTTAATGATCAGCAAGTTATTGCGCAGATAGCGATTAATCCGTAAGTTACACCACAACTGCAAACGCGCCGAAAGAGCGCTTAGACGAGAAGGTTTCCCGATGGTGGAGCAGAATCATTTGGCAAGTACTGAATGGGTTGACATTGTCAGCGAAGAAAATGAAGTGATCGCGCAGGCCAGCCGCGAACAAATGCGTGCGGAGCGTCTGCGTCACCGCGCGACGTACATCGTTGTTCATGACGGCATGGGCAAGATTCTGGTCCAGCGTCGCACCGACACCAAAGATTTTCTTCCTGGTATGCTGGATGCCACAGCGGGTGGCGTCGTGCAGGCCGATGAAGTGCTGCTGGATTCCGCGCGTCGTGAAGCGGAAGAAGAGTTAGGTATCGCTGGCGTGCCGTTTGCCGAGCACGGGCAGTTTTATTTTGAAGATGAGCATTGCCGCGTCTGGGGCGGGCTGTTTAGCTGCGTTTCCCATGGGCCTTTCGCCTTGCAGGAAGAGGAAGTGAGCGAAGTCAGCTGGATGACGCCGGAAGAGATCACCGCGCGTTGCGACGAATTCACGCCGGATTCCCTTAAAGCACTGGCGCTGTGGATGACCCGCAACGCCAAAAACGAATCCGCTAAACCGGAAAATAAGGCGGAAAAAGAGGAAGAGGCTGAGTAAGCCTTAACAGCTTTCCCGCAGACACAGGCTGGACGCGATGGGTTTATGGTCGCGCCAGTCTCCGTCATTAAGACGTTCCAGTAACGCTTTCCCGGCTTCAACCCCAATCTTGCGATGCGGTACTGCCATCGTCGTCAGCGGCGGCTGACAGACGCGACTGACGTCGCTGTCGCCAAAACCTACGACCGCTAAATCGTCCGGCACCTTGATGCGCCGACGCTGGCATTCATACAGCGCGCCGCAGGCCAGTTCATCTGACACGCACACCAGCGCATCCAGCTCCGGCCACGCCAGCAGGAACTCTGGCAATTGTGCCGCGCCGGTGGAGAAGTTCGGCGGCATGGCGGCATTAATCACTCTGTTCGGCGCCAGGTGGTGGCGCAGCATCGCCTTGTACCAGCCCTGCAAATGCTGCTGAAAAATCCACTGTTCCTGGTTAGCGCACAGCAGGCCGATATTCTGGTAGCCGCGCTGAATCACCATCTCGGTAAGTTCATACATGGCGGCGACGTTATCAATCCCGATATTCATATCAATCGGATCGGCACGCATTGCACCCATTTCCATCACCGGGATAGAGGCGTTTTTTAGCCAGTGTCGCACGGTATCAGAGTGCTCGACGCTGAGCAGTATCGCCGCGGCGATGTTCGAGGCCAACAGCGTTTCAAGCAGTTTCTCTTCCTGTTCAAGACGATGCTGAGATTCCGCCAGCATGATCTGATATCCGGCTGGCTGGAGCACCTGCTGTAGCCCGGCGAACATCTCGGAACAGCCAGCTTCGGAAAGATTGGGTACAACCATCGCAATCGTCCATGACGATGCCGATGCCAGTGCGCTGGCGGCAAGATTGGGCATGTATCCCAGCTCCTGCACCGCGGCTTCAATTTTTTCACGCAGTTTATCGGAAACCTGTTCGGGCGTGCGGAGGGCACGGGAAACAGTCATCGTGCCTACGCCGGCAAGCTGCGCGACATCCGCGAGCGTTACTTTTCCGGTACTGCGCCGTTTTCGGGTTAAAGACATACATCTTCCTGCTGACAGGACGCGATTCAGTTTCATCCTTCATTTTACGTGACAGGCAGTATACGCCTTAAATCCCTTTTTTTGCTGTGATTTCGCACCATGATAGTAATTTGATAGCGCTATCACAGTTCTGCATGTTAGTTGTTGGTAGCGCTATCTTTGTGATCGCGATCGCAGTCATTAATTGATGGGTTGAATAGAGTTTGCCCATGTCTGGTCTTTAGCGGGAGTGAAAAATGCTCAAAAAATGGATATATGATACAACCATCATCCTACAGGATAGCGTTGAAAGCTGGCCCCAGGCGCTGGAACTGTGCGCGAAACCGCTGCTGGATTTGCAGGTCATTGCGCCGGAATATGTCACGGCTATCATCGAGCAGCATCACACGTTAGGTCCCTACTATGTGCTGGCTCCAGGGCTGGCAATGCCCCATGCGCGACCGGAAGAAGGGGCGAAAGGACTTGGCCTGTCATTATTAAAACTGAAACAGGGTGTCTCTTTTGGTGCCGGTGAGTTTGACCCCGTCGATGTGATTGTGATGCTGGCGGCGCCGGACAAGCATAGCCATATCGAAATGATCTCAGCCTTAGCGGAATTATTTTCCAGCGACGAAGATATGGCTGAATTACATCGGGCGAATACGCTGGAGGAGATAAAAACCATCATCGATCGCTTCTGATTTAATTATTTAATCCGATTCATCTCAACATTACGCGTCAGCGTGATGGGGCGTACTCTACTCAAAAAAGGGGATAACAATGAAAATCATGGCTATTTGCGGCTCCGGCCTGGGCAGCAGTTTTATGGTCGAAATGAATATTAAAAAGGTGCTCAAAAAACTGGAAATTGAGGCCGAGGTTGAACACTCCGATCTCTCCTCGGCTACGCCGGGCGCGGCGGACCTGTTTGTAATGGCGAAAGACATTGCCGCAAGCGCCAGCGTGCCGGAAAGCCAGCTGGTGGTGATCAACAATATCATCGATATTAACGAACTCGAAGCGCAGTTGCGCGCCTGGTTCGAAAGACAATAATCCTGATAAGGCGAGGTGGATATGTTTATCCTTGAAACGCTGAACTTCGTTGTTGATATTTTAAAAGTCCCTTCAGTGCTGGTCGGTTTAATTGCCCTGATTGGTCTTGTGGCGCAGAAAAAAGCCTTTTCGGATGTGGTAAAAGGCACAATTAAAACCATTCTCGGCTTTATTGTACTGGGCGGCGGCGCAACCGTGCTGGTGGGCTCATTAAATCCGCTCGGCGGTATGTTTGAGCACGCCTTTAATATTCAGGGCATTATTCCCAACAATGAAGCTATTGTGTCGATTGCCCTGGAAAAATATGGCGCTTCCACCGCGCTCATTATGGCCTTCGGGATGGTGGCGAATATTATTGTTGCGCGCTTTACCCGCCTGAAATACATCTTCCTCACCGGGCATCACACCTTCTACATGGCATGCATGATTGGCGTGATCCTGACGGTTGCAGGCTTCGAGGGGGTCGGGCTGGTCTTTACCGGCTCGTTGATCCTCGGCCTGATTATGGCCTTCTTCCCGGCGATTGCGCAGCGCTATATGAAGCGTATTACCGGCAACGATGAGATCGCCTTCGGTCATTTCGGCACGCTGGGCTACGTGCTGTCCGGCTGGATTGGCAGCAAGGTCGGTAAAGGTTCGCGCTCCACCGAAGAGATGAACCTGCCGAAGAACCTTAGCTTCCTGCGTGACAGTTCAATCTCCATCTCCCTGACCATGATGATTATCTACCTGATCATGGCGGTGAGCGCCGGACGTGAGTACGTGGAGGCCACCTTCAGCGGCGGCCAAAACTACCTGGTGTACGCCATCATTATGGCCATCACCTTCGCGGCAGGCGTGTTCATCATCTTGCAGGGCGTGCGCCTGATTCTGGCGGAAATCGTCCCGGCCTTTACTGGCTTCTCGGAAAAACTGGTGCCCAATGCGCGGCCTGCGCTGGACTGCCCGGTAGTCTACCCGTATGCGCCAAACGCGGTGCTGATTGGCTTCCTGTTTAGTTTCCTCGGCGGAATTGTGGGCTTGTTCATCTGCGGTCAGTTTAGCTGGGTGCTGATCCTGCCGGGCGTCGTGCCGCATTTCTTCACCGGTGCAACGGCGGGCGTGTTTGGTAACGCCACCGGTGGACGCCGCGGGGCAATGATTGGCGCCTTTGCTAACGGACTGCTGATCACCTTCCTCCCGGTCCTGCTGCTGCCTGTTCTGGGCGCAATTGGCTTTGCGAATACGACCTTCTCGGACGCTGATTTTGGTGCGGTCGGGATTGTGCTGGGCAACCTGGCGCGCTTCCTGTCGCCGTTTGCCATCACCGGACTGGTTGTTGTGTTGTTCGCGCTGCTGGTGGCCTACAACGTCTTCGCTAAAAACAAACCTGCCAGCGGTAACGCGCAGGAAAACCCCGGAGCCAAATCATGAATGAGAATGAAATAACCGAACTGGCGCGTCAGATTCGCCTTGAGACGCTGAAATCCCTTACGCAGCTGGGTTTTGGGCACTACGGCGGCAGCATGTCAGTCGTTGAAACGCTGGCGGTGCTGTACGGCGCGGTGATGAAAATTGACCCGGCCGATCCGGACTGGCCAGAGCGCGATTACTTTGTGCTGTCGAAAGGCCATGCGGGCCCGGCGCTGTACAGTACGCTGGCGATTAAGGGCTACTTCCCGATTGACGAGCTGAGCACGCTGAACCAGAACGGGACGCGTCTGCCAAGTCACCCGGATCGCCTGAAAACACGCGGCGTGGATGCCACCACCGGATCACTGGGGCAGGGGATCTCCATTGCTGGCGGCATGGCGCTGTCGCACAAGCTGGCAGGAAGGCCAAACCGGGTGTTCTGCATCGTCGGTGACGGGGAGCTGAACGAAGGACAGTGCTGGGAAGCCTTCCAGTTTATTGCTCACCATCGACTGAACAACCTGACGGTATTCGTGGACTGGAACAAACAGCAGCTCGACGGCGAGCTGGACGAAATCATCAGCGCCTTCGACCTGGAAGGCAAATTCCGCGCCTTTGGTTTTGACGTGGTAACGGTGAAAGGGGATGACATTCCGGCGCTGCTGGAGGTGACCGCGCCGATCCCTGCGGCCGATGCGCGTCCGCGGGTGGTGATCCTCGACAGCATCAAAGGGCAGGGGGTGCCATACCTGGAACAGCTCAGCAACTCGCATCACCTGCGATTAACTGAGGAGAGCAAAGCGGCGCTCAACGAGACGATTCGCCAACTGGAGGCTTCACATGATTAAGGTTGCACCGACAGGACAGAAAGATGCCGTTGAGATGCGTAAGGTCTACGCGGGTTTTGTGGCAAAACAGATTGAGGCCGGGAGCGAGATTATTGCGCTCGAAGCGGATCTGATGAGTTCGATGGCGATGGACGGCGTAGCGCGTGATTATCCACAGCACGTCATCAACTGCGGCATTATGGAGGCTAACGTGATTGGGACGGCCGCCGGGCTGTCGCTCACCGGACGTAAGCCGTTCGTCCATACCTTTACCGCCTTTGCCAGCCGTCGCTGCTTCGACCAGCTGTTTATGTCCCTGGACTACCAGCGCAATAACGTGAAGGTGATTGCCTCGGATGCGGGCGTGACGGCCTGCCACAACGGCGGGACGCATATGTCGTTCGAGGACATGGGCATCGTGCGCGGTCTGGCGCATTCAGTGGTGCTGGAGGTGACCGATGCGGTGATGTTCGAAGATGTGCTGCGTCAGCTTATCGACCTGGAAGGCTTCTACTGGGTGAGGACCATCCGTAAACAGGCCCCGAGCGTGTATGCCCCGGGGTCAACCTTCACCATCGGCAAGGGCAACGTGCTGCGCGAGGGAACCGATATTACCTTGATTGCTAACGGCATTATGGTGGCGGAAGCGCTGGAGGCGGCGCGCCAGCTGGAGCAGGAGGGGGTAAGCGCAGCGGTCATCGACATGTTTACCCTGAAGCCTATCGATCGGATGCTGGTGAAAAACTATGCCGAGAAAACCGGGCGTATTGTGACCTGCGAAAACCACAGCATTCACAACGGGCTGGGGTCGGCGGTGGCGGAAGTGCTGGTGGAAACCTGTCCGGTGCCCCTGCGTCGGGTGGGGGTGAAGGAACGATATGGTCAGGTGGGCACGCAGGACTTCTTGCAAAAGGAGTATGGCCTGACGGCACATGACATTGTGTCGGCGGCGCGGGAGCTGTTGTAATAAAAAAAGGCGACCGTGTGGTCGCCTTTTTGTTGCCCGGTGGCGCTGGCGCTTACCGGGCCTACGGTCCTGTAGGCCGGATAAGCGAAGCGCCATCCGGCAAAACATTACTGCTGTTGCGAAGACTGGATCGCCGTCAGCGCGATGGTGTAGACGATATCGTCAACCAGCGCACCACGGGACAGGTCGTTCACAGGTTTGCGCATGCCTTGCAGCATTGGCCCGATGGAGATCAGGTCTGCTGAACGCTGTACCGCTTTATAGGTGGTGTTACCGGTGTTCAGATCCGGGAAGATGAACACGGTAGCACGACCTGCAACCGGCGAGTTTGGCGCTTTGGATTTCGCCACGTCAGCCATTACCGCGGCATCGTACTGGAGCGGGCCGTCGATCATCAGATCCGGACGTTTTTCCTGCGCAATGCGGGTCGCTTCACGGACTTTCTCTACGTCACTGCCTGCACCAGAGGTACCGGTGGAGTATGAGAGCATCGCGACGCGCGGTTCGATACCGAAGGCAATCGCGGAGTCCGCAGACTGGATAGCGATTTCTGCCAGCTGCTCTGCGGTTGGATCCGGGTTGATCGCGCAGTCGCCGTAAACATAAACCTGTTCAGGCAGCAGCATGAAGAACACGGAGGAGACCAGAGAGCTGCCCGGTGCGGTTTTGATCAACTGCAACGGTGGACGGATGGTGTTCGCGGTGGTGTGAACCGCACCGGAAACCAGACCGTCAACTTCGTCCTGCTCCAGCATCAGCGTACCCAGCACGACGTTGTCTTCCAGCTGCTCGCGCGCAACGGCTTCGGTCATGCCCTTGTTCTTACGCAGTTCAACCAGGCGAGCAACGTAGCTTTCGCGAACCACTTCCGGGTCAACGATCTCAATGCCAGCGCCCAGCTCAACGCCCTGAGACGCCGCAACGCGGTTGATCTCATCCGGGTTACCCAGCAGCACACAGGTCGCGATACCGCGTTCTGCACAGATGGCTGCCGCTTTAACGGTACGTGGTTCGTCGCCTTCTGGCAGAACCACGCGTTTGCCCGCTTTACGCGCCAGCTCGGTCAGCTGGTAACGGAAGGCTGGAGGAGACAGACGACGGCTGCGCTCGGAGGTCGCAGTCAGGGATTCGATCCAGTCCGCATTGATGTAGCCCGCAACGTATTCCTGAACTTTCTCGATACGCTCGTGGTCATCAACCGGCACTTCGAGGTTGAAGCTTTGCAGGCTCAGGGAGGTCTGCCAGGTGTTGGTGTTCACCATGAAGACTGGCAGGCCAGTGGCGAACGCACGCTCGCACAGCTTGCTGATACGCGCGTCCATTTCATAGCCGCCGGTCAGCAGAATTGCACCGATTTCCACGCCGTTCATTGCAGCCAGGCACGCTGCAACCAGCACGTCTGGACGGTCAGCAGAGGTCACCAGCAGTGAACCTGCGCGGAAGTGTTCCAGCATGTGTGGAATGCTACGTGCGCAGAAGGTTACGGACTTCACGCGGCGGGTGTTGATATCGCCTTCGTTGATCACGGTGGCGTTCAGGTGACGCGCCATATCGATTGCACGGGTGGCAATCAGATCGAAGCTCCATGGCACCGCGCCCAGAACAGGCAGCGGGCTGGAATCCTGCAACTTAGCCGGGTCAACTTTGATGACTTTCGCTTTGGAGGAGTCGTCAAAAATTTCGGACAGGTCAGGACGCGTACGGCCCTGCTCATCTACTGGCGCGTTCAGCTTGTTAACAATCACGCCGGTGATGCTGGTGTTTTTCGCACCGCCGAAGCTGCTGCGCGTCAGTTCGATACGCTCTTTCAGCTGCTCTGGGGTATCCGTGCCCTGAGACATCACAAAAACGATCTCTGCGTTCAGGGTTTTCGCGATTTCAAAGTTCAGAGACTGGGCAAACTGGTGTTTACGGGTCGGGACCAGGCCTTCAACCAGCACCACTTCCGCGTCCTGCGCGTTTGCGTGGTAGTTGGCAATGATCTCTTCCATCAGCACGTCTTTCTGGTTGCTGGAGAGCAGAGATTCAACGTGGCTCATCTTCAACGGTTCAGCCGCTGGCAGATTGGAGTTCTTGCGAACGATGGTGGTGGTCTGGTCTGGCGCATCGCCACCGGCACGTGGCTGGGCGATAGGCTTAAAGACGCTCAGACGAACGCCTTTGCGTTCCATAGCGCGGATCACGCCGAGGCTGACGCTGGTCAGGCCGACGCTGGTTCCGGTAGGGATCAGCATAATAGTACGGGACACGGTTTATCCTCTTTCGTTACCGCCGCGTTGGGCGGGTTACAAAACAGCACCGCCAGCATTGCTGGCGGTGTGGAATCAGGCAGTCAGGCGGTGTGCGTCTTGCGCGATGACCAGCTCTTCGTTAGTTGGAATAACGATAGCAGGGCGGGTGCCTTCTTTGTTGATGAAGCCAGACTTGCCGAAGCGGGCAGCCAGGTTACGCTCATGATCAACTTCGAAGCCCAGAACGCCCAGTTTGCCCAGGGACAGTTCACGTACCATTGCCGCGTTCTCACCGATACCACCGGTGAAGATAACAGCATCCAGACGGCCTTCCATCAGCGCGGTGTAAGAACCGATGTACTTCGCCAGGCGGTGGCAATAAACGTCCATTGCACGTTTAGCGTCAGCTTTTTCTGCGTAGTTGTCTTCAACGTAACGGCAGTCGCTGGTGACCTCGGTCAGGCCCAGCAGGCCAGACTCTTTGGTCAGCATTTTGTTGATGTCGTCAACGCTCATGCCCAGGGTGTCGTGCAGGTGGAAGATGATCGCCGGGTCGATATCACCGGAACGGGTACCCATCACCAGACCTTCCAGCGGGGTCAGACCCATAGAGGTGTCAACACACTTACCGTTGCGGATAGCGGAAACAGAACCACCGTTGCCCAGGTGGCAGGTGATAATGTTGACTTCTTCAACCGGCTTGTTCAGCACTTTTGCGGCTTCCTGAGTCACATAGAAGTGGCTGGTACCGTGAGCGCCGTAACGACGGACGCCGTGCTCTTTGTACAGGCTGTATGGCAGGGCATAGAGGTAAGACTCTTCCGGCATGGTCTGATGGAACGCAGTATCAAACACGGCCACGTTTTTGTCTTTCAGACTCGGGAAGGATTTCAGTGCTTCAGCGATACCGATCAGGTGAGCCGGGTTATGCAGCGGTGCGAAAGACGCAGAGTCTTTGATACCCTGAATCACGGAGTCGTCGATTACCACGGAACTGGTGTATTTTTCGCCGCCGTGGACGATACGGTGACCAATTGCGGTCAGCTGAGCAGACAGTTCTGGTTTTTGTGCCAGAATAGTGTTAACGATAAAGTTCAGCGCTTCACTGTGAGCGGCGCCTGCACCTAAAGCCGCTTCTTGTTTGCTGCCGTCCATCTTCCACTTGATACGTGCTTCAGGCAGATGGAAACATTCGGCCAAACCAGAGAGGTACTCGTCACCGTTGAGCGCATCGATGATGGCGAATTTCAGTGAGGAGCTACCGCAGTTCAGAACCAGTACTAACTTACTCGACATGGAAGTACCTATTATTGATACGTGGCTAAAAAAACGTCAGTGAGTCTAAAAGCGTAACGCATGCTGACCCAGACATTTATGATTAACATCATGCCAAACGAACATTCTGGCAGGATGAAAGAAATACCTATGATTTTAAGCCATTTTGAACATTTTTCAGACAATGGCATAATATGCGATAATTTGACGAGTTAACGCTTATCGTCTACGGCCCTATCAGGCTGGCACAGGATACCCGATACGGGGTAGCGATGACAAAATATTTTGAACGTTGTCATAGCCTGTTGTGGTTTTGCACGAAAATTTTAATTTTTATATGTGAAGTTGAGGTACAGCCATGTCGACACCCGAAATCCCGTCCGTGAACTTTTTTAGTCTGTTTCGTCGGGGACAGCATTACGCAAAGACATGGCCGATGGAAAAGCGCCTCGCGCCCATGTTTATTGAAAATCGCACTATTCGCGCCACGCGCTATGCGATTCGCTTTATGCCCCCGATTGCCGTTTTTACCCTGTGCTGGCAGATAGCGTTAGGTGGGCAGCTTGGCCCTGCCGTCGCGACGGCGCTCTTTGCGTTAAGCCTGCCGATGCAGGGGCTATGGTGGTTAGGTAAACGTTCCGTCACGCCACTTCCGCCTTCTATTTTACACTGGTTTTATGAA
The DNA here is from genome assembly GCF_049237785.1 of Enterobacter cloacae complex sp. SHL022. NCBI lineage: Bacteria > Pseudomonadati > Pseudomonadota > Gammaproteobacteria > Enterobacterales > Enterobacteriaceae > Enterobacter > Enterobacter cloacae complex sp. SHL022. The sequence continues at coordinate 679,206 of NZ_JBMKJH010000001.1, read as the reverse complement.
GTGCGTGGAAAACTGGAAGAGGCTGGCCAGGCGCTGGCACCGGTTGAAGGTAAGCCGGACTATCAGGCGCTGGCGGATACCCTCAAGCGTGCGTTTAAACAGCTTGATAAAACATTCCTCGATGACTTGTGATTGATCATCGAAACGACGACCAAAAGAAGGCACAGTAACAATCAGTTACCGTGTCTTTTTTTTACAGTGCAATGCGCTACAGGAGTCGAAAGATGGAAATGACCCATGCTCAACGTCTGATTTTGTCTAACCAGTACAAGATGATGACTATGCTTGATCCCGATAACGCTGCGCGCTACAGCCGCCTGCAAACCATTGTTGAACGTGGTTTTGGCTTGCAGATGCGCGAACTGGATCGCGAATTTGGCGAACTGAAAGAGGAAACCTGCCGTATCGTTATCGACATCATGGAGATGTACCATGCGCTGCATGTGTCCTGGACCAATCTGAAGGACCAGCAGACCATTGACGAGCGCCGCGTGACGTTCCTGGGCTTTGATGCTGCGACGGAAGCGCGCTATCTGAGCTATGTACGCTTTATGGTGAATACCGAAGGTCGCTACACCCATTTTGATGCGGGTACGCACGGCTTCAACGCCCAGACCCCGATGTGGGATAAGTATCAACGTATGCTGAGCGCGTGGCACGCCTGTCCGCGCCAGTACCATTTAAGCAGCAACGAAATTCAACAAATCATTAATGCCTGACGGAGGTGCGTGTGCAGTGTAAAGGTTTTCTGTTTGATCTGGACGGTACGCTGGTGGATTCGCTGCCGGTGGTGGAGCGCTCGTGGTGCCACTGGGCCGACCGGCACGGCATTGACCATCAGGACGTACTAAATTTCATCCATGGCAAACAGGCCATTACCTCATTGCGGCACTTCCTTGCGGGACGTTCTGAGGAAGAGATTCAGGCGGAGTTCCGCTATCTTGAGCAGATTGAAGCTACCGATACCGAGGGTATCACCGCGCTGCCCGGTGCGCACGAACTGCTTGAGCACCTGAATGAAGCGCAGATCCCGTGGGCTATCGTCACCTCCGGCTCGGTTCCCGTCGCGCATGCACGCCATAAGGCGGCAGGTTTGCCGACGCCGGACGTCTTCATTACCGCTGAGCGCGTGAAGCGCGGCAAGCCTGAACCGGATGCGTTCCTGCTCGGCGCTGAACTGCTCGGCCTTGCGCCAGCAGAGTGCGTGGTGGTGGAAGACGCGGCGGCAGGCGTGCTGGCCGGGCTGAACGCCGGCAGCCACGTCATTGCCGTTAACGTCCCGGCGGGTTCCCCCCGGCTGGAGGAGGCGGATTTCGTGCTTAACACCCTGACCGCCATCGACGTCTCGAAGGCGTCAGACGGAGTTGTAACCGTCTCGCTAAAAATGTAATCCCATGATATAGCCCCGCATTACCGGGGCTTTTTTATGGCAGAATTGCTTCTCCTCCACTGACAAGGACATGTTGTGAACGGTGAACTGATTTGGGTCCTGAGCCTGCTGTTAATCGCCATCATTCTTTTTGCCACGGGCAAGGTGCGCATGGATGCCGTCGCCCTGTTTGTGATTGTCGCATTCGTTCTAAGCGGTACCCTTTCCCTGCCGGAAGCCTTTTCCGGGTTTAGCGATCCCAACGTTATTTTGATTGCCGCTCTGTTTATTATTGGCGACGGGCTGGTCCGCACCGGCGTGGCGACAATGATGGGGTCGTGGCTGGTGAAAGTGGCGGGCAGCAGCGAAACCAAAATGCTGATTTACCTGATGCTGACGGTCGCCGGGCTGGGCGCGTTTATGAGCTCTACGGGCGTCGTGGCCATCTTTATTCCGGTCGTGCTGAGCGTCTGCATGAGGATGCAGATCTCCCCTTCGCGGCTGATGATGCCGTTGAGCTTCGCCGGGCTCATCAGCGGCATGATGACGCTGGTCGCGACGCCGCCGAACCTCGTCGTGAACAGCGAACTGATCCGTGAGGGGCTTGAGGGGTTTAGCTTTTTCAGCGTTACGCCGATCGGGCTGGTGGTACTGGTGATGGGCATTATCTATATGCTATTGACCCGTTTTGCGCTGAAAGGGGAGAAGCAGGATAAAGCCAAAGAGGGCTGGAAGCGGCGCTCTTTCCGCGATCTGATTAAAGAGTATCGTCTGACCGGGCGTGCCCGACGTCTGGCTATCCGCCCGGGGTCGCCTATGGTGGGGCAGCGGCTGGATGACCTTAAGCTACGCGAACGCTATGGCGCGAACGTCATCGGGGTTGAGCGCTGGCGTCGTTTTCGTCGGGTGATCGTTAACGTGAACGGGGTGTCAGAGTTTCGCGCGCGTGACGTCCTGCTGATTGATATGTCCACCGCAGACGTGGATCTGCGGGAGTTTTGTAGTGAGCAGCTGCTGGAGCCGATGGTCCTGCGCGGCGAGTATTTCTCTGACCAGGCGCTGGATGTGGGAATGGCCGAGGTGTCGCTGATCCCGGAATCGGAGTTATTGGGCAAAACCGTGCGTGAAATCGGCTTTCGTACCCGCTATGGCCTCAACGTGGTAGGCCTGAAGCGCGATGGCGTAGCCCTTGAAGGGGCGGTGGTGGATGAGCCGATCCTGCTGGGGGATATCTTCCTCGTGGTCGGCAACTGGAAACTGATTAGCCAGCTCGGGCAGAAAGGCCGCGATTTTGTGGTGCTAAATATGCCGATTGAAGAGAGCGATGCATCACCGGCGCACAGCCAGGCGCCCCATGCAATTTTTTGCCTGGTATTGATGGTTGCCCTGATGCTGACGGACGAGATCCCTAACCCGGTGGCGGCAATAATCGCCTGTCTGTTAATGGGCAAATTCCGCTGTATCGACGCCGAAAGCGCTTACAAAGCGATTCACTGGCCGAGCATCATTCTCATCGTCGGGATGATGCCCTTCGCCCTGGCGCTACAGAAAACCGGCGGGGTGGATTTGATCGTAAAAGGCTTAATGGACGCGGGCGGGGGATATGGTCCGTACCTGATGATGGTTTGCCTGTTCGTCATGTGCGCCACCATTGGTTTGTTCATCTCCAATACCGCAACGGCGGTGCTGATGGCGCCCATTGCGCTGGCGATGGCAAAATCGATGGGCGTTTCGCCGTATCCGTTTGCGATGATGGTTGCGATGGCGGCGTCCGCGGCATTTATGACGCCGGTCTCTTCCCCGGTCAATACGCTGGTGCTGGGGCCCGGGAATTATAGGTTCAGTGATTTCGTGAAGCTGGGTGTGCCGTTCACCGTGCTGGTAATGCTGGTATGCGTGGTGTTAATTCCGGTGTTATTCCCGTTTTAGCGTGAGTGCAGAAACGTAGGCCGGGTAAGGCGGAGCCGCCACCCGGCAAAAAACTACAGCGGCGAATCCTGGCTAATCTCATCCAGTGACAAATGAAAGCTCGGCACAAACACGCGCATAAAGTAGTCCATCTCTTCGCTGCGACGAGATTCCAGCGTTTTTTCCAGACGCGTTTTTGCCAGTAAAAATTCGTTATTCCCGGCGGACAGCTCTTCCAGACACTTCAGGTAGGCGCACAGCGCATCGGCCTGCTTAACCAGGGATTTCTCCTCTTCCGTATACTGATGCTCGTCGATGAGCGGCCCGAAGATATCGCGCAGCTCTTCAGGCACCATGTCGATCAGCTTCTGCTGGGCAATCTTCTCAATAGCTTTATATTCCTGGGCAATCTGCGAGTTGAAATATTTCACCGGCGTAGGCAGATCGCCGGTCAGCACTTCCGATGCATCGTGGTACATCGCCAGCAGGGCGATACGTTCGGCATTCACCTGCCCGTTGAATTTGCGGTTTTTAATCGCGGCCAGCGCGTGCGCGACCATGGCAACCTGTAAACTGTGCTCAGACACATTTTCAGTGCGCACGTTGCGCATCAGCGGCCAGCGGTTGATGAGTTTCAGGCGGGAGAGGTGGGCAAAGAAATGACTCTGACTCATAGGTTACCTTATGTCTTCACTGCGACAGACTTCATTGTGCGGGGAGGGGAGGGAAGATGCAAATTTGCGGATGTTGCAGGCCGGGTAAGCGCAGCGCTACCCGGCGGATAGTCAGCGCTACTGATGGTACCCGGAGAGGAAGCGCCCGAAGCGGCTGATGGCCATTTCGAGATCGTCTTCGCGCGGCAGGGTGACGATACGCACGTGATCCGGCCACGGCCAGTTAAACGCCGTACCCTGAACCAGCAGCACTTTTTCCTGCAACAGGAAGTCAAGCACCATTTTCTGGTCGTCGTGAATATTAAAGCGCTTCGCGTCGATTTTCGGGAACATGTACAGCGCGCCGTTAGGCTTCACGCAGGAGACGCCCGGAATATCATTAATCAATTCCCATGCACGGTTGCGCTGTTCATACAGGCGGCCGCCTGGAACGATAAACTCGCTGATGCTTTGATAGCCGCCGAGTGCTGTCTGGATCGCATGTTGCGCCGGTACGTTGGCGCACAGACGCATGGATGCCAGCATCTCCAGCCCTTCAATGTAGCCTTTCGCATGTTTTTTCGGACCGTTCAGTACCATCCAGCCCTGACGGAAACCGGCAACGCGGTAAGTTTTAGACAGTCCGTTAAAGGTGACCGTTAGCAGATCGGGTGCCAGCGCGGCGATAGAGTGGTGCTGCGCCGCGTCGTACAGGATCTTGTCGTAAATCTCGTCGGCAAAGATGATCAGGTTATGCTGGCGGGCGATCTCGACGATCTCCATCAGCAGCTCTTTTGAATAGACCGCGCCCGTCGGGTTATTCGGGTTAATGATCACGATACCCCGGGTGCGCGGGGTAATTTTGGCGCGAATATCATCCAGATCCGGGAACCAGTCAGAGGATTCGTCGCACAGGTAGTGCACCGCTTTACCGCTGGACAGGGACACCGCAGCCGTCCACAGCGGATAATCTGGGGCAGGAACCAGCATTTCATCGCCGCTGTTCAGGAGCGCCTGCATCGCCTGAACGATCAGTTCCGAGACACCGTTGCCAATGTAGATATCTTCAACGGTGACGTCGCGCATACCGCGAGCCTGATAGTGCTGCATGATGGCTTTACGGGCGGAGTAAAGCCCTTTTGAATCGCAGTAGCCTTGTGCAGTGGGCAGGTTACGGATCACATCCACCAGGATCTCATCCGGCGCTTCAAAACCAAATGGCGCGGGGTTGCCGATGTTGAGTTTCAGAACCTTATTGCCTTCCTCTTCAAGGCGTTTTGCCTCTTTGAGTACCGGGCCACGGATGTCGTAACAGACGTTGTCGAGCTTGCTGGATTTTTCGATAGGGGACATGAACCTTTAACCTTTTCGCTATTATTGCAACTTCCTGCCGTGGAAGTATGCACGGAACAATGTACTCCCCCCGCGCTTCGTTTTGAAGGGCGCACAGAAGAAGATTTCGTTCCACCGGGGAATGTCGCTGTGATCGCTTACTCTAACGAGGGAGTGATTTTGTGCCTGAATTTATCGTAATAAAGGTTATTAATGGGTTTTTTATGCTAAAAATTGCATGTAACTATGAATTTTATTCTAGTGTAAATAAAAAGACGATTCGGGCTGATGCATTAGTCCCCCTGAGTGATCATTCGTAAAACCTGAATGCTGAGATACCGATTGCCATATTAGCAAAGCCAGGCTAAAAGTTACTCATGTGAAATTAATGTTAAGGGTTATTAATGAATGGCCTGAATCTAAATTAAACTTTATTTATTATTAACGACGAAAATGCAACTTTCGTTAATTTTAATAAAAAGAGTGTAGTTGCTTATCATTGGCGGTAACTCCTTAATATTGCAATAAGACTTATAAATATAGTGGATTTGGGTTAAGATGTGTTTCGGGAATGCAGCATAGCGATAGGCCTGTTACGTATATCGGCTTCTGCTTTTCTGTATTAATCGATTGTTATTGTTAAAGTTATCTCTGGCTGATTGGGTAAGTCACATCTTGCTACGCTGGCAACGCTGCGATATAGATGGCAGAAAACATGTCTTACTCTTTATGGTATTTACATCGACCTGCAAACAAAGAAATATCCTGGACGCAAGAGAATAAAAATAACGTCATGAAACGTGATTTCTGACTGGTGATATACCGCAGTACAATAACTATCTGTCAGGCAGTCTGCCGGGCCGGGATGCGAGGGAAACTCTTCAGAAGGAATTGCTTAACTGTTACACACAGCTTCAACCCGGGCAGCTCCGCACGAGCAACCTGAAAGTGAAAAGATATGATAAATGCAAATCGTCCGATAATGAATCTCGACCTCGATCTGCTGAGAACGTTTGTTGCGGTCGCCGATCTCAACACTTTTGCAGCAGCTGCTGCCGCCGTTTGCCGTACCCAGTCCGCCGTGAGTCAGCAAATGCAGCGGCTGGAACAACTGGTTGGTAAAGAGCTTTTTGCGCGTCATGGGCGTAATAAGCTTTTAACAGAACATGGTATTCAGCTTCTGGGTTATGCCAGAAAGATACTGCGCTTTAATGATGAAGCCTGTATGTCATTAATGTTTAGCAACCTTCAGGGAGTGTTAACATTAGGGGCGTCAGATGAATCAGCAGATACCATTTTACCCTTCCTTCTCAACCGAATTAGCTCGGTTTATCCGAAGCTTGCCCTGGACGTTAGCGTTAAACGCAATGCCTTCATGGTTGAGATGCTGACAGAAAACGAGGTTGACCTGGTGGTCACCACGCATCGACCTGGCCAGTTTGACAGCCTGACGCTGCGTACTTCTCCAACGCACTGGTACTGTGCCGCGGAGTATGTATTGCAGAAAGGTGAGCCGATACCCCTGGTCCTGCTGGATGATCCCAGTCCGTTCCGCGATATGGTGCTGGCAGCACTCAACGAAGCCAGTATTCCATGGCGCCTGGCGTACGTGGCGTCAACCTTGCCCGCAGTGCGAGCGGCGGTGAAGGCTGGGCTTGGCGTAACGGCCCGTCCGGTGGAAATGATGAGCCCCGATCTGCGTGTGCTGGGTCAATCCGAGGGACTCCCGTCGTTGCCGGATACGGAGTACCTGCTGTGCCATAACGCCGCCAGCAACAACGAGCTGGCAAAAGTGGTATTCGAGGCAATGGAAAACTACCACAATCCATGGCAGTACGCGGCTGTTACTCCTGAAGGAGGGGATGACTCCCTGATTGTGGAAGGGGATTTTGAGTGATCATTCCCTCAAAATTCTCGTAACAAAATGTAAGTGCAAAAAAGAGCCACTCGCATGATTTTTTCCTGCGAGTGGTTTTTTTTGCTATTCATAACCGCGGGCGGAGCAGGGATAAAGCAAATACCGCTTATTTATCAATGCAGAAAATGCTTTTGATTAAGATGTAAACAAGACCTGTACTAACTTACCTCATACCCCACCGATGTTAAAAAAACAGGAAATATGTTGCTGTTTTTTTGATTGAATTAACAAAAGCGTGTCTCAGATCAAGAAAATACTCCCATTTGGGGGGAGGAATCGTTGGCAAATCCTGTCAAAATAGGAGGGTTATTTTTTTTACTTCCAAAACGGACACGATTCAACAAGATGCATTTGACGGAAAGTCATGTACCCACCAGGGTTAAAGGGCACCAAATGTTAATGAGAATCGCACGTTGTAATTTAATGTGAAGAAACCTTTGTTAAAGTTGACAAAAGGTTATAGAAAGGAGTAAAAAACCCCATCATTTTGCTGTCTATGTCTCATTTCTGACAGTTAGTGTAAGGTTATTTTGTTCCTCCCCATGAATCGATGTGATGCCCATCTGCCAGCAAGAGCAGTGTCGTCGGTATCACTTTTGATGAGTAAGCAATGAGTATGTCAACATCCACAGAAGTCATCGCTCATCACTGGGCATTCGCAATCTTTCTTATTGTAGCCATTGGCCTGTGCTGCCTGATGTTAGTCGGCGGCTGGTTCCTGGGCGGTCGCGCCCGCGCAAGGCACAAAAACACACCTTTCGAATCAGGTATTGATTCAGTAGGTACCGCTCGCTTACGCCTGTCTGCCAAGTTTTACCTGGTAGCCATGTTCTTCGTCATTTTTGACGTGGAAGCGCTTTACCTCTTCGCGTGGTCTACCTCCATTCGCGAAAGTGGTTGGGTGGGCTTTGTCGAGGCCGCAATTTTCATTTTAGTGTTACTGGCCGGTCTGGTTTATCTGGTGCGTATTGGCGCGCTGGACTGGACACCTGTGCGTTCACGCCGTGAACACATCAACCCGGAAAACAGTATCTCTAATCGTCAGCAGTAACAGCGAGGCAATAAGATGGATTATACGCTCACCCGCATAGATCCTAACGGTGAGAATGACCGTTACCCCCTGCAAAAACAGGAGATCGTAACCGACCCCCTGGAGCAAGAAGTCAACAAAAGCGTGTACATGGGCAAGCTCGAACATGCCATGCACGACATGGTCAACTGGGGTCGTAAGAACTCCATCTGGCCATACAACTTTGGCCTTTCTTGCTGCTACGTTGAAATGGTGACGTCATTCACTGCGGTGCATGACGTTGCGCGTTTTGGGGCCGAGGTACTGCGTGCTTCTCCGCGTCAGGCTGACCTGATGGTGGTGGCAGGGACCTGCTTTACCAAGATGGCACCGGTTATTCAGCGTCTTTATGACCAGATGCTGGAGCCAAAATGGGTTATCTCCATGGGCGCATGTGCAAACTCCGGCGGTATGTACGACATTTATTCCGTTGTGCAGGGCGTTGATAAGTTCATTCCGGTGGATGTGTACATCCCGGGTTGCCCGCCGCGTCCAGAGGCCTATATGCAGGCGCTGATGCTGCTCCAGGAGTCAATTGGTAAAGAACGCCGCCCGCTTTCATGGGTTGTTGGCGATCAGGGTGTCTATCGCGCGAACATGCAGTCTGAGCGCGAGCGTAAACGTGGTGAACGTATTGCCGTCACCAACCTGCGTACGCCTGACGAAATTTAATTTGCGCCTGTGGGCCTGGAGAACACCTTCGCATATCACTACTCAAATAGCGCGAAGCCAGGCTTAACAGTCACCACGGACCATTTGCAATGGTGAACAATATGACCGACTTAACCGCGCAAGAAGCCGCCTGGCAGACTCGGGATCATCTCGATGACCCGGTCATTGGCGAACTGCGCAACCGTTTTGGGCCGGATGCCTTTACTGTTCAGGCCACCCGCACCGGGGTACCCGTTGTTTGGGTGAAGCGTGAGCAATTACTGGAAGTTGTCGATTTCCTCAAGAAATTGCCAAAACCTTACGTCATGCTGTTTGACTTACACGGCATGGACGAACGTCTGAGAACGCACCGCCAGGGTCTCCCTGCCGCGGATTTTTCCGTTTTCTACCACCTGATCTCAATAGACCGCAACACGGATATCATGCTCAAGGTGGCATTGTCTGAAAACGACATGCATCTGCCGACGATCACCAAACTTTTCCCGAACGCCAACTGGTACGAGCGTGAAACCTGGGAAATGTTCGGCATGACCTTCGACGGCCACCCGCATCTGACGCGCATCATGATGCCGCAGACCTGGACCGGCCACCCGCTGCGTAAAGACTACCCGGCACGCGCCACCGAATTCGACCCGTTTGAGCTAACCAAAGCCAAGCAGGATCTGGAGATGGAAGCGCTGACCTTCAAGCCGGAAGACTGGGGCATGAAGCGCGGCACCGAAAACGAGGACTTCATGTTCCTCAACCTCGGTCCAAACCACCCCTCTGCGCACGGTGCGTTCCGTATCATCCTTCAGCTTGACGGCGAAGAGATTGTCGACTGCGTGCCTGACATCGGCTACCACCACCGTGGTGCCGAGAAGATGGGCGAGCGTCAGTCCTGGCACAGCTACATTCCGTATACCGACCGTATCGAATACCTCGGCGGCTGCGTGAACGAAATGCCATACGTGCTGGCCGTTGAGAAACTGGCAGGCATCACCGTCCCGGATCGCGTTAACGTGATTCGCGTAATGCTGTCTGAACTGTTCCGTATTAACAGCCACCTGCTGTACATCTCCACGTTCATTCAGGACGTCGGCGCGATGACGCCGGTCTTCTTCGCCTTTACCGACCGTCAGAAAATCTACGATCTGGTAGAAGCGATTACCGGTTTCCGTATGCACCCAGCCTGGTTCCGCATCGGTGGTGTGGCGCACGATCTGCCGCGCGGTTGGGACCGTCTGCTGCGTGAATTCCTCGACTGGATGCCGAAACGTCTGGCGTCTTACGAGAAAGCTGCGCTGCGTAACTCCATCCTGAAAGGCCGTTCCCAGGGCGTTGCTGCCTACGGCGCGAAAGAAGCGCTGGAGTGGGGTACTACCGGTGCTGGCCTGCGTGCGACCGGGATTGATTTCGACGTGCGTAAAGCGCGTCCTTACTCTGGTTACGAGAACTTCGACTTTGAAGTCCCGGTTGGCGGCGGTGTTTCCGACTGCTACACCCGCGTGATGCTGAAGGTGGAAGAGCTGCGCCAGAGCCTGCGCATCCTTGAGCAGTGCCTCAACAACATGCCGGAAGGCCCGTTCAAGGCGGATCACCCGCTGACGACGCCGCCACCGAAAGAGCGCACGCTGCAACATATCGAGACCCTGATCACCCACTTCCTGCAAGTTTCCTGGGGCCCGGTCATGCCGGCACAGGAATCCTTCCAGATGATTGAAGCGACCAAGGGTATCAACAGCTACTACCTCACCAGCGACGGCAGCACCATGAGCTACCGCACCCGCGTGCGTACGCCAAGCTTCGCGCACTTGCAGCAGATCCCGGCCGCCATTCGCGGCAGTCTGGTCTCCGACCTGATTGTGTATCTGGGTAGTATCGATTTTGTTATGTCAGATGTGGACCGCTAATTATGCACGAGAATCAACAACCACAAACCGAGGCTTTTGAGCTGAGTGAAGCAGAGCGTGCCGCCATTGAGCACGAGATGCACCACTACGAAGACCCGCGTGCGGCGTCCATTGAAGCGCTGAAAATCGTACAGAAACAGCGTGGTTGGGTGCCGGATGGGGCGATCTATGCGATCGCAGAAGTGCTGGGCATTCCGGCAAGTGACGTAGAAGGCGTAGCCACGTTCTACAGCCAGATCTTCCGTCAGCCGGTAGGCCGCCATGTGATCCGCTACTGTGACAGCGTGGTCTGCCACATCACCGGTTATCAGGGCATTCAGGCTGCGATTGAGAAGAAACTCAATATTAAGCCTGGCCAGACCACGTTCGACGGACGTTTTACTCTGCTGCCAACCTGCTGCCTGGGTAACTGCGACAAGGGGCCGACCATGATGATTGATGAGGACACTCACAGCCATCTGACGCCGGAAGCGATTCCTGACCTGCTGGAGCAGTACAAATGAAAACTGTAATTCGTACTGCTGAGACGCATCCGCTGACCTGGCGTCTGCGTGATGACAAACAGCCGGTATGGCTCGACGAATATCAGAGCAAAAACGGCTATGCCGGTGCGCGTAAAGCCCTTGGCGGCATGGCGCCGGACGACATCGTTAACGCGGTGAAAGAGTCTGGCCTGAAAGGCCGCGGTGGTGCGGGCTTCTCCACCGGTCTGAAGTGGAGCCTGATGCCGAAAGATGAATCCATGAACATCCGTTACCTGCTGTGTAACGCCGATGAAATGGAGCCGGGTACCTATAAAGACCGTCTGCTGATGGAACAGCTGCCGCACCTGCTGGTGGAAGGCATGCTGATCTCCGCGTTCGCGCTGAAAGCGTACCGTGGCTACATCTTCCTGCGCGGCGAATACATCGAAGCGGCGGAAAACCTGCGTCGCGCGATTGCCGAAGCCACCGAAGCGGGACTGCTGGGTAAAAACATCCTGGGCACCGGGTTTGACTTCGAGCTGTTCGTGCACACCGGTGCCGGGCGTTATATCTGCGGTGAAGAAACCGCGCTGATTAACTCCCTGGAAGGCCGCCGCGCGAACCCGCGCTCCAAGCCACCGTTCCCTGCAAGCTCCGGCGTGTGGGGTAAACCGACCTGCGTCAACAACGTCGAAACCCTGTGTAACGTCCCGGCGATCCTTGCGAACGGCGTGGAGTGGTATCAGGGCATCTCCTCAAGCAAAGATGCCGGTACCAAGCTGATGGGCTTCTCCGGTCGCGTGAAGAACCCTGGCGTCTGGGAGCTGCCGTTCGGCACCACCGCACGCGAAATTCTTGAAGACTACGCCGGCGGCATGCGCGATGGCCTGAAATTCAAAGCCTGGCAGCCGGGTGGGGCAGGGACGGACTTCCTGACCGAAGCCCACCTTGACCTGCCAATGGAGTTCGAAAGCATTGGTAAAGCAGGTAGCCGTCTGGGTACCGCGCTGGCGATGGCCGTCGACCACGAGATCGGCATGGTATCCCTGGTGCGTAACCTGGAAGAGTTCTTCGCCCGCGAGTCCTGCGGCTGGTGCACACCGTGCCGTGATGGTCTGCCGTGGAGCGTGAAGATCCTGCGTGCTATCGAACGTGGCGAAGGCCAGCCTGGCGATATCGAGACACTTGAGCAACTGTGTCGATTCTTAGGACCGGGTAAAACCTTCTGTGCCCACGCACCGGGCGCCGTCGAGCCGCTGCAAAGCGCGATTAAATATTTCCGCGACGAATTCGAAGCAGGCATCAAGCAGCCGTTCAGCAATACCCATTCGATCAATGGTATTCAGCCGAACCTGCTGAAAGCGCGCTGGTAAAAACAGAATTTTGATTAACGCTCGGTTTCGGCCGAGCCAACTGGAAGCATGCTAATGGCTACGATTCATGTAGACGGCAAAGAATACGAAGTCAACGGGGCGGACAACCTGCTGGAAGCTTGTCTGTCTCTTGGCCTCGATATTCCGTACTTTTGCTGGCATCCGGCGCTGGGCAGCGTCGGTGCTTGCCGCCAGTGTGCGGTGAAGCAATATCAAAACGCGGAAGACACGCGTGGTCGCCTGGTGATGTCCTGTATGACGCCAGCCGCCGAAGGCACCTTTATTTCGATTGATGACGAAGAAGCCAAACAGTTCCGTGAAAGCGTGGTGGAGTGGTTGATGACCAACCACCCGCACGACTGTCCGGTGTGTGAGGAGGGCGGTAACTGCCACCTTCAGGATATGACCGTCATGACCGGTCACAGCTTCCGTCGCTATCGCTTTACCAAGCGTACCCACCGTAACCAGGATCTGGGGCCGTTCATCTCTCACGAAATGAACCGCTGCATCGCCTGCTACCGCTGCGTGCGTTACTACAAAGATTATGCAGACGGTCAGGATCTGGGCGTGTATGGCGCGCATGACAACGTCTACTTCGGTCGTCCGGAAGACGGTACGCTTGAAAGCGAATTCTCCGGTAACCTGGTAGAAATCTGTCCGACCGGCGTGTTTACCGATAAAACCCACTCTGAACGTTACAACCGTAAATGGGACATGCAGTTTGCGCCAAGCATCTGCCAGCAGTGCTCCCTCGGCTGTAACACCAGCCCGGGTGAACGTTACGGCGAACTGCGTCGTATCGAAAACCGTTACAACGGTACCGTTAACCACTACTTCCTCTGCGACCGCGGTCGTTTCGGCTATGGCTATGTGAACCTGAAAGACCGTCCGCGTCAGCCGGTTCAGCGCCGTGGCGATGACGTCATTACCCTCAACGCTGAGCAGGCGATGCAGGGCGCGGCAGATATTCTGCGTCAGTCGAAGAAAGTGATCGGCATTGGCTCCCCGCGCGCCAGCATCGAAAGCAACTTCGCGCTGCGCGAGCTGGTTGGGGCGGAAAACTTCTACACCGGTATCGCCCAGGGCGAGCAGGAACGTCTCCAGCTGGTGCTGAAAGTGCTGCGTGAAGGCGGCATTCACACGCCTGCGCTGCGCGAAATCGAATCCTATGATGCGGTTCTGGTGCTCGGGGAAGACCTGACGCAGACCGGCGCACGCGCGGCTCTGGCGGTTCGCCAGGCGGTGAAAGGCAAAGCACGTGAAATGGCAGCGGCGCAGAAAGTGGCTGACTGGCAGATTGCGGCGATCCTCAACATCGGCCAGCGCGCGAAGCATCCTCTGTTTGTGACTAACATCGACAACACCCGTCTGGACGATATTGCGGCGTGGACCTACTGCGCGCCGGTTGAAGATCAGGCGCGCCTCGGATTTGCCATTGCCCACGCGCTGGACAGCAACTCGCCGGCCGTTGAACTGGATCGCGACCTGCAAAACAAGGTCGACGTGATTGTTCAGGCGCTGGCGGGGGCGAAGAAACCGCTGATTATTTCCGGTACCAACGCCGGTAGCGCTGAAATCATTCAGGCCGCAGCGAACGTTGCCAAAGCCCTGAAGGGACGCGGCGCTGACGTTGGTGTGACCATGATTGCCCGTGCGGTGAACAGCATCGGTCTGGGTATGATTGGCGGCGGCTCGCTGGAAGACGCGTTAAGCGAACTGGAATCCGGTGCCGCTGACGCCGTTGTGGTGCTGGAAAATGACCTGCATCGCCACGCTTCCGCCGCGCGTGTTGACGCCGCGCTCTCCAGAGCGCCGCTGGTGATGGTTATCGACCATCAGCGCACCGCGATCATGGACAAAGCGCATCTCGTACTCTCTGCGGCAAGCTTCGCAGAAAGTGACGGGACGGTGATCAACAACGAAGGCCGCGCACAGCGTTTCTTCCAGGTTTATGACCCGGCCTACTACGACAGCAACACCGTGATGCTGGAAAGCTGGCGCTGGCTGCACTCTCTGCACAGCACCGTGCAGAGCCGTGAAGTGGACTGGACGCAGCTCGACCACGTTATCGACGCGGTTGTTGAGAAACTGCCTCAGCTGGCGGGTATTAAAGATGCCGCGCCGGACGCAAGCTTCCGCATTCGCGGCCAGAAACTGGCGCGTGAGCCGCACCGCTACAGCGGTCGTACCGCGATGCGCGCCAACATCAGCGTGCACGAACCGCGTCAGCCGCAGGATAAAGACACCATGTTCGCCTTCTCGATGGAAGGGAACAACCAGCCGTCTGCGCCGCGTTCGCAAATCCCGTTTGCATGGGCACCGGGCTGGAACTCCCCGCAGGCATGGAACAAATTCCAGGCTGAAGTGGGCGGTCACCTGCGCCACGGCGATCCGGGCGTGCGTCTGATTGAAGCCTCCGAAACCGGTCTGGACTTCTTCACCACCGTTCCGGCGAGCTTCCAGGCGCAGGAAGGTCACTGGCGCATTGCACCGTACTACCATCTGTTCGGTAGCGACGAAATGTCCCAGCGTTCTCCGGTATTCCAGCAGCGTATGCCGCAGCCGTACATCAAGCTCAACCCGGCGGATGCCGCGAAGCTTGGCGTTAACGCGGGTGCGAACATTGCCTTTAGCTACGACGGCCAGACGATCAGCCTGCCGCTGATTATTTCTGAACGCCTGTCAGCAGGTCAGGTGGGTCTGCCGATGGGTATGCCTGGCATCGCGCCGGTCCTGGCGGGTGCGCATCTTGATAATCTTCAGGAGGCAAAAGCATGAGTTGGTTAACGCCGGATCTTATCGACATCCTGCTGAGCATTCTGAAAGCGGTTGTGATTCTGCTGGTGGTCGTCACCTGCGGCGCGTTCATGAGCTTTGGTGAACGTCGTCTGCTCGGTCTGTTCCAGAACCGTTACGGACCGAACCGCGTGGGCTGGGGTGGTTCACTCCAGCTGGTCGCGGACATGATCAAGATGTTCTTTAAAGAGGACTGGGTTCCGCGCTTCTCGGACCGCGTGATCTTTACGCTGGCGCCGATGATCGCCTTCACCTCGCTGCTGCTGGCGTTTGCTATCGTTCCGGTCAGCCCGACCTGGGTGGTCGCTGACCTGAACATCGGCATTCTGTTCTTCCTGATGATGGCAGGCCTCGCGGTTTACGCGGTGCTGTTCGCAGGCTGGTCCAGTAACAACAAATACTCGCTGCTGGGTGCGATGCGTGCTTCCGCGCAGACGCTGAGCTACGAAGTGTTCCTGGGTCTCTCCCTGATGGGCGTGGTGGCGCAGGCCGGTTCATTTAACATGACCGACATCGTCAACAACCAGGCCGACATCTGGAACGTTATCCCGCAGTTCTTTGGGTTTATTACCTTTGCCATCGCGGGCGTGGCGGTGTGTCACCGTCACCCGTTTGACCAGCCAGAAGCCGAACAGGAACTGGCCGACGGTTACCACATTGAATATTCCGGTATGAAGTTCGGTCTGTTCTTCGTGGGCGAGTACATCGGTATCGTCACCATTTCGGCGTTGATGGTAACCCTGTTCTTTGGTGGCTGGCATGGCCCGTTCTTACCGCCGTTCATCTGGTTCGCGCTGAAAACCGCGTTCTTCATGATGATGTTCATTTTGATTCGCGCAGCGTTACCGCGTCCGCGTTATGACCAGGTAATGTCCTTCGGCTGGAAAGTGTGCCTGCCGCTGACGCTCGTCAACTTGTTGGTAACGGCGGCTGTCATTCTCTGGCAGCAGCCATAAGGGGCTTTGAGATCATGACCTTAAAAGAATTATTGGTAGGTTTCGGCACCCAGGTACGCAGTATCTGGATGATCGGCCTGCATGCGTTTGCCAAACGCGAAACCCGGATGTACCCGGAAGAGCCGGTATATCTGCCGCCGCGCTACCGTGGACGTATCGTGCTGACGCGCGACCCGGACGGTTCCGAGCGTTGCGTTGCCTGTAACCTGTGTGCGGTAGCGTGTCCGGTGGGCTGTATCTCTCTGCAAAAAGCAGAGACGGTAGACGGCCGCTGGTATCCTGAGTTCTTCCGCATCAACTTCTCACGCTGCATTTTCTGCGGTCTGTGTGAAGAAGCGTGCCCAACCACGGCGATTCAGCTGACTCCAGACTTTGAGCTGGGTGAGTACAAGCGTCAGGATCTGGTGTACGAGAAAGAGGATCTGCTGATTTCCGGTCCGGGCAAATACCCGGAATATAACTTCTACCGGATGGCGGGTATGGCAATCGACGGCAAAGATAAAGGCGAAGCTGAGAACGAAGCTAAGCCTATCGACGTCAAGAGCCTGTTACCGTAAGGAGAGGGCAATGGAATTCGCTTTTTATATCTGTGGCCTTATCGCCATCCTGGCTACGCTGCGAGTGATCACGCACACCAATCCGGTGCATGCGCTGCTGTATTTAATCATCTCGCTGCTGGCTATTTCCGGGGTGTTCTTTGCGCTGGGCGCGCACTTCGCCGGTGCGCTGGAAATCATCGTCTACGCCGGGGCCATCATGGTGCTGTTCGTGTTCGTGGTGATGATGCTCAACCTGGGCGGCTCTGAAATTGAGCAGGAACGTCAGTGGTTAAAACCGCAGGTGTGGATTGGCCCGGCGATTCTGTCGGCCATCATGCTGGCGGTGATTGTTTACGCCATTCTGGGCGTCAACGACCAGGGTATCGACGGGACGCCAATCAGCGCGAAAGCCGTGGGTATCACCCTGTTTGGTCCGTACGTTCTGGCGGTTGAGCTGGCCTCGATGCTGCTGCTGGCGGGTCTGGTTGTGGCCTTCCACGTTGGCCGCGAAGAGCGTGTCGGCGAGGTGCTGAGCAACCGCACTGACGACCGCGCGAAAAGAAAAACGGAGGAACGCGCATGATCCCCTTAACACATGGACTGATCCTCGCTGCGATTTTATTCGTTCTGGGCTTAACCGGTCTGGTTATCCGCCGCAATCTGCTGTTTATGCTGATCGGTCTGGAAATCATGATCAACGCTTCCGCGCTGGCCTTTGTGGTCGCCGGCAGCTACTGGGGCCAGACCGATGGTCAGGTGATGTACATTCTCGCCATCAGCCTCGCGGCTGCTGAAGCGAGTATTGGCCTGGCGCTGTTGCTACAGCTCCATCGTCGCCGCCAGAACCTGAACATCGATTCAGTAAGTGAGTTGCGTGGATGAACATGCTTGCCTTAACCATTATTTTTCCGCTGATTGGCTTCGTGCTGCTGGCGTTTTCTCGCGGCCGCTGGTCTGAGAATCTGTCTGCCACCGTGGGCATTGGCTCTATCGGCCTGGCTGCGCTGGTCACAGCGTATGCGGGTATCGACTTCTTTAACAATGGACGTCAGGCCTACAGCGTACCGCTGTGGAACTGGATGTCGGTCGGTAACTTCAACATCGGTTTCAACCTGGTGCTGGATGGTCTGTCTCTGACCATGCTCTCCGTGGTCACCGGCGTCGGCTTCCTGATCCACATGTTCGCCTCCTGGTACATGCGCGGTGAAGAGGGATACTCCCGCTTCTTCGCCTACACCAACCTGTTTATCGCCAGCATGGTGGTTCTGGTGCTGGCCGATAACCTGCTGCTGATGTATCTGGGCTGGGAAGGCGTGGGTCTGTGCTCTTACCTGCTGATCGGTTTCTACTACACCGATCCGAAGAATGGCGCAGCGGCCATGAAAGCGTTCGTCGTGACCCGCGTGGGTGACGTCTTCCTCGCTTTCGCGCTGTTCATTCTCTACAACGAACTGGGCACGCTGAACTTCCGCGAAATGGTGGAACTGGCGCCGGCGCACTTCGAAGCAGGCAACAACATGCTGTGGTGGGCAACGCTGATGCTGCTGGGTGGCGCCGTGGGTAAATCCGCGCAGCTGCCGTTGCAGACATGGCTGGCCGACGCGATGGCGGGTCCAACCCCTGTCTCCGCGCTGATCCACGCCGCGACCATGGTTACCGCCGGTGTCTACCTGATTGCGCGTACCCATGGCCTGTTCCTGATGACCCCGGAAATTCTGCATCTGGTGGGTATTGTCGGTGCGGTTACGCTGGTGCTGGCAGGCTTTGCCGCGCTGGTGCAGACCGACATCAAACGCGTTCTCGCGTACTCCACCATGAGCCAGATTGGTTACATGTTCCTGGCGCTGGGCGTTCAGGCGTGGGACGCAGCCATTTTCCACCTGATGACGCACGCGTTCTTTAAAGCGCTGCTGTTCCTCTCATCCGGTTCGGTGATCCTGGCCTGCCACCACGAGCAGAACATCTTCAAAATGGGCGGACTGCGTAAGTCCATCCCGCTGGTCTATGTCTGCTTCCTGGTGGGCGGCGCGGCGCTGGCGGCACTGCCGCTGATTACCGCGGGCTTCTTCAGTAAGGACGAAATCCTTGCGGGCGCCATGGCGAATGGTCATATCAATCTGATGGTTGCGGGTCTGGTCGGTGCGTTCATGACCTCCCTGTACACCTTCCGTATGATTTTCATCGTCTTCCACGGTAAAGAACAAATTCACGCTCACGCAGGGAAGGGGATTACCCACCACCTGCCGCTGATTGTGCTGCTGGTCCTGTCCACCTTCGTTGGCGCGATGATTGTGCCACCGTTGCAGGGTGTACTGCCGGCAACAACCGAGCTTGAGCACGGTCGCGTTCTGACGCTTGAAATCACCTCCGGCGTAGTGGCTATAGCGGGCATCCTGATTGCCGCATGGCTGTGGCTGGGCAAACGCACGCTGGTAACTGCCGTTGCCAACAGCGCGCCGGGCCGTCTGCTGGGCACCTGGTGGTACAACGCGTGGGGCTTCGACTGGCTGTACGACATGATCTTCGTGAAGCCGTTCCTGGGCATTGCGTGGCTGCTGAAGCGCGATCCACTGAACAGCCTGATGAATATCCCGGCGATCCTCTCTCGCTTTGCAGGTAAAGGCCTGCTGTTTAGCGAGAACGGTTATCTGCGCTGGTATGTGGCGTCCATGAGCATCGGTGCGGTTGTCGTGCTGGCGCTGCTGATGGTGTTGCGTTGATCGTAAAGTGAATTTTATTCGATTCGTTGAAAATCAGGCCCCTGCTGGGGGCCTTAAAAAGGAATGTAAATCGCCATGTTACTACCCTGGCTAATATTAATTCCCTTCATCGGCGGCTTCCTGTGCTGGCAGACCGAACGCTTTGGCGTGAAGATGCCGCGCTGGATCGCGCTGATCACCATGGGATTGACGCTCGCGCTTGGCCTGCAACTGTGGTTGCAGGGTGGCTACTCACTGACCCAGTCTGCGGGCCTTCCGCAGTGGCAGTCTGAGTTTATCCTGCCGTGGATCCCACGTTTCGGTATCACGATCCACCTCGCGATTGACGGTCTGTCGCTGCTGATGGTGGTGCTGACCGGTCTGCTCGGCGTTCTGGCGGTACTTTGCTCCTGGCGAGAAATCGAAAAATACCAGGGCTTCTTCCACCTGAACCTGATGTGGATCCTGGGCGGCGTGATCGGCGTGTTCCTGGCCATCGACATGTTCCTGTTCTTCTTCTTCTGGGAGATGATGCTGGTGCCGATGTACTTCCTGATCGCGCTGTGGGGTCACAAGGCATCCGACGGTAAAACGCGTATCACGGCGGCCACCAAGTTCTTCATCTATACCCAGGCGAGTGGTCTGGTGATGCTGATTGCCATCCTGGCGCTGGTGTTTGTGCATTACAACGCGACCGGTGTCTGGACCTTCAACTACGAAGACCTGCTGAAGACCCCGATGTCCCACGGCGTGGAATACCTGCTGATGCTGGGCTTCTTTATCGCCTTCGCGGTTAAAATGCCGGTGGTTCCGCTGCATGGCTGGCTGCCAGACGCGCACTCTCAGGCGCCAACGGCAGGTTCCGTTGACCTGGCGGGCATCTTGCTGAAAACCGCGGCTTACGGTCTGCTGCGTTTCTCCCTGCCGCTGTTCCCGAACGCCTCCGCAGAGTTCGCGCCGATTGCCATGTGGCTGGGCGTGATCGGTATCTTCTACGGTGCATGGATGGCCTTCACGCAGTACGACATCAAACGTCTGATTGCTTACACCTCCGTTTCCCACATGGGCTTCGTGCTGATTGCCATCTACACCGGCAGCCAGCTGGCGTACCAGGGCGCGGTTATCCAGATGATTGCGCACGGCCTGTCCGCTGCCGGTCTCTTCATCCTGTGTGGTCAGCTGTACGAACGTCTCCATACCCGCGACATGCGTATGATGGGCGGTCTGTGGGGCAAAATGAAATGGCTGCCGGCGCTCTCCATGTTCTTCGCGGTGGCGACTCTGGGTATGCCGGGTACCGGTAACTTCGTCGGCGAGTTTATGATCCTGTTCGGCAGCTTCAACGTGGTACCGACGATCACCGTCATCTCCACCTTTGGTCTGGTGTTTGCCTCCGTGTACTCGCTGGCGATGCTGCACCGCGCTTACTTCGGTAAAGCGAAGAGTGAAATTGCTGCACAAGAATTGCCGGGGATGTCGCTGCGAGAGCTGTTCATCATCCTGCTGCTGGTCGTACTGCTGGTGCTGTTGGGCTTCTATCCGCAGCCGATTCTGGATACCTCGCACTCCGCGATGGGTAACATCCAGCAGTGGTTTGTTAATTCTGCTTCTACTACAAGGCCGTAATTCGCCATGACAATAACTCCACAACAACTGATCGCGCTGCTACCGCTGCTGATCGTCGGATTGACGGTGGTGGTTGTGATGCTCTCCATTGCGTGGCGACGCAATCACTTCCTGAATGCGACCCTGTCCGTTCTGGGTCTGAACGCTGCGTTAGTCTCCCTCTGGTTTGTTGGCCAGGCGGGAGCGATGGACGTCACGCCGCTGATGCGCGTTGACGGCTACGCCATGCTCTACACCGGTCTGGTGCTGCTGGCGAGCCTGGCAACCTGTACCTTTGCTTACCCGTGGCTCGAAGGCTACAACGACAACAAAGAAGAGTTTTACCTGCTGGTTCTGATTGCCGCGCTGGGCGGCATTCTGCTGGCGAATGCGAACCACCTGGCCGCGCTGTTCCTCGGCATTGAGCTGATCTCTCTGCCGCTGTTCGGTCTGATTGGTTACGCCTTCCGCCAGAAGCGCTCGCTGGAAGCAAGCATCAAGTACACCATCCTGTCTGCGGCGGCGTCCTCGTTCCTGCTGTTTGGTATTGCGCTGGTGTACGCACAGTCCGGTAACCTCTCCTTTATGGCGCTCGGCAAGAGCCTCGGTGACGGCATGCTGCATGAGCCGCTGCTGCTGGCGGGTCTGGGCATGATGATTGTTGGCCTTGGCTTCAAACTCTCTCTGGTGCCGTTCCACCTGTGGACGCCAGACGTCTACCAGGGGGCACCGGCTCCGGTGTCGACCTTCCTGGCGACGGCGAGCAAAATCGCCATCTTCGGGGTAGTGATGCGTCTGTTCCTGTACGCGCCGGTGGGTGACAGCGAAGCGGTTCGCGTGGTGCTGGGCATCATCGCGTTCGTCTCCATCATCTTCGGTAACCTGATGGCGCTGAGCCAGACCAATATCAAGCGTCTGCTGGGCTACTCGTCTATCTCTCATCTGGGCTACCTGATGGTGGCGCTGATTGCGCTGCAGAGCGGTGAGATGTCGATGGAAGCCGTGGGCGTCTATCTGGCCGGTTACCTGTTCAGCAGCCTCGGCGCGTTCGGCGTGGTGAGCCTGATGTCCAGCCCGTACCGCGGCCCGGATGCAGATTCCCTGTTCTCCTACCGTGGACTGTTCTGGCACCGTCCGATTCTGTCTGCGGTAATGACCGTGATGATGCTCTCTCTGGCGGGTATCCCGATGACGCTGGGCTTTATCGGTAAGTTCTACGTGCTGGCCGTCGGTGTGCAGGCGGGTCTGTGGTGGCTGACGGCGGGTGTCGTTATCGGCTCCGCGATTGGTCTCTACTACTACCTGCGCGTAGCGGTGAGCCTGTACCTGAGCGCGCCTCAGCAGCTCAACCGCGATGCGCCGTCCAACTGGCAGTACAGCGCCGGCGGTATCGTGGTGCTAATCTCCGCGCTGCTGGTGCTGATCTTCGGTATCTATCCGCAGCCGCTGATTGATATCGTGCAGCGAGCGATGCCGCTGATGTAAAAACAAAAAACCCGCCTCGGCGGGTTTTTTATTGTTTTCTCCCTCTCCCCGTGGGAGAGGGCCGGGGTGAGGGCACCAGCCCGCACAGAGTAAAACATGCCCAGGGCGCTACGCTTGCAGGGCATACGGGTCTTGTAGGTCGGGTAAGCGAAGCGTCACCCGACTAAGCTAACTGCTTCCTGCTTATAAGCGGCCCTTCAATCTTCTTCATCGAGCGGTCCAGCACCTCTTCAATCACCGACGACAGCTCGTTCAGCTCAAACTTCGCCACATAGCCGTCCGCCTTCACTTTGCGAATATGATCTTCGTTCGCGTTGCCGGAAAGAGACGAGTGGATCACCACCGGAATATCTTTCAGTACCGGGTCGGTTTTGATTTTGCGCGTCAGCGTAAAGCCGTCCATCTCCGGCATTTCGAGGTCGGTCAATACCAGGGCAATCTTATCGGTAACGGGGACGCCCTCAGCCTGAGCCTGCGCGGCCAACTGAGTGATTTTCTCCCACGCGTCTTTGCCGGTGATATGCAGCTGGGCCGGGATCTCCATCGCCTGCAATCCCTTCTCCAGCATTGAGCGCGCCACTTTCGAATCTTCTGCAACAATCGCGACAGAGCCAGGCTTGATGTTAAATTTGGTGGTTTCCAGATGGGTGGCGTGCAGATCGTGGTTCGCCGGGGTGATGTCGTACAGGATCTGCTCCACGTCCAGCACCATCGCCAGATCGTTGGTATCCGTCTTCTCGTCCAGGCAGGCAATGCTGGTAATGTAGCGACCGCTGACGGCAGTTTCCGCAGCATGCACCTGCTTCCAGTCCAGACGCATGATGTTTTCCACCGATTCCACAGCAAACGCCTGCACGCTGCGGGCATATTCGGTGATCAGCAGGATGTTCAGCCCGGTGGCTGGCTTGCAGCCGGCGACGGCGGCCAGATCGATCACCGGGATCACCTGGTCGCGAATGTTCACCATCCCCATCAGTGGAGACTTCATTCCCGCCGGTTTGGTGAAGGTCGGCATCGGCACAATTTCGCGCAATTTGAACACGTTGATGCCGAACAGCTCGGATTTATTTTCGTTCAGAGAGGTGCCAAGACGGAACAGCAACAGTTCAAAACGGTTGGACAGGGTCAGGTTCGCCCTGTCATCAATATCTTTCTGGAAATTATCCATTCTACCCTCAAGAGAAATGCTGGCCTTTTAATCGTTATCGGCACGCTGAGGGAAAAATGAAGGACTAAACGCTGACCTGAGCAAAATCTTCCGCCAGCTCGCATGCAGGAAATACTTCCCGACACTCTGCCAGCAGGCTTTCAGCGCCGCGGACGTCATAGCGTGAGCTGACGTGAGTAACAATCAGTTTCCGGACGCCAGCCTCACGCGCCAGCTGCGCCGCCTGACGCGTTGAGCTGTGCCCCCGGCTGTTGGCTTTTTCTTCCATCGCCGCTTCCAGCGTCGCCTCATGCACCATCACATCCACACCCCCGGCAAGCCTGAGCGCCGAAGGGCAGGGGGCGGTATCCCCAAAAATAGCCAGTTTTTTGCCTGGCTGCGGCGGCGCGAGGTAATCCTGACCGTTGATGACGCGCCCGTCTTCCAGCGTGACGGTCTCGCCGTGCTTCAGACGCTGGAACAGCGGGCCAGGTTTCACCCCATCGGCCTGCAACGCGGCGGCGTTCAGCGCACCGGGCTTGTCATGCTCCTCAACGCGATAGCCGTAACATTCCACCGGATGGTTAAGCGGGTAAGCGCGCACCTGATAATCTCCGTCGTCGAACACCAGACCTTCGCCGATCTCCACCACCTCCAGCGGATAATCGGTCCACGAGCCGCTCAGGCGCAGCGTGGTTTCAACAAATTCCTGAATACCCGCAGGGCCATAAATGGTCAGCGGGTTAGCGTTACCGGCCATCGAACGGCTGCACAGCAGGCCCGGCAGGCCAAACAGATGGTCGCCGTGCAGATGGGTGATAAATATTTTATCCACTTTCCCCGGGTGGTATGAAGTATGCAGCATCTGATGCTGCGTACCCTCGCCGCAGTCAAACAGCCACAGCCCACCGCGGGTAGGATGCTTAAGATCCAGCAGAATCGCCGTCACGTTTCGTGAGCGGGTTGGCACCCCGGCGGACGTACCCAGAAAAATCAGTTCCATAACGCAATCAGCCCTTTGCCGAATGGGAAGGGGTTTAGTATAACGTGATGAACCCCAGGAAGGAGAAACACATGATCCAGTGGCAAGATCTACACCACAGCGAACTGACCGTGCAGTCACTCTACGCCCTGCTCAAACTGCGCTGTGAAGTCTTCGTGGTTGAACAAACCTGCCCGTATCAGGATATCGACGGCGATGACCTGGTCGGCGAGAACCGGCACATCCTCGGCTGGCGCGATAACGAGCTGGTGGCGTATGCGAGGATTCTGAAAAGCGAAGAGGAATTTGACCCTGTCGTCATTGGGCGCGTCACTATCAGCGGCCGCGCGCGCGGTGAAAAGCTGGGCTATCAGCTGATGGAAAAAACGCTGGACGCATGCCAGAAACAGTGGCCGGACAAGGCGTTATACCTGGGCGCGCAGGCGCATTTGCAATCATTCTATGGCCATTTTGGTTTTACCCCGGTCACGGACATTTACGACGAAGACGGCATCCCACACATCGGCATGGCACGCGAAGCGAAACAGGCGCAATAGCAATACGTTGTCTATAGTTACCGGACTGGTGTACTAACATGGAGAAAAATATGTCATTTCAATCCTGGGATACCCGAGTCGACGACGACCTGACGCTGCTAAGCGAAACGCTGGAAGAAGTGCTGCGCTCTTCAGGCGATCCTGCCGATCAGAAGTACATTGAGCTCAAAGCCCGCGCCGAGCAGGCGCTGCATGACGTGAAAAACCGCGTCAGTAACGCCTCCGACAATTATTACTACCGCGCCAAACAGGCGGTTTATCGTGCCGACGATTATGTGCATGAAAAACCGTGGCAGGGCATTGGGGTCGGTGCGGCCGTAGGGCTGGTGCTGGGTCTGCTGTTAGCCCGTCGTTAAGCCGGTAAACCACTCCCTACACGTGGGTACTGCTATTTATCGTCAGTACCCCGTATAATATAAGGCTTTAACAGGGAGAGGTTCGCGTGCACTCGATTTTCCTCGCGCTGCAAAGCCTGCGCACTCAGCTTGCGCAAGCATTGCCTGCTATACCCGGTTTACGCCATTTCGATGTCTCTTTCCCGTTAAACGACGCCTTCGATCCGCTGGCCTGGCTGGGTGTGCAGCGATGCTATCCTCAGTTTTACTGGCAACAGCGCAGCGGCGATGAAGAACTTGCCGCGCTCGGAAGCCTCGCCCAGTTTGATTCT
This sequence comes from Enterobacter cloacae complex sp. SHL022, assembly GCF_049237785.1. Lineage (NCBI taxonomy): Bacteria > Pseudomonadati > Pseudomonadota > Gammaproteobacteria > Enterobacterales > Enterobacteriaceae > Enterobacter > Enterobacter cloacae complex sp. SHL022. The sequence goes on along the minus strand of NZ_JBMKJH010000001.1, from coordinate 653,123 downwards.
CTGGCTTCGGCCTCGCGGTTTTTGCATGCCTATGACGTAGCCAATGACACCCGTATCTGCGGCCTGAACGCCTTCAACCCGGCGCAGGGCAAGCTGTTTTTACCGCGCCTTCTCTGGCGACGGTCTGGCGGGGTCGCCACGCTGCGTCTGCAACTGTGGAGCGAAACGTCGCTGCGGGAAGATGCCCGTGAGGCGCTGAATTTTGTCGATAACCTGCGCGACGCCGCGCCGATCCGCCCGTTGTCCGTGCAGATTGTGCAGGAAACCCATCATCCGGAAAAACCGGACTGGCTGGCGTTGATTCGTCAGGCGACGGATACCCTTGCTCGCGGCGATTTTGAGAAAGTGGTGCTCGCACGTGCTACAGACGTTCAGTGCCAGCAGCCCGTGAACGCCATCGCGCTGATGGCTGCAAGCCGCGCCCTAAACCTCAACTGCTATCATTTTTGTATGGTCTTTGACGCCAGCAATGCCTTCCTCGGCTCGACGCCCGAGCGCCTGTGGCGGCGACGCGGCACGCTGCTGCGCACTGAAGCGCTGGCAGGCACCGTCGCCAGCCATTCTGACGATAAGCAGGCCCAGCGTCTGGGCGACTGGCTGATGAACGACGATAAAAATCAGCGGGAAAATATGCTGGTGGTGGAAGATATCTGCCAGCGTCTTCAGCACCATACCCGGACGCTGGAGATCCTGCCTGCGCAGGTGCTGCGTCTGCGCAAGGTGCAGCATTTACGCCGCTGTATCTGGACCGAACTTAAACAGCCTGACGACGAACAGTGTCTGCATATTTTGCAACCGACGGCGGCGGTGGCCGGGCTGCCGCGACAGGCGGCCCGAGAATTTATTGCGAAAGTCGAGCCGTTTGACCGGGAGTGGTACGCCGGTTCGGCGGGCTATTTATCGCGCGATCAGAGCGAATTCTGTGTGGCATTACGCTCCGCCCGCGTTCACAACGCTGCGCTGCGTCTTTATGCGGGGGCGGGCATCGTCAGCGGCTCCGATCCTGAGCAGGAGTGGCAGGAGATCGAAAACAAGGCCGCCGGGCTGCGTTCCCTTCTCCTAAGGGATTAATACTGATTCGTGCAATCCCGATTCATATCAAAATTCTGACTTTTTCTATTATTTATACTGTGTCGCATTCTTGATACTGGACAATCTCATGTCAGTAAGTTCTTTTAACCGACGCTGGGCGGCGGTGATCCTTGAAGCCCTGACCCGTCATGGTGTCAGGCATGTGTGTATTGCCCCGGGCTCTCGCTCCACGCCGCTCACCCTTGCTGCCGCGGAAAACCTGGCTTTTATTCACCACACCCATTTTGATGAGCGTGGTCTGGGCCATCTGGCGCTCGGGCTGGCGAAAGTCAGTAAAGCGCCCGTGGCGGTGATCGTCACCTCCGGCACGGCGGTGGCGAACCTCTATCCGGCGCTGATTGAAGCGGGATTAACCGGTGAAAAGCTGATTTTACTCACCGCCGACCGTCCCCCGGAACTTATCGACTGCGGCGCTAACCAGGCTATTCGTCAGCCTGGCATTTTTGCCTCGCATCCTTCACAGACGGTCTCGTTGCCGCGCCCCACCCAGGACATTCCCGCCAGCTGGCTGGTCTCAACCCTCGACCACGCCATGAACGCACTGCGCAGCGGCGGGCTACACATTAACTGCCCGTTTGCCGAGCCGCTGTACGGTGAAATGAACGATACTGGCCTCGTCTGGCAACAGCAGCTGGGAGACTGGTGGGAGAGCGAAAAAACCTGGCTGCGCGAGCAGACGCATCTGGAAAGCGCTAAACAGCGCGACTGGTTCTTCTGGCGTCAGAAGCGCGGCGTGGTGATAGCCGGGCGGATGAGTGCGGCGGAAGGTAAGCTTGCGGCGGAGTGGGCACAAACGCTTGGCTGGCCGCTGATTGGTGACGTGCTTTCCCAGACGGGCCAGCCGCTGCCCTGCGCCGACCTCTGGCTGGGGAACGCGAAAGCGGTCACCGAGCTGGCGCAGGCGCAGATTGTCGTCCAGCTGGGATCGAGCCTGACGGGGAAGCGTCTGCTCCAGTGGCAGGCCACCTGTACGCCTGAAGAGTACTGGCTGGTGGACCCGCTCGAAGGACGCCTTGACCCGGCGCACCATCGTGGCCGCCGCCTGGTGAGCGATATTAACAGCTGGCTGGAATTGCATCCGGCGGAAAAACGCAAACCCTGGGCGGTGGAGATCCCGGCGCTGTCACGTCAGGCGTGGGAACTCACCAAAGCGCAGTGCGAGGCGTTCAGTGAAGCCGGGCTGGCGCACCATATCCGCAAATATCTTCCCGAGCAGGGACAACTTTTTGTCGGTAACAGCCTGGTGGTGCGCCTGATTGACGCCTTTTCGCAGCTGCCGGCGGGTTATCCGGTGTACAGCAACCGGGGCGCGAGCGGCATTGACGGCCTGATCTCCACCGCCGCTGGCGTACAGAGGGCCAGCGCGAAATCCACGCTGGCGATTGTGGGGGATCTCTCAGCCCTCTACGATCTCAACGCGCTGGCGCTCCTGCGTCAGGCGTCGGCCCCGTTCGTGCTGATTGTTGTGAACAATAACGGCGGGCAGATTTTCTCGTTGCTGCCGACGCCGCAAAGCGAACGTGAGCGCTTCTATCTGATGCCGCAAAACGTGCAGTTCGAACACGCCGCCGCCATGTTCAGCCTTAAATACCATCGCCCGGAAAGCTGGGACGATCTGGAAACGGCGCTGAGCACCGCCTGGCGGCAGCCTGGCGCGACGCTCATTGAGCTGGTGGTAAACGATGCTGACGGCGCGCAGAAGCTGCAACATCTGCTGGCGCAGGTGAGTCACCTGTGATCCTCGCAGGCGTCACCCAGCCAGGAAATCCAGGCTACCCCTGGCTGGTTTTCCTGCACGGTTTTTCCGGCGACTGTCGCGAGTGGCAGGCTGTCGGGGCGTCGCTGCATGACTACCCCCGGCTCTACCTTGACCTGCCCGGGCACGGTGGTTCAGCGGATACGGACGTGACGGGGTTTGCAGAGGTGAGCGATTTGCTCACGCACACCCTTTTTAGTTACAACATACTAAAGTACTGGCTGATAGGGTACTCCCTCGGCGGCCGCATTGCGATGTTCCATGCCTGCCAGCATCCAGCGGGGTTAGACGGGGTTATTGTGGAAGGTGGACACCCGGGCCTGCAAGACCCCGATGCGCGCCAGGCGCGGCTGACCTCTGACCGCCGCTGGGCATCACGTTTACGCAGTGAGCCGCTGGAGGCCGTCTTTGCCGACTGGTATCAACAGCCGGTCTTTGCCTCCCTTACTGATGAACAGCGCAAGGCGCTGATCGCGCTGCGCAGCCGGAACAACGGCCCGAGGCTGGCAGAGATGCTGGAAGCCACCTCGCTTGCCGTTCAGCCTGATTTACGTCCCGCGCTCACCGCGCGTGATTTTTCTTTTGACTATCTCTATGGCGAACGTGACGGGAAGTTTGCAGCTATCGCCGCTGAACTTAACGCCACGCGTCATGCTATCCCTCACGCCGGACACAACGCCCACCGGGACAACCCGGAAGCGGTTGCCGCGAGTCTGGCTCAGATACTGCGTTATCGAACAAAGGACACGCTATGATCTATCCTGATGAACACATGCTTTACGCGCCGGTTGAATGGCAGGACTGCTCCGAAGGCTATACCGACATTCGTTACCACAAATCCGCCGATGGTATCGCCAAAATCACTATCAACCGTCCACAGGTGCGCAACGCATTTCGTCCGTTGACCGTAAAAGAGATGATCCAGGCGCTGGCGGATGCCCGCTATGACGACACTGTCGGCGTCATCATCCTCACCGGGGAAGGGGAGAAAGCCTTCTGCTCCGGCGGCGATCAGAAAGTCCGCGGTGACTACGGCGGATACCAGGATGATGCGGGCACGCACCACCTGAACGTGCTGGATTTCCAGCGCCAGATCCGCACCTGTCCAAAACCGGTGGTCGCGATGGTGGCAGGGTATTCCATCGGCGGCGGTCACGTGCTGCACATGATGTGTGACCTGACGATCGCGGCGGAAAATGCCATTTTCGGTCAGACTGGCCCGAAAGTCGGCTCTTTCGACGGCGGCTGGGGCGCGTCCTATATGGCGCGCATTGTCGGCCAGAAAAAAGCCCGCGAAATCTGGTTCCTGTGCCGCCAGTACAACGCGCAGGAAGCGCTGGATATGGGGCTGGTCAACACCGTGGTGCCGATCGCCGATCTGGAAAAAGAGACCGTGCGCTGGTGTCGCGAAATGCTGCAAAACAGCCCAATGGCGCTGCGCTGCCTGAAAGCGGCCCTCAACGCCGACTGTGACGGTCAGGCGGGCCTTCAGGAGCTGGCAGGTAACGCCACCATGCTGTTCTATATGACCGAAGAGGGTCAGGAAGGGCGCAACGCGTTCAACGAAAAACGCCAGCCAGACTTCAGCAAATACAAACGGAACCCGTAATGCGTCGCGCGCAGGTTTACCGCTGGCAGATACCGATGGACGCGGGCGTGGTGCTGCGTGAACGGCGGTTAAAAACCCGTGACGGCTTTTTCATGCATCTCCGGCAGGGCGAGCGGGAAGGGTGGGGCGAAATCGCCCCGCTTCCGGGCTTTAGCCTGGAAACGCTCGACGAGGCGCAGGCCGCGCTGATGGCCTGGACGCACGCCTGGCGCGAGGGAGAAGATCCGGCGCTGCCGGACGTTCCTTCCGTCGCGTTCGGCATCAGCTGCGCGCTGGCAGAGCTGGACGGCAGTTTGCCGGAGGCGGCGAACTATCGCGCCGCGCCGCTCTGTACTGGCGATCCGGATGAACTTTTCGCGCTCCTTTCCGCGATGCCTGGCGAGAAGGTGGCGAAAATAAAGGTCGGCCTGTACGAAGCGGTGCGCGACGGGATGGTGGTTAATCTGTTACTGGAAGCCATTCCCGATCTGCACCTGCGCCTGGACGCCAACCGCGCCTGGACACCGCTCAGGGCGCAGCAGTTTGCGAAGTACGTCAACCCGGCGTACCGCAGCCGCATCGCGTTTCTCGAAGAGCCGTGCAAAACGCGCGACGACTCTCGCGCCTTCGCCCGGGAAACCGGCATCGCCATCGCCTGGGATGAGAGCCTGCGCGAAGCCGATTTCGCGTTTGCCGCCGAGCCGGGCGTCAGGGCCGTGGTGATTAAGCCAACGCTGACCGGCAGCCTCGACAAGGTGCGCGAGCAGGTTGCGGCGGCCCATGCCGCAGGGCTGACGGCGGTGATCAGTTCATCCATCGAATCCAGCCTCGGCCTGACGCAGCTGGCGCGCATCGCTGCATGGTTAACGCCGGACACCGTTCCCGGTCTCGATACGCTAAACCTGATGCAGGCCCAGCTGATTCGCCAGTGGCCTGGCAGCACCTTGCCGTGCCTCGACGTCGGGGCGCTGGAGCCATTGCGATGAGTTTTACCGACTGGCCGTGGCGGCACTGGCGCACCCGGCGTGCCGATAAACCCGCGCTGCGTTTAGACGATGTAACGCTCAGTTGGTCTCAGATGGGCGAGCGTATCGATCGCCTGGCAGCCGGTTTTCAGTCTCAGGGCGTTGCTGACGGTGACGGCGTCATGCTGCTCGCCCACAACCACCCGCAGACCCTGCTGGCCTGGCTGGCGCTGCTTCAGTGCGGCGCCCGCATTTTGCCGGTGAACCCTCAGCTTCCCCGTCCGCTGCTGGACGTCCTCCTGCCGCAGATGACCCTGCGTTTTGCGCTGGTGCTTAACGGTGAGTATGACGGTCTGCCCGCGCTGGCATTAAGAGAGGGCGAGGGGCAGGGGGGCGTGACGTGGCGGGCAGAACGACTGGCCTCAATGACGCTCACCTCCGGCTCCACCGGTTTGCCAAAAGCGGCGGTGCACACCTGTGCCGCCCACCTTGCCAGCGCAAAAGGGGTGCTGGCGCTGATGCCTTACGGCGAAAGCGACGACTGGCTGCTCTCTCTGCCGCTGTTTCACGTCTCCGGTCAGGGGATTTTGTGGCGCTGGTTACAGGGCGGAGGCCGTCTCACCGTACGCGAAAAACAGCCGCTTGAGCAGGCGCTACAGGGCTGTACCCACGCCTCGCTGGTGCCAACGCAGCTGTGGCGACTGCTTAATTCACACCATCCCGTCGCGCTGAAAGCCGTGCTGCTCGGCGGGGCGGAAATCCCCGTTGCGCTGACCGAACAGGCGCGCGAGCAGAGGATCCGTACATTCTGCGGCTACGGTCTGACCGAGTTCGCCTCCACCGTCTGCGCCAAAGAGGCCGACGGCGCGCCGGACGTGGGCAGCGCGCTGCCGGGCAGAGACGTTCAGGTGGTAAACGGTGAAGTCTGGATCCGGGCGGAAAGCATGGCGGCGGGCTACTGGCGAGACGGCGCATTATTGCCGCTGGTCAATGCGCAGGGCTGGTTCGCCACCCGCGATCGCGGCGAGTGGCATGACGGACGCCTGACCATTCTGGGCCGAATGGACAATCTCTTTTTCAGCGGCGGAGAAGGGATCCAGCCGGAAGCGCTGGAGCGCGTTATCGCCACGCATCCGCAGGTAAGCCAGGCGTTTGTCGTTCCGCTGGATGATGCTGAGTACGGGCAACGTCCGGTGGCGGTAGTGGAATGCGAGCCGGGCACGGATATCACGCTGCTGCCGGAGTGGGTTCAGGGCAGGCTGGCGCGCTTTGAGCAGCCGGTACACTGGCTGGCGCTGCCGTCAGAACTGAAAAATGGCGGGATTAAAATCTCCCGCCAGGCGTTAAAGCAGTGGGTCAATGCCCTGTTGAGGGGCTAATCAGCCGATATCCGGCTGCGGTTTGTGCTGGCGTCGGCGGATCCAGCGCAGCACCGGCGGCACGACAATCACCATAATCGCCATTGCCAGCAGGATCTTCGTTACGCTGCTCTCCCACAGGATCCCCATGTTGCCGTTGCTGATGGAGAGGGCGCGGCGCAGGTTCTGCTCCAGCATTTCCCCCAGCACAAACCCTAATATCAGCGGCGACATCGGGAAGTGCATCTTGCGCAGAATGTAGCCCAGCACGCCGAGCAGCACCATCAACACCAGGTCGAAGGTGGTGCTGTGCACCGCGTACACCCCAACCGCAGAGACGGCGGCGATGGCCGGGACCAGGAACCACAGGGGAATGGTCAGCATGCGGGTGAACAGGCCGATCAGCGGGATGTTCATTACCAGCAACATCACGTTGGCGATCAGCAGGGCGGCAATTAAACCCCAGACGATATCGGGCTGCTCGGTAAACATCGCCGGACCCGGGGTGATGTTATAGAGCGTCAGCGCGCCCATCATTACTGCCGTGGTGCCGGAGCCCGGCACGCCGAGGGTCAGCATCGGGATAAACGAGCCGCAGGCCGAGGCGTTATTCGCCGCCTCCGGCGCCGCCACGCCGCGGATATCGCCTTTGCCGAAGCTGTCGCTGTTACCGCTCAGCTTTTTCTCGGTCATGTAGGTGATGGCGCTGGCGATAGTAGCCCCTGCGCCGGGCAAAATGCCGACGAAGAAACCGATCACCGACGAACGCAGGGTGGCACCCACACACTGCGCCCCCTCTTTGGCATTAAAGAGCATACGTCCGGTTTTACGCACCAGCGTCTGCCCGCTGCTGGTATGTTCCAGCATCAGTAAGATTTCTGAGACAGAGAACAGACCAATCACCACGACGATAAACTGCACGCCGTCGGAGAGATGAACGCTGTCGAAGGTAAAACGATAAACCCCGGTGTTGGCATCCACGCCGACGGTGGCCAGACTGAGGCCAATCAACGCAGACAAAAACGACTTCAGCGGATTCTGCGCCATCATGCTGCCGAGACAGGCGATGGCGAACACCATCAGGGCAAAATACTCGGCCGGACCAAACGCCAGCGACCACTGGGCCAACGCCGGGGCGAAGAGGATGATGCCGCCAATGGCGATCAGGGAGCCAAAGAACGAGCTGACGGCGGAAATAGAGAGCGCCACGCCGCCGCGTCCCTGCTGCGCCATTGGATAGCCATCCAGCGCGGTCATAATGGCGGCGGCATCGCCGGGCACGTTAAGCAGAATCGAGGAAATACGCCCCCCGTATTCGCAGCCGATATAAACCGTCGCCAGCAGGATCAGCGCCGATTCCGCAGGCAGGTGCAGCGCAAAGGCCAGCGGCAGTAAAATCGCCACGCCGTTGATAGGTCCAAGGCCCGGCAGCAGGCCGACGATGGTCCCGACGAAACAGCCGATCAGGGCGATCACCAGGTTTTCCGGGGTCATCGCTACCGCGAACCCCTGAGAGAGATAGATCCAGGTATCCATAGCGTGCTCCGTTAGTTAAACCATGCGCCAAGCGGCAGGGTCACGTCCAGCAGGCGGTCGAAGGCGTACCAGAGTAAAATGCCCAGTACGACCCCGGAGATCCCCGCCGCAGGCAGCGAGGCGTTAAATAGTATGCCAATCACCATCGTCAGCAGGGCGGTGGCAATCGGGAAGCCGAGCCATTCAAAGCCCCACGCGTACATCAGCAGGACAATCACCATTACCAGCAGACGTTGCAGCGTTCGGCGTGGCGGCCACTCCACGGTATCCGGATGGCGCAGCAGCAGCGCTACCGAGCAGAGCAGCATCAGGCCGACAATGCCGACGGGAAAGGGGCGTGGCCCCACGGGTTCATAGCTGTATTCGCTGTGGATCTGCCAGGCGACGAACATGCCGCCAATGCAGAGCAGCAGCCATATCCCGGCAAAAATGCGATCGCTCATAGCGCCTCCGGTTATTTCGCCAGACCAAAGGCTTTCGCCTGTTCGCGGTAGTCATTCACCTGTTTTTTGACATACTCGTCCAGCTGCTTGCCGTTCAGGTTGAACTCAAACAGCCCGCGCAGATCGCGCTGTTTTTTGAACTCCTCGGTTTGCTGAAGTTTTGCGAAGGTATCCACCCACCACTGGTATTCGGCGTCGGTCACTTTTGGCCCGACGAAGAAGCCGCGGATGATCGGCCAGACCAGGTTATAACCCTGCTCTTTGGCGGTTGGGACGTCTGCCAGCTGGCCCGGCAGACGGTTTTCTGAGAAGACCGCCAGCACACGGATCTTATCCCCGCTCAGGTAGGGCACCATTTCGCTGAGATCGCCCGATACCGCCTGGACGTGATTGCCCATCAGCGCCGTCACCGGCTCGCCGCCGCCTTCAAAGGCCACGTAACGCATCTTGTGCGGATCCACTTTGGCCTGCTGCGCCAGCAGCGCGGCTTTCATCCAGTCCTGGCTGCCGATAGAGGCGCCTGCGCCAATGACCACGCTGTTCGGATCTTTTTCCATGGCGGTCAGCAGATCTTTCAGGGATTTCCACGGAGAGTCCGCGCGCACGGCGATCATGCCGTAATCGGTGCCTACGGTGGCGAGCCAGCGCACGTCGTCCACGTCATAACGGCCAAATTTCCCCTGTGACAGATTCAGCAGCGAACCGCCGGAGAAGGCCACCACGGTGCCCGCTTCGGCAGGGCGCTGGGCGACGATGGCGTTATAGGCTACCGCGCCCACGCCGCCGGGCATGTAGGTAACGCGCATCGGTTTCTCAATGGCCTTCGTCTCCAGCAGGCTGACCTGAATCAGCTTACAGGTCAGGTCGAAGCCGCCGCCGGGTTTGGCCGGGGCGATACATTCGGTACGGGATGGCGCGTCCTGCGCCTGGACGACAGAGGCACTCAACAGCAATACGCTTGCAGCAAGGGTAGAAAGTAATTGTTTTTTCATCGTTTATCCTCACGCCGGAGAACCGGGAGTACGGGTACGGGTGTCTTTTTTCTGATTATGTGAACCACCTTGTAGCGGTTCCGTTGCGTGATTGTTAAAACAATAACCTTTCATTTCCCTTTCACTGCGACACCAACTTTACAGGATGTGATATGCGTCTCTTACTGGCGGAAGATAATCGTGAGCTGGCTCACTGGCTGGAAAAAGCGCTGGTACAAAACGGATTTGCCGTGGATTGCGTCAACGATGGACGGGCGGCCGATCATCTTTTGCAGGGAGAAAACTATGCCGTCGCGATCCTTGATATCGGCATGCCCGGTTTCGACGGGCTGGAGGTGGTGCATCGGCTGAGAAAGCGCGGGCAGACGTTGCCCGTGCTGTTTCTTACCGCCCGCAGCAACGTGGCAGACAGGGTTAAGGGGCTGAATGCCGGGGCGGATGACTACCTGCCGAAACCGTTCGAGCTGGAGGAGCTTGATGCCCGCCTGCGTGCGCTGCTGCGCCGCAGTGAAGGGCGAACCCAGGAGCGCCAGCGGCTGGGAGAGCTGGAGTACGATGATGAAGGCTTTTTTCTGCTGCGCGATGAACCCCTTTCCCTCACGCCGCGCGAACTCTCTTTGCTGAAGGTGCTGATGCACCGTCGGACCCGTCCCGTCTCCCGGCAACAGCTTTTCGACCAGGTGTTCAGCCTGAACGACGACGTCAGCCCCGAGAGCATCGATCTCTATATTCACCGCCTGCGTAAGAAGCTGACCGGCAGCGGCGTGCGGATCACCACCCTCCGGGGGCTGGGCTACGTGCTGGAGTGCGGCGATGAAGTGGGTTAAGCCGCAGTCGCTTTACCTGCAACTTTTGCTTTTTCTGGGTTTGCCGCTGCTGCTGTTATGGGGGCTGTCAGCCTTTAACAGCTACGTTAGCGCGCTACAGGCGGCGACGCAGGCCTATGACCGCACGCTGTTATCCTCGGCGCGCACGGTGTCAGAGCGGCTGGTGGTGCACAACGGCAAGCTCCAGGTGAACGTGCCGTGGGTCGTGCTCGACAGCTTCGAGCTGAACATGAACGATCGCCTCTACTACAAGGTCGTGGACCCTGACGGGCGGACGATCTCCGGCTATGACGATCTGCCGAATATGCCCCCCTCCACGTCGCGCACCTCCCACTATCCGGCGCTGGCGTGGTTTTATCATACCGAGTATCGCGGGCAGGCGATCCGCGTGGCGAAGCTGCTCCAGCCGGTTAACGAGGACAGTGTGTTCGGCATGGCGGAAATCTACGTCGCCGAAACGTTGCAGTCGCGGCGCTATCTGGCCACTCAGCTGCTGTTTTCCTCGCTCGTGTCGCAGGGACTGCTGGTGCTGCTGACGCTGGTCCTGACCGCGTGGCTGCTGCGTCGCGTGCTGCGCCCGATGCGGCAGCTCTCTTCGCTGATGGTGCGCCGTGAGCCCGGGCTACTGGCCCCGCTGCCGGAGCTGCTGCCCTGGTCGGAAACGCGGCTGCTGATTGTGGCATTTAACCGCTATATCGACAGGTTACGCGGCGTGCTTTCGCGACAGGCGCGCTTTAATGCTGACGCCTCACACCAGCTCAAAACGCCGCTGGCGGTGCTGAAAACCCAGGTATCGGTTGCCCTGACGCGTAACGATCCGGCCCTGTGGCAGGAGAGCTTACGGGCGATGAACGTCACGCTGGATAACACCATCGTGCTGACGGAAAGGCTGTTGCAGCTTTCAGCGGTGAAGCGAAAAGAGCAGGGGGAGCGACAGTTTGCCCCTGTCGATCTGGTGCAGGTGGTGCAAAACTGCTGCTTTTCCCGGCTGGCGCAGGCGCGCAGCAAGGGTATCGATCTCGGTTATGACGGCGTACAGCAACCGGTAATGATTGAGGGTGATGACGTGCTGCTGGGTGAACTCTGCGCCAACCTGCTGGAGAACGCGATCAAATACACGCCGGAGCAGGGCATCGTGACGGTGTACCTGCGCACGGCTAACGATGCCGTTGAGCTGAGCGTGGAGGACAGCGGACCGGGTATTGCTGAAGACCAGATCTCCCAGGCCATGCTGCCGTTTCATCGTCTGGAAAACGTGGGTGATGCCGCCGGGTCCGGCATTGGCCTGGCGCTGGCTAACGATATTGCCCGCCTGCACCGCAGCCATCTTCAGCTGATGCCCAGTGAAAATCTGGGTGGGCTGAGCGTGAAAATGCGCTTTCTGATGCTGATATAAATGCCGATATTATCAAATCGTTACAAACTAATTGCCTGCCGCACGCGGAGTCCATTGATCACACAGGCAGGCAGGTTAAAATCTCGCGGTTTTTGGACATCTCTGAATAAATTGTGCGGGATCACGACAATGAAAAAAGTGGCATTAATGGGCTTAGGCGGCCTGATGTTTGTTTCAGCAGCGGCAAACGCAATTTCCTTCAACGGCTCGGCGGGACAAGATTATACCCATCTGGGCTTCGGTCTTGGCACGGACAGCGCAGGCCTGGCAATGACCGGCGGCTGGACGCATAACGACGACGACGGCGATGCGGCAAGCCTGGGCCTCGGCTTCAACGTGCCGTTGGGTCCCTTCCTGGCGACCGTCGGCGGTAAAGGCATTTACACCAACCCGAACGACGGCGACGAAGGCTACGCGGCGGCAGTGGGCGGCGGCTTGCAGTGGAAAATTGGCGACAGCTTTGGCCTGTTCGGTGAGTACTACTACTCTCCTGATTCCCTCTCCAGCGGCATCGACAGCTATCAGGAAGCTAACGCCGGCGCGCGCTGGACCATCATGCGTCCAATCACCATCGAAGCGGGTTATCGCTATCTGAACCTGGCCGGTAAAGACGGCAACCGCGACAACGCCCTGGCAGACGGCCCGTACGTTGGCGTTAGCGCCGGTTTCTAATCCTCTCGGCGCGGCGTTCAGTCGCGCCAGTTTCTCTCTTCCCCCAGTCTTTGATTGCGCTATAGTGTTTTGACCATTGAAATGGGAGAACACAATGATAAACGTGGAAATGTTATCCACTGGCGACGAAGTGCTTCATGGGCAAATCATTGATACCAATGCCGCCTGGCTCGCCGATCTCTTCTTTGAGCAAGGATTACCGTTAACGCGCCGCAACACCGTAGGTGACAACCTTGAGTCGCTGGTCAACGTTCTGCGCGAGCGCAGCGAACGCTGCGACGTGCTGATTGTGAACGGCGGGCTGGGACCCACAAGCGACGATCTCAGCGCGCTGGCCGCCGCCACGGCCAAAGGCGAAGGCCTGGTCCTGCATGAGGCGTGGCTGGCGCAGATGGAGCGCTTTTTCTCCGGGCGTGGCCGCGTGATGGCCCCCAGCAACCGCAAGCAGGCTGAAATTCCCGCCAGCGCGGAACTGATTGATAACCCGGTCGGCACCGCCTGCGGGTTTGCCGTTCAGTTGAACCGCTGCCTGATGTTCTTCACTCCGGGCGTGCCGTCGGAATTTAAAGTGATGGTCGAGCAGCAGATCCTGCCGCGCCTGCGCGCGCGCTTTACGCTGCCTGAACCGCCGCTGTGCCTGCGTCTGACCACCTTTGGTCGCTCGGAAAGCGATCTGGCTCAGAGCCTCGATCACCTGCAACTGCCTCCCGGCGTGTCGATGGGCTATCGCTCCTCCATGCCGATTATTGAACTGAAGCTGACCGGACCGGCGTCAGAGAAAGCCGCTATGCTGGCACTGTGGCCGGAAGTGCGGCGCGTCGCCGGGGAAAGCCTGATTTTCGAAGGCACGGAAGGGCTGCCGGCGCAGATCGCAGCGCATTTGCAGTCCCGCCAGCTGAGCGTGACGTTAAGCGAGCAGTTTACCGGTGGGCTTCTGGCGCTTCAGCTTACCCGGGCGGGTGCGCCGCTGCTGGCCAGTGAAGTGGTGCCGTTCCAGCAGGAGACGCTGGCGCAGACGGCGCGCTGGGCATCCGAGCGCAGAGTGAAGCATTTCGCCGGACTGGCGCTGTTTGTGGGCGGGCTGGATGAGGAGCACCTCAACTTTGCCCTGGCAACGCCGGAAGGAACGCACGCCCTGCGCGTCAGGATGAGCATTACCCGCCACAGCCTGGCCGTACGTCAGGAGGTGTGCGCGATGATGGCGCTGAACATGCTGCGCCGCTGGCTGAACGGGAAAGAGGTCGCCAGTGAGCACGGCTGGATCAACGTCGTGGAATCGCTGTTCGTAGAGTGAGAGTGTGCCGGGGCAGTGTCCCCGGCAACGGTTACGCCAGCGCTTTTGCCAGCAAGGTAATGGGATGTTCACAGCGTTTGCTGGTGGACATCTCGATCTGCCACTTGCAGGTTTCACAGTCCGTCACCACGATATCTGCGCCGCTCTCTTCAATCTGCCGGAACAGCGGCGCGCCAATGGCCTGTGACGTTGGGTAGTTTTCACGCTTGAATCCGTAGGTGCCAGCGATGCCGCAGCAGCGTGAGTCCAGCACCGTCAGCTCCAGCCCCGGGATCAGCCGCAGCAGCTCAAGCGTATAGATCGACCAGCCCATCTTCTCCATATGACATGGCGTGTGATATACCACCTTCAGCGGCAATTTGCCCAGCGGTAACGTCTGCCCGCTGTCCAGTTTGCGCCAGAGAAAACGGGTCGCCAGCTCAATGTGCTCGCGCAGGCCGGTGTTATCCACATCCAGCAGATGCGGATATTCATCGCGCAGCGTGAAGGTACAGGTTGACGACGTCGCCAGTACCGGTATCCCTTTGTCGACGATCGCCTCACGTAAAGAGGTGACGTTGCTGCTCGCCTGCTTGCGCGCTTTGTCGATGAAACCGTTGGCAATCAGCGGAACGCCGCAGCACTTCTCTTTGCTCAGCAGCTGAACGCCCGTCCCCATGGCGTTAAGCACTTTCAGCAGGTCTTTTCCCAGCTGCGGATGGTTGTAGTTCACGTAGCAGCCGTGGAAGAAGGCGACCTGCTCAGCGAACTGCGCCTGTTCTGCCGCCACGGATTTATACCAGCGGCGGAAGGTGCCGTGAGAATATTTCGGCAGACTGCGGTGATGGTCGATTTTGAGCGTCGCATCCAGCAGCCTGCGCACCGGCTTCAGGGCGGTGGCGGCATTGACGACCGGTGCGAAAGGCGTCGAGAGGCTGCCCATTAGATCGGTGTGGCTCAGTATCGCGTCACGCAGCGTCGGTTTTTTCGTACTGTAGCGGGCGCGGGCGCGCTGGATGATATCGCCTATTTTCACGTCCGACGGGCAGGCAACTTCGCAGCGTTTGCAGTTGATGCAGTATTTCAGCGCCTCGTCGTAGAGCGCGCCATCCTTCAGGCGCAGACGCTCCCCGTCGGGACCGGCCTGTTTCGGGCCGGGATAGCGCGGATCGACGCCGCTGACCGGGCAAACCGTGGTGCAGACCGTGCATTTGATACAGCTTTCAAATCGGGTGTCGTTCATTGTGCTCTCTCCCTGCGCTGGATAATCTGCTCCGCGACATGCAGCGCGGTGACGGCGCAGACGCCGCCACCGCAGCCCTGCGCCACGGGATCGTACCCGCCCAGAACCGAGCCGATGGCGTAAAGATTTTCAACCGGTTCCCCGCCCAGCCGCGGGCGCAGTTGGCTGTCGACGATCACGCCGAACTGCTGCCAGGGCTGCGGGGTGAAGAAATCGCTTTGATACCAGTCCGCGCGGGAAGCGCTTTGCCGGACATCCAGCCCGAGTATTGCCTCACGCACGCCATCCCGGCTGCTCAGCAGACCGTTACTGAAGAAACTGCCGCTTGCCAGCACCGTATAGCGTGCGCGAAGCGGGATGTCGCCGTGGTTGCGGGTCCAGATATCGCTTACCGCGCCCTCAACCAGGGTGATTTTTTTCACCTCGTCGCCTGCCATCCAGACGCCACCCTGGGCGACAAACTGACGCTGAAGCTGGGTATGCAGACGAATGCCGGGCACGGAAGGGGGGAGCGTCGGCAGTAAACCGAGCGTACAGGGCAGGCGCGCCGAGAGCCAGCGCCAGAGCCGGTTGTCCGTTAAGCCAAAACAGGCGGGCATAAACAGGGCGTCGCAGGTCTCGCCGAGCGGTTGAAGCGCCGCGTACAGCTGCGGCCAGTAACTTTCATTATCCAGCAGGCGGGCAATGTTCACCGCACGAAACTCGCTGGGGTTTTCGCGCAGCACGTCGAGCTCGGGGAGATCAATCTCCGCTGTATCCACCTGAACACCCTGCTGTCTGAGAGACGCGGCGGCCAGATGTGGCTGGAAATCAAGGAAACCGCTGATCCCCACCACCCGCACGCGCTCGGCAGCGATGGGAGCGACAGGCACCTCTTCCGGGCTAAGCCAGGCGGCGCGCAGGGTGCCGAGTGGCGTGACGCGCTGATGGTTTTGCTCGGCGTCACCCTGCATGCGTGCGCCGCAGGCAGTGAGCAGGTGTTCGGTTTCGCAGGCAAAGCGGGCCATATTCTCTGCGCCCGTCAGGCGGTAGGGATGTTCAGGCGGCAGATCGGCGAACGATAGCGCGCCCAGTAAATCCAGCGAGCCGGAGGAGAAGTGCAGAGCACTCTGACCGCGAGTGACAATGGCGCAGCGCAGACCCCGCTGCGTCAGTTTGAGGCCGCACAGCAGGCCCGCCAGCCCCCCACCCACAATCACGGTATCAAATTTCATGGTTGTGCTCCTTCTCCAGACCGCAAAGCCCCTGATAGACCCAGCGGGTAAATTCGCTTTCGCGCAGGGCATCGCCCCAGGCGACGGGCTGAATGCCTTTCCAGCGCTCGTTTAAAAAATCGCTGAGTTGGGCAAGCGACTGGGTTGACGTGGTGGCGTGAAAACGTTGCAGCAGCCCGGCGGCACGGCAGGCGCACAGCTCCCCCTGACAGGTGCCCATCCCGACGCGCGTGCGGCGGCGTAAATCGAGCAGGTTGTTCACCGTCAGGTTTTCCACGGCATACTGCACCTCGCCTGCGGTCACGGCTTCGCATTCGCACACCAGGCTGCGGCTGAGTCGCCCTTCACCGAGCCAGGTCGGGGTGCGGTCGCCGTGGCGGTAAATCGCCGAACCGCGAAGCGGGGCAGGGAGTGAAATGATTTTGTGCAGCGTTTTTTCTGTCGATTGCTGCGAGCCGGGCAGGGCCTGTTCCGCCGTCACGCACGGCGCGGTGTTGCCGAGCTTACGGCAGACGGCATCGGTGGCCCACTGGGCCATCAGCCGGTAGGTCATCAGCTTGCCGCCGGTAATGGTGATAAATCCGTCCATGCCGTCACGTTCGGCGTGATCGAGCAGTACGATGCCGCGGCTGACGTTACGCCCGCTCGGATCGTTATCGCTGGCGACGAGGGGACGCACGCCCGCGTAGGCACGCAGAATACGCGTCTGCGCCATCACCGGGGCCAGCTTTTCCCCTTCGCGCAGCAGGATATCCACCTCTTGAGCGGTGACGCGGTTGTAATCAATTTCGCTGTAGTCCACATGCATTGAAGTCGTGCCGATTAACGAAATGGTGTCCCCCGGCACGAGGATATCGGCGTCAGACGGTTTACGGCAGCGGTTGATGACATGGTTATTGATGCGGTGGTCGAGGATCAGCAGCGAGCCTTTCGCCGGGAACATGCGCACCGACAGGTCCGCGTATTCCGCGATGCGCTGGCCCCAGATCCCCGCCGCGTTGACCACGACGGCGGCATACAGCTCGCGGTGTTCGTTGTACTGCGCATCAAACACGCGCACTCCGCGCACGGTATTCCCTTCGCGAATAAGCCCGGTGACGTGATGCCCGGTCAGGATCTGGGCGCCATGTTCCCGCGCGTCGAGCATATTGGCGGCGGTCAGGCGGAAAGGATCAACGGTTCCGTCCGGTACTTTTACCGCGCCCAGTAACGCCGGGTTTACCGAGGGTTCAAGACGGCGCGCCTGCGCAGGATCGATCGCCTCGGCCTGAATGCCTGCCGCCGTGCAGGCGGTGATAAAGGTTTGCTGAAAGCCGAGGTCGTCTTCTGGAAGGGTGATAAAAAGACCGTTGGTCGGTTCAACGCAGTGGCGGGCGATGCGCCTGAGGATCTGGTTTTCAGCGATACACTCGCGCGCTGACTCAGCGTCAGTGACCGCATAGCGGGCGCCGCTGTGCAACAGACCGTGGTTACGTCCCGTCGCGCCGGTGGCGATATCGTGGCGTTCCAGAAGCGTGACGCTCAATCCCCGCAGGGCGCAGTCGCGTGCGATGCCGGCACCCGTCGCGCCACCGCCAATGATAATCACATCGCTGAAGCGTGGATCGTGAATTGTCATTGCCTTTCCTCTATGTTCGTTTTTTTGCATTTAGCCACATTGATCGTGTGGTTTGTTTGATTTCGAACATAAACGCGCGAAATTCGAAAGTGAAACGTGATTTCATGCGCTTTTTTGCGCATTCTGTCATATTTCTGTAACAATCTGTGCGTTGATTCACAGTAACATTCACCGTGATTTCTTAACATCGCCGCCTCTGTAGCCGGGCGCGAGATGCCCGGTCATTTTTTGAAAGGCCACGGAGGCTGTTATGCTCAGTATCTTTAAACCTGCGCCACATCGGGCGCGACTGCCAGAGGCAGAGATTGATCCTCTCTACCGCCGTCTGCGTTGGCAAATCTTCCTCGGGATCTTCTTCGGGTATGCGGCGTACTATCTGGTACGTAAAAACTTTGCGCTCGCCATGCCGTACCTGGTGGAGCAGGGCTTCTCTCGCGGCGATCTGGGATTTGCGCTGTCGGGGATCTCCATCGCGTACGGTTTTTCAAAGTTCATTATGGGGTCGGTGTCGGATCGTTCGAATCCGCGCGTGTTCCTGCCCGCCGGTCTGATCCTCGCGGCAGCGGTGATGCTGTTCATGGGCTTTGTGCCGTGGGCGACCTCAAGCATTGCCATCATGTTCGTGCTGCTGTTCCTCTGCGGCTGGTTCCAGGGGATGGGATGGCCGCCATGCGGACGCACCATGGTTCACTGGTGGTCACAGAAAGAGCGTGGTGGAATTGTATCGGTCTGGAACTGTGCGCATAACGTCGGGGGCGGGCTTCCGCCGCTGCTGTTCCTGCTGGGGATGGCCTGGTTCAACGACTGGCATGCCGCGCTCTATATGCCAGCCTTTGGCGCCATTCTGGTGGCGATTATCGCCTTCGCTCTGATGCGCGACACCCCACAGTCCTGCGGCCTGCCGCCGATCGAAGAGTATAAAAACGACTACCCGGATGATTACAGCGAGAAGCACGAAGAAGAGCTGACGGCAAAGCAGATCTTCATGAAGTACGTGCTGCCGAACAAGCTGCTGTGGTACATCGCGGTGGCGAACGTGTTTGTCTACCTGCTGCGTTACGGCATCCTCGACTGGTCCCCGACTTACCTGAAAGAGGTGAAGCACTTCGCGCTGGATAAATCTTCCTGGGCCTATTTCCTGTATGAATACGCGGGCATTCCCGGCACGCTGATCTGCGGCTGGATGTCGGACAAAGTGTTTAAGGGCAACCGTGGGGCAACGGGCGTGTTCTTTATGACGCTGGTGACCATCGCGACGGTCGTTTACTGGCTTAACCCGCCGGGTAATCCGGGTGTGGATATGGCCTGTATGATCGTCATCGGCTTCCTGATTTATGGTCCGGTTATGCTGATCGGCCTGCACGCGCTGGAGCTGGCACCGAAGAAAGCGGCAGGCACGGCTGCGGGCTTTACCGGTCTGTTCGGCTATCTCGGCGGTTCGGTCGCGGCGAGCGCCATTGTGGGCTATACCGTTGACTTCTTCGGCTGGGACGGCGGCTTTATGGTGATGATCGGCGGAAGCGTGCTGGCGGTACTGCTGCTGGTTGTTGTGATGATTGGTGAAAAACGTCACCACGCCGAAGTGCTGGCGCGTCGTCAATAAGGAGCATTGGGATGAAATTAACTCAGTTAGCAACCGGCCTGCTGCTGGCGGGCCTGATGACAGGCTCCGCGCTGGCGGCAGATAAGATCGTGATCGCCCACCGTGGCGCCAGCGGTTATCTGCCGGAGCATACGCTGCCGGCAAAAGCGATGGCCTATGCCCAGGGCGCGGATTATCTGGAGCAGGATCTGGTGATGACGAAGGACGACCAGCTGGTCGTCCTGCACGACCATTATCTTGACCGCGTGACGGACGTGGCAGAGCGTTTCCCGGATCGCGCCCGTAAAGATGGTCGCTACTACGCTATCGACTTCACGCTGGCGGAGATCCGCTCCCTGAAGTTCACCGAAGGCTTCGAGATTGAAAACGGCAAGAAGGTGCAGGTCTATCCGGGACGTTTCCCGATGGGCAAATCTGACTTCCGGATCCATACCTTCCAGGAAGAGATTGAGTTTGTTCAGGGACTGAACCACTCCACCGGTAAAAACATCGGCATCTACCCGGAAATCAAAGCCCCATGGTTCCACCATCAGGAAGGGAAGGACATTGCCGCGAAGACGCTGGAGGTACTGAAAAAGTACGGCTACACCAGCAAGCAGGATAAGGTTTTCCTGCAGTGTTTTGACGCCGCCGAGCTGAAGCGCATCAAAACCGAGCTGGAGCCGAAGATGGGGATGGATCTCAATCTGGTGCAGCTGATTGCCTATACCGACTGGAATGAAACCCAGGAGAAACAGCCGGACGGGAAGTGGATGAATTACAGCTACGACTGGATGTTCAAGCCGGGCGCGATGAAGCAGATTGCGCAGTACGCTGACGGCATCGGGCCGGATTATCACATGCTGGTGGCGGAAGGCTCAACGCCTGGCCACGTGAAGCTGACGGCGATGGTGAAAGAGGCGCACGCCAGCAAGATGCAGGTGCATCCGTACACGGTGCGTGCCGATCAGCTGCCGCCATATGCCACCGATGTGAATCAGCTTTACGAGGTGTTGTATAAGCAGGCGGACGTGGACGGGCTGTTTACGGATTTCCCGGATAAAGCGGTGACGTTCTTATAATAGAAAAAGGGCCGTAAGGCCCTTTTTTACATCTCGATCTCAATATCGCCTTTTGCCCGGCAGCAGCAGGGCAAAATTTCCCCTTCATTGATAAAGGCCAGCGGTTCGGTCAGCCAGTCCACCTGGCCTGCGACCAGACGGCAGCGGCACGAACCGCAATAGCCTTCACGACACTGGTACTCTACCTCCACCTGATGCGCTTCAAGCGCCACCAGCAGAGAAGGATGCTCTTCCTGGCACAACACCTCTGTACCAGAAAGGCTCAGCGTTACGCGGCTCATCAGAGCTGGAAGTCGCTCAGGTCGTCGGTGTTGACTTCAGAATCAATCTGACCGACCAGATAAGAACTCACTTCCACTTCCTGCGGCGCAACCTGCACGTTATCGGACACCAGCCAGGTATTGATCCACGGAATTGGGTTAGAGCGCGTCTGGAATGGCAGATCGAGACCCACAGCCTGCATGCGGATGTTAGTGATGTACTCCACGTACTGGCACAGAATGTCTTTGTTCAGGCCAATCATGGAGCCGTCGCGGAACAGGTAGTCTGCCCACTCTTTCTCCTGCTGGGCGGCCTGCAAGAACAGGTCGTAGCACTCCTGTTTGCACTCTTCGGCGATTTCCGCCATCTCCGGGTCGTCCGCACCGCTGCGCAGCAGGTTCAGCATGTGCTGGGTACCGGTCAGGTGCAGGGCTTCGTCACGGGCGATCAGACGGATAATTTTGGCGTTACCTTCCATCAGCTTGCGCTCGGCAAACGCGAAGGAGCAGGCGAAGCTCACGTAGAAGCGGATTGCTTCCAGCGCGTTGACGCTCATCAGGCACAGATAGAGCTGCTTTTTCAGGGCCCGCAGGTTTACGGTAACGGTTTTGCCGTTCACGTTATGCGTGCCTTCGCCCAGCAGATGCCAGTAGCTGGTCATCTCGATCAGCTCGTCGTAGTAGTGCGCAATGCCTTCGGCGCGCTTCTGGATCTGTTCGTTGGTGACGATATCGTCAAACACCACCGCCGGATCGTTCACAATGTTGCGGATGATGTGGGTGTAAGAGCGGGAGTGGATCGTCTCGGAGAACGCCCAGGTTTCTACCCAGGTTTCCAGCTCAGGAATCGAGATTAGCGGCAGCAGCGCCACGTTCGGACTACGTCCCTGAATGGAGTCCAGCAGCGTCTGGTACTTCAGGTTGCTGAGGAAGATGTGCTTTTCGTGTTCCGGCAGCGCCTGGAAATCGATACGGTCGCGGGAAACGTCAACTTCTTCCGGACGCCAGAAGAAGGAGAGTTGCTTTTCAATCAGCTTTTCGAAGATGTCATATTTTTGCTGATCGTAGCGTGCCACGTTGACCGGCTGGCCGAAGAACATCGGCTCTTTGAGCTGGTCGTTTTTCGTCTGTGAAAAGGTGGTATATGCCATTGCGGTGAGTCCTGTGGTGTTATTTCCCCTCACCCCGGCCCTCTCCCACAGGGAGAGGGGGAAAGAGTTCCCTCTCCCTGTGGGAGAGGGTTAGGGTGAGGGAATTTATTAGATCTTACATGCGCCGCTTTCGCAGCCATCGTCCTGAATTGACGGCGCCAGGTCGTCCTGGGCGTCTTCCGCACCATCACGGGTGTTGTGATAGTACAGCGTTTTCACGCCAAATTTGTAGGCTGTCAGCAGGTCCTTCAACAGCTGCTGCATCGGTACCTTGCCGGACGGGAAGCGCGTCGGGTCGTAGTTGGTATTGGCAGAGATCGACTGGTCGATAAACTTCTGCATGATACCCACCAGTTGGAGGTAGCCGTCGTTGTTTGGCATTTCCCACAGCAGCTCGTAGTTGTCACCCAGCGTTTCGTAATCCGGTACCACCTGACGCAGCACGCCGTCTTTCGACGCTTTAATGCTGACGTGCCCGCGCGGTGGCTCAATACCGTTAGTGGCGTTGGAGATCTGCGAAGAGGTCTCGGACGGCATCAGGGCAGAGAGCGTGGAGTTACGCAGGCCGTGAGTTTTAATGGACTCGCGCAGGCCTTCCCAGTCGAGGTGCAGCGGCTCGCTGACGATCGCATCCAGGTCTTTTTTATAGGTGTCGATCGGCAGAATGCCTTTCGCGTAAGTGGTTTCGTTGAACCACGGGCACGCGCCTTGCTCTTTCGCCAGCTCGTTAGAGGCTTTCATCAGGTAGTACTGGATCGCTTCGAACGTCTGGTGCGTCAGATTGTTGGCGCTGCCGTCGGAGTAACGCTTGCCGTTTTTCGCCAGCCAGTAGGCGAAGTTGATTACGCCGATACCTAAAGTGCGACGACCCATTGCGCCGCGTTTTGCCGCCGGGATTGGGTAATCCTGGTAGTCCAGCAGGGCGTCGAGGGCACGAACAGCCAGCACCGCCAGCTCTTCCAGCTCGTCCAGGCTCTTAATCGCACCCAGGTTGAACGCAGAGAGCGTACACAGCGCGATTTCGCCGTTTTCGTCGTTCACATCGTCCAGCGGTTTGGTCGGCAGGGCGATCTCCAGGCACAGGTTGGACTGGCGCACTGGCGCAACCACCGGATCGAACGGGCTGTGGGTGTTGCAGTGGTCAACGTTCTGGATGTAGATACGGCCGGTAGAAGCACGTTCCTGCATCATCAGGGAGAACAGATCGACCGCCTTCACGCGCTGCTTACGGATGCTGTCGTCTTTTTCATATTTGGTGTACAGACGCTCGAACTCATCCTGATCGGCGAAGAACGCGTCATACAGGCCCGGGACGTCGGATGGGCTGAATAGGGTGATGTCTTCCCCTTTCAGCAGGCGGGTGTACATCAGCTTGTTGATCTGCACGCCGTAGTCCATGTGACGCACGCGGTTGCCTTCCACGCCGCGGTTGTTCTTCAGAACCAGCAGGCTTTCCACTTCCAGGTGCCACATCGGGTAGAACAGGGTCGCAGCGCCACCGCGCACGCCGCCCTGAGAGCAGGATTTTACTGCCGTCTGGAAGTGCTTGTAGAACGGGATACAGCCGGTGTGGAACGCTTCACCGCCGCGGATCGGGCTGCCAAGCGCACGGATACGACCGGCGTTGATGCCGATACCGGCACGCTGGGAAACGTATTTCACGATGGCGCTGGAAGTCGCGTTGATGGAATCCAGGCTGTCACCGCACTCGATCAGCACGCAGGAGCTGAACTGACGGGTAGGGGTGCGCACGCCAGACATGATTGGCGTAGGCAGAGAAATCTTGAACGTAGAGACCGCATCGTAGAAACGCTTCACGTAGTCCAGACGGGTTTCGCGTGGATAATTAGAGAACAGGCAGGCGGCCACCAGAATATAGAGGAACTGGGCGCTTTCGTAGATCTCACCGGTTACACGGTTCTGAACCAGGTATTTGCCTTCGAGCTGCTTCACCGCCGCGTAGGAGAAGTTCATGTCGCGCCAGTGATCGATAAACCCGTTCATCTGCTCGAACTCTTCTTCCGTATAGTCTTCCAGCAGATGCGTGTCGTATTTGCCCAGCTCAACCATTTTCACTACGTGATCGTAAAGCTTCGGCGGCTCGAACTGACCGTAGGCTTTTTTACGCAGGTGGAAAATCGCCAGACGCGCAGCGAGGTACTGATAATCCGGTGCGTCGCGGGAGATCAGATCTGCCGCTGCTTTGATAATGGTTTCGTGGATATCAGACGTTTTGATGCCGTCGTAGAACTGAATGTGAGAACGCAGTTCAACCTGGGAGATAGATACGTTGTTCAGTCCTTCTGCTGCCCAGTCGAGAACTCGATGGATTTTGTCCAGATTGATACGCTCGGTGGTACCGTCGCGCTTTGTCACCAGCAGACTCTGATTCATGTGGGTTTTTACCTGTCCGTGAAATAAAAAATATCCCCCGCTTATCCACAGACCCGTCTTGTGACTAACTCTGTGGATAAATACTACATATAGGGGTTTTGCGATAAGAAGAACGCTATATGGTGAGTATTCTAGTAAGGATTCTTTTCAGTACAAGGGTTGATTTTGACGTTAAATTGAGGTTGTGAAAGGGTAAAAAAGGCTAAGTCCTCGTGCCGTAAGGCCTGGAAGAGATGTCAATAATTAAGAAAAAAAATTCAAAATTTGATCGAGTGCTGATTTCTTCAACGGGAGGTCAGAATTGCGCAACATGATGTCGCGCAATCTTTATAAGAATAACGAATGACGTTAGTCGTTTTTGGCGGTTGTGTGCAACATATAGTTAACATCCACACCTGGGGCAAGTTTGAATTTATCCGTCAACGGGTTGTAGTGCAGGCCCGTCATGTGCTGCTCCTTAAGCCATGTCTGGTCAACCCAGCCCAGCAGTTCGGCAGGCTTGATGAACTTCTTCACGTCGTGCGTCCCTTTCGGCACCATGCGCAGCACATATTCCGCGCCTACCACGGCCATCAGCCAGGCTTTGCCGTTGCGGTTGATGGTCGAGAAGAAGACCTGTCCACCCGGTTTCACCAGGTTTGCACAGGCGCTGACGACCGACTGCGGATCGGGAACGTGCTCCAGCATCTCCATGCAGGTCACCACGTCATACTGGTGCGCATGTTTTGCCGCGTGCTCTTCCACGGTTTCCTGAACGTATTCTACCTGTATGCCGGACTCCAGCGCATGAAGACGCGCAACCTGTAGAGGTTCGAAGCCCATGTCCAGACCGGTGACGGTGGCCCCTTCACGCGCCATACTTTCCGCCAGGATGCCGCCGCCGCAGCCGACGTCGAGCACTTTCTTACCGAACAGACCGCCGGAACGCTCCGCGATATAGCCCAGACGCAGCGGGTTAATACGATGCAGAGGTTTGAACTCACCTTCGAGATCCCACCAGCGGGACGCCACCGCTTCAAATTTGGCAATCTCTTCGTGGTCAACGTTGTGAGCCACCGGGGATTTTTCGGCATTCATGGGCGCTTTTACTCCTTATTTAGCAAGACAAATGAGTATATCAGGCAATCCCTGTGAATAAAGCGTATAGGTTTACCTGTATCACCGCGGCTGTGTTATAATTTGCGACCTTTGAATCCGGGATACAGTAGAGGGATAGCGGTTAGATGAGCGACCTTGCGAGAGAAATTACACCGGTTAACATCGAGGAAGAGCTGAAAAGCTCCTATCTGGACTATGCGATGTCGGTCATTGTTGGCCGTGCGCTGCCGGACGTCCGCGATGGCCTGAAGCCGGTACACCGTCGCGTACTATACGCCATGAACGTATTGGGCAATGACTGGAATAAAGCCTACAAAAAATCTGCCCGTGTCGTTGGTGACGTAATCGGTAAATACCATCCTCATGGTGATTCCGCGGTGTACGACACCATTGTCCGTATGGCGCAGCCCTTCTCGCTGCGTTACATGCTGGTAGATGGTCAGGGTAACTTTGGTTCTATCGACGGCGACTCCGCCGCGGCAATGCGTTATACGGAAATCCGTCTGGCGAAGATTGCCCATGAGCTGATGGCTGACCTGGAAAAAGAGACGGTTGATTTCGTTGATAACTACGACGGCACGGAAAAAATTCCTGACGTCATGCCAACGAAGATCCCAAACCTGCTGGTGAACGGTTCGTCCGGTATCGCCGTCGGTATGGCAACCAACATTCCGCCGCACAATATCACGGAAGTGATCAACGGCTGCCTGGCCTACATTGACGATGAAGACATCAGCATTGAAGGGCTGATGGAACACATCCCGGGCCCGGACTTCCCGACGGCGGCAATCATCAATGGCCGTCGCGGTATTGAAGAAGCGTACCGTACCGGTCGCGGCAAGATTTACATCCGTGCCCGCGCCGAAGTGGAAGCGGACGCCAAAACCGGCCGTGAAACCATTATTGTTCACGAGATCCCGTATCAGGTGAACAAAGCGCGACTGATTGAAAAAATCGCCGAGCTGGTAAAAGAAAAACGCGTTGAAGGCATCAGCGCGCTGCGTGACGAGTCTGACAAAGACGGTATGCGCATCGTGATTGAAATCAAGCGCGACGCGGTGGGTGAAGTTGTGTTGAACAACCTTTACTCCCAGACTCAGCTTCAGGTCTCCTTCGGTATCAACATGGTTGCGCTGCACCATGGCCAGCCGAAGATCATGAACCTGAAAGAGATCCTGAGCGCGTTCGTGCGTCACCGCCGTGAAGTGGTGACTCGCCGTACCATCTTCGAACTGCGCAAAGCGCGCGACCGTGCCCATATCCTTGAAGCACTGGCCGTTGCGCTGGCGAACATCGACCCGATCATCGAGCTGATCCGCCGTGCGCCGACGCCAGCAGAAGCGAAGGCGTCGCTGGTTGCGCGTCCATGGGATCTGGGCAACGTGGCGGCGATGCTGGAACGTGCCGGCGATGACGCTGCGCGTCCTGAGTGGCTGGAGCCGGAATTCGGCGTGCGTGACGGTCAGTACTACCTGACTGAACAGCAGGCCCAGGCGATTCTGGATCTGCGTTTGCAGAAACTGACCGGCCTTGAGCATGAAAAACTGCTCGACGAGTACAAAGAGCTGCTGGAGCAGATTGCCGAGCTGCTGCATATCCTGGGTAGCGCAGAGCGCCTGATGGAAGTGATCCGTGAAGAGCTGGAGCTGGTTCGCGATCAGTTCGGCGACGAGCGTCGCACCGAAATCACGGCCAACAGCTCTGATATCAACATTGAAGATCTGATCAACCGCGAAGACGTGGTAGTGACGCTGTCTCACCAGGGCTACGTGAAGTATCAGCCGTTGACCGACTACGAAGCTCAGCGTCGGGGCGGTAAAGGCAAATCTGCGGCGCGTATTAAAGAAGAAGACTTCATTGATCGTCTGCTGGTGGCGAACACCCATGACACGATCCTCTGCTTCTCCAGCCGGGGCCGTCTGTACTGGATGAAAGTCTATCAGCTGCCGGAAGCAAGCCGTGGCGCGCGTGGACGTCCAATCGTCAACCTGCTGCCGCTGGAAGCGAACGAACGTATCACCGCCATTCTGCCAGTACGCGAGTACGAAGAGGGCGTGAACGTCTTTATGGCGACCGCGAGCGGTACCGTGAAGAAAACCGCGCTGACCGAATTCAGCCGTCCACGTTCCGCCGGGATTATCGCGGTGAACCTGAACGAAGGCGACGAACTGATCGGCGTGGATCTGACGTCCGGTTCTGATGAAGTGATGCTCTTCTCTGCCGCCGGTAAAGTGGTGCGCTTCAAAGAGAACGCCGTTCGCGCAATGGGTCGTACGGCGACCGGCGTGCGTGGTATCAAGCTGGCGGGTGAAGACTCCGTTGTTTCCCTGATCGTTCCTCGTGGCGAAGGCGCAATCCTGACCGTCACCCAGAACGGCTACGGTAAACGTACGGCGGAAAGCGAATACCCGACCAAGTCTCGCGGCACGCAGGGCGTTATCTCCATCAAAGTGACCGAGCGCAACGGTTCCGTTGTTGGCGCGGTGCAGGTGGACGACGCGGACCAGATCATGATGATCACCGATGCCGGTACGCTGGTGCGTACCCGCGTGTCAGAGATCAGCGTGGTAGGTCGTAACACCCAGGGCGTTATCCTCATCCGCACTGCGGAAGATGAAAACGTCGTCGGTCTGCAACGCGTTGCTGAGCCGGTGGATGACGAAGAGCTTGACTCTATCGACGGCAGCGTCGCGGAAGGGGATGATGAAATCGCCCCGGAAGCGGACACCGATGATGAAGCAGCGGATGACGCTGACGAGTAACGTCTCCTGACGCATAAAGGGCCGGTTTCCGGCCCTTTTGTTTTGCGCAAGCAGACAAGTGAACGTTGCGACAAGCCGCGTTTACCGCTACCTTAACCACATTCTTTTTGACCCCGACGGCGGAGCCTCGCCCCTTTGAAATACCTCGTCTCCTTTCGTACCACGTTAAAAGTCTCCCGCTATCTGTTTCGGGCGCTTGCGCTACTGCTATGGTTGCTGGTGGCACTGCTCTCGGTGTTTTACATCGTTAACGCGTTACACCAGAAAGAAGCGGAGATCCGCCAGGAGTTTAATTTGAGCTCGGATCAGGCTCAGCGCTATATCCAGCGTACGTCTGACGTGATGAAAGAGCTTAAGTATATTGCTGAGAATCGACTGACGGCGGAGAACGGCATTCTTGCCATCCGCGGTCGGGATGAAAAAACCGAAGTGCCTGATTTCGAACCGCTCTTCCCGGATTCCGATTGTTCCGCCATGGGCAAAGCCTGGCGTGGTTCACTGGAGTCCCTGTCATGGTTTATGCGCTACTGGCGCGATAACTTCTCGGCCGCTTACGATCTGAACCGCGTCTATCTGATTAGCAACGAAAATCTCTGCATGGCAGATTTCGGCCTGCGGGATATGCCCGTCGAACGTGAAGACGCGCTGAAAAGTCTGCATGAGCGCATAGTGAAATACCGTAATGCGCCTCAGGAAGAGCGCGGGAACAACATCTTCTGGATAAGCCAGGGGCCGCGCATGGGGGTCGGCTATTTCTATGCCCTGACTCCGGTTTACCTCGGAAACCGCCTGCAAGCGCTGCTGGGGATTGAACAAACCATCCGCATGGAAAACTTCTTCACGCCGGGCAGTCTGCCGATGGGCGTGACCATTCTGGATGAAAACGGCCATCCGCTCATCTCCCTTACCGGGCCTGAAAACCGCCTGAAGGTGGAACCCAACTGGATGCAGGAGCGGTCATGGTTTGGCTATACCTCCGGGTTCCGCGAGCTGGTGCTGAAGAAAAGTTTACCGCCATCGTCGCTGAGCATTGTCTACTCGCTGCCGGTGGACAAGGTCCTGGAGCGCATTCGCATCCTGATACTTAACGCCATTTTGCTGAACATCGCGGTAGGCGTCGCGCTGTTTATGCTGGCGAGAATGTATGAGCGGCGGATCTTTATTCCGGCGGAGGCGGATGCTCAGCGTCTGGAGGAGCACGAGCAGTTTAACCGTAAAATTGTCGCCTCGGCGCCGGTAGGGATCTGCATCCTGCGTACTCAGGACGGGACAAATATCCTCAGTAACGAGCTTGCCCATAACTACCTGAACATGCTCACGCATGAAGACCGTCAGCGGTTAACGCAGATCATCTGTGGGCAACAGGTTAACTTTGTGGATGTGCTGACCAGCACCCACACCAACCTGCAAATCAGCTTTGTCCATTCGCGCTACCGTAATGAAAACGTGGCGATTTGCGTGCTGGTGGACGTCTCTGCGCGCGTGAAAATGGAAGAGTCGTTGCAGGATATGGCGCAGGCGGCGGAGCAGGCCAGTCAGTCGAAATCGATGTTCCTCGCGACCGTCAGCCATGAGCTGCGTACGCCGCTGTACGGTATTATCGGTAACCTCGATCTGCTCCAGACCAAAGAGCTGCCGAAAGGGGTCGACCGGCTGGTGACGGCCATGAACAACTCGTCCAGCCTGCTGCTGAAAATCATCAGCGATATTCTCGACTTCTCTAAAATTGAATCCGAGCAGTTGAAAATAGAGCCGCGCGAGTTCTCCCCGCGCGAGGTGATGAACCATATCTGCGCCAACTATCTGCCGCTGGTGGTGCGTAAACAGCTTGGGCTGTACTGCTTTATCGAGCCGGATGTGCCCCTGACGCTGCATGGCGATCCGATGCGTCTGCAACAGGTCATATCAAACCTGCTGAGCAACGCCATCAAATTCACCGATATCGGCTGTATTGTGCTGCACGTGTGTCGGGCAGGGGAGTACTTGACCATTCGCGTGCGCGACACGGGGGTGGGGATTCCGGCGAAAGAAGTTGTTCGCCTGTTCGATCCGTTCTTCCAGGTGGGAACCGGCGTCCAGCGTAATTTTCAGGGGACCGGGCTAGGTCTGGCGATTTGCGAGAAGCTAATCAGCATGATGGACGGGGATATCTCCGTCGATACTGAGCCGGGTATGGGCAGCCAGTTCACCATTCGTATTCCGCTCTATTCGGCGCATTATCCGGCGAAAACCACGGTCGACG
Organism: Enterobacter cloacae complex sp. SHL022; assembly: GCF_049237785.1. Taxonomy (NCBI): domain Bacteria; kingdom Pseudomonadati; phylum Pseudomonadota; class Gammaproteobacteria; order Enterobacterales; family Enterobacteriaceae; genus Enterobacter; species Enterobacter cloacae complex sp. SHL022. Next base: position 622,579 of record NZ_JBMKJH010000001.1, on the reverse strand, counting down.
GCCTGAGCGATAAGCACTGCTGGCTGGCGGTGCACAACGCCTCCTTACATGATTTCCTGACCTCAATGCTGACCAGCAGCGGCGTGCGGGTTTCGCGCTACGAAGGCCAGACGCCGGGCGCGGATGACATGCTGATCACCGACGTTGAGCCGGAACAGGCGTGGGCGGGGCGCGGCGTGGTGATGTTCTGCCGCCGTCATATCGGTATTCCGCTTGAGCGTTCGCCTGGAGTATGGGTGCACAGCGTGGCGACACCGCACGAGCTGCTGGGCTTGCTGGCGCGCATTTACAGCGTGCAGCTTGAAGACAGCGACGGCGCCACCGTGCTGGCTTCCCCTGATGAGCTGGCGTCGGTGAACGACGATATGATGATTCTGGTCGTCGACGATCATCCGATTAACCGTCGTCTGCTCGCAGACCAGCTTGGCTCTCTGGGCTATCAGTGTAAAACGGCCAATGATGGCGTGGATGCCCTGAATGTCTTAAGTAAGAACCATATTGATATTGTGCTCAGCGATGTGAACATGCCTAACATGGACGGCTACCGTCTGACGCAGCGTATCCGGCAGCTGGGGCTGACGCTGCCGGTGGTGGGGGTGACAGCCAACGCGCTGGCGGAGGAGAAGCAGCGCTGTCTGGAGTCGGGAATGGACAGCTGCCTGTCGAAGCCGGTCACGCTGGATGTACTGAAGCAGACGCTATCCGTCTATGCGGAGCGGGTACGAAAAGCGAGACAATAAAAAAGGCCCGAAAGGGCCTTTTTTATGTGCCCGGCGGCGCTGCGCTTGCGCGGGCCTGCGGGGTTTGTAGGCCGGGTAAGCGCGAGCGCCACCCGGCATAGACAGCGAAGATCAGTCTTTGTCCGTTGCGCTCAGCGTCACGGAAGAGAGATAGTTCAGCAGGGCGATATCGTTATCCACACCCAGCTTCATCATCGCGGATTTTTTCTGGCTACTGATGGTTTTAATACTGCGGTTCAGCTTCTTGGCGATTTCAGTGACCAGGAAACCTTCAGCGAACAGACGCAGAACTTCACTCTCTTTAGGCGAGAGACGCTTGTCGCCATAACCACCCGCGCTGATTTTTTCAAGCAGGCGTGAGACGCTCTCAGGAGTGAATTTCTTCCCTTTCTGTAGCGCCGCCAGCGCTTTTGGAAGATCGGTAGGTGCGCCTTGTTTCAGCACAATCCCTTCAATATCGAGATCCAGAACGGCGCTCAGGATCGCCGGGTTATTGTTCATGGTCAGAACAATGATCGAAATGTCCGGGAAGTGGCGTTTAATGTATTTGATGAGCGTGATCCCATCACCGTATTTATCTCCAGGCATGGAGAGATCGGTAATGAGCACGTGCGCATCAAGTTTAGGCAGGTTGTTAATGAGGGCTGTGGAATCTTCAAATTCACCGACTACATTCACCCACTCGATCTGTTCAAGTGATTTGCGAATACCGAACAGTACAATCGGATGGTCATCGGCAATAATTACGTTCATATTGTTCATGTATAAGGCTACCTTGCTACAGCAAGCTCTTGACGTAAGCGTCAATGTCGCTGATGTATTTTTCAATGCCAGAGGCATCTTTCTCACGAATTAGATGTTCCAGCGTTTCACATAACTGCTTGCCGGGAACCAGATTAAGCATGGCAAACACCCCTTTAAGCCGGTGTGCTGTCTGTGCCAGCGCTGCAAAATCCTGCGCAGCGGACTCAGTATACAACCGCTTAACATCATCTGGTACTGTATCAACGAAGAGCGAATAATATCCGCTGGCATGGAGTTCGGCATTTTCATCGCCGCCTAACGGTGACTCCAGGATCTCTTCCTGCGCCAGATTCTCTTCAATCAGTTGTAATACAGCTTCCTGCATTGCATTGCTCATATTAAAGTTGACGCGCAGCTGCCCAGGGCCGATTTTCCGCACGCCTGGCTCATCATCGCTTAAAAGCAAGCCTGAGGCAGTAAGATTAGACGGATTATCAGTTAAAAATAGATCAAATTCTTGACTCGCGAGCCTTTCGTCCGGGGTAATGCAGGACGCACCCCAGTTTTCCAGCTGACGTACGACGATATTTCGGATCTCACTGGAGGTCACATCCACCATCACCACCACATCGTCCAGCAGACGCTCTTCATCCTCTTCCTGTGGATTCGCCGCCATTTTAACGTGTAAAGAGTAGCGGGTGCCGAGGGATTCGCGCGCCTTAATGTTCAGATGACCGCCCAGCTTACGCGCCAGCTGATCGCAAAGCCAGAAGGTGAGGGCATTCGCCTTACCGTAGTGGTCGCGCTGGGTATCGTTCAGGAACGGGAAGTGCAGGTTATCAATTTCGCTCACGGTCACGCCTTCGCCCGTATCCAGGATGCGGAACGTCAGACGATCGTCGGTGGACTCATCGGTGCTGACTTCAAGGGTGATCTTGCCGATCTGCGTCGTGGTGACGGCATACTGAATCAACATCATCAGGATGCGACGCAGGGCATCGCGATCGCCATGACGTTCGTCGTTGGCCGGTAAATGGTTGTTGATCAGCAGCTGGAGTCCCTTGCGCTTGATCACCGGCAGGACTTCCGGCACCACCTCATCAATCAGGTCCTGGATGGAGAAGAGCGTAGGGGTGCCCTTCCAGATGTCATTCTCCAGCATGTTCGCAAGCTGGATTTCGTCCACCAGACGAACCAGTGAATCGGCCTGGCTGCTTAGCTGTCGGCTTTCTGGCGTGCTCAGATCAGCAATCTGCGTGGCGAGTGACTTCAACGGCTGTTTAAAGGCATCGCCAATATTTTGCATAAACGCGGCGCGGCCATGCTGGTTTTTCTCGTACAGCCTTTGCGCCTGCTTGAGCTTTTTATTCACCAGCACTTCGCGATCCTGATCGCGAATGATGAAGATTTGCGTGCGCGACGCGACCTGACTGCGGAACTGACGGATCTCATACAGTTCATTATTAATGGTGGCCTGGATGACACCCTGATGCTGGTCCGCCATGGCCGTAATATTTTGCAGGTTAAGATGCGGCAGAAGGTGATCGGCAATTTTATTGCTCATTACCGTGCGGTTTGCCTCCTGATCGTGAACGAGCACCCCAAGCGGCAGCACGGAAATAATCTCTTCATTCAGGGCACGAAGAATGCGCAGCTCGTTGCTGGTCCCGGCTGATACCGACGTCGAGTCGCTCTGGCGGCCCGACTGGAAACGGAAGGTGCTGTAACCAAACAGCGCCAGCGCCAGCAGGCCGATATTCAGCAGCAGCGGCAGCAGAATGTTTTGCAGAGTATCAAGCATCAGGGTGCCAAAAGGCACCTGCCACACCAGACGCATACCGGTTGAGTTGAGCGATGAGGCAATCTCAATCTTTGAGCCATTAAATGAGATGGCTACGCTGTCCGCGCCTTCTTTATCCGACGGCGAGCGCATATTTTGGGTGCTGTTGTCTGGCTCCAGACGGAAGCTGTCCAGCGGCATATCCGGTGGGATGAGATCGTTAATCGGCAGGTCGAAGGCAACCACGGTCGCCAGATGGCCCGGCTGGTTAAAGGTGGTTCGCAGCGTGAAGTAGTGACCATTCTGCCAGGCAAGACGGCGTAATGACGAGAAACTTTCGCGCTCGTCCAGCGCGTTGGCCTGTTGCAACATTTCTGCCCGACGGGAATCGACAATACTGCCAACGGTGGTCTCTTTAAAGCCCGACGAGAGATCCTTAAGCGGCAGGGTCGAGATCAGGATCATGCTGTTGTCCTGACCGTTCAGGTAATACATGGACCACGGTACGGTCTCGGCGCCCCACAGGGTGTCCAGATAGGAGGAGATCCGCTGCGTCATCTCAAGCGTTGCGCTGTCGTGCGAGCCGAAAATCAGGGCTTCCGTCTTGCGCTGCGGTTTTTCAAGGTAATACACATCCTGCTTAAGGCGCGTTTCCTGCAACCCTTCGCCTGACGAGGTGGCAGGCGCGGCAGCGATATTGTCGTAGATTTGCCAGGTCGCATAGCGCCACGTATCAATGCGTTTATGCACCGCATGGGTGATATCGACGATTTGATAGCTTTTATCTTTAAGCCAGGTGTTAACGGCGCTCTGGATCATCACTCCCATTGTGACTAACAGCACAACGATCAACAGAAGAAAGAAACGGGTGATGCTGCCCGGTAGAAGGGAGAATTTGCTCGGGGCGGTAGTTTCAGTCTGACTCATCGATGTGTTTAACCCGTAATGGCCGCGCAGTAATGGGATAGGGCAGTATAAAGGGTAATAACTGAATTTCCAGCGTCGTTATCGGTATAACCTTGACTTTTTATCCGGGTAACCGGCTTCAACGTCCCCGGGTGAAAGGTGTACAAAACCCCGTGAAATGTATAAATACGCCATCGCACCGGCAGAAAAATAGCACGAATAAACAAGAAATTAATTTCGATAGCATAAAAACAATTAAGTGCAAGCCGTATTCGGGATTTAGTTAATAGTCGTTATCATTACCAAGCGGTAGCACATTAAATGTAGGTTGAAGTAAAGAAAGGTAAAAAAAAACCGAATGCGAAGCATCCGGTTCAATTAGGGATAAACAGACATTCAGAACTGAATGACGGTAATAAATAAAGTTAATGATGATAGCGAGGGTTATTTTAGTGGTGTTGAAGGGAATTTTTTTGTCATTCAGTGCTGTACTGTTTTTTACGGCAATTTGCTGAATTTAATGCGATATATTTTTGTTTTGATTATCCGTGCTATATTTTTAAACTATTAATGCTCTGTAAAAGTTCCTCCAAATTTACAAATTGAAACATCTTGATGGTAAAGTGAAACATCTTCAAAGTTTTCGTATCATATTCCTGTTGGATTATTCTGCATTTTTGAGGAGAATGAACTTGCCGACTGGTTAAGAGGGTTGACCAGTAAGCAGTGGTAAATAATAAGGCATATAACAGAGGGTTAATAAAATGAAAGTTAAAGTACTGTCCCTCCTGGTACCAGCTCTGCTGGTGGCAGGCGCAGCAAATGCGGCTGAAATTTATAACAAAGACGGCAACAAATTAGATCTGTACGGTAAAGTGGATGGTCTGCACTATTTCTCTGATGACGACAGTGCAGACGGCGACCAGACCTACATGCGTCTGGGCTTCAAAGGCGAAACTCAGGTTAACGACCAGCTGACCGGTTACGGCCAGTGGGAATACCAGATCCAGGGTAACTCTGGTGAGAACGAAAACAACTCATGGACGCGTGTGGCGTTCGCAGGTCTGAAATTCGCTGATGCGGGTTCATTCGACTACGGTCGTAACTACGGCGTTGTTTACGATGTGACTTCATGGACCGACGTTCTGCCGGAATTCGGCGGCGACACCTACGGTTCTGACAACTTCATGCAGCAGCGTGGTAACGGCTTCGCGACCTACCGTAACCAGGACTTCTTCGGTCTGGTTGATGGTCTGAACTTCGCGTTGCAGTACCAGGGTAAAAACGGCAGCGCAAGCGGCGAAGGCCAGACCAACAACGGTCGTGACGCGCTGCGTCAGAACGGTGATGGCTACGGCGGCTCTCTGACCTACGATCTGGGCGAAGGCTTCGCTATCGGTACGGCAGTCACCAGTTCTAAACGTACTGCTGACCAGAACGCTGCGGGCTACTACGGTGAAGGCGATCGTGCAGAGACCTATACCGGTGGTCTGAAATACGACGCGAACAACATCTACCTGGCTGCACAGTATACTCAGACTTACAACGCGACCCGTGCGGGCGACCTGGGCTGGGCTAACAAAGCGCAGAACTTCGAAGTGGTTGCGCAGTATCAGTTCGACTTCGGTCTGCGTCCATCCGTGGCGTACCTGCAATCTAAAGGTAAGGACCTGGAAAACGGCTACGGCGACCAGGATCTGCTGAAATATGTTGATGTTGGCGCGACTTACTACTTCAACAAAAACATGTCCACCTACGTTGATTACAAAATCAACCTGGTTGATGAGAACGACTTCACTCGCGCAGCAGGTATCGGTACTGACGATATCGTCGCGCTGGGTCTGGTTTACCAGTTCTAATTGCTCATACAGCGACAAAGGGGCCATCAGGCCCCTTTTTTCATGCTTTTTTAGGGTCTTACAAATACGCTGTTTTAGTGTACTCTTGCCGCCCTGGCATGAGGATAATAACCAATGGATATGACTTTTTTACGCGCCAGCGTTCTGGCGACTTTTTTACTCCTGACCGCGTGTGACTCTTCCACACAGCCCGCAAAAATCGACGCACCCGCCGCGACGGTGCTGGAAGGGAAAACCATGGGGACCTTCTGGCGCGTCAGCGTGATGGATATTGATAAGTCCCGCGCTGAAGAACTACGCGGTAAAATTCAGGCGCAGCTGGATGCCGACGATCAGCTACTCTCTACCTATAAAAATGACTCAGCGCTGATGCGTTTCAATCGCTCCAGCAGCACCTCGCTGTGGCCGGTGAGCGAAGCAATGGCCGATATCGTCACGGAAGCCATGCGCGTGGGCTACAAAACCAACGGCGCAATGGATGTGACCGTGGGGCCGCTGGTGAACCTGTGGGGATTTGGCCCCAACAAGCAGCCGGTGACTACACCCGATCAAGCCGCCATCGACGACGCCCGCGCGCGTACAGGGTTACAGCATCTGGCGGTGATCTCCCAGTATGGTCAGCAATACCTGCAAAAAGATATTCCCGACCTGTTTGTGGATCTCTCCACGGTAGGCGAGGGGTATGCTGCGGATCATCTCGCGGCCCTGCTGGCGCAGGAAGGCATTCCCCGTTATCTGGTTTCCGTCGGGGGCGCGCTCGTCAGCCGGGGCATGAACGCCAGCGGCAGGCCGTGGCGAGTGGCCATCCAAAAACCAACCGATCAGCAGAACGCGGTGCAGGCGATTGTCGACATCAACGGGCACGGTATAAGCACCTCCGGAAGCTACCGCAACTATTACGAGCTGGATGGCAAACGTATCTCGCACGTGATTGATCCGCAAACCGGACGTCCGATTACCCACAACCTGGTGTCCGTGACGGTGATAGCCCCAACCGCGCTGGAAGCGGATGCCTGGGATACCGGATTGATGGTGCTCGGCACGGAGAAGGCCAAAGAGGTGGTGCGTCAGGAAGGGCTGGCCGTCTATATGATCACCAAAGAGGCTGACGGATTTAAAACCTGGAGTTCGCCGCAGTTCAATGGCTTCCTGGTGAGCGAAAAAAATTAAAAAGCAAGGTTGCGGGTTTTTGTTCGGTGGCGTTCAGGCAAGCTGAGCGTATGCTTGTAAGAGGAGCCGATGATGAAAAACACAACCTATCTTACCGATGAGGATCGCTGGCAGGCCGTACTGGTCCGCGATCCGCGTGCGGATAACCAGTTTGTCTTTGCCGTGCAGACGACCGGCATTTATTGTCGTCCGTCCTGCCGCGCCCGCCACGCGCTGCGTAAAAATGTCTGCTTTTATCCTGATGCTCACCAGGCCGCGCAGGCGGGTTTCCGCCCCTGTAAGCGCTGTAGGCCGGACCAGGGCGACCCAATGGCACAGAAAAAGGCCAACATTGCGCTGGCCTGTCGACTGCTTGAACAGGATGCCTCGCTGAACCTGGAGGCACTGGCGCAGCAGGTTGCCATGAGTCCGTTCCATTTCCACCGCTTGTTTAAATCCGTCACCGGCATGACGCCGAAAGCATGGCAGCAGGCCGCGCGTGAACAACGCCTGCGCAGCCTGCTTGCACAGGGCGGTAAAATCACCGACGCCGTACTGGCCGCTGGCTTTCCGGACGGCAGCAGTTACTACCGTAAAGCCAACGGCGCGCTGGGCATGACGGCAAAACAGTACCGCAACGGAGAGGCTGCGGTCCGCTATGCCATCAGTGACTGCTCGCTGGGCCGCTGTCTGGTGGCGGAAAGCGAGCGCGGGATCTGCGCAATACTGCTGGGTGATGACGACGCCGGGCTGACGGCTGAGCTGCTGTCACTGTTTCCGCTTGCCGTCCGTGAACCGATGGAAGGCGCGTTTGCCGGGCGTGTTCGGCAGGTTATTGCCTCTGTCGACAGCCGCGCGACGCCGCTGACGCTGCCGCTGGATATTCGTGGTACCGCCTTCCAGCAGCAGGTCTGGCAGGCGCTGCGGGCTATCCCCTGCGGTGAAACGGCAAGCTATCAGCAGGTGGCGAAGGCCATTGGTAAACCCAATGCCGTACGTGCCGTGGCGGGGGCCTGCGGTGCCAACAAACTGGCGATAGTCATCCCCTGTCATCGCGTGGTGCGTAACGACGGTGCGCTGTCGGGTTATCGCTGGGGCGCAGCGCGTAAGATGCTATTGTTGAAACGTGAGGCGAACAACCCGGAGGAATAATGCTCGATCTTTTTGCTGATGCTGAACCCTGGCAGGAGTCGCTCGCGCCGGGGGCGACGATCCTGAGACGCTTCGCGCTTTCCCGCGCGGCGGCGCTGTTCGACGGCATTAAAGCCGTCACCGCCCGTTCGCCGTTTCGCCATATGGTTACGCCAGGCGGGTATACCATGTCCGTGGCGATGACCAACTGCGGCGAACTGGGATGGGCGACGAATGAGCGGGGCTATGTATATGCCGCGTACGATCCGCTGACGGATCAGCCGTGGCCGCCGATGCCGGAGGCGTTTCAGGCGCTGTGTCATGATGCCGCCGTGGCGGCCGGCTATCCTGATTTTCGACCCGATGCCTGTCTTATTAACCGCTATGCCGTTGGGGCAAAGCTCTCCTTGCATCAGGATAAGGACGAGCCGGACCTGCGCGCGCCGATTGTCTCGGTATCCCTTGGGCTGCCCGCTGTCTTTCAGTTTGGCGGCCTGCGGCGCAACGACCCGCTCAAACGGCTGATGCTGGAGCATGGCGATGTGGTTGTCTGGGGCGGTGAATCACGGCTTTTTTATCACGGTATTCAGCCGCTTAAACCAGGCGATCACCCGGTGGCGGGGGCGTTTCGCTACAACCTCACGTTCCGCCAGGCAGCGTACAGAGAATAAAAATAAGAATTATTCTTGATGTGTGTGAAAGGCAGTTTACACTGCTGGCTGATTTTTCTTGTCCGGATTGCTCTGCATGCAACTACTTCTTCTTGTCTGGCGGCAGTATCGCTGGCCTTTTATCGCGGTGATGGCGTTAAGCCTTGCCAGCGCGGCGCTGGGGATCGGCCTGATTGCCTTCATTAACGTGCGTTTGATCGAAATGGTCGACACGTCACTCTCCGTCCTGCCGGAATTTCTGGGTTTACTGCTGCTGCTGATGGCAGTCACGCTCGGGTCACAGCTGGCGCTGACCGCGCTCGGCCACCACTTCGTTTTCCGTCTGCGCAGTGAGTTCATCAAACGGATCCTTGATACTCAAGTGGAACGCATCGAACAGCTGGGAAGTGCTTCTCTGCTGGCGGGGCTGACCAGCGATGTGCGCGCCATTACCATCGCCTTTGTGCGCCTGCCGGAGCTGGTGCAGGGGATCATCCTGACCTTTGGCTCGGCAGCCTATCTCGCCTGGCTCTCCAGCAAAATGCTGGCGGTAACGGCGCTGTGGATTGTTATTACCATCTGGGGCGGGTTCCTGCTGGTATCACGCGTCTATAAGCACATGGCGGTGCTGCGCGAAACGGAAGACAAGCTCTATAACGATTACCAGACGGTGCTGGAAGGGCGCAAAGAGCTGACGCTGAACCGCGAGCGCGCCGAACATATCTTCAACCATCTCTATATCCCGGATGCGCACGAATATCGTCATCACATTATTCGCGCCGATACGTTCCACCTGAGCGCCGTGAACTGGTCCAACATCATGATGCTGGGCGCGATTGGCCTGGTGTTCTGGATGGCGAACAGCCTGGGGTGGGCGGATACCAACGTGGCGGCAACCTACTCCCTGACGCTGCTGTTTTTACGCACGCCGCTGCTGTCGGCCGTTGGCGCACTGCCGACGCTGCTGAGCGCACAGGTGGCCTTCAACAAGCTGAAGAAGTTCGACCTTGCGCCGTTTAAGGCTGAGTTCCCGCGCCCGCAGGCCTTCCCGAACTGGCAAACGCTGGAGCTGCGTAACGTTACCTTCCGCTATCAGGATAACGCCTTCTCAGTGGGGCCGATCAACCTGACCATTCACCGCGGCGAACTGCTGTTCCTGATCGGCGGTAACGGCAGCGGCAAATCCACGCTGGCGATGCTGCTGACGGGCCTCTACCAGCCGCAGTCGGGTGAAATTTTGCTGGATGGTAAAGCGCTGAGCGCGGAGAAACCGGAGGACTACCGCAAGCTCTTCTCGGCGGTATTTACCGACGTCTGGCTGTTCGACCGGCTGCTGGGACCGGAAGGGCAGCAGGCGGATCCGGCGCTGGTGGAGAAGTGGCTTGCGCACCTGCAAATGTCGCACAAGCTGGAGCTTCAGGATGGCAAAATCCTGAATCTCAAGCTGTCGAAAGGGCAGAAGAAGCGCGTGGCGCTGCTGCTGGCGCTGGCCGAAGAGCGCGACATCATCCTTCTGGATGAATGGGCCGCCGATCAGGACCCGCACTTCCGTCGCGAGTTTTATCAGGTCCTGCTGCCGCTGATGCAGGCGATGGGAAAAACCATTTTTGCCATCAGCCATGACGATCACTACTTCATTCACGCCGACCGTCTGCTGGAGATGCGCGACGGCAAGCTGAGCGAGCTGACCGGCGATGAGCGCGATGCGGCGTCACGGGACGCGGTGGCGCGTACGGCCTGATTGCAATTGTGCCGGGTGAACCCCGGCACACTAATTTTTTCATATATGCCGTTTTTTTCTCCATCCCGACCCGCCGTTTATTCTTATTTACATATCCCCGCGCTATGCTTAACGCCAACTCATTTAATGGATTTATGATTGATGTCGGTATTAAAGAAAAACAGCGCCAGGCAGCGTGACCAGGAGCGTGCGCGGCTCATCTGGCTCCTGACGACCGATAAAGCGGTCACGTCAACGTTATTGGGTAAGCTAACCCTGGCTGAGCAATATGATGTCGGCACGCTGGCCGACGATATTGCTGAGGTAGGTGCGCTGGTTGCACATTTACCACCTCCGGATCTGGCGGACACCCTGGAGGCATTGCCTTCCGAGGAGCGCCACGCCCTGTGGCGGCTGGTGCAGGATCACGAGCGCGGTCAGGTGCTGCTGGAAGCCTCGGAAAACGTCTGGGATGACCTTATCGATGAGATGAGCGACCGGGACATTCTTGACGCACTGCAAACGCTGGATATCGATGAGCAGATTTACCTCGTTCAGCATCTTCCGCGCAACCTGACCGGACGCCTGCTGGCTTCCCTGCCTGCCGAAGAGCGGGCGCGCGTGCGTCAGGTGATGCACTACGAGAAAAACAGCGTCGGCGCGATCATGGAGTTTGGCGTCATCACCGTGCGTCCGGACGTCACCCTGGGGACGGTGCAGCGCTATCTTCGTCGCCTGGGCAGTATGCCGGACAACACCGATAAACTGTTCGTCACCTCGCGGGATAAAACCCTGCTCGGGGAGCTGGAGCTGAAAACGATCCTGCTGAACAGCACCCAGCAGCGGGTGAGTGAGGTCATGGAAACCGAGCCGATGGTCTTCTCGCCGGAAGACGATGCCGAAAAAGCGGCGCGTACTTTCGAACGTGATGACCTGGTGAGCGCGGCGGTGGTGGATTCGGTGGGCAAGCTGATGGGGCGTCTGACCATCGATGAGATCGTTGACGTGGTCTATGAAGAGACCGATAACGATCTGCGTGCCCTTGGCGGGATCAGTGCCGAAGACGATGTTCATGCCTCCGTCGGCAAGGCCGTCAAAACCCGCTGGGCGTGGCTCGCCATCAATTTATGCACCGCGTTCGTGGCGTCCCGCGTTATTGACGGCTTCGAACATACCATTTCCCAGCTGGTGGCCCTGGCGTCGCTGATGCCGATTGTGGCGGGGATCGGCGGGAACACCGGCAACCAGACTATCACCATGATCGTTCGCGCCCTGGCGCTGGAAAACATTCAGCCGGGTAATTTTTCGTGGCTGATTTTCAGGGAGATGGGCGTCGCGCTGATTAACGGCCTGGTCTGGGGCGGCATCATGGGCGGCATTACCTGGTGGCTGTACGATGATATGGCGCTGGGCGGGGTCATGATGCTGGCGATGGTGCTGAACCTGCTGGTGGCGGCGATGATGGGCGTGATTATCCCATTGACGATGACCCGGCTGGGGCGCGACCCCGCGGTGGGGTCGAGCGTGATGATCACCGCCATTACCGATACCGGCGGTTTCTTTATTTTTCTTGGACTGGCGACGATTTTTCTTCTGTAGCCAGTGCTTTTTGCTTAAGTCGGGCAGGGAGGATGAACATCATCACAATCCCGCCCAGCACGCCAATCGCCAGGTTGCCGGTGTAAACCGTTGCCACAACCGTCACCAGCATCACGACGGTTTCAGCCACCGGCGCGTTTTTCAGCGTTCCGGGCTGAACGCTATGCCAGCTAAAGGTCTTGACGGCCACAATGGCCATAATACCCGCCAGTACCGCCATCGGGATTTTGGCCATCACCTCGCTGAGCGCCGTAACCAGCACCAGCAGTACGATACCCGCCGCAAGGGTGGAGATACGGCTTCTGCCTTTCCCCATCTCCACGTTTACGATGGTCTGCCCAATCATCGCGCAGCCCGCAATGCCACCGTAGAACCCGGCCATAATATTCCCCACGCCCAGACCGATGCTCTCGCGACGCTTACTGGAGGGGGTAGCGGTCAGTTCATCCACCAGTTTTGCCGTCAGCAAGGATTCCAGCAGGCCAACGAAAGCGATACTTAGCGCGCACGGCCAGATAATGCTCAGGGTTTCCAGATTGAGCGGCACCAGCAGTTGCGTAAAGCCCGGCAAACCGCCGCTCATGGAGCCTTCATCCCCTACCGTCGGCAGAATTTGCCCGCTGGTGACGGTGAACAAAGTCAGCAGCACAATGGCAATCAGCGGGGAGGGCACGCTTTTGATATAGCGTGGCACCCACAGCACAATCAGCAGCGTCAGCACGAACAGGCCCACAATCAACGGGCTTCGGCTCCAGAAATGGGGCACCTGGGCAAAGAAAATCAAGATGCCAAGGGCGTTAACAAACCCGGTCATCACCGACTGGGGAATAAAGCGCATCAGCCGCGCCATACCCAGCGCGCCGAACAGGATCTGAATCATGCCTGCCATCACCACCGCGGGCAGAATGTACTGTACGCCGTGTTGATGGACCATCGGGCCAATCACCAGCGCGACGGAACCTGCCGCCGCCGTCACCATGGCCGGACGCCCGCCGAGCAGGGAAAGGGCGAAACAGAGCACCACGGAGGCGATAAGACTCACTTTCGGATCCACGCCCGCGACCACGGAAAACGAAATCACTTCCGGGATCAGCGCCAGCGCGGTAATCACACCGGCCAGGGTTTCGCGCATCAGACGGTGAGGCGAACGTAAAACAGTGGCGACATGGCCTTCTTGAGGTAAAGACGAGTGGGGTAATGACATAACAATTCGCTGGTAGGGGCAGGCTTCCGTGCGCGCGATCACAAAGTGCAGCATCATAGCCAGGAAAATCGTCGGGTGCCAGCCTGTCTGCCAAAACCCTACAAACAATCCATCATTAAATTTCACAATTACAATAATTTCGTAACCTTTAAACAATATTTAAAAGTTGCTACCGTGCCACCGCAGCGTGTTTCACCTGTAATTTCCACGCATCAAGCACTATTCAACTAAGGCATAAATGATGAAAAAAATGACTGCCGTGCTCTTTTCTCTGGCCGTGGGGCTGAACGCCGTCTCGCTGGCGGCGAAGGCTGACGCACCAAAAGAGCAGGAAACGGATGTCCTTTTAATTGGTGGCGGCATCATGAGCGCCACGCTGGGAACGTATCTTCAGGAATTAGAGCCGAACTGGTCCATGACCATGGTCGAGCGCCTCGATGGCGTGGCACAGGAAAGCTCTAACGGCTGGAACAACGCCGGGACGGGGCACTCGGCACTCATGGAACTGAACTATACGCCGCAGAAAAAGGACGGTTCCATTAGTATCGAGAAGGCGGTAGAGATCAACGAAGCGTTCCAGATCTCACGTCAGTTCTGGTCTCACCAGGTGAACAGCGGTGTGTTGCACAATCCGCACTCCTTCATCAACACCGTACCGCACATGAGCTTTGTGTGGGGCGATCAAAACGTCAACTTCCTGCGCGCGCGCTACGCTGCCCTGCAACAGAGCACGCTTTTCCGCGGGATGAAATACTCTGAAGATCACGCTCAAATCAAAGAGTGGGCGCCGCTGGTCATGGAAGGCCGCGATCCGAACCAGAAAGTGGCGGCGACCCGCACTGAAATTGGTACTGACGTTAACTACGGTGAAATCACCCGTCAGCTGGTGGCCTCTCTGAAGAAAAAAGAGAACTTTAACCTGCAACTCAGCTCCGAAGTGCGTGGTTTCAAGCGCAATGCGGATAACAGCTGGAGCGTGACCGTTGCCGATCTGAAAAACAACGAAGCCGAGCATGTGATTAAGGCGAAGTTCGTGTTTATCGGTGCGGGCGGCGCGGCGCTGAAACTGTTGCAGGAGTCCGGTATTCCGGAAGCGGACGACTACGCGGGCTTCCCGGTTGGCGGCCAGTTCCTGGTGTCGGAAAACCCGGAAGTGGTTAACCGTCATCTGGCGAAAGTGTACGGTCAGGCCTCTGTGGGCGCACCACCGATGTCCGTTCCGCATATCGACACCCGCATGCTGGACGGTAAGCGTGTAGTGCTGTTCGGGCCGTTCGCCACATTCTCCACCAAGTTCCTGAAAAACGGTTCCCTGTGGGATCTGTTGAGCGCGACCACAACGTCAAACGTCAAGCCAATGATGGACGTGGGGCTGGATAACTTCGATCTGGTGAAATACCTGATTAGCCAGGTGATGCTCTCTGATGAAGAACGCTTCGAGGCGCTGAAAGAGTACTATCCGCAGGCGAAGAAAGAAGACTGGCGTCTGTGGCAGGCAGGTCAGCGTGTGCAGATCATCAAACGCGATCCGAAAGAGGGCGGCGTGTTGCGTCTGGGTACCGAAGTGGTAAGCGATAAGGATGGCACCATTGCCGCGCTGCTGGGGGCATCTCCGGGGGCGTCTACCGCTGCGCCAATCATGCTGCACCTGATGGAAAAAGTGTTTAAAGACAAAGTATCCAGCCCGGAATGGCAGGCGAAGCTGAAAACCATTATTCCATCCTACGGTACGAAGCTGAACGGTAACGTTGAGGCCACGGAACAAGAGCTGGAATACACCAGCCGCGTTCTGCAACTGCAATACGTCAAACCGCAGGCTGCGGATGCTGCGCCAAAGGCAGAGCTGAAGCCTCAGGCGGAAAGCAAGCCGGTAGCGGATATCGCGCTGTAAGGTAAACGCAAAACGGTAACATCCGTTACCGTTTTTAGTGTTTTCACCCTCTCCCGGTGGGAGAGGGTTGGGGTGAGGGCGCCAGAACGCACCCTTTCCAGGTCGGGTAAGCGTGAGCGCCACCCGACTTATTTTTAACGAACTACCGCTTGTCCTACCGTCTCATCCGCCTTCCATACGCGATATTTCACATCCACGTTTTCCGGCGTATATACGACGATCGGCAGCTTGCTGTTATAGCGCAGCAGACTGTTATCGCCCAGATACGCGGTAATAAATTTCTTCTCTTTCTTGCCGTCCGGGCACGCCATCATGGTGGAGACTGGCGAGGTTACTTTGTCGAAGACATAGTAGTCATAGCCCCAGCCTTCCAGCGTTTTGCTTTCCAGCTGGCCGCCCAGGCGATGCTGGTTGCAGTCCACTTCCAGCGTCTGGCCGATTAACAGCTCAACTTTGAAATTTGCTTCATCCTGCTGAGCCGGGAGCTGAATAACCTGGCGCTTCATCCCTTTGTCCGCTTGCGGATACGGAGCAACTTTTTCCAGCGGCTGCTCTTTCTGGGTTTCGCTGGCGAAAGCACTGCTGCTGGCGCACGCAGCGGCGATGAGGGCGATGGCAAATTTAGGTGCGTTTTTCACTATCATTCCTTTTTGTTAAAACGATCCTGGAAAGACTAACATAATATACGTGAATGGTTGGCGTAATTTACTCACATTTTCATTTTAAACGGAGTAATGCACTGCTTTTGTGTTATTTTATTGGTGTTTAATGCTGTAGTGGAGTCGGTGCGGCGATCGTGTTATTTTACGCGTTAATTATTGTTATTTATCTGTAAAGGGAGGAGAGATGGTACGGGAAAAACTGAAGACACCTGAAGGCCGCAAGTTCCTGCTGGCGTTACTGGTTGTGTTTATGATTGCTGCTGCATGCGTGGGGCGAGCAACCATTGTCGGTGTGATTGAGCAGTACAACATCCCGCTCTCTGCCTGGACAACCAGCATGTTTGTCCTGCAATCGGCGATGATCTTTGTTTACAGCCTGGTGTTCACCGTGCTGCTGGCGATTCCGCTGGGGATTTTCTTTCTCGGTGGGCGTGAAAAACACTAAGCATTGCGCATGCGGAGACAGGCAATAAAAAACCAGCCATAAGCGGCTGGTTTTTTTGTGTAGTTTTGGTCGGCACGAGAGGATTTGAACCTCCGACCCCCGACACCCCATGACGGTGCGCTACCAGGCTGCGCTACGTGCCGACGCATAAAAGGAATACTACTCTATTCCTTTTTGAATGCAAGGGGCAAGCAACGCTAACTGATTCATAAATAATCAGTTAGCGATAAAGCGCTTCTCGTCTGTCAGCACCTGCAACAGCAAACTGAGCTGCGGTTTCTGGTCTTTCAGCTTCTCACCTTCGAGGCTATACGTCTGGTAATTGCCGTTGCTGTTCAACACCAGGGACAACGTCGGTGTGGTCACCACCAGCGTGTTTCCGCCAGCAGCCGTGACCCAGTTATGACGCCGCGTGGCGCTAAAGAGGTCTTGGCCCTGCGAGTACTCAATTGCCGGTGTGCTGACGTGCAGCAGCCGCTGCATTAACGTGGTCATGACGTCTTTATGGTCGGTCAGCATGTTGATGCGCTGCGCGGGAGTGCCCGGCCAGTGGATCACCAGGGGAACATGCAGGTTCGGACGCGACCACGCCATGCCCTTCGCCTCGTCGCCGAGCGGCACGCCATGCCCCGCCGTGATAATAACGACCGTATTGTCCAGCTTGCCCGCGTCGCGCAGGGCGGTCAGCACGCGGCCGATCTGCGCATCAACATCGCCCGCCGCACGGCTATAGCGGCGCGCGAAGCCTTTCTGATTGCTGTCATCAAGCGTTGTGCCGTTAAACGCAACCCAGGAGAACCAGCGGTTATCTTCCTGCGCATAGCGCTTCAGCCAGTCTATCCACTGGTCAGCGGTCCGATCGTCAGACTGGCTCTGCGCGGCGGGCAGTGAGAAATCAGACAGCAGTGCCTGGCGGTACAGCGAGCTGTTGAAACCATCAGAGGCGAACAGCCCCAGCTGGTAGCCCTGCTGATTAAGCCCGGTAATCAATGCAGCCGGAATACGGGCCGACAGCACGCCGTCCATATAGCTCGGTGAAATACCGTAGAACAGACCGAAAATACCCGCGTCGGTCGAATTACCTGAGCTCATATGCTGAGTGAATACGATGTTGTTCTCAGCGAATTCAGCCAGCGCTGGCATCTGCTTCTCATAGCGAGAATAGTTCAGGCCATCGACGGTAATCAGCAGCACGTTCTGACCGCGCCCCATGTCGCGATATTTCAGATCGCTCAGGGGATACTGCACGCTGACCGCTTCCGGATTACCCTGTTCGACCAGACGACGCTGATACTCCTGCGCGTCCAGCAGGCCGTGTTTTTCGAGGAAACGACGCGCCGTCATCGGATAGGAGAGCGGCAGGTTTGCGCGCTGCATGGTAATCGGGCGGTAGAAGTTCGCATCTGCCCAGATATACATCAGGTGCGAACCGATAAATGAGGCGAAAAAGAGCGCCGCGACGGGCTTCGCATAATGGCGGCGTCGGGTCAGACTGCGGAGTTTTTGCCAGCTCCACGTGGCGAACAGCATTTCGATCAGCAGGATAATCGGCACGCTGATAAACATCAGCTGCCAGTCGCGCGCGGTCTCGTTCTGATCCGGGTTAATCACCAGCTCCCAGACGACAGGATTCAGGTGCAGGTGGAATCGGGTAAAGACTTCGCTGTCGATCAGCAACAGCGTCATGCCCGCCGTTGCAAGAATGGCAGACAGGAAGCGCATCAGCCGCTGCGACATGACGATAAACGTCAGTGGGAACAGGATCAGCAGATAGGTGGCGAAGACCAGAAAGCTAAAGTGACCCACAAGGCTCATCCACGAGTAGACGCGCCCGGTTAATGTGGTTGGCCAGTCCGCCACAAACAGATAACGGCAGCCGAGCACCATCGCCAACAGAATGTTGAACAGGGCAAACCAGTGCCCCCAGCTGACCATCTGGGAGACTTTTTCACGGTAGCGCTGACGATTCGTCACCATAAACTGTTGTTCGTTTCCCTTAGTGTGCCTGGTCGTCGCTAACGGAGGACTGCAAAGCCTGGGCGAAAGATTTGGCGATCGCCTGACGCTGAGCCGGAGCAACGCTGGTATTGATCAGGTTGGTAACCATATTTCCCAAAACCATCAGGGAGAGATCGGTTGGCGTTTTATGTTTTTCCAGTACGTTGACCAGCTCACTGAGCAGTTGTTCAACGTGTTCGTCACTGTAGCGGGAATGTTGTGGCATAAATCAAAATCAGTTTGTTGGGAGAAGGGCGACATATTACCGTAGCAACAGCTTTTTTTCCCCTTTTTTATCTTCTGTTGCACACATGCGTTGGTGGTGGTTGAATACCGCCCGGTCTAAAAGGAGAGTTTATCATGAGTCTGGAAATCAACCAGATTGCCTTGCACCAGCTTATCAAGCGTGATGAGCAAACCCTTGAAGTGGTGCTGCGCGATTCGTTACTGGAACCAACGCCTACCGTTGTCGAGATGATGGCGGAGTTGCATCGCGTCTACAGCGCGAAAAATAAAGCCTATGGCTTGTTCAGCGAAGAGAGCGAACTGGCGGATAGCCTGCGCCTGCAACGTCAGGGCGAAGAGGATTTCCTGGCATTCAGCCGCGCTGCTACTGGCCGTCTGCGTGACGAACTGGCGAAATATCCCTTCGCCGATGGCGGTATCGTCCTGTTCTGCCACTACCGCTATCTGGCGGTAGAGTATCTCCTGGTCACCGTGCTGAATAACTTAAGCAGCATGCGCGTGAACGAGCAGCTGGATATCAGCTCAACGCACTACCTGGATATCAACCATGCGGATATTGTGGCGCGTATCGATTTAACCGAATGGGAAGCCAACCCGGAATCGACGCGCTACCTGACCTTCCTTAAAGGTCGCGTGGGCCGCAAAGTGGCCGATTTCTTTATGGACTTCCTCGGTGCCAGCGAAGGGCTGAATGCCAAAGCGCAGAACAAAGGTCTCCTCCAGGCGGTGGATGACTTTACGGCTGAGGCGCAGCTTGATAAATCTGAGCGTCAAAACGTGCGTCAGCAGGTTTACAGCTACTGCAACGAGCAGTTACAGGCCGGGGAAGAGATTGAGCTGGAGTCGCTGTCCAAAGAGCTGGCAGGCGTCAGCGAAGTCAGCTTCCAGGAATTTACCGCGGAAAAAGGCTATGAGCTGGAAGAGAGCTTCCCGGCGGATCGCAGTACGCTGCGTCAGCTGACGAAATTTGCCGGTAGCGGCGGTGGGTTAACCATTAACTTTGATGCCATGCTGCTCGGGGAACGTATCTTCTGGGACCCGGCCACCGACACGCTGACCATTAAAGGCACGCCGCCGAATCTGCGCGACCAGCTTCAGCGTCGCACCTCAGGCGGTAAGTAACAGCCATAAAAAAACCCCGCAAACGCGGGGTTTTTCTCGACAGGTTTGCGATTACGCGCGAACGAAGTCGATGTGAGTCAGTTTTGGCTTGAACGCGTGACGCTGAACAGCCTGAACTTTCACTTTTTCTTCTTTACCGCCAACAACGATGGTCAGAACTTCGCTGTAGAACTCAGCTTTGGTCTGCATGTTCCATACTTTGTCGTGATCCAGTTCAATAGCAACTGGAGCAGCTTCGCCACCGTAAACGATAGCCGGGAACTTGTTTGCGGTACGCAGGCGGCGGCTCGCACCCTTACCCTGCACATTACGTACTTCTGCTTCGATAGTGAACATTGATTTCTCTCTGTATTTAAAACCCTACTACAGGCGACCCAGCAGCAGGTGAGTGTTCTGCCTCACGGATGTGAAGCGGGCGGCATTTTATACTCAAATGGCTCGCGCATCAACGAAAAGTCCCGTTAACCGCGCAATTCGTTTGCCCGGCGAAAGCGTCCTTCATAGTCAAAGACCTTCTCACGTACCTGCCAGAACTGCCCTTTTTTGCGGGCGACAACAAAATCAGGATGCCGCAGCAACGCCTGCTGGCGCACGATATCGGCAACGGTTAGCCAGCGCAGCGGTACGCCAGGCGTGCGGGTATGCGGGCGGATAAAGAGCTGCTCGAACGCGGTGCGCTGGGCGGACGTCTGGACCCGGAACCGCTCGCTGACGTCTGCGCCATCCTCGTCGTAATAGGTGATTTTTAGCCACTCGCCTTTTTCATCCGCGCCGGGTTGTAAGGCCATGCCGGAACAGCGCAGCACCAGCGCATCCTTTAGTTTCAGCGCTGCTTTCAGCATGTCGTCCGGGTCGACCAGGACCGTGTCGCACTCCCGACAGCGGCGGGCGGCAATGTCGTTTTCAGCGTTGCACTGCGGGCAGTTTTTGAAGCGGAAGCGGAAATCACACTGTTCGCGATGGCCTTCATCGTCTTCAAACCAGCCCTGACAGCGGCGGCCAAAATGTTCAATCAGCGTGCCGTCGGCGGTGGTTTTCCCCCAGAAGGTGTTGGCAAACCCGCAGGCAGGGCAAAAAACCTGAACGGGAACGTTGTCGCTCTTGCCTTTTGGCGTGCCTACTTCTGGCGAATAGAGATCGTGCGGGTTACCGGCGTAATCAAGGATCAGACAGTCGGTTTTGCCCGGCGCCAGACGCAGCCCGCGGCCAACAATCTGCTGATACAGGCTGACGGATTCCGTCGGGCGAAGAATCGCAATCAGGTCGACGTGCGGGGCGTCAAAGCCGGTGGTTAGTACGGAGACATTCACCAGATAGCGGAACCGCTGAGCTTTGAAGTCCTCGATCAGGCTGTCGCGCTCCGGGCCGGGGGTTTCACCGGTAATTAACGCCGCGTCGTCGGCGGGCAGCAGCCCCGTAATTTCGCGCGCGTGTTCGACAGTGGCAGCAAAAATCATCACCCCTTTGCGCGTTTGTGCGAACTCTTCAATCTGGCTGATGATATGCGGCGTGATCCGCTTCTGTTTTTTCAGCTCATGGTTAAGATCTGCCTCGCTGAACAGCCCGTTGCTCTGCGCCTGTAAGCGGCTGAAATCGTACTGCACGACGGGCATATCCAGCCGCTCCGGCGGCGTCAGGTAGCCGTGCTTGATCATGTAGCGCAGCGGAAGCTCATAGATACAGTCGCGGAACAGGGCCTTTTCATCGCCACGCACCATGCCGTGATAATGAAACTGATAAATCCAGCCCTTGCCCAGACGAAACGGCGTGGCGGTGAGGCCAAGCAGACGGAGGTGAGGATTCACCTTTTTCAGATGAGTGAGGATTTGCTGATACTGGCTGTCGTCGTCATCGCTGATGCGATGACACTCATCGACAATCAGCAGGGAAAACTCGCTGCGAAACAGTTCCAGGTTGCGCGCAACGGATTGTACGCTGCCAAACACCACTTTTCCGTGGCTCTCTTTGCGCTTCAGTCCGGCGGCAAAAATGTCGGCCTCCAGGCCGAGCGCGCAATATTTGGCGTGGTTTTGCGCCACCAGCTCTTTGACATGCGCCAGCACCAGCACGCGTCCGCGGGCCAGGCGCGCCAGTTCGGCAATCACCAGGCTTTTGCCGGCTCCGGTCGGGAGTACGATGGCGGCGGGCTCCCGATGCTTGCGAAACCAGGCGAGGGTGGCATCAACGGCTTCCTGCTGATAGGGGCGTAATGTGAACGTCATGGCTTCTCTATTCAGTTAACTCGCATATAGTATGCCACGAAACTTTTTCCCTTGAGTGGCGCAACCAGACCATTATACTGAACTGTTTCTGACTGCTTCTTTTTCGGACGCGTAGTCCGACTTCCAGCACCATTAAGGCTAAAAAGATTTCATGCGACTTGATAAGTTTATCGCTCAGCAACTCGGCGTAAGCCGCGCTATTGCCGGGCGTGAAATTCGCGCCAGCCGCGTAACCGTGGACGGCGACATTGTGAAAGACAGCGCTTTTAAACTCCAGCCTGAGCACCAGGTGGAGTATGACGGCAACCCGCTGACCCAGCAGAATGGCCCGCGCTACTTCATGCTCAACAAACCGGAAGGTTACGTCTGTTCAACGGACGATCCGGATCACCCGACGGTGCTCTACTTCCTCGACGAACCTGTGGCGCACAAGCTGCATGCGGCAGGGCGACTGGATATTGATACCACCGGCCTGGTGCTGATGACCGATGACGGCCAGTGGTCGCATCGCATCACCTCCCCGCGCCATCACTGTGAGAAAACCTATCGGGTGACGCTTGAGTCTCCGGTCTCGGATGACACGGCAGAGCAGTTCGCAAAAGGCGTTCAGCTGCATAATGAAAAAGATCTGACCAAACCGGCGGTGCTGGAAATCATCACTCCAACTGACGTGCGCCTGACCATCAGTGAAGGCCGCTATCACCAGGTGAAACGGATGTTTGCCGCCGTGGGCAACCACGTTGTGGGGCTGCATCGTGAACGTATCGGCGCGATTGAACTCGATCCAGACCTGGCGCCAGGGGAATATCGCCCGCTGACGGAAGAAGAGATTGCCAGCGTCGGGCTGCCTTCACGCTAAATTCAGGAGAACTCAGTGACCACCAGGCCACACTCGTCGTTTAAAATTGTATTTATCCTTGGCCTGCTGGCCATGCTGATGCCGCTGTCTATCGATATGTATCTGCCCGCGCTGCCGGTGATTTCCGCGCAGTTTGGCGTACCGGCAGGCAGCGCGCAGATGACGCTCAGCACCTACATTCTTGGTTTTGCCCTCGGTCAGCTCTTTTATGGCCCAATGGCCGACAGCCTGGGGCGTAAACCCGTTATTCTGGGGGGGACATTGATATTTGCCGCGGCGGCGGTGGCCTGCGCGCTGGCGCAGAGTATCGATCAGCTGATTGTGATGCGTTTCTTCCATGGCCTGGCGGCGGCTGCGGCAAGCGTGGTAATTAACGCGCTGATGCGCGACGTCTACCCGAAGGAAGAGTTCTCACGCATGATGTCGTTCGTCATGCTGGTCACGACAATTGCGCCGCTGGTCGCCCCCATGGTGGGCGGGGCGGTGCTGGTTTGGTTCAGCTGGCATGCGATTTTCTGGATCCTGGCGATTGCCGCGCTGCTGGCCTCGGTGATGATCTTCGTCTTTATCGATGAAACGCTGCCGGTCGAGCGACGTCAGAAGTTCCACGTTCGCACCACGCTTGGCAACTTTGCCTCGCTGTTTCGCCATAAGCGTGTGCTCAGTTATATGCTTGCCAGCGGCTTCAGCTTTGCCGGAATGTTCTCGTTCCTGAGTGCGGGGCCGTTTGTGTACATCGAACTGAACCATGTGTCACCCCAGCATTTTGGTTACTACTTCGCGCTGAATATTGTGTTCCTGTTTGTGATGACCATTATCAACAGCCGCTTTGTCCGGCGGGTTGGGGCGCTGAATATGTTCCGCGCCGGGCTGTGGATCCAGTTCGTGATGGCTATCTGGCTGGTATTGAGCGCGTTGCTGGGCGTCGGTTTCTGGGCGCTGGTGGTGGGCGTGGCGGCGTTTGTCGGCTGCGTGTCGATGGTTTCATCCAACGCGATGGCGGTGATCCTCGACGAATTCCCGCATATGGCGGGCACCGCCTCGTCGCTGGCAGGAACGTTCCGTTTCGGGATAGGCGCGATAGTCGGGGCGCTGCTCTCGACGGCAACGTTTAATACCGCCTGGCCGATGCTGTGGGCGATTGCCCTCTGCGCGACCTGCTCCATTCTTTTTTATCTTTACGCCAGCCGGCCGCGAAAGACGGCGCATAAATGACCATTTAAGGCCCGATACGGGCCTTTTTGTTGACCCATATCAACCAACCCTACGTTCGTTTACCCTGTGTTTGTTTCTTTTATGTAAAATCTATTTATGTAAAAAGTCACATCATTGTATTTAAAAAGGTTGAGTTAGATCGCAGAAACGGGTACATATAGCGCCGACGCGAGCCTGCAACGCCTATAAAATCCGCTAAACAGTGCAGGTTGGCGATGATGTGTTACTATAAATGTAAATAAATTGTGAAGTAAATTTGCTTCCGGGGATCTGAACGTGAATACATTACAACTCTCCATTGTCCATCGCTTGCCCCAGAGCTATCGCTGGTCGACGGGTTTTGCTGGTTCGAAAGTTGAACCGATTCCGCAAAGCGTTGCCGGGGAGGATAATTGCCTGGTGGCGCTCAAACTGCTCAGCCCGAGCGATGAAAATGCGTGGCCGGTTATGGAACGTCTCAGCCAGGCGCTGACGGACATCGAAGTGGACAGCTCCGTGCTGGAATGCGAAGGTGAGCCGTGCCTGTTTGTTAACAGCCAGGATGAGTTTGCCGCCACCTGTCGTCTGAAAAACTTCGGCGTGGCCATTGCCGAGCCGTTCTCCGGTCAATACCCTTTCTGAGTGCTAGTCAGCGGACAATAGCTGGCGCGTGTAATCCTGCGCAGGCGCAGTGAATACGCGCTGGCACTCTCCCTGCTCCACGACTTCTCCCTGCCGCAATACCACCACCTGATGGCAAAGCGCACGCACCACCTGTAAATCGTGGCTGATAAAGATATAGGCCAGCCGATGCTTTTCCTGTAGCCCCTTCAGCAGCACCAGAATTTGCGCCTGCACGGTGCGGTCCAGGGAAGAGGTTGGCTCGTCCAGCACGATCAGCTCAGGTTTCAGGATCAGCGCGCGGGCAATCGCTATACGCTGGCGCTGTCCGCCAGAAAACTCAGCCGGATACCGGTGCCGGGTCTCGGGATCTAAACCCACTTCCTCCATCACCCGCTTCACGTCGATTTCACGCTGTTGCGCCGTCATTGTCGGCTGGTGGACGCGCAGGCCCTCTTCAATAATCTGTAATACGCTCAGGCGCGGGTTAAGCGAAGAGTTTGGATCCTGAAATACCACCTGCATCCGCGGGCGGACAGGAAGCATCATCCGGCGATTCAGGTTTTGCAGCGGCATGCCGTCAAAGACAATGCTTCCCTGAGAGGCGATCAGGCGCAGCAGCGCCAGGCCGGTGGTGCTTTTGCCCGAGCCGGATTCGCCCACAAGCCCAAGCGACTCGCCCGGACGCAGAGCGAAACTCATGTCTTTCAGGACATGATTGTGATCGACCACGCGACGGAGAATGCCTTTGCGGATCGGGAATGACACCGACAGCCCCTCAACCCTCAGCAACGGCGCGCTGTCAGCGTTAAGCGGAACCGGGTCGCCAGCGGGTTCGCTATCGAGCAGGCGCTGTGTATACGGGTGCTGAGGCGCGCTCAGCAGGACGGATGCCCGGTTCTGTTCCACGCAGCGGCCGTTTTGCATCACGGCCACCGTGTCAGCAAGCTTTTTCACGATGCTCAGGTTGTGCGTAATGAACAACAGGCTCATTTTCAGCTCGTCGCGAAGCTCGCGCAGCAGTTGCAGAATTTGCGCCTGCACCGTGACGTCCAGCGCGGTGGTGGGTTCATCGGCAATCAGCAGTTCGGGGCGCGTGAGCAGGGCCATTGCGATCATCACGCGCTGGCGCTCGCCGCCGGAAAGCTGGTGCGGGAAATCGTTCAGCCGTTTCGCCGCATGACGAATACCGGTGCGTTCAAGGCAGTCCAGAATTTCACCCCGCGCTGCCTCTTTACGCATTCCCCGATGAAGGGACAGCACTTCATAGAGCTGTTTTTCCAGCGTATGCAGAGGGTTGAGCGACACCATCGGCTCCTGAAAAATCATGGCGATGTTATTGCCACGAATGCCGCGCAGGGTTTGCTCGTCAGCGTTCAGCAGCGATTGTCCATGGAACAGAATATCCCCCTGCGGATAGCTGACCGGCGGGGAGGGGAGCAGGCGCAGCACCGAAAGTGCCGAGACGCTTTTACCGGAACCGGATTCCCCGACCAGCGCCAGCGTCTCTCCGCGCTGGATCTGCAACGATAAATCCGTCACTACCGTGCGTGATTCGCCCTGCTTTGAAAACGCAATCGACAGGTTTTCTATGCTCAGAAGAGGCCGGGTCATGTCATACCGCCTTGTTGGGATCGAAGGCATCGCGCACGGCTTCGCCAATAAAAATCAGCAGGGAAAGCAGCACCGCCACGGAGAGGAATGCGGTGATGCCCAGCCAGGGGGCCTGGAGATTGTTTTTGCCCTGCAACAGCAGTTCGCCAAGGGACGGTGAGCCCAGTGGCAAACCGAAACCAAGAAAATCAAGCGACGTCAGGGTGGTAATGGAGCTGCACAAAATAAACGGCAGGAAGGTGAGGGTCGCCACCACCGCATTGGGAAGCATGTGGCGGAAGATGATTGCGCGATCGCTCACGCCTAACGCTTGCGCGGCGCGAATATAGTCGTAATTCCGCGTGCGCAGAAACTCCGCGCGCACCACGCCGACCAGCGCCATCCAGCCGAACAGGACGGTGATCCCGAGCAGCCACCAGAAGCCAGGCTGTACCACACTGGACAGCAGGATAATCAGAAACAGCGTTGGCATACCGGACCAGACTTCAATCACGCGCTGTCCCCATAAATCTATTTTACCCCCGTAATAGCCTTGCACGGTGCCCGCCACAACGCCCATTACGCTGCTAAAGAGCGTCAGCAGCAGCCCAAACAGGAGCGAGATGCGGGTGCCATAGAGGATGCGCGCCAGCACATCGCCGCCGTTGGCGTCCGTTCCCAGCCAGTTTTGCGCGGAAGGCGGCGAAGGGAAGGGGGTAGACGTGGCGAAGTTAATACTGTTCGCGCCAAAACGAATCGGTGCCCAGATAGCCCAGCCGTGCTGCGCTATCTGCTCACGTAACCAGGGATCCTGGTACTCGGCTGGCGTCGCAAATGGGCCGCCAAAATCGCTTTCGCTATAGGTAGTAAGCACCGGTACATACCAGCGGTCTTTGAAATGCACCAGCAGGGGTTTATCGTTGGCAATCAGTTCCGAACACATACTTAAGGCGAACAGGACGGCGAAGATCCACAGCGACCAGTAGCCGCGACGGTTGTGGCGAAAGCGCGCCCAGCGGGCCTGATTGACGGGGCTTAAACGCGACATCAGCGGCCCTCAAAATCGATACGGGGATCGACCAGCGTATAGCTGATATCGCTGATGATGTTCAGCAGCAGGCCGATCAGGGTGAAAATGTAGAGTGTGCCAAACATCACCGGATAATCACGGGAGACGGTGGCCTCATAGCCCAGCAGCCCTAATCCGTTGAGCGAGAACATCACTTCTATCAGCAACGAGCCGGTAAAAAACATACTGATGAACGTGGCGGGGAAACCTGCAATCACCAGCAGCATGGCGTTACGAAAAACGTGCTTCCACATGATCTGCTTTTCACCGACGCCTTTGGCGCGCGCGGTGACGACGTACTGTTTGCGGATCTCATCAAGAAAGGCGTTTTTGGTCAGCATCGTAAGCGCCGCAAAACCGCCGATGACCGTCGCCAGCACCGGCAGCGTGATGTGCCAGAAGTAATCGGTGATTTTCTGATACCACGGCAGCGTGCTGAAATCCGCGGAGACCAGCCCGCGCAGCGGGAAGAGGTCGAAATAACTGCCGCCTGCGAAAAAAACAATCAACAGCACGGCAAACAGAAACGCCGGAATAGCGTAGCCGATGATAATAAACGTACTGCTCCAGATATCGAAACGGCTACCGTTGTAGACCGCTTTCCTTATCCCCAGCGGAATGGAGACCAGATAAATAATCAGCGTCCCCCACAGTCCGAGCGTGATGGAAACCGGCAGGCTTTGTTTGATCAGGGTTAACACCGAGGCGCTGCGAAACAGGCTGTCGCCAAAATCGAAACGGACATAATCCCATAGCATCCTGAAATAGCGCTCGTGCAGCGGCTTGTCAAAACCATAGCGATGGGTGATCTCGGCGATCACCTCCGGATCCAGACCCCGACCGCCCCGGTAGTGGCTTTCGCTGATGTTGCCCACGCCCGTCCGGGCATGGCTGGCCCCCATTCCTTCGCCGCCGCCGCCCGGCATGCCGCCAGCGTGACCAAATTCTATTGCCGCAATCGCCTGGTCCACCGGACCGCCGGGGGCGATCTGGACGATAAAAAAGTTAATGGTAATGATGGCCCACAGCGTCGGGATCACTAACAGCAGCCGGCGGATAAGATAAACGCCCATCGTCACTCCTTAACGCCGCTCTGCGGGCAATTTTACGGCTTTATTCACGTCATACCACCAGGTGTCAAAGCCGAGGGTGTAAACCGGGCGAACGGCAGGCAGGGAGAATTTATCCCAGCGGGCCACGCGATCTTCGCCCATATACCACATCGGCAGCATGTAATAGTTCCAGGTTAATACCCGATCGAGCGCGCGGCCAAGCGGCAGAAGCTTGTTCTTATCGCCCTGAGCGGCCACAATTTTTGCAATCAGCGCATCAATCACCGGGCTCTTTACGCCCGGGGCGTTGTAGGAGGAGTCGATATACCCCGATGCCCAGGAGATTTGCAGATCTGAACTCGGCCACGGCTGGGCGGCCCACAGGGTCTGCATCATATCGTAATCGCGACTGCGCTTGCGGTTAGTCAACTGGGCCATATCGACCTGGCGGATATTCATAGTGACGCCAAACCGGGCAAGGTTCTTCTTAAACGGCAGCACCCACTGATCGTTTGCGCCAGAGGCAATCAGCAGTTCGAAGCTGAGCGGTTTACCGGTTTGCGCATTAACCCGTTGCCGATTTTTCAGCACCCAGCCAGCGTCATCCAGCAGGTTGCTGGCTTTCAGCAGGTTGTCCCGGTCGAACCCGTTTCCGTCGGATTTGGGCGGTTCAAATATGCGGGTGAACACCTCCGGCGGTAGCTCCGCTTTCATTGGCGCCAGCAAAACCAGCTCGTCCGCGTGGGGATAATCACGGGCGGCATATTCAGTATTCTGGAAATAGCTGTTCGCCCGGCTGTAGGCTCCGTAAAACAGCGCTTTGTTCATCCATTCGAAATCAAACGCCAGGGTAATGGCTTCACGCACCCGACGATCGGAAAAAACCGGGCGCTGAATATTAAACGCCAGCCAGCGCGTGTCCTGCGCGGATTCGTTTTTGTGTTCGTCTTTAACGATATAGCCTTTCGCGAAATTTTTTCCGATATAGCGGGTCGCCCAGTTTTTGGCGCTGTTCTCGACACGTAAATCAAATGCGCCTGCCTTAAATGCCTCGAAGGCCACGTTATCATCCAGGTAGTAGTCGTAGCGGATTGTATCGAAGTTCCAGCGGCCCCGGTTTACCGGCAGCGTGGCTGCCCAGTAATCTTTCACACGGGAATAGATCACATACTGGCCCATTCGCCAGTCGGTAATGCGATACGGCCCTCCGGCCAGCGGCGGGGTAGAGAGGGGATCGCTCAGCTTATGGTTTTTCCAGAAGGATTCGGGCATGACGGGCAGGGAGAACAGGCTCAGCATATTCTCTTTGTTCGCCTCAGGGAGTTCGATTCGCACGGTCAGCGGGGCGATGGCTTTCACCGTGGTGCCCTTGTACACCAGACGAAACTGCGGCACGCCTTCGGTCATAAATTTATGAAAGGTGAACGCCACGTCGCGGGCGCTAACCGGCGTACCGTCGTGAAAACGCGCCCGCGGATTAATCGCGATTTCTGCCCAGCTGAAATCATCGGCGTAACGTACGTTCTCGGCGACCAGGGGATAATAGCTGCCGGGCTCGTCGTCGGAGGTGACGAACAGCGTGTCATAGAGGGATTCGGTACGCGCTGCCGCTACGCCGCGCAGGGCAAAGCGGTTAAAGTTGTCAAATGTTCCCGTGGCGGAAAGCGTCACGTTTCCGCCTTTCGGGGCGGCTGGGTTGACGTAATCGTAGTGGTTAAAGTTAACCGCGTACTTCGGCTCGCCAATGACGGCAAAGGCCGTGCTCTCTTTGATGGTCTGCGCCTGGCTCGACAGGCTCACCAGCGCCAACAGCGTCAACACAACGCGCATAATCATAGTGCGGCGGATCCCTTTGTTCACAGACAGGCTCGGTTGAACAGAATAATAAGGGACAGCGCCGTGATTGTGAAATTATTCCCCGAGCGTGATATCGGGTTGCCACGTCCTGAACTGCTCCAGCGGCATCGGGCGGCCAATCCAGTAGCCCTGAAGATAGTTTACGCCATGCTCGCGCAGCCACGCCGCCTGCTCGGGCGTTTCAACACCCTCGGCGACGGTTATCATATTCAGACGTTCTGCCAGCGTCAGCACCGCGTCAAGCACTGGCGAGGTGACGGTTTCAGTCCCGATGGCATTCACGAAGCCACGGTCAATTTTCAGGTAATCCATCGTGAAGCGTTCCAGATAGATCAGCGCGCTGTGGCCAGTGCCAAAATCATCGATGGCGATTTCAAAACCTTCATTGTGCAGCCATTCGAACAGCTGATTTGCCTCGCGGTGGTTAATCATGTCGCGCTCGGTTATTTCCAGCACAATCTGGAAGTGATCGGGCGGAAGGGCGGCGAGAAACGCGCGCATATCCTCTTTAAAGCTTTCCGCATGCAGATGCCCGGGCGCGATGTTGATCCCAAACTTGGCCCCAGGCGGGAGCACCGTTTGCAGGACAGGGGCATCGCGGATAATCAGGTCAAAAAGATGCAGCGTCAGCGGGACAATCAGCTTCTGCGCTTCAGCGAAGTTAATAAAGGCATCCGGTGGAATTTCGCCCATCACCGGATGCTTCCAGCGCATCAGGACTTCCAGCCCGGTCATTCTGAGCGACTGCGCATCCACGACGGGTTGATAGACCACGTAAAACTGGTCGTGCTTGATGGCCGTGAGGATCTCTTTCCCCGGATTGAGACGGATAGTAAGAATATAGAAATTCAACAGGCCCGCCGCGATACCGCAGACCAGGCCGAAAAACACCGCGTAGAGCAGTTCATCGGTTGTCCAGGCTTGCGCATAAACGTTAACGGTCAATGGAATATTTTTCAGCGTGGCGCTACGGGCAGGGACGTCAGGCAAATCCCGCGCCTGGATCAGCATTCCGGACTGTGTAGATAACGCGGAATCGCCAATGACGATCGATATCCCGGCAAATTCATCCTGACGTGACGTATAGAGAAGATAAGGCGACAGGTTGAGGTTGACGGACGTAAACACGCCGCCGTCTTTCACCAGCGGATTGCGATACCAGATGGCGATCGCGGGCTTATCCGGCAGCATTGGCGTGCCCGGCAGGAGCGCGATATCAACAGGTTTGCTGATATGTAGCTGAGGGATAAGCTTTTCCATCGGGGTATTCATCGGGCCTGTTGCCGAGGAGCAGAAGGCCTGTTTATCCCTGACCAGCAAAAAGGCGCGCACGTTGATGCTAAAGGCCGCCCGGGAGGTCAGGGCGGCACTCACTTCCTCGCAGCTGTTCAGCGTGAGTGGCTGGAGCGTATCAATCGACATTTTGAGCTCATCGAAATAGCTCTCCATGTAAACGCTTAAATCGGTAATGAGAGTATCGAATCTGACGTCTCGCTTGTGATAACTCCAGTAAAACTGTAATGCTCCCAGAAGCAGGGCAGTGAATAACCCTGTAAGGAAACTGATAAACAGTATCTTGCGGTTGCTGGAGAAGTAGCGGGTTAACATAGATGTCGTGATTCCTGAAATGCCGCTGGATAGTTATCAGTGTAACGGGCAAAAAAAAACACTGCCGGAGCAGTGCTTTTTTTATCGTATCGCCAGCCAAGGGATAACCAACGATACGACAACAATATTAACTACGGCTCAGAACGCGGCGAGCTTCGTTGTAGCGTTTCTTCCAGTAAGGTTCGTTCATGCTGGAAATCGTCACACCGCTGCTGGTGGAAGCATGGACAAACTGATCGTTACCGATATAGATGCCAACGTGTCGACCGGTTGAACCTGCTCTGAACAGGACTAAATCGCCCGTGCGTAGTTTAGTACGCGAAATGGACTTGCCCATTTCCTGCTGTTCATAGGTAGAACGCGGAAGGTCTAACCCAAACTGCTCACGGAACGTGCGCTGTACGAAAGCGGAACAATCGATGCCTTTCTTGGTGCTGCCGCCCAGACGGTAACGCACGCCTTTCCAGTCAGCATACTGATCCATAATACGCGACTTAACGTCGAGATTACGTACCATATTTTCAAATTCATCCTGAGAGGCTTGCAGTGAAGAGGAATCTTCCATTCCCACAACACGCGTCTCAGGATGCATATTCTTCGCGGTATTCGTCGTACTACATGCCGAAAGCAGAACCGCCACTGCAATCGCCGGGATCCCCCGCAAGATATATCTCAAGATTGGTTGAGATTTGACCATTTTGTTTGTTTTCCCTTGAAGTCCTTAACGAAAATATCGTTATAAAAATGCCAACCGTGACGAGACTAATTATCTGTTCACAATGAGACAATTCTTTATGGTGAAAACTGTGGCTCAACGCACAAAATTATTCACCATGATAATAATTATCTCAGTGGGGCAAAACGAGTTTGAGGTTAACCGATTGCACGGGGTATTGCGAGCAAAAAAGTCCGATTTTTTATAAGAAAATGTGATACACAAAGTTACAGCGCGGAATTGCTCAAAATGCCGCCATTCATACCGATAATCCCTGCAATTGCTTCATTTTTATCACGAATTGTATGACAGGATGATGACAGCGTTGAATGACGCCGGAAAGAAGAGACTCAGGGACCGAAAACGATCCCCGATGAATGGTGTTAATTTGCGTTATTTATTTGTTTCTGACTTGTTTAAATTTACCGGGAAGATAGCGATCAAAAATACCTATTACGCGATCGCTCAGTGGGGTCATCAGCACCCACGGTAAACCAATTAACACCGCCGTGAGGGAGCCTACGACGATATCTGTCAGCCAGTGAGCACCAATCATCACTCGCGGGAATGCAAATACCACCACAATAACCAGGGCGATGGCGAAGGCTTTTTTACCAAAATAGCGCAGCATGAAGCCAGCAAAAATCAGCAGCATCATACCGTGGTCGCCCGGGAAGCTGTCCTTCGACGCGTCTTTGGTTGGAATATGAAGCAGCTCGCTGACGCGGTTAATATTCGGGAAAAAGAGCGAAGGACTGGCGCGTTTAACTGGCATCAGATGCTGCGCCAGCTGGTTGATAATCACGGCTGCCAGCAGCATCACCAGACCGATAATCAGAATACGGCGACGACCCGTTTTGTCTTCCTTCAGCCAGAAGGAGAGCATCAGACAGCCCATTGCCAGCAGCGAACAGCCGTCAAACGCGCGGTTGTTGGTGATCGCCACCAGCCACAGGAAGGCTTCACTCTTCGCCAGCGCCTGGTTAAAGAAGTGGAACAGCCCGGAATCCAGCGGGAACCAGAAACCGTGATCCGCCGGGATATACCAGGAGAAAAAGAGCGCCAGACCGGCAGCGTTGAGCAATAAAATAGCAGGAAGTCGAGTCGTCATAGTCTTCAGCAATGTGTGAAATCAGGGGCAACGTTAGCCGCCCAAACTTAAACGAAGCTTCAACAGGCTTGACTGGAGAGCATTCCAGTCGGTATTAACCGCACTAATTAACTCTATCCGGCTGTCGGGTGGCGCGACATTCTGGGTTTCAATAAAGAAATCCTCGCCCTGACGGTTAATGCGCACCAGACCATCCGGAGTGCGCATGATCCCTTTTACCCGCTCAACCGGCGCCAGTCTCGCCCATTCCAGTATACCAATGGTGTCGAAAACCGTATCGGCATCGAAGATCCACCCGCAGGCCTGGTGCCCCTGACCGCTGTTCAAATTTCGACGCCAGCGCTGATGTTCCGGCAGGCTCAGTGCAGCCAGGCCTTGCTTCGTGCCGTGGCTATGCGAATGCTCTGCGCTGGCAGGCAGTTGCGTCTGGTTGAGGCGGGGAAGATCGAGCAGGGCGCCATCAATGTTGCCCTGGGTGGTCTGCACGTACTGACGTCCACCGCCAGCCTGCTGCCACCAGGACTCGAACGCGGCCTGACTCTCAGCCGTCGCGCGATCGGATTTATTCGCCACGATAATATCTGCCGAGGCGAGCTGGTCGCGGAAATTGTCGTTGTTGATCGTTTTTTCATCCAGCAGCTGGCGGGGGTCTAACAGGCAAAGCGTCGCACGCAGCTCAAGCCACGGCTCGTATACCGGGGCGGTCAGTAAATCAAGGATTTGCTTAGGATGACCCAGCCCGGTAGGCTCAATCAGCAACCGGTCCGGCTTGCCCTGACGCAGCAGCGTATTCAGCCCGACCTGCATCGGCAGACCATTCACGCAGCACATACACCCGCCCGGGATCTCTTTCACCATCGCGCCGCTGTCGGCGAGCAACGCGCCGTCGATGCCGACTTCCCCAAATTCGTTGACCAGCACGGCCCACTTTTCCGCCGGATCTTTATTGGCCAGCAAATGCAGAATGGACGTAGTTTTACCGCTGCCGAGAAAACCGGTGATCAGGTTGGTTTTGGTCACGTGCGCTCCGATAAATAATTGTGATGTAGTAACAACTACCTATCATCCTGACGAAAAAATCGGGCATTGAGAAGAGGGAGGGCGAACGGAGCGTAATGCCGTTCGCCATAAACGCAATAATCGCTAAATTTTTAACGTTTCGATAACGGCCTGGTGCGCGCCGAGCCGGACGAGGCGCTGGTACGCGCCGGTAATTGCCTCGACAAAGACAGGGTTTTGCGGCAGGTCGTCGCCAAAGATTTCATTTAACGTCAGCAGGGCGCTAACGCGTTCTGCGTCGCTGCTGGTGGCGACAATGGCCTGAAACTTGTCGCTCAGCGGATCGCGGACGTCAATGGCGTTGCCCTGTTCGTCCGTACCGCTGACGTAGCGCATCCAGCCCGCCACCCCCAGCGCCAGTAATGGCCAGGCGGTGTTACGCTCAAGATGCATGCGGATCCCATCCAGCATGCGCTGAGGCAGCTTCTGGCTGCCGTCCATGGCGATTTGCCATGGACGATGCTGAAGGGCCGGGTTGGCGAAGCGGTTAAGCAGGCTGTCAGCATAGGCTGTCAGATCAACGTTGGTGATGCGCAGCGTAGGGGCCTGCTCATTCAGCATCAGCCTGCGGGCAGCCTCGCGGAAACTGTCGTCCTGCATACATTCATTTATGTGCGCGTAGCCAGCAAGGTAGCCCAGATACGCGAGGAAGGAGTGGCTGCCGTTCAGCATCCGAAGCTTCATCTGCTCCCAGGGCAGGACATCCTCAACCATCTGTACGCCTGCAACCTCCCACTCCGGACGTCCGGCGACAAAGTTATCTTCCACTACCCACTGAATGAACGGTTCACAGCTGATGGCGCAGGGATCTTCAACGCCAAGTTCCTGGGTGATTTCCGCGAGTGAGGCGTCGGTGGCGGCGGGCACGATTCGGTCGACCATGGTGCCAGGGAAGCTCACGTGCGCCTCGATCCATGCGGCCAGCTCTGCGGAACGCTTTCCGGCCATGCCGAGAACGGCATTTTTCACCACGTGGCCGTTGTCGGGAATATTGTCGCAGGAGAGCACGGTAAACGCCGGCAGGCCACGCTCGCGGCGGCGATGAAGCGCTTCGACCAGAATACCCGGTGCGGAATGTGGTTCAGACGGATGCTCGAGATCGTGCAGGATGCGGCTGTTCTGCATATCCAGTTTTCCCGTCGCCGGATCGATGCAGTAGCCTTTTTCGGTAATGGTGAGGGAGACAATTGCCACCTGTGGTTCGCAGAACTTCTCAATAATGGCTGCCAGCGAGTCGAGTTTGGCGTTCAGGCACTCTTTTACTGCACCGATAATAATGGGCTGATTGCCTTCGGCACCTTTCTCCAGAACGGTAAACAGATGATCCTGCGCCCGGAGCTGGCGCATAAGGACATCGCCGCTAAAGAGGCTAATCTCACAAATTCCCCAGTCGCCTCCTCTGGCATTTAGTACCCGGTTTGTTAACAACGCCTGATGCGCCCGGTGGAACGCGCCAAAACCGAAATGGACGATGCGGGAGCGTAACTGCTCGCGATCGTAGCGGGGCTGCTGGACATGAGCAGGAAGCGCGGTGGAGGCAATAGTCTTCATGTAGTACACACCTGATTAACCATTAATTAACAATGCCAGTGTAAAGTTATATGACAACAAATTAAATTGGTAAGCCGTAAATATCCCTGTTATGTGAGTTTGATCAATCAATGTCACGCGCTGTATTGACCACTTCGATTAAACATGTATGGTAGTCGTCATTGAGGTAACATATATTGGTATAACAACTTGAGAGGGTGGGGCAATGGAACAAACCTGGCGTTGGTACGGGCCGAACGATCCGGTTTCTCTTGATGATGTGCGTCAGGCTGGCGCAACGGGTGTGGTCACGGCGCTGCATCATATTCCGAACGGTCAGGTGTGGCCGGTGGAGGAAATCCAAAAGCGTCAGGCTCAGCTGGCAGAGAAGGGGTTAACCTGGTCTGTTGTGGAAAGTATTCCGGTTCACGAAGATATCAAAACCCACTCCGGTGAGTGTGATACCTGGATTGCGAATTATCAGCAGAGCATTCGTAACCTGGCAGCCTGCGGTATTGATACCGTCTGCTACAACTTTATGCCGATTCTGGACTGGACGCGTACCGACCTGGAATATGTAATGGCCGATGGTTCGAAGGCGCTGCGTTTCGATCAAATCGCTTTTGCGGCTTTCGAGCTGCACATTCTGAAGCGTCCGGGTGCGGAAGCAGACTACACCGCCGAAGAGCAGCAGCAGGCGCTGGCGTGGTTCAATGCCGCCAGTGAAGCGGACATTGAGAAGCTGGTTCGCAATATCATCGCGGGCCTGCCGGGGGCGGAAGAGGGCTATACCCTCGATCAGTTCCGCGCGCGCCTGGCGGAATATGGCGATATCGATAAAAACCAGCTGCGTGAAAACATGGCGCGCTTCCTGCGCGCTATCGTGCCGGTGGCAGAAGAAGTCGGCGTGCGGCTGGCGGTTCATCCGGACGATCCACCGCGTCCTATCCTCGGCCTGCCGCGTATTGTGTCTACGATTGAAGATATGCAGTGGCTAAAAGAGACGGTGGATAGCATCTACAACGGCTTTACCATGTGTACGGGCTCGTATGGGGTGCGGGCGGATAACGATCTGGTGCGGATGATCGAAACCTTCGGCGAT
The DNA here is from genome assembly GCF_049237785.1 of Enterobacter cloacae complex sp. SHL022. NCBI lineage: Bacteria > Pseudomonadati > Pseudomonadota > Gammaproteobacteria > Enterobacterales > Enterobacteriaceae > Enterobacter > Enterobacter cloacae complex sp. SHL022. Next base: position 585,141 of record NZ_JBMKJH010000001.1, on the reverse strand, counting down.
CGCATTCATTTCACCCACCTGCGTGCAACCTGCCGTGAAGAGAATCCAAAAACCTTCCACGAAGCAGCCCATCTTGGCGGCGACGTGAACATGGTTGCGGTGGTGGATGCCATTCTCTCTGAAGAGGTTCGTCGTAAGCAGGCAGGAGATGTTCGTCCTATCCCGTTCCGTCCGGATCACGGGCACCAGATGCTGGACGATCTGCGCAAGAAAACGAATCCAGGGTATTCGGCGATTGGCCGTCTGAAAGGGATGGCGGAAGTGCGCGGTATCGAGATGGCGCTGAAAATGACGAAGTATCCTGAACTTCTTTAAGTCTCATTGCCCGGTGGCGCTACGCTTACCGGGCCTACGAAAAACCGGCTCTGAGGCCGGTTTTTGTGTTTTTGTAGGCCGGGTAAGGCGTAGCCGCCACCCGGCAAATGCCACAATCAGTCAGCACGACCCATATAGCGTTTTTCTTCGATATGGATACGGATTTTCTCGCCCGCCGACAGGTACTCTGGCACCTGTACGACCAGACCGGTAGTCAGGGTAGCCGGTTTGTTACGCGCACTTGCAGACGCGCCTTTGATGCCCGGTGCCGTTTCAACAATTTCCAAATCAACGGTCTGCGGCAGTTCCAGCGCCAGCAGCACGCCATCCCAGGTCAGCACCTGCATGTCCGGCATCCCACCTTCAGGAATAAACAGCAGCTCTTCTTCGATCTGATCTTTGGTGAAGATATACGGGGTGTAATCTTCTTTATCCATGAACACGTATTCGTTGCCGTCAATGTAGGAAAAATCAACGTAGCGACGGGTCAGGGTTACGGTATCGACGATATCGTCGCCTTTAAAACGTTCTTCCACTTTCAGGCCGGTGCGGACATCGGAGAAACGCATTTTGTACAGCGTTGCTGCGCCACGGGCGCTGGGTGCCTGAATGTCGATATCTTTCACAATCAGCAGTTTGCCGTTGTAATTCAGTACCATACCTTTCTTAATTTCGTTCGCTCTTGGCATTGCAGTAATCCTGTTTACGGGAGGTAAAAAATATCGCGCCAAATTACTCGCGCGCGGCCTTTCAGGCAAGCGGAATTCGTGGGTTTTGCTATCAATACATAAAAGGTGTTACTGTGCGCGCAATGCCCGACTGCGCGGGTATCAGCCACCAACAGAGGGCATGTATGGATTGTCGTTCCGACTGTGGCGCGTGCTGTACCGCACCGTCCATCTCAAGCCCCATTCCAGGCATGCCGGCGGGCAAGCCTGCCAATACCCGCTGCGTTCAGCTCTCTGACACTAACCTGTGCATGATCTTTGGCTCGCCTTTACGCCCGAAGGTGTGCTCCGGGCTCCAGCCAACCGCCGAAATGTGCGGCAGTACGCGCCAGCAGGCCATCACTTATCTGCTTGAGCTGGAAGCGCTCACCGCGCCTTAAACGTCTTTGATTCGCGTCAGGCAGCTCAGCGTCATGACGCACATCACCAGCGCAATCCAGAACACCGTATGATAGTTCCAGATTTCAGCCACAACGCCCGCCAGTGAGCCTGCAATAATCCAGCCCACGCGGGTGGTATTCGTATAAAGGGTGGTGGCAGAGCCTGCCTGACCCGGCATCAGGTCCTGAAAGTAGAGCATGCCGATACCGGCCAGAATACCGATGTAAATGGCGTTCAGCAGCTGTAAAGCCAGAAGCAGGGCTGGCGTATGAACCGTCAGCATACCGACATAAAACAGCAGCCCGGCTACGGCGGCGACGCGCATCAAAAAGCGCTTGCCGAAGCGCTTCGCGTAATAACCCGCAATCAGCATGGTGGGGATCTCAAGCCCCGCGGCGGTTCCCATCATGATCCCGGCCAGCTTCTCCGGCAGATGCAGCTCATCAATAATAAACAGCGGCATATTAATGATATAGAGGCTGTTCGTTCCCCACATCAGCGTACAGATAATGAATAACAGCAGCGCGTCGCGGCGGTTGCGTCGCGGAGCTTCCAGCGTACCAGTCGCCACTTTCGGCTCTTTACGCATGGAGGGCAGGAAGAACCAGACCATCGCGCCGCATACCACGAAGGCCACGGCTGCGCTGAGGTACATCACCGTAAAGCCAAAACCCATCGCCAGCGCGTAGGCAAGCGGGGGGCCAATCACCCACGCCAGCGACACCTGCGCGCGCAGTATCGAGCTGAACATCACCGCTTCCCGCCCGGTGTGGTCGGCATGCTCGCGGGCAAGGGCGAACATCTGCGGGTTGGCGGTCGAGCCGAAGCTGCTCAGGAAGACGCCCACGAACAGCAGAATGAAGTAGTTACGGTTCCAGGCAAACAGCAGGCAGGCAAATACCCCGAGCAGGCAGCAAAAAACGATCAGGCTTTTGCGATCGCCTTTGCGGTCTGAACGACCGGCAAGAAACTGGCTGACAAAAATGCCAATGATGGCGCTCCCGGTAAAGAAGAAGCCAACCATCGCCGGGCGGGCGTGGACTTCGTTGGTCAGAAAGAGGCTCAGCGTAGGCGTTTGTAACGCACCGGCAATACCGGTGAGGAAAGCAACGATCAAAAACGCCGTTGACGTCAAATCAAAGGGCTTTGGTGAGGCGGCAGCGGGGGTGTTATGCATGTTCAGTCTTTGCGAGTAACAGAGAGAGGCGGAGTTTACGCCGCCCGTCATTAAATAAACAGAGGGTAAAGTCAAGATTGCTACAAAAAATCAAAATGGCATTTCACTTTCGCGCCGCCTCGCTGAAGCGTGCTGAACCTGTTTGCTGAACATCAACAAAATCCCCTGAACTGAAGAAGAAATGTGCTGCACTTCTAAATTCTGCAACAAGAAATGTAACTTTTCTTGCAACCTTTTGTAGAAAAGACAAGACTTCTTGAAACGTTTCAGCGCTATCTTGCATGTCCTGAAGAAGCAGGTTAGCGCCTATTTTCTCAGTTAAGCTGAAACGATTCAATTTCAGCAGGAGAGGAGAATCATGTTCCAGTTATCTGTTCAGGATATTCACCCGGGCGAACAGGCCGGGAATAAAGAAGAGGCTATTCGCCAGGTCGCCGCTGCGCTCGTGCAGGCTGGCAACGTGGCTGACGGCTACGTCAACGGCATGCTGGCGCGTGAACAGCAGACCTCCACCTTCCTCGGTAACGGTATTGCAATTCCGCACGGCACCACGGACACCCGCGATCAGGTGCTGAAAACCGGTGTGCAGGTCTTCCAGTTCCCGCAGGGCGTGCTGTGGGGCGAGGGTCAGGTGGCTTATGTGGCGATCGGCATCGCGGCCAGCGGTGACGAACACCTGGGCCTGCTGCGTCAGCTGACGCACGTGCTGAGTGATGATGCCGTCGCGGAACAGCTTAAATCCGCCACCACTGCTGAAGAACTGCGTGCCCTGCTGATGGGCGAAAAACAGAGCGAAGCGCTGAAGCTGGATAATGAAACCCTGACGCTGGACGTCGTTGCGTCCGATCTGGTAACGCTCCAGGCGCTGAATGCGGCTCGCCTGAAAGAGGTCGGTGCGGCGGATACCGCTTTTGTGACGCGCGCAATCAATGATAAGCCATTAAACCTGGGGCAGGGCATCTGGCTGAACGACAGCGCTGAAGGTAACCTGCGCAGCGCTATCGCGGTCAGCCGTGCTGCGGTTGCCTTTGAGACCGACGGCGAACGCGCCGCGATGCTGGTAACGGTTGCCATGACTGACGATCAGCCGGTTTCCGTGCTGAAGCGTCTGGGCGATCTGCTGCTGAACAATAAAGCTGAAAAACTGCTGAACGCAGACGCGGCGACGGTGCTGGCTCTGCTGACCAGCGACGATGCGCTGACGGATGACCTGCTGAGCGCAGAGTACGTGGTGCGTAACGAACATGGCCTGCATGCCCGTCCGGGCACCATGCTGGTGAATACCATTAAACAATTTGAAAGTGAGATCACCGTGACCAATCTGGACGGTTCGGGTAAACCAGCCAACGGGCGCAGCCTGATGAAAGTTGTCGCGCTGGGCGTGAAGAAAGGCCATCGTCTGCGCTTTACCGCGCAGGGTGCGGATGCTGAACAGGCGCTGAAAGCGATTGGCGACGCCATCGCGGCTGGTCTGGGGGAGGGCGCATAATGAGCAGACGTGTTGCGACCATTACGCTGAACCCGGCTTACGATCTGGTGGGGTTCTGCCCGGAAATTGAGCGTGGCGAAGTTAACCTGGTGCGGACGACCGGCCTGCATGCCGCAGGGAAAGGCATTAACGTGGCGAAAGTGCTGAAAGATCTCGGCATCGACGTCACCGTTGGCGGCTTCCTCGGTAAAGACAACCAGGACGGTTTTCAGCAGCTGTTCAGCGAGTTGGGCATCGCCAACCGTTTTCAGGTTGTGCAGGGCCGTACCCGCATTAACGTTAAGCTGACCGAGAAAGACGGTGAAGTGACCGATCTGAACTTCTCCGGCTTCGAAGTGACCCCGGCTGACTGGGAGCGCTTTGTTGCCGATTCCCTGAGCTGGCTGGGCCAGTTTGACATGGTGTGCGTCAGCGGCAGTCTGCCCTCCGGCGTTAGCCCGGAAGCGTTCACCGACTGGATGACGCGCCTGCGCAGCCAGTGCCCGTGCATTATTTTCGACAGCAGCCGCGACGCGCTGGTCGCCGGTCTGAAAGCCTCTCCGTGGCTGGTTAAGCCTAATCGCCGCGAACTGGAGATCTGGGCGGGCCGTAAGCTGCCAGAATTAAAGGATGTGATTGACGCTGCCCATGCGCTGCGCGAGCAGGGTATCGCTCACGTGGTGATTTCGCTGGGTGCAGAAGGTGCCCTGTGGGTTAACGCCTCCGGGGAATGGATTGCCAAACCGCCTTCAATGGAGGTGGTCAGCACCGTGGGTGCCGGGGATTCGATGGTTGGCGGTCTGATCTACGGTCTGCTGATGCGCGAATCCAGTGAACATACCTTACGTCTTGCTACCGCCGTTGCGGCCCTGGCCGTGAGCCAGAGCAATGTCGGTATTACCGATCGTACCCAGTTAGCCGCGATGATGGCGCGCGTTGACTTAAAACCTTTTAACTAACAGCAGGAGAGGAATAATGAAAACGCTGCTGATCATTGACTCCGGTCTCGGACAGGCTCGTGCCTATATGGCGAAGACCCTGCTGGGCGCGGCGGCACAAAAAGCGCACCTGGATATCATTGATAACCCGGGTGATGCTGAAATGGCGATTGTTCTGGGCGACAAAATCCCCGCTGACAGCGCCCTGAACGGCAAAAAAGTGTGGCTGGGTGATATTAATCGCGCGGTGGCACATCCTGAACTGTTTCTGAGCGAAGCAAAAGGTCATGCGACGGTTTACAGCGCACCTGTTGAGGCGGCGCCGGTTGCCGCCGTTGGGCCGAAACGCATTGTTGCGGTAACGGCCTGCCCGACAGGTGTGGCGCACACCTTTATGGCGGCTGAAGCCATTGAAACCGAAGCGAAAAAACGTGGCTGGTGGGTGAAGGTTGAAACTCGCGGCTCTGTTGGCGCGGGCAATGCCATCACGCCTGAAGAGGTGGCGGAAGCCGATCTGGTGATTGTGGCGGCGGATATCGAAGTGGATCTGGCGAAGTTTGCCGGCAAGCCGATGTACCGTACCTCTACCGGCCTGGCGCTGAAGAAGACCGCGCAGGAGTTTGATAAGGCGCTGGCAGAAGCCAAACCGTATCAGGCAACCGGTGCGGCTAAAACTGCGACTGAAGGGAAAAAAGAGTCTGCGGGTGCGTATCGTCACCTGCTGACCGGCGTGTCCTACATGCTGCCGATGGTGGTGGCGGGCGGCCTGTGTATTGCGCTCTCCTTCGCCTTTGGTATCGAGGCGTTTAAAGAGCCGGGCACGCTGGCGGCCGCGTTGATGCAGATTGGCGGCGGCTCCGCGTTTGCGCTGATGGTGCCAGTGCTGGCGGGCTTTATCGCCTTCTCCATTGCTGACCGTCCGGGTCTGACGCCGGGTCTTATCGGCGGTATGCTGGCCGTGAGCACCGGTTCTGGCTTTATCGGCGGTATCATTGCCGGTTTCCTCGCCGGTTATGTGGCGAAGCTGATCAGCTCGAAGCTGAAGCTGCCGCAGAGCATGGAAGCGCTGAAGCCTATCCTGATCATCCCGCTGATTTCCAGCCTGGTGGTCGGTCTGGCGATGATTTACCTGATCGGTAAGCCGGTCGCGGGCATTCTGGAAGGTCTGACCCACTGGCTGCAAACCATGGGGACGGCGAACGCGGTGCTGCTGGGCGCAATCCTCGGCGGTATGATGTGTACCGACATGGGTGGTCCGGTGAACAAAGCGGCATATGCGTTTGGCGTTGGCCTGCTGAGTACCCAGACCTACGCGCCGATGGCGGCGATCATGGCGGCAGGTATGGTGCCACCGCTGGCGCTTGGCCTGGCGACGATCATTGCCCGTCGTAAGTTCGATAAAGCGCAGCAGGAAGGCGGTAAAGCTGCGCTGGTGCTGGGCCTGTGCTTCATCACCGAAGGCGCAATTCCGTTTGCGGCGCGCGATCCAATGCGTGTTCTGCCGTGCTGTATCGTGGGTGGTGCGGTGACGGGGGCTATCTCCATGGCCGTAGGTGCGAAACTGATGGCGCCGCACGGCGGTCTGTTTGTCCTGCTGATCCCTGGCGCCATCACGCCGGTGCTGGGTTATCTGCTGGCGATTGTTGCCGGTACGCTGGTGGCGGGCCTCTCTTACGCGGTGCTGAAACGTCCGGAAGCGGAAGTTGTGGCGAAAGCAGCGTAAGCGGTAAGCAATAAAAAAGCCGGGTGCTAATGCAACCCGGCTTTTTTTATGCCGCCTGTTCAGCGGTTTGCTGTGCCTTCAGCCAGGCAATCTCTTCTGCCCAGATGTCCGGATTGATGGTTTCCAGCACCATCGGAATACCGTCGAAGCGAGCGTCCTGCATGATAAAGCGGAACGCATCGTGGCCGATGTTGCCTTCGCCCAGGCTGTGATGGCGGTCAACGCGGCTACCAAAGGCGCTTTTCGCATCGTTTAAGTGCATACCGCGAAGATATTTAAAACCAACAATACGCTCGAACTCCTCGAAGGTATTTTTTGTGGCCTCGGTTGTGCGCAGGTCATAACCGGCCGCAAACGCGTGGCAGGTATCAATGCACACGCCCACGCGGGATTTGTCTTCCACGCCGTCGATGATCGCCGCCAGATGCTCAAACTTAAAGCCGAGGTTGCTGCCCTGACCGGCGGTATTCTCAATCACCGCCGTCACGCCCTGGGTTTTATCCAGCGTCATGTTAATTGACTCGGCGATGCGCGCCAGACAGGCGTCTTCGTCGATTTGCATCAGATGGCTGCCGGGATGGAAATTCAGCAGCGTTAGCCCCAGTTGCTCACAGCGCTGAACCTCATCCAGGAACGCTTCGCGGGATTTTTCCAGCGCCTCGGCAACCGGGTGACCGAGGTTAATGAGGTAGCTGTCATGGGGAAGGATCTGGCCAGGCCCGTAGCCGTATTTCTCGCAGGCGGCTTTGAAGTCATCAATCACTTCCGCGGTGAGGGGAGCTGCGCGCCACTGGCGCTGGTTTTTGGTGAACAGGGCGAAAGCGGTCGCCTCGATTTCGGCGGCGCGAATGGCGGCATTCGCAAGGCCACCGGCAGCGCTGACGTGCGCTCCAACATATTTCATAAAAAGACTCCTGTTAACCCGAAATGCCTATGATAACGGGTTAACAGGAGAAGGACGAGATGGTTTATGCCAACAGGCTGTGTACCGCAAGGTTAATCGCACCGCCGCCAACTATCAGCCAGATGAACAGCACCAGCGCCATCAGCAGCGGTTTCGCCCCGGCTTTTTTCAGCGCGCTGACGTGCGTGGTGATGCCCAGCGCCGCCATTGCCATCGCCAGCAGGACCGTATCCAGCGTGACCAGCATATCCACCATCGCTTTTGGCAGCAGGTGGAAAGAGTTGAAGACAGCGACCACGATGAACAGGATCGCAAACCACGGAATGGTGATTTTGCTTTTCTCGCTGCCGCCTGCCGGAGCAAGCTGTTTAACCCGCGCCGCGAGGAAAATCAGGAACGGGGCCAGCATCATCACGCGCAGCATTTTGGCGATGACCGCCGCGTTTTCCGCTTCCGGGTTAATGGCGTGACCTGCCGCCACCACCTGCGCCACTTCGTGCATGGTTGAGCCGATATAAATGCCGTAGGTTTCCGGACTAAACCAGTGCGCCACCAGCGGATACATGGCCGGATACAGGAAGATCGCCAGCGTACCGAAGATAACTACCGTCGCGACGGCAACCGTGACTTTACTGGCTTCGGCTTTAACGACGGGTTCTGTTGCCAGTACCGCCGCCGCGCCGCAGATGCTGCTACCCGCACCGATCAGCCAGCTGGTCTGTTTGTCCAGCCCAAAGATCTTCTGGCCGATAAAGCACGCCAGTAAAAAGGTGCTCGAAAGGGTCAGGACGTCAATGGCAATCCCGCTGACCCCCACATCCGCAATCTGCGAAAAGGTGAGACGGAAGCCATAAAGGATGATCCCGAGACGTAATAAATGCTGCTTGGCGAAAATCACGCCGCCGTCGCAGGATTTCCAGATGTGCGGGTAAACGGTGTTCCCGACCACCATGCCGAGCAGAATGGCCAGCGTCAGGGCGCTGAACCCTGCACCGGCAACCGCCGGTATACTGCCGCCCCATAAGGCCACGCCGGTAACCACGGCGCTGAGCGCGAGACCCGGCACGAAGTGCCACACTGTACGATGATGTTGTAAGGTGATTTCTGACATAACCTTCTCCTTTGTCTGGCTAAAGGTTACGGCGCTCTGGCTTAAAAATAAAATTGATTATATATTTATAATCAATCTTTATAAGTGGTAAGCAACCATGCACATTACATTGCGTCAGCTGGAAGTTTTTGCCGAGGTGCTGAAAAGCGGCTCGACAACCCAGGCGTCACAAATGCTGGCGCTCTCGCAGTCCGCCGTTAGCGCGGCCTTGACCGATCTTGAAGGGCAACTGGGCGTCCAGCTTTTCGACAGGGTAGGGAAGCGGCTGGTGGTGAACGAACATGGCCGCCTGCTGTATCCGCGTGCCCTGGCTTTACTGGAGCAGGCGACGGAGATCGAACAGCTGTTCCGCGAGGACAACGGCGCTATTCGCGTCTACGCCAGCAGCACGATCGGTAACTACATCCTGCCGGAAGTGATTGCCCGCTACCGCCGGGATTTTCCGACCCTGCCGCTGGAGATGAGCGTCGGCAACAGCCAGGACGTGATCAACGCGGTGATTGATTTCCGCGTGGACATCGGGCTTATCGAAGGGCCGTGCCACAACGTGGATATCATTGCGGAGCCCTGGCTGGAGGATGAGCTGGTGGTGTTTGCCTCCCCGGCCTCTTCTTTACTCCAGGGCGAGGTCACGCTGGAGCGGCTGGCGCAAGCGCAGTGGATCCTGCGAGAGCAGGGCTCCGGCACGCGTGAGATTGTCGATTATCTACTGCTGTCCCATCTACCGCAGTTCCAGTTAGGGATGGAATTAGGTAACTCCGAGGCCATTAAGCATGCCGTACGCCATGGTCTGGGCATTAGCTGTCTTTCCCGACGGGTGATTGCCGAACAGCTGGAAACCGGCTCACTGGTTGAGATCCCCGTTCCGCTGCCGAAGCTGGTGCGCACGCTGTGGTGCATCCATCATCGTCAGAAACACCTTTCCAGCTCGCTCCAGCGTTTTCTGCGCTACTGCGAGATGTAAAAGCGCACCTCACCCTGGCCCTCTCCCCAAAGGGGAGAGGGAAAAATTATGCTTTACTTATAATCCTGGCCGAGTCATGAAGCTCTCTTATAACTGAGTATTTCTGCCGGAAGCAACGCAGATCGTCTGCTACAATCGCGCCTCATTTATTGAATGGACAGCATTTTCACATGGTTTCAGAAACTAAAACCACACAAGCGCCCGCGCTACGTCGCGCACTTAAGGCGCGTCACCTGACGATGATCGCCATTGGCGGCTCCATCGGTACGGGTCTTTTCGTTGCCTCTGGCGCAACAATTTCGGCAGCCGGCCCGGGTGGGGCATTATTCTCTTATATACTGATTGGCCTGATGGTCTACTTCCTGATGACCAGCCTGGGCGAACTGGCGGCATACATGCCGGTGTCTGGTTCGTTTTCGACCTACGGACAAAAATACGTTGAGGAAGGCTTCGGCTTCGCGCTGGGCTGGAACTACTGGTACAACTGGGCGGTGACCATCGCCGTTGACCTCGTCGCGGCACAGCTGGTAATGACCTGGTGGTTCCCGGACACGCCCGGCTGGATCTGGAGCGCCCTGTTCCTGGCGGTCATCTTCCTGCTGAACTACATCTCCGTGCGCGGTTTCGGCGAAGCGGAATACTGGTTCTCTTTGATTAAAGTGGCAACCGTCATCATCTTTATCGTCGTCGGTGTGGCGATGATCGTTGGTATTTTCAAAGGGGCTGAACCGGCGGGCTGGAGTAACTGGACAATAGGCGATGCGCCGTTTGCCGGGGGCTTCTCGGCGATGATTGGCGTGGCGATGATTGTCGGCTTCTCCTTCCAGGGTACCGAGTTGATTGGCATTGCGGCCGGTGAATCCGAAAACCCGGAGAAGAATATTCCGCGCGCGGTGCGTCAGGTGTTCTGGCGTATCCTGCTGTTCTATGTGTTCGCGATCCTGATTATCAGCCTGATCATTCCGTATACCGACCCAAGCCTGCTGCGTAACGACGTAAAAGACATCAGCGTCAGCCCGTTCACGCTGGTCTTCCAGCACGCGGGTCTGCTCTCAGCGGCGGCGGTGATGAACGCGGTGATCCTGACGGCGGTACTGTCTGCGGGTAACTCCGGGATGTACGCCTCCACCCGCATGCTCTACACCCTGGCCTGCGACGGTAAAGCGCCGCGTATTTTCTCGAAACTGTCTCGCGGTGGCGTGCCACGCAACGCGCTGTATGCGACCACGGTGATTGCGGGTCTCTGTTTCCTGACCTCCATGTTCGGCAACCAGACGGTCTACCTGTGGCTGCTGAACACCTCTGGTATGACGGGCTTCATTGCCTGGCTGGGCATTGCCATCAGCCACTACCGTTTCCGTCGCGGGTACGTCAAGCAGGGGCATGATCTGAATAACCTGCCGTACCGGTCAGGATTCTTCCCGCTGGGGCCGATCTTCGCCTTCGTTCTGTGCCTGATTATTACCCTGGGTCAGAACTATGAGGCCTTCCTTGCGGACACCATTGACTGGGGCGCCGTCACGGCCACCTATATTGGCATTCCGCTGTTCCTGATCATCTGGTTTGGCTACAAACTGACGAAAGGAACACGCTTCGTTCGCTACAGTGAAATGGATTTCCCGGAACGATTTAAATAATAACCGCACTTACTCTCTTTTAGCCCGCTCAGTTGAGCGGGCTTTTTTATGGGCAGATCAGAAGCTGTAGGTCATGCCAACGGTATAGCGGCGGCCATCCAGCACGGTGTCATACGTATCGTAATCAATCTGCTTATCGAGCACGTTATACACACCGGCAGTAACCAGCAGGTTTTTGTTGGCGTTGTAGCGCATACCGACATCAACCTGAGTGTAGGACGGCGTACCCTGGGACATTGACGTGCGGCTCAGGTACTCAGACGTTTTACCGCGCAGGTTCAGACGGCTCCAGAACCCGACGTCTGGCGTCGCCTGCCAGTCCAGGGTGGTGTTGAACATGTGTTTCGGCATTTTGTTCAGCGGCTTGCCGGAGAACTGGCCGCTCTTCTGCTCGGACTCTGTATAGGTGTAGTTTGCAGTCCAGTTCACATCACGCGTGATCTTCCACCCGAAGGAGGACTCCACACCGCGCATGTTGGCTTTGTCCACGTTGACGCGATCGCTGACGAAATCATAGCTGTGACCGCCAATCGTACAGGCGGGATCGGCGCTGCTGTTACAGCGGCGAACTTCCGTAATTTTGTCCTTGAAGTCGGTATTAAACAGCGTTACGCCGGCATTCAGGTTATCGTTGTTATCCCAGAGCAGGGCGAGCTCTTCGCTCAGACTCTTCTCTGGTTTCAGATCCGGGTTGCCGACGATGATACCGTCAAGACGGCCGCCACCTGTCACCTGGCCCCAGCTGGCAGACGACTGACGCAGATCCGGCGCACGATAGCCAGCAGAAACCCCGCCTTTCAACGTCCACTGATCGGCCAGGTGCCATACGCCGTAACCGCGCGGCGTCCAGTTAGTACCGTAGTTTTGGTCTTTGTCCATACGCAGGCCGCCGGTCAACGTAAAGCTTTCCGTCATTGACCATTCATCTTCGGCAAACAGGGCCCAGCTCCAGCGCGTCAGTTTGTTCAGGCCGTCAGCAGCTTCCAGCTGATTACCGTTGTCGCGCAGTTTCTCATAGCGATACTGCCCGCCGAGGGTCAACGTATGATCGCCGAGGAAAATCTGGTTCTGGTTGTTGAAGGTGGTGTTATAGGAGCGCATTTCGCGACCTGGATTATTGGTCTCTTCCTGCTGGATATAGCTGGTGGTATTGAAGTCTTCGTAATAACCACTGTGGGTTAACGAGTAGGTCGTGTGCTCATAGCGTGAGTCGCTTTTGGTATTTGGCGTACAGGTTGTTCCCCGGCAGGTTTCAGCCGCTTTCGACATCCCCGGGGTGCTGTTTCTGTCCTGAAGTTCGCGCGCAAAGTCGAGGTCGAAATCGTTCTTCTCGTCCGGCGTGAAGTTCAGCGTAATGCCACCGTTACGCATTTTCTGCTCGTTATAGCCGTTCACGATTTTATCTTCTGCGCGGCGTGACAACAGCCCCGTCACCTTTGCGCCCAGAAGTCCGTCGATCAGGGGACCAGAGGCGTAGGCGTTGGTCTGGAAGATATCGCCGGAATCATGATTTTCCTGGAAGGTTGCATCGCCATGCAACGAACCGGTCCAGGCTTTGGTGTTCGAGACTTTTTTGGTAATGACGTTAATGACGCCACCCATCGCATCGGAGCCGTAAAGCGAGGACATCGGGCCGCGGATGACCTCGATGCGCTCAATGGACTCCAGCGGCGGCAGCCAGCCTTGTTCAATACCCGAGTTGTCGCTGTTGGGGCGGGTGCTTCGCGTACTGACGCGTTTGCCGTTCACCAGGAACAGGGTGTACTGAGAGGCCATGCCGCGAATACTGATATCACTGCTGCTCCCGCCGCCAGTGACGACAACGCCCGGGACATCTCTCAGGGCATCGGTAACATCACGGTAGGCTTTATCTTCAATCTGCTGTTTTGAAATCACAGAGATGGAGGCGGGGGCATTCTGGATCTTTTGTTCAAAACCCGTTGCAGTGACGACAACGGTCTCCTGATCGGCTGCGTGAACGAAGGGGGAACATGTGGCAGCGCCAATGGCGACGGCCAGGAGCTTAATGCGTGGTATTGTCATTTGTACATTCCGTATAAAAATGAAAAAAACTCCATCGGGATAACCCTGAGAACTGTATGTTTTTGTCTTGTAAGAACTCTTTGAGATGGAGAAGAGCCTGGAATTGTACAAAAGAATGTAGAATTGTAAACACAAATGATAATTGAAATCATTTGTGTTTGAGTGATGACGACGGAAAACAGGCTGGATTCAAGCGGATAGAAGTATGTAAAGAGGGGGAGGGGAAAGACCCGGCAGGCAGGAGGCGCTACCGGGCAAAAGGCGGAACTTACCTGAACAGATGCTCCGCATGGAAGCGGAGATGATCCTCAATAAAGGACGCCATGAAGTAATAGCTGTGGTCGTATCCCGGTTGAATGCGCAGCGTTAGCGGCCAGTCCTTCTGGCGCGCGGCTTCCGCCAGCACCGCAGGCTGTAACTGCCCGGCGAGGAACTGATCGGCATCACCCTGATCCACCAGCATCGGGATAGCGTCTTCTGACTGGCTCGCCAGCATCAGCGCGCAGCTATCCCATTCCTGCCATATCTTTACATCTTCACCCAGATAGTGCCTAAAGGCTTTTTGCCCCCACGGCACCTGCGTTGGGTTCACAATCGGCGCAAATGCGGACACGCTGGTGTATTTCCCCGGATTTTTCAGCGCCATTATCAGCGCCCCGTGGCCACCCATCGAATGTCCGCTTATCGCGCAGCGCTCGCTGACCGCGAACTGAGAGTGCACCAGGGCAGGCAGTTCATCGCGAATGTAGTCATACATGCGGTAATGGCTCGCCCACGGTTGTTCCGTGGCGTTGAGATAGAAGCCAGCGCCTTTACCCAAGTCGTATCCGGCATCGTCGGCCACGTCCTCGCCACGCGGGCTGGTATCTGGCATCACCAGCGCAATGCCCAGTTCGGCGGCAATACGCTGGGCGCCCGCTTTGGTGGTGAAGTTTTCGTCGTTGCAGGTCAGGCCTGAAAGCCAGTACAGCACCGGTGGATTGTCCGCAGGGGGCAGGAAAATGCTGAACGTCATAGCACAATTCAGCGTGGTGGAGTCGTGCCGCCAGCGCTGCTGTCGACCTTCAAAACAACGATGCTCTTCGAGCAGTTCCATGCAGGGCTCCTTATACGAAAGACTATTCATAAAACGCATAATACAGAGTTTTCATTGACCTGTGAGCAACTTTCACTTTCGCAGGACGGCGAGATGTTGCATCATAAATTTACTTTTCTTTAACAATTGGAGCGATCATGTCGCTGCGTATCGCGCTCAGCGGATTTGTGGTTCTGGTCGTGGCGATGGGGATAGGACGCTTCGCCTTCACGCCTCAGGTGCCGCTGATGATAGCCGCCGGGCAACTCACGCTTACCAGCGCGGGGCTGGTGGCGGCAATGAACTATCTGGGCTATCTGGTGGGGGCATGGGATGCCATGCGCGCCCATCGCTTCGTTGAAACGCGCCTCTGGCTTGGCATCACCGGTGCGGTGGCGCTGACGCTGCTCTCCGCGGCGGCAGAGAATGCCGTCGTTCACGGTCTGCTGCGCTTTGTGATCGGCTGCATGAGCGGCTGGTCGATGGTGCTGATTGCCGCCTGGACCAACGAGCGGCTGGGGCAGCTGGGCAAACCGGGACTCAGTGCGGCCGTCTTTGCCGGACCCGGGGCCGGCATCGCCCTGAGCGGCCTGCTGGCGGTCTATATTCAGGCGAAATCCTTGTCCGCCGGGGCGGCATGGCAAATCTACGGCGTACTGGCGCTGGTGCTGATCGTACTGGTGGCGCGCTACCTGCCGCGCGCAGGTCAGCTTCATCGCCCTGGTACCGCGCCTGAGCCGTTGCTGCTGACTGCGGATCTCCGGCGTCTGGTCTGGAGCTACAGCCTGGCAGGGTTCGGCTATATCCTCCCGGCGACCTTTTTATCGCAAATGGCGGCGGTGCGTTTTCCCGGCAGCCTGTTTGCCCAGTTTGTCTGGCCAATATTTGGCGCCGCCTCGGTGGTGGGGATTGCGCTGAGCATTGCCCTGCGGCATACATCAAGCGCTAACCGCAGGCTGGCGATTGTTCTTTGGTTACAGGGGATTGGCGTGCTGGCGGCCTGGTTGCTGCCGGGCATAGGCGGCTTGCTGACGGGTGGGCTGCTGGTGGGCGGCGGGTTCCTCTGCGCCGTGCAGCTCTCTCTTCTGTACGGTCGCGAGCTGGCGCCAGACCACACGCGTTACATGGCGGGACTGCTAACCACCGGGTATGCCATTGGTCAGCTGGTGGGTCCGGTCACGTCGGCTCTGTCGACCTGGCTCACGCACCGTCTGGAACCTGCGCTGGGGCTGGCGGGGATCGCGCTGTTCGTTGGCGGAGCGTTAGTCTGGAACCGTCAGGCTGAAAGGCAACAGCAATTGCAATAATTATCGTCGTGAATACTGGATTATGTGCGTCGCCTCACGCACAATGAGCGCACACTTTTGCCACAACGAGGGCAAAAGACGCCACACCTGCAGGAGAAAAGAATGTCATCACTCAGTAAAGAAGCAGCCCTTGTCCATGAAGCGCTGGTTGCGCGCGGTCTTGAAACGCCACTGCGCCCGCCCGTGCAGGAGCTGGACAATGTTACCCGCAAGCGTCTGATCGCCGGCCATATGACGGAGATCATGCAACTGCTGAATCTCGATCTGAGCGACGACAGCCTGATGGAGACGCCGCACCGCATCGCGAAGATGTACGTCGACGAAATTTTCTCCGGCCTGGATTACGCGAACTTCCCGAAAATCACCGTCATTGAAAATAAGATGAAGGTCGATGAGATGGTGACGGTACGCGATATCACGCTGACCAGCACCTGCGAGCATCACTTTGTGACCATCGATGGTAAAGCGACGGTGGCCTATATTCCAAAAGATACGGTCATTGGCCTGTCCAAGATCAACCGCATCGTGCAGTTCTTTGCCCAGCGTCCGCAGGTGCAGGAACGTCTGACGCAGCAGATCCTGACCGCACTGCAAACCCTGTTGGGGACTAACAATGTGGCGGTGTCTATCGACGCGGTGCACTACTGCGTGAAAGCGCGCGGCGTGCGTGATGCTACCAGCGCAACCACCACCACTTCGCTGGGCGGCCTGTTCAAATCGAGCCAGAACACCCGCCAGGAGTTCCTGCGCGCCGTGCGTCACCACAACTAATCAGACAGGGCAGGGACCATGGAGCGAAACGTCACGCTCGATTTTGTTCGCGGCGTCGCCATTCTCGGTATCCTGCTGCTGAATATCAGCGCCTTCGGTCTGCCGAAGGCCGCCTATCTGAATCCTGCGTGGTATGGCGACATCACGCGTA
Organism: Enterobacter cloacae complex sp. SHL022; assembly: GCF_049237785.1. NCBI lineage: Bacteria > Pseudomonadati > Pseudomonadota > Gammaproteobacteria > Enterobacterales > Enterobacteriaceae > Enterobacter > Enterobacter cloacae complex sp. SHL022. The sequence goes on along the minus strand of NZ_JBMKJH010000001.1, from coordinate 568,448 downwards.
GCGACGCCTGGACGTGGGCAATCCTCGATCTCTTTGCACAGGTGAAATTCCTGACCCTCTTTGCGCTTCTGTTTGGCGCGGGACTTCAGCTTCTCCTCAAACGCGGTACGCGCTGGATCCAGTCGCGTTTAACGCTGCTGGTTATCCTCGGTTTTATTCACGGGCTGCTTTTCTGGGACGGCGATATTCTGCTCGCGTATGGTCTGGTGGGCCTGATTTGCTGGCGGCTGATCCGCGACGCACCCGGTGTGAAAAGCCTGTTTAACACCGGCGTGATGCTCTATGTCATGGGACTGGCCGTGTTATTGCTGCTTGGCATGATTGCCGATGATTCCACCAGTCGTTCATGGATCCCGGATGCGGCCAACCTGCAATATGAGCAGTTCTGGAAGCTGAAAGGCGGCATGGAAGCGATCGGCAACCGGGCCGATATGCTCGGCGATAACCTGCTGGCGCTGAGCGCGCAATACGGCTGGCAGCTGGCGGGGATGATGCTGATGGGTGCAGCCCTGATGCGCACCGGCTGGCTGAAAGGGGAATTTAGCCTGCGACACTATCGTCGTACGGGTGCAGGGCTGGTGCTGCTCGGCGTGATCATCAACCTCCCGGCGGTGATGATGCAGTGGCATCTACAATGGGATTACCGTTGGTGTGCGTTCCTGTTGCAGGTGCCGCGCGAACTGAGCGCGCCGTTCCAGACCATTGGCTATGCGGCGCTGATCTATGGCTTCTGGCCCCAGCTTTCTCGCCTGTGGATCGTCAGTGCGGTGGCCTGCGTCGGGCGGATGGCGTTAAGCAATTACATCCTGCAAACGCTGATATGCACCACGCTTTTCTACCGATTCGGCCTGTTTATGAAATTCGATCGCCTGACGCTGCTGGCGTTTGTTATTCCGGTCTGGATTGTTAACGTGGTGTTTTCAGTTGTCTGGCTGCGTTTTTTCCGTCAGGGCCCGCTGGAATGGGCATGGCGACAGTTAACCGCTCGTGCTTCGGGCGTGTCATTGCGTAATACATCCAGATAACGATCTGGATCACAATCATTAACAAAACGGATGTAAGCGTTTTCATCTGTGTGAGCTTCTTCACGTAGTCTCCTCTCTCTCGCTGCCAGAATAGCCACCTTGCTAAACACAGGGGGTGTCTGTGAGTTGCTGCAATCCTTTAAAGGGTGGTGAATATGATCACCATTCGTGACGTCGCCCGCCAGGCGGGTGTTTCTGTTGCTACTGTCTCCCGTGTGCTGAACAACAGTGCGCTGGTCAGCCCTGAAACGCGTGAAACCGTAATGAAAGCCGTGACCCAGCTGGGGTACCGGCCAAACGCCAATGCCCAGGCGCTGGCGACGCAGGTCAGCGATACCATTGGCGTAGTGGTGATGGACGTGTCGGACGCCTTCTTCGGCGCGCTGGTCAAAGCGGTGGATGTGGTTGCCCAGCAGCACCAGAAATATGTGCTGATTGGCAACAGCTATCACGAGGCTGAAAAAGAGCGTTATGCCATTGAGGTACTGATCCGCCAGCGCTGTAACGCCCTGATTGTGCACTCAAAAGCCCTGAGCGATGAAGAGCTAGCCGGGTTTATGGAGCAGATCCCCGGCATGGTGCTGATCAACCGTATCGTCCCCGGCTACGCGCATCGCTGCGTCGGTCTGGATAACATCAGCGGCGCGATGATGGCGACGCGGATGCTCATCAGCAACGGCCATCAGCGCATAGGTTATCTGGCTTCCAGCCACGGTATTGAAGACGACATGATGCGCCGCGAGGGCTGGCAAAACGCCCTGAAAGAGCAGGGCATTGCGCCGCTGGAGAGCTGGGTAGGTACCGGTTCGCCGGACATGCAGGGCGGTGAAGCGGCAATGGTTGAACTGCTGGGGCGTAATCTTCAGCTGACGGCCGTGTTTGCCTATAACGACAGCATGGCGGCAGGTGCGCTTACCGCGCTGAAAGATAATGGCATTGCGGTACCGCAGCATTTATCGCTGATCGGTTTTGATGATATCCCCATTGCCCGTTACACCGATCCGCAGCTGACAACGGTACGTTATCCCATTGCGTCGATGGCGAAACTGGCGACAGAGCTGGCGTTACAGGGGGCGGCTGGGCTGTTAGATCCTGACGCAACGCATTGTTTTATGCCGACTTTAGTACGCCGCCATTCGGTCGCTATCCGGCAAACTGTGGCTCCGATCACTAACTGATAACATCACGTGATGTAACCGTTTTCAATCTGTGAGTAAATTCACAGTATCTTAACAAGCCGCTGTCTATGATGTCAGCGTTTTAGGGGCTGAAACACAATGTAACGGTGATTATTCACTTTTACCGTTATCACAATGCCTCAAACAACGAATAAAACGCATTTCTGGAGCGTTACCGAACACGGAAGCTGGACATTTTATAAGTGAACTTCGGCGATCAGTAACGTTTTATTAACATCTGCCCGCCGACCGTTTTTCACAAGAACTACCCTGCATAAAAAAAACCGGAGATACCATGAATAAGAAGGTGTTGACTCTGTCTGCTGTCATGGCAAGCATGCTTTTTGGCGCAGCAGCACACGCAGCGGATACCCGTATTGGCGTGACTATCTATAAATACGACGATAACTTCATGTCCGTTGTGCGTAAAGCAATTGAAAAAGATGCTAAATCAGCGCCAGACGTGCAACTGCTGATGAATGACTCCCAGAATGACCAGTCCAAACAGAACGATCAGATTGACGTTCTTCTGGCAAAAGGCGTGAAAGCGCTGGCTATTAACCTGGTTGACCCGGCTGCGGCAGGCACGGTGATCGAGAAAGCGCGCGGCCAGAACGTGCCAATTGTCTTCTTCAACAAAGAACCTTCCCGTAAAGCGCTGGACAGCTACGACAAAGCGTATTACGTGGGTACCGACTCCAAAGAGTCCGGGATTATCCAGGGCGATCTGATTGCGAAACACTGGGCGGCGAACCCAAACTGGGATCTGAACAAAGATGGTCAGATTCAGTTCGTTCTGCTGAAAGGCGAACCGGGCCATCCAGATGCTGAAGCACGTACCACCTACGTTATTAAAGAGCTGAACGACAAGGGCCTTAAAACCCAGCAGCTGGCGTTAGACACCGCAATGTGGGATACCGCTCAGGCGAAAGATAAGATGGACGCGTGGCTGTCCGGCCCTAACGCCAACAAAATTGAAGTGGTCATTGCCAACAACGATGCGATGGCAATGGGTGCGGTAGAAGCGCTGAAAGCACACAACAAATCCGCGATTCCTGTATTCGGTGTGGATGCCCTGCCAGAAGCGCTGGCGCTGGTGAAATCTGGCGCTATGGCCGGTACCGTACTGAACGATGCCAACAACCAGGCGAAAGCCACCTTCGATCTGGCGAAAAACCTGGCCGATGGTAAAGGTGCCGCTGACGGGACTAACTGGAAAGTTGACAACAAAATCGTTCGCGTTCCTTACGTGGGCGTAGACCAGTCCAACCTGGCTGAGTTTATCGGTAAATAAGTTATCTGCATTGTCTTCACTGGGCGCAATTCGTTGCGCCCTTTTATAACGCGATATGCGAGGCCAACAAGGTATAATTATGGTCAGCACAACTACTCAGTCGTCCGGTGAATACTTGTTGGAAATGACCGGTGTCAATAAGTCATTCCCCGGTGTTAAGGCGCTCGATAATGTTAATTTAAAAGTTCGTCCTCACTCTATTCATGCATTAATGGGTGAAAACGGTGCGGGTAAATCAACATTATTAAAATGCCTTTTTGGGATCTATCAAAAAGATTCTGGCAGCATTCTTTTTCAGGGAAAAGAGATCGACTTCCATTCAGCGAAAGAAGCGCTGGAGAACGGTATCTCGATGGTACACCAGGAATTAAACCTGGTCCTGCAACGTTCAGTTATGGATAATATGTGGTTGGGTCGTTATCCAACCAAAGGTGTCTTTGTCGATCAGGATAAAATGTATCGCGACACCAAAGCCATTTTTGATGAGCTGGATATTGATATCGACCCGCGCGCCCGCGTCGGGACATTATCCGTTTCCCAGATGCAGATGATCGAAATTGCCAAAGCGTTCTCCTATGATGCGAAAATTGTGATCATGGATGAACCGACATCGTCATTAACGGAAAAAGAGGTTAACCACCTTTTTACCATTATTCGTAAGCTGAAAGATCGCGGCTGTGGCATTGTCTATATCTCACATAAAATGGAAGAGATCTTCCAGCTGTGCGATGAAATCACCATCCTGCGCGACGGTCAGTGGATTGCCACCCAGCCGCTGGAAGGGCTGGACATGGACAAGATCATCGCCATGATGGTTGGCCGTTCTCTGAACCAGCGCTTCCCGGATAAAGAAAACAAGCCAGGCGAAGTGATTCTGGAGGTGCGTAACCTGACCTCGCTGCGTCAGCCGTCTATCCGCGATGTCTCTTTCGATCTGCACAAGGGGGAGATCCTTGGCATCGCAGGGCTGGTGGGCGCTAAGCGCACCGATATCGTGGAAACCCTGTTTGGTATCCGTGAGAAAGCCGAAGGCACCATTACGCTGCACGGTAAGAAGATCAACAACCACAACGCCAACGAAGCCATTAATAATGGCTTTGCGCTGGTGACGGAAGAGCGTCGTTCCACCGGTATTTACGCTTATCTGGATATTAACTTTAACTCGTTAATTTCTAATATTCGCAATTACAAAAACAAGGTCGGGCTGCTGGATAATTCCCGCATGAAGAGCGATACCCAGTGGGTGATTGACTCCATGCGCGTGAAAACGCCGGGCCACCGCACGCAAATTGGCTCACTTTCGGGAGGAAACCAGCAGAAAGTCATTATTGGTCGCTGGCTATTAACCCAGCCTGAAATTCTGATGCTGGATGAACCTACGCGCGGTATCGACGTGGGTGCAAAATTCGAGATTTATCAGCTTATCGCAGAGCTGGCGAAAAAAGATAAAGGGATCATTATTATTTCTTCCGAAATGCCGGAATTGTTAGGGATCACAGACCGTATTCTGGTTATGAGCAATGGTCTCGTTGCCGGTATTGTTGAAACCAAAACGACAACGCAAAACGAAATTTTGCGTCTTGCGTCTTTGCACCTTTAAGATCAGGGGCTCCTCATGAGTGCGTTAAATAAAAAAAGTTTTCTCACTTATCTGAAAGAAGGCGGTATTTACGTTGTTCTTTTAGTCTTGCTGGCGATTATTATTTTCCAGGACCCTACGTTCTTAAGTCTGCTGAACTTGAGTAACATTCTGACCCAGTCTTCCGTACGTATTATTATCGCGCTTGGCGTGGCGGGACTTATCGTTACCCAGGGGACTGACCTTTCGGCAGGGCGCCAGGTGGGTCTGGCGGCGGTCATTGCGGCGACCCTGTTGCAGTCGATGGAAAACGCCAACAAGGTATTCCCGGAGATGGCGACCATGCCGATTTTCGTGGTGATCCTGATCGTGTGTGCCATCGGCGCGGTAATTGGCCTGATTAACGGCATCATCATTGCTTACCTGAACGTGACGCCATTCATCACTACGCTTGGCACGATGATCATCGTTTATGGTATCAACTCCCTGTACTACGATTTCGTCGGCGCGTCTCCAATCTCTGGCTTCGACAGCGGCTTCTCGACCTTCACGCAGGGGTTTGTTGCGCTCGGCAGCTTCCGTCTCTCCTATATCACCTTCTATGCGCTGATTGCGGTGGCATTCGTCTGGATCCTGTGGAACAAAACCCGCTTCGGTAAAAACATCTTTGCTATCGGCGGTAACCCGGAAGCGGCGAAGGTCTCCGGGGTCAACGTGGCTCTGAACCTGCTGATGATTTATGCCCTGTCCGGGGTCTTCTACGCCTTCGGCGGGATGCTGGAAGCAGGCCGTATCGGCTCTGCAACCAACAACCTCGGCTTTATGTACGAACTGGATGCGATTGCGGCCTGCGTGGTTGGCGGCGTCTCCTTCAGCGGCGGCGTGGGTACCGTGCTGGGCGTGGTGACCGGTGTGATCATCTTCACCGTTATCAACTACGGCCTGACCTACATCGGTGTGAACCCGTACTGGCAGTACATTATCAAGGGTGCGATCATCATCTTCGCGGTTGCCCTGGATTCACTGAAGTACGCGCGTAAGAAATAAGCGCTGGAATGAAAGAACCCGCAGCGATGCGGGTTTTTTTATGAGAAAAGTGAAGCGATAAGCGATTTTGAAACGGGCACTAGTCCGGTTTGAAGCCCAAAGGGTTTAAAGATTTTATTTATGACGTCAGCGGAATAATTGCCTCTGTTATTTTCTACATCCGACAATGTTTTCCGGGATACGCTGACCAGCTTTGCATATTCATCCTGCTTCAGCCCTAACACCTCGACCCTGAGCCTTTTCAGCGCCTCTCCCTGTGTGATTTTCCCCAGCAAAATGTCCCGTATGGCTGCATGCAGTACAGCCTGGCGATCGAGAGTACTAATCCGCGTTAAGCCTTGTGTAACGCGTTGCCTCTTCACTACCGATGGCTTATCCGGCTCTTCCGCCTCGTCATGATGTCGCTTTTTATTTACGCTGCGTACTTGAGCTAATGTCTGTAAAAGCTCTGATTCAGCTTCATTAGGTGTTTTCATAATAAACCCCAACGGGAAAGTTTATCCGGGATGTAGCGAAAACCCATCGCGGGCATTTCCATTATCTGTTCGGGAACGCCTCGCGCCGCCAGCCTTTCCGGGAGATCAATAAGCTGAACGGCTGTTTCATGCAGAGCATCAAGTAATGTTGCGGGAGGGATCCACTCCGCCAGCGTTTGTGCGATAGTGTTGAAATTATAATCCCCCCCTGATTCGCAAGATAATGACCACTTCAGGGTTCTTGGTATCCCTTCAGGATCGGCTTTCATCGGCGCAAAGTCATATACAGGGGAGAGCATAATTTGATTTTCAGCCTTCACAAAGGCGGTATTTCGCCCATGGTTGTCACTATTTCCAAAAATAATATTTAGCAGATCGCGACGCACCCATTCTGTTACAAATCCCGGAATATCAAACTGATAACCCTGCTGCTGGACCATATGGCTGGAGGTGATTTTATTAATTAACGCGCGCAACGTTGTCTCATGATCAAGGAGGGTGCCGGGTGCCTTTTGTAATAGCGAATACACCGATTCCATACCCAGCCTGACCAGTTGGTCCTGCTCATTTCTCACTATGTCGAAACGCGGTAACCACAGAGACGGGTAATGGCTACCTTCTTCAAGGCGCATTGTTTCCACTGGGATCGTGGAAAAACCCATCGCGTTAAGCTCATGATAATAATGGAATTCAGCTCGCAGAATATTACAATCCACTTCTGTCCTGTTACCGCGTGGATATTTAACCAAATAATAGCGGTCCCGGTTATCCGGCTCGTTTTGCCAGGTATCGATCCAGATGGCATCAGTTTCACTACAGCGCAGCAAAAGTTTAGGCGCTTCACCGCCAGCACCGGTTGCACCACCCGCCGCCGCGCCTCTTTCCTGGGCATAATCCAGAAAATCGGCCGCACGATCGATGACGTCCGCAACCGTAAACGTTTTAGTGCTGGCGAATTTATTCCATTCTGGGACGGATTCCTTTATGCGCAAATTCCCCACAGGGGACATTGTGCCAAATTTCAGCAATAAGAAATTTTGCTGGCCAACGGGTAACTCACTGATGTCGAGCGCATTAATCCAGTAACGGCGGCTTGCTCCGGCGGGAATGATATCGTCGATAAATCGCAGCCAGCCCGGTTGGCCATGGTCATCAAAAAAGAGTGATACAGGGTGATTGACTGAGACTGCGTGAAAATCATCATAGTCGAGAAAATTAATCGCATACTCAGTAAGATAGTCTAACTGCGTGATATTCCAGTCATTTTTTTCACTTCCAGGATATTTGATGAGAGCGATATCCGTCCATGTTTCGTTCAGATATGCCTGTACGGTTAACGTCTCCATCTCACCTCCATAACGCGACAATGTGTAAAATATTACTCATAGTCAGTGATATAAACAAGTATTGCTACTTATATCACTCATTAGGTATCTAAAAAGAGAGTAATGCGTTTTATATCACGCACTGTAGATCTGGATTACTTCTTCTGAATTTCCAGCAACTGCTCTGGCGTTACCGCCGGATAACCCTGCGCATCCTCCGGCACTTCGTGCATCGTTGGGATCGGCACCAGCGGGCCTAAAAAGCGCGGTTCACGTTTGAACAGGTACAGGTCAGCCAGCGCGCCGAAACGGGCGCCAAACTCACGCACGCGCACGCTCAGCATATCTTTTGGCGATGGCACCGCATAACACTGCGCCTGAATGCCCATATGCAGGGCGATAAACAGCGCCCGCTCGCAGTGGAAACGCTGGGTAATGATGATGAAATCATTGGTGTCGAACACCTTGCGGGTACGCACGATGGAATCAAGCGTGCGGAATCCGGCGTAGTCGAGCACGATATCGGCCGGGTCGACGCCTGCGGCAATCAGATCTTTGCGCATCGTCACCGGCTCGTTATAGCTTTGCAGCGCGTTATCGCCGCTCAACAGCAGATAGTTCACCTTGCCGCTGTTATAGGCGTTCAGCGCGCCCTGAATACGATACCGGTAATACTGATTTATGACGCCGGTGCGGTAATACTTGGCGGTGCCAAGCACCACGCCAACCTGACGGTAGGGGAGGTCCTGTAGGTCATCAAAAATGTAGGGGGCTGTTTTCCAGCTCATCCAGCGGTCGAGACCCAGCACGATCAACAGCAGTATGCCGACCAGGACAGACAGGCTGTAAAACACGCGCTTTAACATGCAGATGGCTCGTACCGATGATGAAATTTCCCTCAGGCTACTGTACCCGCCTGGTTAGCGCAAGAAACAGCGATTCAACTGAGGGGTTTTTCGTCAGACTGGCGGGCAACTCTGCCCGCCGAACAGATTATGCCAGCAGCACGCGGTCAATGGTTGAACAGCCCAGCGCTTTCAGCGTGGCTGCGGTCGCGTCCCACTGGATCAGCGGCGCATCGGCCTTTTCAGCCAGGATTGCGCGCTGAATATCCGGGTAGTCATACCCGTTCAGGCTAAGCAGGTTCAGGGCGCCCTGAAGCGGAGGCAGCGTCGGGTTAAACGCGGCGTTCTCTGCGTAACTGCCGGTGAAGATGCGGCCGTCGCGGCACTGAAGGGCGACGCCGCTTGGAGATTTGCTGTATGGCGTGTGGCTTTTATTGGCGGCGGCAATGGCCGCTTCGCTCAGCTCATCCCCTGAGAGCGCATAACCGTGGTCCTGCTCGTCCATCAGCAGGGTTTTGATCTCAAGATCTTTCGGGCCGAAAGCATCCGGCAGGTAATCACGCAGCGTATGCGGTGCGCGTCCCGGCAGGTTGATACGCAGTTCAAGACCGCTGTTCAGCTCATTCATAAACTGGCGGCAGTGGCCGCAAGGGGTATAGTTGACGGTGATGGCGCGCAGGGCTTTTTCGCCGCGTAGCCAGGCGTGACTGATGGCGCTCTGCTCCGCATGGACGGTTTGCTGCATGGTCGCACCGAGAAACTCCATGTTTCCGCCGAAGTACCAGGTCCCGCTCACACCGCGCGCAATTGCGCCTACGTTAAAATGGGAAAGGTCAGCGCGGGCGCAGGCAGCCGCCAGGGGCAGCAGGGCGAAAGCCAGCGCGTCTTCGTCCAGCCCCGTTGCCTGTTTAAGCGTCGTGACCTGATCTGCCGTCAGCAGGGCGGGGAAATGCGCATCCGCCAGAACCGGAGCCAGGGCTGATTGCAAATTCTCTGCAAGCTGAGAGAAAGCAGCTTGAAAACGTGGATGCATGACGTTGCCTCATCAAGGTTAATGGATCGGTAGTGTACGGAGCCGTACGGCCTTTATATGTGATCCAAATCTCATTATGTGTGCAACTTATGAAATGAAAATGAAATTTGCGCGACGCATCGCAAATTTTAGCCCATTACTGCCAGAATAATCGGGAAGATAAACGGCGCGACCAGGGAAGTGATAATCCCGCAGATCACCAGCGCCAGCGAGCTGAATGCCCCTTCCTGATAATCGAGTTCCGCGCAGCGTGCGGTGCCCAGCGCGTGCGAGGCGGTACCCATCGCCAGACCGCGTGCCGCTTTGGTACGAATTTTCATGATATTCAGCAGCGTATGACCAAACACCGCGCCCAGGATACCGACGAAAATCACGCACACGGCGCTGATGGCCGGAATGCCCCCGATGCTGCCGCCCACGGCCATGGCAATCGGCGTGGTGACGGATTTAGGCAGGATAGAGGCGGCGATCTGCGGCGATGCGCCCATCATTAAGGCCACCGAGGTGCCGGTGATCATCGCAACAAGGCTCCCCACGAAGCAGATGGTTATGATGGATTTCCAGCGCGCGCGGATCTGATGCAGTTGCTCATATAAAGGAAACGCCAGCGCCACCACGGCAGGCTGCAACAAATCGTTAAGGATCTTGCTCCCGGCGAAGTAACGCTCATAAGAAATGCCGGTGAGCAGCAGAAAAGGAATAATCACCACCATGGCGACCAGCAGCGGGTTGAGCAACGGCATTTTGAAACGCACCGCAAGCTTACGCGCAGCAAAGAACACCACCAGGGTTAACGGCAGGGACCACCAGATATTCGCCATCATTTTTTTGTTTTCTCCCCGACGACCTTACGTTCGCCATGCACAATGTGTGAACTCCAGCTGACGACCAGGAAAACCACCAGCGTACTGATGGCGCAGGAGACCACAATCGGGCCGAACTGCGCTTTAAGCACATCGTAATACTGCATAACCCCAACGCCGATAGGCACAAAAAGCAGGGCCATGTAGCGAATGAGAACGAAGCACCCTGGGTTGACCCATTTTGCGGGCAGCACCTGTAATGCCAGCAGTACAAACAGGATCAGCATGCCGATAATGCTGCCGGGTATCGTAATCGGCAGCAGCGAAGCGATAAAAATGCCGGCGTACAGGCAGGCATAAATGAGGACGAAGGCGCGAAGGTATTGCCAGATAGTATTCAGTGATTTGCTCATGGTGAAAGTCCTTGCTGAGACGTATTCATCATACAATTAAACCTGAAAATGTGCCACGGATCACATCATGAATTTTGGGCATATCAGACATTCCGGAATGGAACGCCGGGCTTTCAACATACATAGAGAGCAGCTACTATAGCGCGTCTTTTTTCACAGGTACTCAGAATGCGTGTTTTACTGGCCCCGATGGAAGGCGTGCTCGACTCTCTCGTGCGCGAGCTGCTTACCGAGGTGAACGATTACGATCTCTGCGTGACGGAGTTTCTGCGCGTGGTCGATATGTTGCTGCCAGAAAAATCATTTTATCGTCTCTGTCCGGAACTGCATCGTCAGAGCCGCACGCCGTCCGGTACGCTGGTGCGCGTCCAGCTGCTCGGCCAGTATCCTGAGTGGCTGGCTGAAAACGCCGCCCGCGCGGTAGCGCTTGGTTCGTACGGCGTCGATCTTAACTGCGGCTGTCCGTCAAAGCTGGTCAACGGCAGCGGCGGGGGGGCGACGCTACTTAAAGATCCGGAGCTGATTTATCGCGGCGCAAAGGCCATGCGTGAGGCAGTGCCATCGCATCTGCCGGTGACGGTCAAAGTCCGTCTGGGATGGGACAGCGGCGATAAGCAGTTTGAAATTGCTGACGCGGTGCAGCAGGCGGGCGCCACCGAGCTGGTGGTGCACGGGCGAACCAAAGAGGATGGTTATAAAGCCGAGCGCATTAACTGGCAGGCGATTGGCGAGATCCGCAAACGGCTTACGATTCCGGTGATTGCCAACGGCGAAATCTGGGATTACGAGAGCGCGCAGGCCTGCCTCAAAGAGACCGGCTGTAATGCCGTGATGATTGGCCGCGGTGCGCTGAACGTGCCGAACCTCAGCCGGGTGGTGAAATATAATGAACCGCGGATGCCGTGGGCGGATGTGGTGAAACTACTGCAAAAATACACGCGGCTGGAAAAACAGGGCGATACCGGCTTGTATCACGTCGCGCGCATTAAACAGTGGCTGAGTTATTTGCGTAAAGAGTACGACGACGCGCTGGGATTATTTCAGGAGATCCGTACCCTACAGACGTCTGCGGATATTGCCCGGGTGATCCAGTCGAAGTCCTGAGCGAAGTGTGAAGAGTTTGCCCGGCGCGGAGCCGGGCAACGGAATCAGAAAATCATCTTGAATACGCCGGTTACCACCAGCAGCCCTATCAGAAATATAATCAAAATAACCCACAACAATATTTTCATTCGCCTCTCCTGCGTATGTCTGTCGAAGTAAGTGTAGCAGTCAATTCATAATTAGCATGAATACATGAAATTAACTCATTGTCTTGGGGAATAAATTTCCGGATATGAAAATGTATAACAATATGCGGATTGCCACGCGTTACTAAAAAACGGAACGTCAGTAAGCGTAAGTTGCGCCTTTATTTTTTTTGAGTTCATGGCGTAATGAAACGTTCTCTTACTTTATCTCTGAGTGCTCCTCTTGTTTTTATGCTGGCCGCCTGCGCGCCGGAACATGCCACGGTGTCTCCAGTAAAAACGCAAGCCGCCGCCGCAACTGTAAATACCCAACTGCGTCATGCCGACTGGCCAAAAAGCGAATGGTGGAAAGACTTTAACGACTCCCAGCTCAACGCGCTGATCGACAAAGCGCTGGCGGATGCGCCGGATATGCAAATTGCCCGTCAGCGTATCACCCTGGCGGAAGCACAGGCGAAAGCCGCTGTCGCTGCTGAGGGTCCACAAATGGATTTTTCCGCAGATGTGGAACGGCAAAAGATGTCGGCAGAGGGGTTGATGGGGCCATTTGCACTGACCGACCCGGCAGCGGGGACCACCGGCCCCTGGTATACCAACGGCACCTTTGGTCTGACGGCGGGTTGGGATCTGGATTTATGGGGTAAAAACCGCGCCCAAATTGAGGCCCGCATCGGTAAGGTGAATGCGCAAAAAGCGGAGCTGGAGCAGACCCGCCAGCTGCTCGCCAGCAGCGTCGCGCGGCTGTACTGGGACTGGCAGACCGAGGCCGCGGTGGGTGACGTGCTCGCGCAGATCAAACGGGAGCAGGAAAATATCATCGGTGCCGATCGGGAGCTTTATCAGCACGGCATTACCTCCTCGGTGGAAGGGGTTGAAACGGATATCAGTGCCAGCAAAACCGATGAACAGCTCGCTGACGTGCACGGCAAAATGAAGGCCATTGAGGCGCGTCTGAATGCGTTGACCAATACCCCTTCAGTCACGCTCGCACGGCATGCCTTACCTGACGCAGAGGCATCGCTGCCATCAACGCTCGGTTATGAACTGCTGGCTCGGCGCCCGGATTTGCAGGAGGCGCACTGGTATATCGAAGCATCCATGAGCGAAGTCGATGCCGCCAGAGCCGCGTTCTACCCTGACATCAATTTGATGGCGTTCTTGCAGCAGGATGCATTGCACCTGAGCGACCTGTTCCGCTCATCTGCGCAGCAAATGGGCGTAACCGCGGGGCTGACGCTGCCAATTTTTGACAGCGGTCGGTTGAATGCGAACCTGGATATCGCCCAGGCGCAAAACAACCTCTCCGTGGCGAACTACAACAAGGCCGTGGTAGATGCCGTAAACCAGGTCGCCCGGACGGCCAGCGAAGTGGAAACGCTGACCGCCAAAAATCAGCACCAGCAGCAGATCGAAAAAGATGCGGCGCGCGTCGTCGCGCTGGCGCAGGCGCGCTTCAGGGCGGGGATCATTGCCGGCTCCCGGGTGAGTGAAGCAAAAATTCCGGCGCTCAAAGAGCGTATTGCCGGGTTGATGCTGAAAGGTCAGTACGTGGATGCCACGCTCCAGCTCACCTCCGCGCTGGGTGGCGGATATCATCACGGCTAACATTGCGCATTATCTATACTTACCTCTTTGCAGATTTTCAGGAGGTGAGTATGACGCGAGTCGCAATTGTTACCGCATCGGATTCAGGAATTGGCAAAACGACGGCCCTGATGCTGGCCGAGCGCGGGTTTGATATCGGGGTGACCTGGCACTCAGATGAGGAAGGGGCGCTGGCAACCTGCCGTGAAATTGAAGCGCGCGGGCAGCGTGCCGAGGCCATTCAACTCAACTTAAGCCATTTACCGGAAGGCGCAAAGGCCATTGAAACCCTGATTACGCGTTTCGGGCGGCTGGATGTGCTGGTTAACAATGCCGGGGCGATGAATAAAGCGCCATTTCTGGACCTGTCGTTTGACGACTGGCGGCACATATTCACCGTTGACGTGGACGGCGCGTTTCTCTGCTCGCAAATCGCGGCGCGTCAGATGGTGAAGCAGGGGGAAGGGGGGCGGATCGTGAACATCACCTCGGTGCATGAACATACGCCATTGCCGGACGCCAGCGCCTATACGGCGGCCAAACATGCGCTGGGCGGGTTAACCAAGTCGATGGCGCTGGAGCTGGTTAAACATAAGATTCTGGTGAACGCCGTTGCGCCCGGTGCGATCGCCACGCCGATGAATGATATGGACGACAGCGAAGTGAAAGAAGGCTCAATGCCGGAAATCCCGCTGGCACGGCCAGGGCATACCAAAGAAATTGCCAGCCTGGTGGCGTGGCTGTGTGACAGTGACGCCAGCTACACCACCGGGCAGTCGTTTATCGTTGACGGCGGTTTTATGCTGGCGAATCCGCAGTTTAAGCCGGAAGGGTAGATACTCTTCTCCCTCTCCCTGTGGGAGAGGGGCGGGGTGAGGGCAGCAGGCCGAACTCACTCTTCATCCCGCCGCTTTTCACGATGCTTCAGCCACAGCCGTACCCCAATCACCGCCACAACCACCAGGATCAACCACGCCCAGTGCTTCAGGTGCTGGTCAAGATTATGCAGCCATGGGCCAATCACTTCGCCACCCGCGTAGCCAAGCGTGGTGAAAATCAACGCCCAGGCAATCGCCCCGAGAATGTTCAGCGGCAGGAAAATTTTCGGTGGTAAACGACTCGCGCCAATCAGTATCGGCCCAATGATGCGAAAACCGTACATAAAGCGGGTACCAATCACAAACAGATAAGGATGTCGCTGGATCAGCCGCTGGGCGCGGCGAATTTTCTTCTGATGTTTAGCAAAACGGTGCAAAATCGTCGGGCCAAAACGCAGCCCCAGAAAATAGAGCAGCTGATCGCCAATCATACCGCCTAATGCGACAGCGGCGACCACCAGCGGAAATTTCAGCAATCCCTGATGTGCAGCCACCCCGCCCAGCAGCGTGATGGTTTCGCCCTCTGCCACGCTGCCGATCACCAGTGCGGCGTATCCATATTGTTCAATAAGACCGTTGATATCCATTAAGTAAACGTCGTCTCCCTTACTATGCCTGCGTTAATCATATACCCCATCCATCAACCGCGCGGCAATCAACGGAAATTTCCCACTGTACATAAAATAATCTAAAGCCTGCATTATACTTAAGCTATCGCTGACGGGCCGACAACAAGGGGGCGTTATGAACCATGTCTGGGGACTTTTCTCCCATCCCGATCGTGAAATGCAGGTCATCCGTAACGAGAACGAAACGGTCGCGCATCACTATACCCACCATGTCCTGCTGATGGCAGCGGTGCCGGTGGTCTGCGCATTTATTGGTACTACGCAGATAGGCTGGAACTTTGGTGACGGCACCGTGGTTCAGCTTTCGTGGTTTACCGGACTGTACCTGGCCAT
Source organism: Enterobacter cloacae complex sp. SHL022 (assembly GCF_049237785.1). Classification (NCBI taxonomy): domain Bacteria; kingdom Pseudomonadati; phylum Pseudomonadota; class Gammaproteobacteria; order Enterobacterales; family Enterobacteriaceae; genus Enterobacter; species Enterobacter cloacae complex sp. SHL022. The sequence goes on along the minus strand of NZ_JBMKJH010000001.1, from coordinate 552,756 downwards.
TCTGTTTTATGGCCTGATGCTGGCCGGGGTGGCGGTGATGGGGCGGGTCATCCACTGGATGGCGCGCAACTATCCGCAGAGCCCGTCGCTGGCACACTGTATGGTCTTCGCCGGATACGTCGCGACCCCGCTGTTTTTAAGCGGTATTGTCGCGCTCTATCCACTGGTCTGGCTGTGCGCGCTGATCGGTACGGTTGCCCTCTTTTATACCGGTTATCTGCTGTATGTAGGGGTGCCAACCTTCCTCAATATCAATAAAGAAGAGGGCCTGAGCTTCTCCAGCTCTACGCTTGCCATCGGCGTACTGGTCCTGGAGGCGCTACTGGCCCTGACAGTTATTCTTTGGGGTTATGGATACCGTCTCTTCTAAGTTCCCTGCATTGCTGGCGTAAATGCCAGCAATGCAGCATCTGGTTATGATTCTCCGCTGGCGACAACGCACGGTGACCGCTATGATGCCGAAGCCAGCCTGTGTTTATCCGTCGACACAGGCGGTGTACGTCATAACGTGCGTGAATCATTATCAGAAGTCTCATCATGCTGAAATTTCGAGTGTCACTCCTTAGTCTTGCGCTGCTGTTGGGCGTCTCCGCTACCGCGCCAGCCATCGCCAAAACGACCGCAGTCGCCACCGCTGCTGCGCAACCCCAGATTGCGTCCGGCAGCGCGATGATCGTTGACCTGAATACCAACAAGGTGATCTACGCCAGTCATCCGGATCTGGTGCGCCCGATCGCTTCCATAACCAAAGTCATGACCGCGATGGTGGTGCTTGATGCACGACTGCCGCTGGACGAAAAGCTAAAAGTGGATATCAGCCACACGCCAGAGATGAAAGGGATCTACTCTCGCGTGCGTCTGAACAGTGAAATCAGCCGTAAAAATATGCTGCTGTTGGCGCTGATGTCCTCAGAGAACCGCGCGGCGGCGAGCCTTGCCCACCATTATCCTGGCGGTTACGACGCGTTTATCCGCGCGATGAATGCCAAAGCCAAAGCGCTGGGGATGAAAAATACCCATTTCGTGGAGCCAACCGGTCTGTCGATCCATAACGTCTCGACGGCGCGTGATTTAACAAAGCTGCTGATCGCCAGTAAGCAATACCCGCTGATTGGTCAGCTCAGCACCACGCGTGAGGAGATGGCGACATTCTCGAACCCGGCGTATACGCTGCCGTTCCGCAACACTAACCATCTGGTGTATCGCGATAACTGGAATATTCAGTTAACCAAGACCGGATTCACCAATGCGGCAGGACACTGCCTGGTGATGCGCACCGTATTTAACGGTAAGCCAGTGGCGCTGGTGGTGATGGACGCCTTCGGCAAATATACCCACTTCGCGGATGCCAGCCGCCTGCGTACCTGGATTGAAACCGGGAAAGTGCAGCCGGTGCCGGCTTCAGCGCTGGCGTATAAAAAGCAGAAAGCGGAACAGATGGCGACGGCGCAGAACGATTAGGAAAAAGCAAAACGGTAACGCATGTTACCGTTTTTTATGTTTTCTCCCTCTCCCTGTGGGAGAGGGCCGGGGTGAGGGCACCAGACCGCACTGCGTTTATTCCGGCAGCGTCCAGTCCCCGTCGTTGAGCGGGCGCTGCATCATCACCGTGTCCCGCCAGTCGCCTTTTTTATATCCCACACTTCTGAGCTGACCCACAATTTCGAAACCGTGCTTTTTATGCAGCCGCAACGACCCGGGGTTATTTTGCCCGTCGCCGACCACGGCAATCATCTGCCGCCACGGTCCTTGTTCACAACGGGCGATCAGTGCCTGGAGTAAGGCCGAGCCAAACCCGCGGCCGGTGGTGCTGGCATCCACATAAATGGATTCTTCAAGGGTATAGCGATAAGCCTGGCGTGGACGATAAAACGTGGCGTAGCAGTAGCCGACAACAATGCCGCGATACAGCGCAACCAGCCACGGTAAACCGCTGTCGGTCACGCTCTTCATCCGCTGACGCATCTCATCGACGGTGGGGGGAACTTCCTCGAAGGACGCACGGCCATGAAGCACATGCCAGGCGTATATCGCCGAGATGGCATGCGCATCGTCAGGAAGGGCGTCGCGCACCTCGATTTCAGTTTCGGGGAAAGTTTCTACAGCCGACATGTTCTGCCCGCTCCTTGTTTGGAAAGCCAGAGAAACGTTTCTCTGGCAACAGGCAGATACTCTAGTACGTTTGAGGAGAGCTTAACAATCTCTTAAATTTGGCTATATGAGTTCATCAGAGGCTTGCGTATTGTGCTGCTCTGATTCGGCACTCTCTTTCCAGTATTTCTTCCGCGTTGTCTTACCAATGCCGGGGTTCATACTGTTTGTAGGGTCATTTTTGCGATAAAACTGTTTAAGCGTCTCCGGCGCTTTATACAGGTGTCCCACGTTGTGCTCGGCAGGATATTGCGCGCCACGCTCGTGCAGCAGCGCCAGCATCTGTTCTTTCAGCGCGTGTGCATCAACCCCTTTTTTCACGATGTAATCCTGGTGGAAGACATAGCACATAAAGTGGCCGTAATAGAGCTTATGCACCAGCTTGCTGTCGATCTCCGGCGGCAGATGTTCAAACCACTCGGTATCGTTGCGACGCAGGGCGATATCCAGCGCCAGAATATCCTCCACTTCTTCGGAATGCACCGCCTGATAACGGATAGCGGCACCCGCCGCGGCGAAACGATGCAGGAAGGCTTTGCTGCCTTCTTCCGGCGTGCAGGCAAAGAAATCCCCGTCGGCGGTTTTGAAGAATTCGGTGAGCCAGCTCTGCGCTTCGTCAATTCCGTCCCCGGCCATTTTCAGCAGCAGATGGTGCTCATACTTGTCGCGCCAGGTCTTCATCCGCTCCGGTAAATGCGCCGGGAAGACGTTGCCCAGCTTCTGCATAAAGCGGTCGGTGAAGTGCGGCTTGAAGAGCGACACTTTCTCCAGCATCGCATCGGTGCGGCCCTTCATGGTGAAGAAGAACGGCATTTTGTCGGTGCCGAGCTTGTCGATCATCAGGAAGGTATCTTTGCCGTAGCGCTCGGCGATGTCGTAAATGTCCCGGTGCATATACTCGCCCGCCACCGGCAGGTGAGTGAACTCGGCCAGAATATGACGGCGGATCTCCGTCAGCACCTCCGGCTGATTGGTGCCGATGTAAAACACCTGCTGCTTTTTCTCTGCCGGGAAGGTATCGAGGCGCACCGCAAAAACGGCCAGCTTGCCCGCGCAGCCGGAGGATTCAAACAGGCGATCCGGATCGGCGTTATAGCGCGCTGGCGTATCGGCATTGATATCGCGCACGCGGGTGATGTAATCGTGGTCATGCGCGTGACGGCCATCGTGCTGAACGTCTTCGTCCTTCACGCGGTCATCGTCAAGTTTGCTGAGGATCTGCTCTGGCGTTACGCCCAGATCGATCCCCAGATGGTTAACCAGCGTCAGCTTGCCGTTTTCATCGATACGGGCAAACAGCGACATCTCCGTGTAGGCCGGGCCGCGCTGCACCAGCGAGCCGCCGGAGTTATTGCAGATCCCACCGATCACCGAGGCGCCAATGCACGACGAGCCGATCACCGAGTGCGGTTCGCGACCCAGCGGCTTAAGCGCCTTTTCCAGCGAGTAGAGCGTGGTGCCGGGGAAGGCGAGTACCTGTTCGCCCTTGTCCAGCAGGTGCAGTTTGTCGAGGCGCAGGGTGCTGATAATCACGATGTCACGATCGTAATCGTTGCCGTTCGGCGTGGAGCCTTCAGTCAGGCCGGTGTTAGCAGCCTGCATTAAAATAATCTTGTCTGCCGCAACGCAGGCGCTGAGCACGCGCCACAGTTCGAGCAACGTACCGGGGAAGACCACCGCCAGTGCCTCGCCCTGACCGGAGCGGAAGCCCTTGCGGTAGCGGGCGGTTTTAGCCGGGTCGGTAAGCAGGTGAGAGTGACCAACCAGGCGCGACAGTTCGTTAATAAATGTAGTGTTATCGTCAGTTCGAACAGAAGACATCTTCCACTCCTTGTGGTGGGGCAAATTTCTCGCTGTAAAGCATAGCGCGATTAGCCGTTGAGCGGTCGGGTATTCATGAGAAAAATCAGAGAATAACCCTGCAAGGTTTTCAGGCTTTGTGGCACACTGCGCTTTTCGCACGGTCTGGCCGGGTGCTTCCCGCGGTTATTGATGAGAGAGAATAACAACATGAAATGGCTATGTTCTGTAGGTGTCGCCGTCAGCGTGGCGCTGCAACCTGCGCTGGCAGAGGATTTGTTTGGTAATCACCCGCTCACGCCCGAAGCCCGCGACGCCTTTGTCACGGATTTACTCAAAAAAATGACGGTCGATGAGAAAATCGGCCAGCTGCGCCTGATCAGCGTCGGCCCGGATAACCCGAAAGAAGCCATTCGCGAGATGATCAAAGACGGGCAGGTAGGAGCCATTTTTAACACCGTTACCCGCCAGGATATCCGCAAGATGCAGGATCAGGTGATGGAGCTGAGCCGCCTGAAAATCCCACTGTTCTTCGCTTATGACGTGGTGCACGGCCAGCGTACCGTCTTCCCGATTAGCCTCGGCTTAGCCTCCTCCTTTAACCTCGATGCGGTGAAAACCGTCGGGCGCGTATCGGCATATGAAGCCGCAGACGACGGCCTGAACATGACCTGGGCGCCGATGGTTGACGTCTCCCGCGATCCGCGCTGGGGCCGCGCTTCGGAGGGCTTTGGAGAAGACACGTATTTAACCGCCACGATGGGCAAAACCATGGTGGAAGCGATGCAGGGCAAAAGTCCGGCAGATCGTTACTCGGTGATGACCAGCGTCAAGCACTTCGCCGCCTACGGCGCGGTGGAGGGCGGTAAAGAGTACAACACCGTCGACATGAGCCCGCAGCGCCTGTTTAACGACTACATGCCGCCATACAAGGCAGGGCTGGACGCGGGCAGCGGGGCGGTGATGGTAGCGCTGAACTCTCTCAACGGCACGCCTGCCACCTCCGATTCGTGGCTGCTGAAAGACGTGTTGCGCGACCAGTGGGGCTTCAAGGGCATCACCGTTTCTGACCACGGCGCGATTAAAGAGCTGATCAAACACGGCACGGCGTCTGACCCGGAAGATGCGGTACGCGTGGCGCTCAAGTCCGGCATCAACATGAGCATGAGCGACGAGTACTACAGCAAATACCTGCCGGGGCTGGTGAAGAGCGGCAAGGTGACGATGGCAGAGCTGGACGACGCCGCTCGCCACGTGCTGAACGTGAAATATGACATGGGACTGTTTAACGATCCTTACAGCCATCTGGGGCCGAAGGATTCAGACCCGGCGGACACCAATGCCGAAAGCCGTCTGCACCGTAAAGAAGCCCGGGAAGTAGCTCGCGAAAGCCTGGTGCTGCTGAAAAACCGTCTCGACACGCTGCCGCTGAAAAAATCCGGCACCATTGCCGTGGTCGGTCCGCTGGCCGACAGCAAGCGCGACGTCATGGGCAGCTGGTCCGCCGCAGGCGTGGCGGATCAGTCCGTTACGGTGCTGACCGGCATTAAGAGCGCCGTGGGTGATAACGCAAAAGTGGTTTACGCCAAAGGTGCGAACGTCACCGACGATAAAGACATCGTGACCTTCCTCAACCAGTATGAGGAAGCGGTGAAGGTGGATGCGCGCACGCCGAAAGAGATGCTCGACGAAGCGGTTAACGCCGCGAAGCAGTCCGACGTGGTGGTCGCGGTGGTGGGTGAAGCGCAGGGGATGGCGCACGAAGCCTCCAGCCGGACCGACATCACTATCCCGCAAAGCCAGCGCAATCTGATCGCGGCCCTGAAAGCCACCGGCAAGCCGCTGGTGCTGGTGCTGATGAACGGGCGCCCGCTGGCGCTGGTGAAAGAAGATCAGCAGGCTGACGCCATTCTGGAAACCTGGTTCGCCGGTACCGAAGGCGGTAACGCCATTGCCGACGTGCTGTTTGGCGATTACAACCCGTCCGGCAAGCTGCCGATGTCCTTCCCGCGCTCCGTCGGGCAGATCCCGGTTTACTACAGCCACCTGAACACCGGTCGTCCGTATAACGCCGACAAGCCGAACAAGTACACGTCCCGTTACTTCGACGAAGCTAACGGCCCGCTCTATCCGTTTGGCTATGGCCTGAGTTACACCACCTTCAAGGTGTCTGACGTCAAAATGTCGGCGCCGACCCTGAAGCGTGACGGCAAAGTGACCGCCAGCGTAGAGGTGACCAACAGCGGCAAACGCGAAGGCGCGACGGTGATCCAGATGTACGTTCAGGACGTCACGGCCTCCATGAGCCGTCCGGTGAAACAGCTGCGCGGCTTCGAAAAGGTCAACCTGAAACCGGGCGAAACCAGAACGGTCAGCTTCCCGATTGACGTAAATGCGCTGAAGTTCTGGAATCAGCAGATGAAATACGATGCTGAGCCTGGCAAATTCAACGTCTTCATCGGCGTGGATTCCGCCCGCGTGAACAAAGCCGAGTTCGAACTGCAATAATCTTACCTTTCTCCCTTTCCCCCGCCTGGCGGGGGATGCCTCTCATCTTGTACGAAAAACGGTTAAATTCACTGTTTTAAGCTACGCTTTTCTCTCAAGCCTATGAAAAAGGCCACAAAATAATGAGGAAAGCAGAATGACGATGATTAAGGGGATAACAGGGTCGGCGGTGCTTCTGGCGGCGCTGAGCCTGCCGTTACAGGCCGCAGAGCCGGTTAAGGTGGGTTCCAAAATTGATACCGAGGGCGCGTTGCTCGGCAATATCATTTTGCAGGTACTCGAAAGCCACGGCGTGAAAACGGTCAATAAAGTACAGCTTGGCACCACGCCTGTCGTGCGCGGTGCCATCACTTCCGGCGAGCTGGATATCTACCCGGAATACACCGGCAACGGGGCATTCTTCTTCAAGGATGAAAACGATCCGGCCTGGAAAAATGCCAAAGCCGGGTACGAAAAAGTCAAAAAGCTGGACGCAGAAAAAAATAAGCTGGTCTGGCTAACGCCGGCACCGGCCAACAACACCTGGACCATCGCGGTGCGCAAAGATATCGCCGAGAAAGGCAAGCTCACCTCGCTTGACGATCTCAGCCGCTACCTGAAAGAGAAGGGCGAGTTTAAGCTCGCGGCCTCGGCAGAGTTTATCGAGCGCGCTGATGCCCTGCCAGCGTTTGAAAAAGCCTATGATTTCAAGCTCGATCAGGCACAGCTGCTCTCTCTGGCAGGCGGCGACACGGCAGTGACCATTAAGGCGGCGGCGCAGCAAACCTCCGGCGTCAACGCGGCGATGGCCTACGGCACAGACGGCCCGGTCGCGGCGCTTGGCCTGCAAACCCTGACCGACCCGAAAGGCGTTCAGCCTATTTACGCCCCAACCCCGGTCGTGCGCGAGGCGGTGCTGAAAGCCTACCCGGATATTGCGGAATGGCTCAAACCGGTATTTGAAAAACTGGATGCGAAAACGCTGCAACAGCTGAATGCCAGCATTGCCGTTGAGGGGCTGGATGCCAAAAAAGTGGCTGCCGACTTCCTGAAACAACAAGGGCTTGTGAAGTAACGGGATAAGGCTGTGCCAATAAAATGCCATAACCGCGTCCTGCTGCTGTTGGCCTGTGTGGCCATCGCGGCGGTCGCGTTACCTTTTGTGAATGTCGCGCCAAACCGTCTGGTGTCGGGCGAACCGCGCGCGCTCTGGCAGATCTGGGCATTTACGCCGCTGCTGCTGGGCGCGGCGCTGGCGAGTACTGTTGCTTTAGCCTTCTGGCCGGGGCGAACCGCCCTGTGGCTGACGTTTTTGCTCAGCGAAGCGCTGTTTATCGTACTGTTCTGGAGCGCGGGACAGGCGGCAACGCAGATGGCCGCGGTTGAAAGCCCGCTGGCGCGCACGTCGGTTGGTAGCGGGCTGTGGCTGTGGCTGGCACTTTGTCTGCTGGTCTGTAGCGATGCCATTCGCCGTCTGACGCCGCAACCCGTCTGGCGCTGGCTGCTGAACGCGCAATTCTGGGTTATCCCTCTGCTGATCCTCTTCAGCGGCGATCTGAATCAGCTCTCGCTGTTAAAAGAGTACGTCAACCGCCAGGAGGTATTTGACAACGCGCTGGCGCAACATCTGACGATCCTGTTCGGGACGCTGATCCCGGCGCTGCTGCTGGGCGTGCCGCTGGGCATGTGGTGCTACCGACATACCAGCCGCCAGGGCGCCGTCTTTACCGTGCTCAACGTTATTCAGACCATCCCCTCCGTCGCCCTGTTTGGCCTGCTGATTGCCCCCCTCGCCGGTCTGGTGAAATCCTTCCCTGCGTTGGCTGCGGCAGGCATTGCCGGAACCGGGCTGACGCCAGCGCTGATTGCCCTTGTGCTGTATGCGCTGCTGCCGCTGGTGCGCGGCGTGGTGGCGGGGTTAAGCCAGGTTCCGCCCGACGTGCTGGAAAGCGCCCATGCGATGGGGATGAGCGCGCGCCAGTGTTTCTGGAAAATACAGCTGCCGCTTGCGCTTCCGCTGCTGGTTCGCAGCCTGCGGGTGGTGACAGTGCAAACCGTGGGGATGGCGGTGATTGCCGCGCTGATCGGGGCGGGCGGCTTTGGGGCACTGGTCTTCCAGGGGCTGCTCAGTAGCGCGCTGGATCTGGTGTTGCTGGGCGTCGTGCCCACAATTGCGCTGGCGGTCGTACTGGATGCCCTGTTTGCCCTGTGGCTCGCGCTGCTCAGGAGAAGAGCCAATGATTGAATTTCATGATGTGAGTAAAACCTTTGCGGGCCGTCCGGCGGCAAGCCACCTTAATCTGCATTTTGCCGAGGGGGCGTTCTCGGTATTGATCGGGACATCGGGGTCGGGAAAATCCACGACGCTGAAGATGATCAATCGGCTGGTGGAACACGACAGCGGGACGATTCGCTTTGCCGGAGAGGAGATCCGCAGCCTGCCGGTGCTGGAGCTGCGGCGGCGTATGGGCTACGCCATTCAGTCCATCGGCCTGTTTCCCCACTGGACGGTGGCGCAGAACATTGCCACCGTGCCACAGCTGGAAAAATGGTCCCGGGGGAAGATCAATGAGCGTGTCGACGAACTGATGGCGCTGCTGGGCCTGGACGCGTCGCTTCGTAACCGCTATCCGCACCAGCTTTCCGGCGGACAGCAGCAGCGGGTCGGGGTGGCGCGCGCGCTGGCCGCTAACCCGCAGGTACTGCTGATGGATGAGCCCTTCGGCGCACTGGATCCGGTCACCCGCGGCGCACTTCAGGCCGAGATGAGCCGCATCCACCGTATTCTCGGGCGCACCATCGTGCTGGTGACGCATGATATCGACGAAGCACTGCGGCTGGCCGATCGTCTGGTACTGATGGATCACGGCGAAGTCGTCCAGCAGGGTACGCCGCTTGAGCTGTTAACCTCGCCGGCGAATGATTTTGTGCGTGAATTTTTTGGCCGCAGCGAGCTGGGCGTCAGGCTGCTCTCGCTGCGCACCGTCAGGGACTATCTGCGTCCGCAGGATGCGCAAATCGGTGGTGAACCGCTGCACGATGGGATGAGCCTGCGCGATGCCCTGTCGGCGTTTGTCGCCCGGCAGTGTGAGGTGTTACCCGTTTCGGACGGGCAGGGGACACCATGCGGGACGATCCATTTTCGCGATCTGCTGGCGGGGGAGGTGACGCGTGAAGTGGGTCCGTGATCCGTTACTCTGGCTGACAGGGCTGTTTATCGCCTTACTCTACCTGATGCCGCACAGCGCGGCGCTGTTTAATGCGCTTATTCCCGGGCTGCCACGTCCGGTATACCAGCAGGAGAGCTTTGTTAATCTCACCCTGGCGCACTTCTGGCTGGTGGCAGTGTCAAGCGTGATTGCCATCGTGCTGGGCACAGGCGCCGGTATTGCGGTGACGCGGCCTGCGGGCAGGGAGTTCCGTCCGCTGGTGGAGACCATCGCCGCAACGGGGCAGACCTTCCCGCCGGTGGCCGTGCTGGCGATTGCCGTGCCGGCGATCGGTTTTGGGCAGGAGCCTGCCATCATTGCGCTGATTTTGTACGGCGTGTTGCCCATTCTGCAAGGGACACTGGCAGGGATTGCGGCGGTGCCTGCATCGGTGCTGAGCGTAGCGGAAGGAATGGGGATGAGCGCCTGGCAGCGGCTGGTGAAGGTCGAACTGCCGCTGGCCGCACCGGTGATTATCGCTGGCGTGCGAACGTCCGTGATAATCAACATTGGTACGGCAACCATCGCCTCGACGGTCGGAGCCAATACGCTGGGAACGCCGATCATTATCGGGTTAAGCGGGTTTAATACGGCTTACATCATTCAGGGGGCGGTTTTGGTTGCGCTGGCGGCAATTGTGGTGGATCGCCTGTTTGAACGCCTGGCCGGATACCTCAGCCAACACCGCCGCGAACAATAAATGAATAACCTGCAAGCATAACGCCACCGATACCGCTGACAGCCATCAGTGCAAAAAGGGTAATTACGGCCAGTTTCGTTGCCTTCATCATGTGCTCCTGTTGTTAACGGAACAATTATACGGTGAAGCGCAGCTGTTAATGAACCATTAAATGCCGTTACGACGCATTTGGACCCAGTGAGTAAACGGGATAACCATGTTCGCGCCACTCCGTAAGGAGCTGCTGCTGGGAAGCGGAGGGGACTTCGCCGCACCAGACCAGCAGCGTCTGTCCCTCAAACAGTTCCGGCCTGAGCTGGGCCAGGGAGTGGGCAAGCACGTCAACGCGCCAGCCCTGCTGGGTGGCAATCCAGGCTTCGAGCCACAGCCGGGTGGTATCGTGTACGTTCCAGCCGATCACCAGTGCATCTTTGCTGTTTTTATTCCGCGCTGAGGCAAGACAGACGGAAATATAGTTAATCAGCACGCCATCAAGCATGCTGAGCAGCGCCTGTAAGGTGGTTTGCTGACACTGAAGCCGACGCCGTAGGGGAATAAAAAGATGAGTGATCAGGGTTTGCGCCGGGTAGTCTCGACCCTGTTCTTTGATCCAGCCGCGCAGACGCTGCAAATTGCCACTCTGCAACAGCCTCAGCAGGGTTTCCTGCTGCTCGCGCCAGAGATGCTGCGTATCAGGATCGTCCTGGCTTAGAAGCGATTTTACCTTGCCGACCTGTACGCCGTTGTCGATCCAGCTTTTGATCTCGCGGATCCGGTCAATATCCGCATCGTTAAACAGGCGGTGCCCGCCGTCCGTTCTTTGCGGCTTAAGCAATCCATACCGTCGCTGCCACGCCCGTAGCGTAACGGGATTGATATCACACAGGAGTGCCACTTCACCTATTGTGTAAAGCGCCATTTTCGCCCCCAGGCTTGCGCGTCCCCAGCTTAACTGTAGACCCACTTTGCGGAACCAGGAAGATTTGATTCTTTTTTGTACAAATTATACGAAAGACAGGTTATCTCCGGCAAAAGGTGTGATGACGGACACGATTTATCGCTTTTTTGGCACGTTTCAAAGAAAGTTAACCGCTATCAGTGTATGTTACGCGTTTTTAGAATGTGCGGTTTGTGAGTATGTACGAGTTTAATCTGGTGCTGCTGTTGCTTCAGCAGATGTGCGTGTTTCTTGTCATCGCCTGGTTGATGAGCAAAACGCGTCTGTTCATTCCGCTGATGCAGGTCACCGTCCGTCTGCCGCACAAATTCCTCTGCTACGTCGTATTTTCCATATTCTGCATTATGGGGACCTGGTTTGGTCTCCATATTGAGGATTCCATCGCCAATACGCGCGCCATCGGCGCGGTAATGGGCGGGCTGCTCGGAGGCCCGGTCGTGGGCGGTCTGGTGGGGTTAACCGGCGGCCTTCACCGCTATTCGATGGGCGGTATGACGGCACTAAGCTGCATGATCTCCACCATTGTCGAAGGGCTGCTCGGTGGTCTCGTCCACAGCTATATGATTAAGCGCGGACGGCCGGATAAAGTGTTCAGTCCCCTTACCGCCGGGGCGATCACCTTCGTGGCGGAAATGGCGCAGATGGCGATCATCCTGCTGATCGCGCGCCCGTTTGACGATGCGTTACATCTGGTCAGCAGCATTGCCGCACCGATGATGGTCACCAATACCGTAGGTGCGGCGCTGTTTATGCGCATTCTGCTCGACAAACGCGCCATGTTCGAAAAATACACCTCGGCATTTTCTGCCACCGCCTTAAAAGTTGCGGCGTCGACGGAAGGGATCCTGCGGCAGGGATTCAACGAGGAGAACAGCATGAAGGTGGCGCAGGTGCTGTATAAAGAACTGGATATCGGGGCCGTGGCGATTACCGATCGCGAAAAGTTGCTGGCGTTTACCGGCACCGGCGACGACCACCATCTGCCGGGCAAACCGATCTCATCGGCCTATACCCTGCGCGCTATTGAAACGGGTGAAGTGGTGTATGCCGACGGGAATGAAGTGCCGTACCGCTGTTCCCTGCATCCGCAGTGCAAACTCGGCTCTACGCTGGTCATTCCCCTGCGGGGCGAAAATCAGCGCGTTATGGGCACCATTAAGCTTTACGAAGCCAAAAACCGCCTGTTCAGCTCCATCAACCGCACGCTGGGGGAGGGGATCGCCCAGCTGCTTTCGGCGCAAATCCTGGCGGGGCAGTATGAACGGCAAAAAGCGCTGCTGACGCAGTCAGAAATTAAGCTCCTGCACGCTCAGGTGAATCCGCATTTCCTGTTTAACGCGCTTAACACGCTGAAAGCGGTGATCCGCCGCGACAGCGATCAGGCCGCGCAGCTGGTGCAATTTCTGTCGACCTTTTTCCGCAAAAATTTGAAGCGTCCCTCGGAGATCGTCACCCTCGCGGACGAGATTGAGCACGTAAACGCCTATCTGCAAATTGAAAAAGCGCGCTTCCAGTCACGTTTACAGGTGTCGTTATCCGTCCCGGATGAGCTGGCGTATCAGCATCTTCCGGCCTTTACCCTGCAACCGATTGTAGAGAACGCCATTAAGCATGGGACCTCGCAGCTGCTGGGTACCGGAGAAATCATGATTTCCGCTTCCCGTTTTAACCACCATCTGGTGCTGGATATCGAAGACAACGCGGGGCTGTATGAAGCTTCCGCGTCAGGCGGTCTGGGCATGAGCCTGGTGGATAAACGCCTGCGCGCGCATTTTGGTGACGACTGCGGTATCACCGTTGCCTGTGAGCCAGACCGCTATACCCGAATTACCTTACGATTGCCGCTGGAGGAGAACGCATGTTAAGAGTGCTGATTGTTGATGATGAGCCGTTAGCACGGGAAAACCTGCGTGTCCTGTTGCAGGAGCAGAGTGATATCGAGGTTGTGGGGGAATGTGCCAATGCCATTGAAGGCATCGGTGCGGTGCATAAACTGCGCCCTGACGTGTTGTTCCTCGATATTCAGATGCCGCGCATCAGCGGGCTGGAGATGGTCGGCATGCTCGACCCGGAGCACCGTCCCTATATCGTCTTTCTGACGGCCTTTGATGAGTACGCGGTAAAGGCATTTGAAGAGCACGCGTTTGATTATCTGCTGAAACCGATTGAAGAGAAACGGCTTGAAAAGACCCTGACCCGTCTGCGCCAGGAGCGTACCGCGCAGGACGTGACGCTGCTGCCGGAGCATCAGCAGCCCCTGAAGTTTATCCCCTGTACCGGGCACAGCCGGATTTACCTTCTGCAAATGGACGACGTTGCTTTTGTCAGCAGCCGTCTGAGCGGGGTATACGTCACCAGCGCCGAAGGCAACGAAGGCTTTACCGAGCTGACCCTGCGCACGCTGGAGAGCCGCACGCCGCTGATCCGCTGCCATCGTCAGTATCTGGTGAACATGGCGCACCTGAAGGAGATCCGCCTGGAAGATAACGGCCAGGCCGAGCTGGTGTTACGTGCCGGGCAAACCGTTCCCGTCAGTCGTCGCTACCTGAAAAGTTTGAAAGAGGCGATAGGGCTGTAAAACTGGTACACTGCGCGCCATTGCATCATCGACATTCGAAGGCTCTATGCTAAGTAACGATATTCTTCGTAGCCTGCGCTACACCCTGAAAGCGAACAATAATGACATGGTGCGCATTCTTGCGCTCTCCGACATGGAATCCACGTCCGCCGGGTTCGACACCTGGATGACTAAAGAAGATGAAGAGGGTTTTGTTCGCTGCCCGGACATCATTCTGTCGGGCTTTCTGAACGGCCTGATCTACGACAAGCGCGGCAAAGATGAATCTGCTCCTGAGCTGGCGCTGGAGCGTCGGGTGAATAACAACACGGTGCTGAAAAAGCTGCGTATTGCTTTCTCCCTGAAAACTGACGACATTCTGGCGATCATGACCGAGCAGAAATTTCGCGTGTCGATGCCGGAAATCACCGCCATGATGCGCGCGCCGGATCATAAGAATTACCGCGAGTGTGGGGATCAATTTCTGCGTTATTTCCTGCGTGGGTTGACGCAGCGGGTGCATAACCAGAAGGGGTGATTTTTAGCCGGACGGCGGCTTCGCCTGACCCGGCCTACAAAACCCGTCGGCCCGTGCAAGCGTAGCGCCGCCAGGCAAAAAAAGCCGGATTCTCATCCGGCTTTTTTATTACTTCACCTGCTGACCCGGCTTCGCGCCTTCGTCAGGGCTTAACAGGAATATATCTTTCCCGCCCGGGCCTGCGGCCATCACCATCCCTTCGGAGATGCCGAAGCGCATTTTACGCGGCGCCAGGTTTGCCACCATCACGGTCTGACGACCGATCAGCACCTGCGGTTCAGGGTACGCGGAACGAATGCCGGAGAAGACGTTACGTTTCTCGCCGCCCAGATCCAGCGTCAGACGCAGCAGTTTGTCAGAGCCTTCCACGAACTCCGCGTTTTCGATCAGCGCCACGCGCAGGTCGACTTTAGCGAAATCATCAAAGGTGATGGTCTCCTGAATCGGATCGTCCGCCAGCGGGCCGGTCACCGGTGCGGCAGCCGCTTTCACCTCTTCTTTGGATGCTTCCACCAGCGCGTCAACCTGCTTCATCTCGATGCGGTTATACAGCGCCTTGAAGGTGTTCACCTTGTGGCCGAGCAGCGGCTGCTGGATGGCATCCCAGGTCAGTTCGGTGTTCAGGAATGCTTCCGCGCGGGCTGCCAGCTGCGGCAGAACCGGCTTCAGCCAGGTCATCAGCACGCGGAACATGTTCAGACCCATGGTGCAGATCGCCTGCAAGTCGGCGTCGCGGCCTTCCTGTTTCGCCACCACCCACGGCGCCTGCTCGTCCACATAGCGGTTGGCCACGTCTGCCAGCGCCATGATTTCGCGAATGGCTTTACCGAATTCACGGCTTTCCCAGGCTTCGCCAACCGCAGCGGCGGCGTCGGTGAAGGTTTTATACAGCTCAGGATCGGCCAGTTCGGCAGAAAGCACGCCGTCAAAGCGTTTGGCGATAAAACCTGCGTTACGTGACGCCAGGTTCACCACCTTGTTGACGATGTCCGCGTTCACGCGCTGCACGAAATCTTCCAGGTTCAGGTCGATATCGTCGATGCGGGAAGAGAGCTTCGCGGTGTAGTAGTAGCGCAGGCTGTCCGCGTCGAAGTGGTTCAGCCAGGTGCTGGCCTTAATAAACGTCCCGCGAGATTTAGACATCTTCGCGCCGTTCACCGTTACGTAGCCATGTACGAACAGGTTGGTCGGCTTGCGGAAGTTGCTGCCTTCCAGCATTGCTGGCCAGAACAGGCTGTGGAAGTAAACGATGTCTTTACCGATGAAGTGATACAGCTCGGCATCGGAATCTTTCTTCCAGTATTCGTCGAAGCTTACGGTGTCGCCGCGCTTGTCACACAGATTCTTGAAGGAGCCCATGTAGCCAATCGGCGCATCCAGCCAGACGTAGAAATATTTGCCCGGTGCGTTCGGGATTTCGAAGCCAAAGTATGGCGCATCGCGGGAGATATCCCATTGTTGCAGACCGGATTCGAACCACTCCTGCATTTTGTTCGCGACCTGCTCCTGCAATGCACCGCTGCGGGTCCACGCCTTCAGCATTTCGCTGAACGACGGCAGGTCGAAGAAGAAGTGCTCGGAGTCACGCATCACCGGCGTCGCGCCGGAAACCACGGATTTCGGTTCGATAAGCTCGGTGGGGCTGTAGGTCGCGCCGCACACTTCGCAGTTATCGCCGTACTGGTCCGGGGATTTACATTTCGGACAGGTGCCTTTAACGAAACGGTCCGGCAGGAACATGCCTTTTTCCGGATCGTACAGCTGAGAAATGGTGCGGTTTTTAATGAAACCGTTCTCTTTCAGACGGGTGTAGATCAGCTCCGACAGCTCGCGGTTTTCGTCGCTGTGTGTGGAGTGATAGTTGTCATAGCTGATGTCAAAGCCAGCAAAATCGGTCTGATGCTCCTGACTCATTTCGGCGATCATCTGTTCCGGGGAAATGCCCAGCTGCTGCGCTTTCAGCATGATCGGCGTGCCGTGGGCATCGTCCGCACAGATAAAGTTCACCTCGTGGCCGCGCATTCGCTGGTAACGGACCCAGACATCAGCCTGGATATGCTCCAGCATGTGGCCGAGGTGGATTGAGCCGTTGGCGTACGGCAGGGCGCACGTTACCAGAATTTTTTTCGCGACTTGAGTCATAGTAGGCATTACTTCTTTTAACTGTGAAAAGGGTTTTCGATATTACCAAAAGGGGCATTATTAAGTAAGCACAAACCGCGGCCTTTCAGGTAAACTTGTTTGTCTAAGGTCTTATTCACAAGAACAAAGGAGTCGGGATGAGTTCTCAATCCCAGGCCAAATCACCGGAAGCCTTACGAGCAATGGTCGCCGGGACGCTGGCTAATTTTCAGCATCCAACCCTGAAGCACAATCTCACGACGCTGAAAGCGCTTCATCACGTCGCATGGCTGGACGATACGCTGCACATCGAGCTACAGATGCCGTTCGTCTGGACCAGCGCCTTTGATGCCCTGAAAGAGCAAACCAGCTCTGAGCTGCTGCGCATTACCGGCGCAAAAGCAATTGACTGGAAGCTAAGCCACAGCATCGCCACGCTCAAGCGCGTGAAAAATCAGCCGGGCGTTAACGGCGTGAAGAACATCATCGCCGTCAGCTCTGGCAAGGGAGGGGTGGGTAAATCATCTACCGCCGTGAATCTGGCGCTTGCACTGGCGGCAGAAGGGGCGAAGGTCGGCATTCTGGATGCGGATATCTATGGCCCGTCCATTCCAAACATGCTGGGGGCGGAAAACCAGCGTCCAACTTCGCCGGACGGCACCCACATGGCGCCAATCGTGGCGCACGGTCTGGCGACCAACTCCATTGGATATCTGGTTACTGACGATAACGCGATGGTCTGGCGTGGCCCGATGGCCAGCAAGGCGCTGCTGCAAATGTTGCAGGAGACAATGTGGCCAGACCTCGATTATCTGGTGCTGGACATGCCGCCGGGCACCGGTGATATCCAGCTGACGCTGGCGCAGAACATTCCGGTTACCGGCGCCGTCGTAGTCACCACGCCGCAGGATATCGCGCTGATCGACGCCAAAAAAGGCATCGTCATGTTCGAGAAGGTAGAGGTGCCGGTACTGGGTATCGTCGAGAACATGAGCATGCATATTTGCAGCAACTGCGGGCACCATGAGCCCATCTTTGGTACCGGCGGTGCGGAGAAGCTGGCTGCGCAGTATCACACCCAGCTGCTGGGGCAGATGCCGCTGCATATTTCCTTGCGTGAAGACCTGGACAGCGGGAAACCAACGGTGGTCAGCCGCCCGGACAGCGAATTTGCCCAGATGTATCGCCAGCTTGCAGGGCGCGTTGCGGCGCAGCTCTACTGGCAGGGGGAAGTGATCCCGGGTGAAATCGCCTTCCGCGCGGTGTAACGCCTCTGCGCGTTAGTGCCGGGTGACGGCTTTGCCTTACCCGGCCTACCTCGATTTTGTAGGTCAGGTAAGCATAGCGCCACCTGACTTTACCCAAGCCGATAGTGCATCAAATAATACTCCCCGTCCGGAGAATCTCCCGTCGCTTCAATGTGCCAGCCGTGGCGATGGTAAAACGCAATAGCCCGTTCATTCTTCACCAGACACTTCAGCGCGCCTGTACTGGTAAATGTCTTCTGTACCTGTTCCAGTAACAAATGACCCACTCCCAGACGCTGATACTGCGGATCGACAAACAGGTTGTGCAGAAAATTATCGTTCGTCCAGACTGAGGCAAAGCCAAGTCGGTGCCCATCCTGCTCCGCCACCCAAATCTCTTCGTCCAGGGTTGCCGCGTCAAAATCTTCAAGCTGCCACGCAGAACTGTCCAGCCACGGCCAGGCTTCACGCCGGGCGTGGAGGAACAGCGTGCGCAGGAAAGGGCGATCGCTCTCCTGCCACGGACGGATTAGGATCGTATCAGCGGTGATAGAAAATATCTCCGTTATAGGCTTTGTAGATTTTGCCATCGGCATCGCCAATCAGAACATAATTCTCGCCCATGTAGGTCCAGTGTGTGCCGGCATCGGGCGCAGGAAGGTTACGTAGCTGGTACTGTTTGATGGTGTACTCGGGCGTCTGATACTGCGCGGGCGCGGTGTCGCCAATTTTGAACTTCGTAAAATCGGCAATAAACTCTTGTTCTTCGTAGGCCTTGATGCCGGAAGGCGCTGTCGACGCTTGCGGTGCAGCGTGCGCGGCCCCCGCCAGTGACACTAATACACCCAGAAGCAACAATTTACGCTTAGCCATTTTTTCTCCAGTCATATCGTTACTGATACTTTTTGTGTGCAGATCCGCAAACGGATGGCAGACAGTTCATTTTAAGTATCCTCACAGGGTGAGTTTGCAAAAAATGTAACAAAAGCGCACGGTTTTGTGTAGTCGCAACCGTCATTAATTATTTCTTCGATGAATAAATATTGGCTTACGCAGATAACATAATTATGGGTTTATTAATTAATTCTGAAAAAACTTTTTCAAAGCAAATTTACAAAGATCCAGGCATGCATTAAACGAATAGAACATTTAAGATTGCCCGAAACCCTCTTTCCTAATCCGTAAGTCAGACGATGCATGGCTGTAAAAGCCAGGCCGCAGGAATGCTGTGGTTTTTTAAATGTTACTGCCATCACTGTTAATTAATTTAGCGGTAAGCGGTTGTTTTAGAATGGAAAGAATCATTTCGGTACGTATTCGATAATCAATACTATAAAAAGAAATTTTTACTCAATGAAAAACACAACAGTCTTTTCGATATTGTTTTTAATTATTACGCCATTATCTGGCTGCGTATTTTCACCGGGTCAGCATCTGGATCTTGCTGGAAAACAGGTGATGACCACAGAAAATGCAAACGATCGTCTGGAGAAGCGGATTGATGTTTATCCTCTTACGCCTTCGTTAATTGAAAAATTGCGACCATCGGCCCTTAAATCTCAGGCAAATCCTAAGCTGGATGAACAGGTCAAAAACTGGGAATACCGTATCGGCGTTGGGGATATTTTGACCGTCACCGTCTGGGATCACCCTGAACTGACAACCCCGGCAGGGCAGTATCGCAGCGCCAGTGACACCGGTAACTGGGTTAATGCCGACGGTACGCTTTTCTATCCTTATGTCGGTAAATTGCAGGTGGCAGGCAAAACGGTCGCACGGGTACGCGAGGAGATCACGGCCCGGCTGAACAATGTCATTGAAAGTCCGCAGGTGGACGTCAGCGTCGCCTCTTTCCGCTCGCAAAAAGCCTATGTGACGGGCGAGGTGGTGAAGTCGGGGCAGCAGGCTATCACCAATATCCCGTTAACGGTAATGGATGCCGTGAACGCCGCAGGGGGGCTCTCTGCCGACGCGGACTGGCGCAATGTCGTGCTGACGCATAATGGGAAGGATATGCGCCTCTCGCTATATGCGCTGATGCAGCATGGCGATCTCACCCAAAATAAGCTGCTCTATCCCGGCGATATTCTGTTTGTCCCCCGTAACGATGCGCTGAAAGTGTTCGTCATGGGCGAGGTCGTTAAACAGAGCACGCTGAAAATGGATCGCAGCGGCATGACCCTGGCCGAAGCGCTGGGCAATGCGGGTGGGCTGAACCAGAATATGGCCGATGCCACCGGAATTTTTGTCATTCGTTCGCTGCCGAAAAGCGAGCGTTCAGAGAAAATTGCCAACATCTACCAGCTCAATGCTCAGGACGCATCAGCCATGGTGTTAGGCACCGAGTTTCAGCTTGAGCCTTATGACATTGTCTATGTCACCACTGCACCACTGTCCCGCTGGAATCGCGTGATATCACAGCTTGTTCCGACCATCAGCGGGGTGCATGACCTTACCGAAACGGTTCGTTACATCAGATCGTGGCCGCAATAATGTTCAAATCAATACTCGTGGTTTGCACCGGAAATATCTGCCGTTCTCCGATTGGGGAGCGGCTTTTACGCCAGCACCTGCCCGACAGACATATCGCCTCGGCGGGGATATACGGGCTTGAGGGGTGCCCGGCGGATGACAGCGCCCAGGACGTCGCCTGGCGGCATGGGATCTCCCTCGACGGTCATGTGGCGCGCCGGCTGACACGCAATCTGATGCAGGGATCCGATCTTATCCTGGTGATGGAGCCGGAACATCTTCGCTTCATTGCGGCCATGGCGCCGGAGAGCAGGGGAAAGTCGCTGCTTTTTGGGCAATGGCTGGAGCCGCAGGATATCCCCGATCCCTACCGTAAAAGCCGGGAAGCGTTTGAATATGTGTTCGGGCTATTGGGTAAAGCCAGCCAGGAATGGGCACGTCGTTTAGGTCAGAAAGGAATGAAGCATTAATGTCGTCTTACACAACAGACAATTATGGTGCAGCGGCACCCCAACAACATGAAGTCGATCTCGTTCGTTTGCTCGTCGAGATGATCGACCACCGCACGATGATTCTGTGCGTAACATTCCTGTTCACTCTATGCGCCGGTCTCTATGCCTGGGTTACACCCCCTGTTTATCAGGCGGATGCCATGGTGCAAATAGAAAGCAAACAGGATAACAGTCTGCTTAAAGGGCTGAGTCAGCTGGGCACCGATGTTTCGCCGGATGTTGCCCCTGAAATTTTACTGCTGAAATCACGCATGATCCTCGGCGAGACCGTCGACAAATTAGGTCTGACGCAGCAGGCAAAGCAGCGCGTTTTGCCTGTGGTGGGGCGTCTCTGGCAGCGTCTGCAAGGGCGCGGGCAGGGTAAGATCACGTTAGGCGAACTCCAGATCCCGCAGGTGGAAGGCAAGGCGCAAGGGCTCACGCTGACCGTACAGGAAGCGGGAAAATATCACCTGACGGGCGAAAACATTGAGGCAGACGGTCGGGTTGGGAAAACGCTGGTCACGCAAGGGATCGTTCTGCTGGTGACGTCGATTGAGGCGACGCCAGGCACGCAATTTTCGCTTAAATCGTTGACGCGGCTGGAGACGATCAACGCCCTGAAGAAGAGCCTCACGGTTGCGGAGTCGGAGAAACAGAGTGGTATCGTGACCTTAACCCTGACGGGGGAAGATCCTGACAACATCGCCCGGGTGCTGAATGCGATTGCTGACAATTATCTTCAGCAAAATATCGCGCGCCAGGAGGCTCAGGATTCTCGTAGTCTGGATTTTTTACAAGAGCAGTTGCCGAAAATCAGAGCGGATCTGGATCAGGCTGAAGCACGGCTGAATGCTTATCGGGCGCAGCGTGACTCGGTGGATCTGTCTTTAGAGGCAAAATCCGTACTGGATCAGGTAGTGAACGTTGAGAACCAGCTAAATGAGCTGACGTTCCGGGAGGCAGAGATCTCCCAGCTCTTTAAAAAGAGTCACCCTACCTATCGTGCATTGCATGAAAAGAGACAGACCCTTGAGCGGGAACGGGATCGCCTGAATAACCGTGTGTCAGCTATGCCCTCCACGCAGCAGGAGATTTTACGCCTGAGCCGCGATGTTGAGTCGGGCCGCACCATTTATTTACAGCTATTGACGCGTCAGCAGGAGCTGAATATTTCCCGCTCCAGCGCTGTCGGGAACGTGAGGATCATTGATGAGGCGGTTACGCACCCGGATCCGATAAAGCCGCGAAAAGCGTTAATCATCATTCTTGGCGCGCTGTTCGGCCTAATGCTCGCAATGGGGACCGTGCTGGTACGCCAGGCGTTCAAACGTGGGATCACGCTTTCCGAGCAGCTGGAAGCGCAGGGGCTGCCGGTTCTGGCTACGTTGCCACGTTCCCAGTGGCTGTGGAGTAAAACGCATTTGCGCAGAAAAAATCCGTTCTCTCGTCGCTGGAAACACAAAACCTCGGATGTGCCTTTCCTGCCCGTCGATCGCCCTGCTGATATGTTTGTTGAAGCGGTACGCGGGCTGCGAACCAGTCTGTATTTCGCCATGATGGAGGCTGAGAACCGCATTGTGATGATTTCTGGCCCCACTCAGGACTGCGGAAAAACGCTGGTGGCGACGAATCTGGCGGCCGTCGCCGGGCAGAGCGGTCAGCGGGTGCTGTTTATTGATGCGGATATGCGCCAGGGCTATGTTCATAATATTTTTGGCCTGGAGAACCGCTACGGATTGTCCTGCCTGCTTGAAGGGAAATGCGACTTTACGGAGGTCATTCAGCATGCTGAAAAAGCGGGAATTGACGTCATCACCTGCGGCCCGGAACCCCTGCGTCCGTTAGAATTGCTGTTAAGCGAACGCTTCCTTGACATCATGTCCTGGGTTAACGAGCAATATGACATTGTCATCATCGATACACCGCCAGTCCTGGCCGTCACCGATGCCTCGCTGGTCGCCAGAGCAGCCGGAACAACGCTAATGGTTGCCCGTTTCGATAAAACCAGCGTGAAAGAGATGGAGAATACCGTTAAACGTCTCCAGCATGTTGGTGTGAAGGTCAGCGGCACAATCCTCAACGATATTGTTAAATCCGCAGCGCTGTTTTACAGCTCGGGGTACAGCCAGTGTGACTACGGTTATGCTTCGAGGAAAAAAGGAGACAGGCGTTAGCGCGGGAAAAACAATCCCTCTCCCGGGTGGGAGAGGGATAAGCATTACTTCGCCATCACTTCCTGCGCGGTACGCTCAACCAGAGACAGCAGGACTTTAACATCCTCCAGCGTCACGGTTGGGTTCAGCAGGGTCAGCTTCAGGCAGGTGATACCGTTATGCTCGGTCACACCGACGTTTGCACGGCCAGACTCCAGCAGCGCATCGCCAATTTTCTGGTTCAGCAGGGCAATACCGGCGTCATCCATTTGCGCCTGCGGACGGAAGCGGAACAGCACGCTTGCCAGCTGGGGTTGCATCACCAGTTCCAGAGCCGACTGCTCTTTCACGTAAGCCGCAACCTGCTGTGCCAGCGTCACGCCGTGATCGATGATTGCCGCGTATTGCTCCTGACCCAGCGCTTCCAGGCTCATCCACAGTTTCAGCGCGTCGAAACGGCGCGTGGTTTGCAGAGATTTGGAGACCAGGTTAGGTACACCTGCTTCTTCATCGAACTCAGAGTTCAGATAGGCCGCCTGATAGCGCATCAGCTCATAGTGACGCGCTTCCTTCAGCAGGAACGCACCGCAGCTGATGGTCTGGAAGAACTGCTTGTGGAAGTCCAGGGTGACGGAATCCACCAGCTCGATACCGTCCAGGTAGTGACGATACTGCTCAGACATCAGCAGCGCGCCGCCCCAGGCCGCATCAACGTGCACCCAGATATTCTGTTTCGCAGCCAGCTCAGCAATAGCACGCAGCGGATCGATAGCACCCGCATCGGTCGTACCGGCCGTGGCCACAATCGCCAGGATCTGCTCGCCGTTCGCGTTGCACTGTTCGATTTTCGCCGCCAGATCGGTGAGATCCATGCGGGAAAATTCGTCCGTTTTCACCTGCACCACGGACTGGTAGCCCAGACCCATCAGCGCCATGTTTTTCTGCACGGAGAAGTGTGCGTTTTCCGAGCACAGCACGCGGATCTTACGCAGATCGCCTGTCAGACCGTCCTGCTGAACCGAGTGGCCCTGACGCGCAAAGAACGCGTCACGCGCCAGCATCAGCCCCATGAGGTTACTCTGGGTACCGCCGCTGGTGAAGACGCCTGCGTCGCCAGCCTGATAACCCACGCGGGTACGCAGCCACTCGATCAGTTTGATCTCGATGATGGTTGCGGACGGGCTTTGATCCCAGGAGTCCATACTCTGGTTGGTGGCGTTAATCAGTACTTCCGCCGCCTGGCTAACCACCAGGCTTGGGCAGTGCAGGTGCGCCACACACTGCGGGTGATGAACGGACAAGCTGTCTTTCAGGAAGAACTCCACGGCGCGTTCAATCGCCGCTTCGTTACCCAGCCCTTTCGGGTTGAAATCCAGCTTAATACGGTCGCGCAGCTCCGCGACCGTTTTGCCCTGGTACATCTCAGGCTGTTTCAGCCACTGCATCACAGCCTGAGTGCTTTGTTCAATCGCCTGCTGGTAAGCTTCAATGCTCTGCGCAGAGGAGAACAAAATTGGGTTTGAATCAGACATCGTAATCAATAACTCCGGTTACGCCGGGCTAACGCCCGCAGCAAGCAGTGCCTGCTCGAATTTATCCAGGAAGACTTTCAGCTCGTCATCGCTGATCAGCAGAGAAGGCAGCAGACGCAGAACGATACCGTTACGGCCGCCACGCTCCAGAATCAAGCCTGCTTCGAAGCACTTCTTCTGAATCAGTGCAGACAGCTCGCCGTCGCCCGGGAAGCAACCCATGTGGTCAGCGGCTTCGTGCGGCTTAACGATCTCAATACCGATCATCATGCCCAGGCCGCGAACGTGACCGATAACCGGATAGCGTTTCGCCATCTCTTTCAGCTGGCCTTTCAGCCATTCGCCCTGTGCGGCCACTTTGCCCGCGATATTCTGGTCTTTCAGGATCTTCAGCGTCGTCAGACCGGTTGCCATCGCCAGCTGGTTGCCGCGGAAGGTACCGGTATGGTGGCCTGGCGCCCATGCATCGAACTGCTTTTTGATACCGAGCACGGCCAGCGGCAGACCGCCACCGACTGCTTTAGACATCACGATGATGTCTGGCTCGATACCTGCGTGTTCGAAGGCAAAGAATTTACCGGTACGGGCAAAGCCAGCCTGGACTTCGTCGAGGATCAGCAGGATACCGTGTTCCTGAGTGACTTTACGGATGCGCTGCAACCACTCAACAGGCGCCGGGTTCACGCCGCCTTCACCCTGAACGGCTTCGAGGATCACCGCGGCAGGTTTACGCACGCCGCTTTCAACGTCGTTAATCAGATTTTCGAAGTAGTAGGTCAGCGCCTTCACGCCCGCTTCACCACCGATACCCAGTGGGCAACGGTACTCGTGTGGGTAAGGCATGAACTGGACTTCTGGCATCATACCGTCAACCGCTTCTTTAGGAGACAGGTTGCCGGTGACGGACAGTGCGCCGTGGGTCATACCGTGGTAACCACCAGAGAAACTGATGATACCGCTACGACCGGTCACTTTTTTCGCCAGCTTCAGCGCCGCTTCAACGGCGTCAGCCCCGGACGGGCCAGTAAATTGCAGGCAGTACTCTTTGCCCTGACCAGGCAACAGAGAGAGAAGGTATTCTGAAAACGCGTCTTTCAGCGGCGTGGTCAGATCCAGGGTATGTAACGGCAAGCCGCTGGTAATGACATTTTGGATGCTTTTCAGCACATCAGGATGATTGTGGCCAAGCGCCAGGGTGCCTGCGCCAGCTAAACAGTCAAGGTATTCTTTATTATCTGCATCGGTGATCCACACGCCTTCTGCTTTTGTGATCGCTAAAGGCAGTTTGCGCGGATAACTCCTGACGTTAGATTCAAATTCGGCCTGACGGGCCAGATAGGTTTCGTTGCTTTTGTGGGCATCTACGGTGTCAATACGGACTTTATCCGTCATCATATCACTCCTACAACCGCCGCTTCGTTATGAGCCACGATTGAATAAAAAGTTAAAAAACAGATGGGGCCTGAAAAAAACGCCGCCAATATAGAGCCTTTTGTCACCGGGCTCAATGGTTAATTTGTTTACTGTTTTGTGACACAGGGCACAGGGCAGGGAAGAACGCCGTTTGTATGGGGAAGATTGCACTTTATGCTAAATAAAAACAGCAGCTTACGTATGATTTGTCAGCATTGTAAAATCAGACAAAAGAGTGTGACAAATCGTGCGATTGGCAGGCGAAAAGGAGGCAGAGAGCCTCCTTACGCTGTTTATTTCTGACTAACGCGTAAAACGCCGTGTTCGCGTCCCTTCGTTTTATTCCATGACGCGTCCGTAATACCGTTTTCATCCAGGCTTATCGATATCACAAAACCGTTACCATGGATCTCATAGAAATTCGCATTCAGACGTTTAACGCTGGCTTTTTTGCCGTTCACGGTAGCGCTAAAAAAGCCGTTAGAAAGCGTGGCGTTAACCGTATCCGACGAGAACGAGGCTTCACGCAGGGGATCGTGAACGGATGCCGTTGGTTCGTGTTGTGCCGTGTTTTCCGCTTTGGTTTTGCTGACATCGCAAGAGCCATCGCCAGCGCTAATTTGCGTGCATCCCGAACGTTCTAATTGAGCGCGATAATGGGCGTTTATGGCGTGCGCAGGCGAGACACAACCTGCAAGCACGGTACCACTTATGACTAACATCATTAATTTTTTCATTTTATTGCCTTAAAAACGACACAAATACCAGGAGACATACATCACGCCGATCCAGATCCCGACCGAAATCAGCATTAGATACAGGGCTACCGAAATAAAAATATATTTAGACATCTTTTTGTATCAACGAAATGCTCATCCGCAAAATGAGGCTTTATACTTGTCCCGACGATTGTTTTACGCTTTAAAAGCCCATACCAATCCCAACCGAAGCGCCCATATTATTCGCAGTGTCATCTGAGAAGCTCACTTTCGCGATGACATGGGAATTAAAGTTAACGGACGCACCGACAGCAAGCGCGCTCTCACCGTTGTAAGTCGCACCACCAGCAGAGAACATGACGCGCTGATTGGTTTGCACTTGTGGCAAACCCGCCATCGCCATCGCCCCTGAAATACCGGCATTAGCCTGCTTCTTATTATTGTCCACTTCATCACGCAGAGATTTAAATTGCTGGCTGGTGTTAGTATTCATTGCCTGTAATGACTGCCTGGTGGCTTGCAGATCCTGCGTGGCGGCAGTAACAGCCATGCTATTTTTAGCGACCTTCGCCTGGGTAGCTGTATCCAGCTGTCGTTGTGTCACGGTGGTTGTCACACCATCTTTACCGTTATGACCGTCTGCACCGTCGCGACCGTTTCTTCCCGCAATGCCTTGTGCGCCAGTATCACCCTTATCACCTTTCATACCTGTCGCGCCAGCATCGCCTTTTTCACCCTTCGCGCCAGTTACACCGGTATCCCCTTTATCGCCCTTTGCGCCAGTCGCGCCGGTATCCCCTTTATCACCTTTCGCTCCATCTGCACCGTTGATGGGTTTAGGTGCATTTTCGAGAGCAGTAAGGCGGCTATCCTGAATATTATCGACGTGTTGAAGGTTGATAATGGCTGTGCCGTTAGTCGCCACACCCTGTAAGGCCGTCTCACTTTTCAGACTGGCGGTATCGGCAAGTGCGCCAGCAAGCAACGCTTTCTGATGTGCGTCGTTAGCCATTTTATCCACGACTAACACGCCCAGTTTTGTGGACTGAAGGTCGTCGTTAACCTGCGTTAAGCGGTTATCCGTTGCGCTATCACGGTTAATACTATCAGCGTTGTTTTGTGTAATTTGATCCTGATGGTCATTTACAATATTAGTGATTTGCTGATCGTCCCAAACCGTATTCGCGGCTTCAGCCTGGCTCATTGTACCCGCTAAGACAATGCCCATTACAAAAATAGCAGTAAAGTTTTTATTCATAGATTTCATTTAAAAAGCTCACATCATTAATTATCGAAAATACTGAAGCTGAACAGCTTTATTTTTTGGATTTAAAAAACGGTTGAAGGTTGTCTAAATCTTATTTAGTAACGCGAGTGAACTATCAATTAAACGCAGACCAATGATGTTGATCTAAGTCATAAATACTATGAATAGTTCCGAGGGCGTAAAAGTCATTTTGCGGTTGTTATTAATGTAAACATTAAAGTGAAAATGACGAGGGAAATGAGAGGGTAAGATTAAGTAATTGACAGAAATAAATTTCTGCAAAATAAATGTTTACATTGATGCCTGAGTTTATTTCATACGAAAGCAGGTGGGCTGTCTTATAAAATCACTCCCGGTGAGTCATTATGGATAAAAATAAAATTTCTCAGCACAGAAAGTGAATATTATATTTAATGAGTTCTTAACAAATATGGCGGGATAATTAACTGAACAATAATGTATACATATTGAGCGTAGTTAAT
This sequence comes from Enterobacter cloacae complex sp. SHL022, assembly GCF_049237785.1. NCBI lineage: Bacteria > Pseudomonadati > Pseudomonadota > Gammaproteobacteria > Enterobacterales > Enterobacteriaceae > Enterobacter > Enterobacter cloacae complex sp. SHL022. The sequence goes on along the minus strand of NZ_JBMKJH010000001.1, from coordinate 524,477 downwards.
ATCTTGTCGTTTATTGTTCGTTACAGGGGGTTAACGGACAGCCCAAAACTCCTTGCACCCGGGTTACCCCCCGGTTACACTACATGACTACGAAATGCCATTTTGTAAGTAACTGTTTTATAAGTAATTTGACTCGGGGTGCCCTTCTTTGTGAAGGCTGAGAAATACCCGTATTACCTGATCTGGATAATGCCAGCGTAGGGAAGTCAGATGCCTACCCGGTCATCGCTTCTTCACGCACGGCAGGAGCGAAACCATGCAGCCTGACCTGCTCGACTCACACGTTTTACATCAATTCCGAACCCGTTCCCCGCTCACGCACTGTATGACCAACGATGTCGTGCAGACCTTCACCGCCAACGTGCTGCTCGCGCTGGGCGCTTCCCCGGCAATGGTGATCGAAGCCGAGGAAGCGGAACAGTTTGCCGCGCTTGCCGATGCTCTGCTCATCAACGTGGGTACACTCACCGCACCGCGCGCCCAGTCGATGCGTCGGGCTATTGAGAGCGCTGTAGCCGCGGGCACACCCTGGGTTCTGGATCCGGTTGCGGTTGGCGCGCTGGCGTTCCGCACCCGTTTTTGCCAGCAAATATTATCCCTTAAACCTGCGGCCATTCGTGGAAACGCCTCCGAAATCCTCGCCCTTGCCGGAATGAGTGCGGGCGGGCGGGGGGTTGATTCCACCGATACGGCAGCGAGCGCGTTGACCGCTGCGCAGACGCTCGCCCGTCAGACCCATGCCGTTGTGGTCGTCACAGGAGAAGTGGATCACATCACTGATGGTCAGCGAACCCGTACGGTCGCGGGCGGCGACCTGCTGATGACCCGCGTGGTAGGAACTGGCTGTGCGCTCTCGGCGGTCGTCGCCGCCTGCTGCTCGCTGCCTGGCGACAGGCTTGATAACGCGACGGCTGCCTGCGGCTTTATGAAGCGCGCAGGGTCAGTTGCCCTGACTCAAAGCCGGGGGCCCGGCAGCTTTTCCTCCGCGTTTCTGGACGCGCTTTACGCGCTGGAGGAACAGGTATGACACGCATAAATGCCCTGACTATTGCGGGAACCGATCCCAGCGGCGGAGCGGGGATCCAGGCAGACCTGAAAACCTTCTCTGCGCTCGGCGCTTACGGATGTTCGGTTATCACCGCGCTGGTGGCGCAAAACACGCGCGGTGTACAGTCGGTGTATCGCATTGAGCCGGATTTTGTCGCCGCACAGCTGGATTCGGTATTCAGCGATGTACGTATCGACACCACCAAAATTGGCATGCTCGCAGAGGCGGACATTGTTGAAGCGGTCGCGGAACGTCTCAAACGTTATCAGATAAAAAACGTGGTGCTCGATACCGTGATGCTGGCCAAAAGCGGCGATCCGCTGCTCTCCGCCTCGGCCGTCGACACCCTGCGTAAAAAGCTGCTGCCGCAGGTGGCGCTGATCACGCCAAACCTGCCTGAGGCCGCCGCGCTGCTGGATGCGCCACACGCGCAAAACGAACGTGAAATGAAAGAGCAGGGCAATGCGCTGCTGGCGATGGGGTGTCGCGCGGTACTGATGAAAGGCGGTCATCTCGATGATGCAGAAAGCCCGGACTGGCTCTTCACCCACGATGGCGCGCAACGTTTCACCGCCCCGCGCGTACAGACCAAAAACACCCACGGCACGGGCTGTACGCTCTCGGCGGCGCTGGCGGCGCTGCGTCCCCGAAACGCGAACTGGGCGGATACGGTACAGGAGGCGAAGATCTGGCTCTCGGACGCGCTGGCAAAAGCCGATTCTCTGGAAGTGGGTCACGGTATTGGGCCGGTTCACCATTTTCATGCATGGTGGTAAGCCGTATACTGGCATAAAACCTTATGCCAGAGAAAAACAGAGATGGAACAAGCGCATACCCGGTTAATTGCTCAACTCAAGGAACGAATTGCCGCACCGGACAACACGCCGCTGTATCTGAAATTTGCCGAAACGGTTAAAAACGCGGTACGCAGCGGCGTGCTCGCGCACGGTAATATTTTGCCTGGCGAGCGCGATCTGAGCCAGCTTGCCGGTGTGTCGCGCATTACGGTGCGTAAAGCGATGCAGGCGCTGGAAGAGGCTGGCGTCGTCACCCGCGCGCGTGGATACGGTACGCAAATCAACAATATCTTTGAATATTCGCTAAAAGAGGCGCGCGGGTTTTCTCAGCAGGTGGTGCTGCGGGGCAAAACGCCCAACACGCTGTGGGTTAATAAACGCGTCGTGAAATGTCCGGAGGAGATCGCCCGCCACCTTTCCCTTGCGCCAGACAGTGATGTATTTCTGCTTAAGCGCATCCGCTATGTGGATGACGATGCAGTATCGATAGAGGAGTCCTGGGTACCAGTAGGATTAATTCCCAACCCGGACGACATTGGCGTCTCGCTTTATGATTACTTCCGCAGCCAGAATATCTTTCCGCAGCGCACCCGGTCCCGCGTCAGCGCCCGGATGCCGGACAGCGAGTTTCAGGCGCATATCAAGATGGACGATAAGATACCGGTGCTGGTGATCAAGCAAGTCGCGCTCGATCAACAGCACCGGCCAATTGAGTACAGCATCAGCTACTGCCGCAGCGACCTATACGTCTTTGTGTGCGAGGAGTAGGGCCTCGCGCGTGGGGGCGCAGTCGCCACCGCGATGGCTGACTACCCAGGCGGCTACGGCATTGCCAAGCTGCACCGCCTCTGGCAGTGACCATCCCGCGGCCAGACCGGCAAGGGTACCTCCCGCATGGCTGTCACCCGCGCCGATGGTATCGACCACGGTAGCAGGAAACGCCGGAACGTGTCCGGAAGCGTCACCGTCATACCAGACCGCCCCGTCTTTATCATGGCGTACGATCAGCGCAGCGCCAAACCTCTGCTGCCACCGTGTGCCGAGCTCTTCCACGCTTACGCCAAGCCATTCTGCGGCAAGTTCCGCCTCCTGACGATTAAGCGAGACAATCGGTTTGCAGGCCATAATCCTTGCCATCAGCGGGTCGGGAATATCCGCGATGCGCGGACCGAAATCGATAAAGAGCGTCGCATCCTGAAGACTTTCCAGCCAGGCCGTCAGCAGCTCACCGCTGGGGGACGCCAGCTGGTAGCCGGACAAAGAGATCAGGCTCCCTGCCGGCACGCTTAACCCGTCCAGCCAGCGCTGCTGCCACTGATTCTCCACGCCGCTGAACGACATAAAGGTCCGTTCACCGTCAGGCTCCACCAGCGCCAGGCACCAGCCGTTATCACCCGTTTCCGCTTCCACGGCGCTGTGCAGATCCTGCTTCGCCATGGCGTTACGGATAATATCGGCCCACACGCCGTGGCCGACAGGAAGCGCGTTTTGCGCAGCAATGCCGAGCCGCTTCAGGGCGATGGCAATATTCAGCGCGCAGCCGCCAATATTCACTCCCTGTTGCTTCAGTTCGATATCACACCCGCGCCAGGGCAGGGCGTAGGCGTCGGCAATCACGTCGATGACCGCCGCGCCGAGCACCGTTACGGGACGCGTGGCGTGAAGGGTTTCGAGACGGCGGGCAAAAGCACTCATACGCCCTCCCTGTGCTCCCGGAAGTGCAGCAGTTTTTCACAGTAGTGGCCGAAATCGAGCCGGTTTACGGCATCAAGTTCGTTTTTGAGTGCCGGATCAATGGCCTGTACACCGTGCAGCGCGCCGCAGATGGCTGTTGCCATCGCGCCGATAGTGTCAGTATCACCACCCAGGTTGGCGCATAACACCGCGCAGCGGTTCGGATCGGTACCCGCGAGTTCGACCATCGCAATCGCCGCCGGAACGGACTCAAGGGTGCTCGTGCCTGCGCCAATAAGCTGATAGATCTGCTCGCTGGCGGTCTCGGTACCGTTGGCTTCGCGCACGGTTTTCAGGGCCAGCTCAATACGAGCGGAAAGCGATGCGCTGAAGGTGGTCGTGTTCGCCTCCTGTGCCGCATGGGCAATACCCGGCAGGGCATCGGCGATGTTCTGCCAGCGCTCGCCGTCGATAGCGCGTGAAACCGCCCAGGCGATCACCACCGCACCGGCGATAGCGAGATCCGATTTATGGGTCGGGCTGGAGGCTAACGCAACCTGTTCCACAAAGTGCGCCAGACGCGTGGCCGGCAGCAGGCATCCCAGCGGGGAGGCGCGCATCGCCGCACCGTTGGTGACGCCGTTGTTCTCCAGCTGGCTCACCGGCTTGCCGTCACGGATGGCGTTCAGGGCAATTTTGGAGGTCGGGCCGAGCACATTCTTATTGAACGCGTCAAAATCCAGCGCCCAGTCCAGAATATGCTTACCGATAACGTCAGGGTTAATTTCCCCGTCGCATTCGATAATCGCGTCGGCCAGGCACAGCGCCATTGACGTATCATCCGTAAATTCGGCCTGCTTAAAGTAACAGGCGGCATTATTCTCAGCCGGGCCGGGTAAGAAACGGTCGATCCAGCCGAAGTGCGCTTTCACCCGCTTGCGCGGCCACAGCTCCGACGGCATCCCCATCGCATCCCCTAACGCCTGCCCGTAAAGAGCACCGAGAATACGGTCTTGTTTCATTTAACTTCCCCTCGTGTCAGCGCGGTATCGCCATCAACCACCTCAATTGCGGTGATCTCTTTATCCGATTCGCGGAAAAACAGCATAAACAGCACGGCAATCACCACAATCATGATTGCACCAAACGTCCACATTCCGGCCCAGTTGAAGGTCAGCCCATTCACCGGCTCTTTATATGCGAACATTTTTTCCATCATCACGCCGCCGAGACGGTAACCCAGCAGGCTACCAAAGCCCTGACAGCACAGCGTGATCAAGCCCTGCGCCGCGTTGCGCATATGCACGGGCGCTTTTTTATCCACGTAGATGTACGCGGTGACGTAATAGAAGTCATAGCTTACGCCGTGCAGCAGAATGCCGAGGAACAGCAGGGCGTAGGTGAAGTATTGCTCGGCGCCGCCGTAAACAAAGAAACCGTAGCGAATGGCGGCGGTGATCAGACCCAGCAGCAAGACCTTCTTAATACCAAAGCGTTTGGTAAAGAACGGCAGAGCGAGCATGAAGAAGATTTCAGAGAACTGGCCGAGGGTCATCCAGCCGGTGGCGTTTTTCATCCCCACTTCGGTGAGATAGCCGTTGGCAAAGATGTAGTAGAAGGCCAGCGGCATGGCGAACAGGAACGAGCAGAAGAAGAACACCAGAAAGTTTTTATCGCGCAGCAGGATCAGCGCATCCAGCCCCAGCATCACTTTGAAATCCAGCTTGCCGGTACTCTTTGGTGGCGTGTTCGGCAGGAACAGCGCGAAGACGCCGAGCAGAAGGGAGCTGGCAGCGGTCATCAGCAGCGGAATATTGGTGTCAGAGATGTCGCTATAGCCCATCATCTGCGGCAGGAAGCCGCACGCCAGGCCGGAGGCAATCCAGCCGATGGTGCCCATCACGCGGATGCGCGGGAAATCAGCCTCTACGTCATCGACGTTCGCGAAGGCGATGCTGTTGGTCAGCGCGATGGTCGGCATATAGGTCAGGGAGTAGGCCAGCAGCAGCGGGAAGAAGGTGCTGAACTGGGTTTGCTGTGCTGCGAAATACATCAGAACCGCGCCAGCGAACATCAGCACGGCCAGCACTTTCTGGGCGGCGAAGAAACGGTCCGTCAGCGAGCCGACCAGGATAGGAGAGAGGATCGCGGCAATCGCGGTACAGGCATACGACCAGCCAATTTCCCCGGCGGTAAACCCGCTCTTACTCAGCCACAGCCACAGCGGCACAAACCATGCGCCCCAGATAAACCATTCAACGAACATCATGAATGACAGTTGGACTTTCGTTTTCATTTTTTAATCCTGCATGTCAGAGGTACGCATGTAACATACCATGTGATAATACCTTTTAAATACCTTTAAGGCGATTGTTTGATCAGTGTAACAAAAATGTTGTACACGAAACGAGCCAGCAGATTGTGCTTAAAAAAGTTGCAAATGGTGGAAAATAGGTTAAGTCGGTACCAGGCTTAGTCTGCCTGCAAAAACGTGGGCTTGGATCACACGCTCCGACATCATGTCGGACTTACGGGAGCATCACTATGACTGATATTGCGCAGCTGCTTGGCAAAGACGCCGACAGCCTTTTACAGCATCGTTGTATGACCATTCCAGCCGACCAGCTTTATCTGCCTGGCCATGATTACGTAGACCGGGTCATGGTCGACAACAACCGTCCGCCTGCCGTACTGCGAAACATGCAGACGCTTTACAATACCGGCCGTCTGGGCGGGACCGGCTATCTCTCCATTCTGCCCGTTGACCAGGGCGTAGAGCACTCGGCGGGAGCGTCGTTTGCTGCTAACCCGCTCTACTTTGACCCGAAAAACATTGTCGAGCTGGCGATTGAAGCAGGGTGTAACTGTGTGGCATCGACGTATGGCGTGCTGGCCTCCGTTTCTCGCCGCTATGCTCACCGCATTCCGTTCCTCGTCAAGCTGAACCACAACGAAACCCTGAGCTACCCAACCGAATATGACCAGACGCTGTACGCCAGCGTCGAGCAGGCGTTCAACATGGGCGCGGTGGCGGTCGGGGCAACCATCTATTTCGGCTCTGAACAGTCGCGACGTCAGATTGAAGAAATCTCCGCGGCGTTCGAGCGTGCCCACGAGCTGGGCATGGTAACCGTGCTGTGGGCCTATCTGCGTAACGCGTCATTCAAGAAAGACGGCGTGGATTACCACGTATCAGCGGATCTGACCGGTCAGGCAAACCACCTGGCAGCAACCATCGGCGCGGACATCGTGAAGCAGAAAATGGCCGAGAATAACGGCGGCTATAAAGCGGTGAACTTTGGCTATACCGACGACCGCGTGTACAGCAAGCTGACCAGCGACAACCCGATCGATCTGGTGCGCTACCAGCTGGCGAACTGCTACATGGGCCGCGCCGGGCTGATTAACTCCGGCGGTGCGGCAGGCGGTGAAACTGACCTGACCGACGCGGTGCGCACGGCGGTCATTAACAAACGTGCGGGCGGTATGGGGCTGATCCTGGGCCGTAAGGCGTTTAAAAAATCCATGGCCGACGGCGTGAAGCTGATTAATGCGGTTCAGGATGTCTATCTGGACAGTAAAGTCACGATTGCCTGACGCCACCGTATCCCTCTCCCCCGTGGGCTGAGGGTTCCTCACAAAATAATGCCTGCACAAACGGCCCCCTCTCCCTTGAGGGAGAGGGTGGCTCAGTCGCCACCACCCTGGCGACCCGGGCTCCCGGCGGTAAATCGCCGCTTCGCGGTCCCTTCGGCTTATTCCTTCCGGCTTATCGGGGACGGGCGGAAGTAACATCCCTGTACAGCCCGCCCTCTCGGCGCATCCCTGCGCCTCGCCCCGGCCTACAGGAAACGCCTCAGCGATTTACAGCCGGACCGAGGCATCGCTGAAAGCCCTCAGTTATTCTGAGGCAACGTTATAGCTTTTGCTTTCAAATTACTGGGGAACCCTCAGCCCTGTGGGGAGAGGGCATTATCGCGCACGCTGTAAAAAATCAGCGCAACAGCACGCAGTCCGGCGGCAATCGGCACTGCAACGCCCCGGGCAACACCTCAATGCGGAATCGCTCGCCGCTGAGCGGCTCTCCGTCGAGGTTAAAGGTCATGCCGTGTGGGGCGATCACTTCAAACCACGCGGATTTCCCGTCGATGATATTGGGGCTCTCCTCTGGCTGCGTCAGCGTCGTAAACAGCGCAGGCAGCAGCCCGTCGCCGGTAAAAATACGCAGCTGTAATTGACCGTCGTTGATCAATGCTTCCGGGCAAAGCTGCTGACCGCCCCCCGCCTGCCGCCCGTTGCCGATACCAATCACCAGCGCGTCGCCCTGCCAGTGGAAGTTCTCACCGTGAATTTCACAGCTGTCGGGCTTGAGGGTGTCCATGCGCATTAGGCCATGGATGAGATACGAAACGCCGCCCAGCGCGGCTTTCAGTTTTTCCGGTGTTTCGCTGGTGATCCGCGTGCCGAAACCGCCCGTTGCCATATTGATAAAGCAGGTTCTTTCATTCACCTGCGCAATATCGACGGCGGTCGCTTTCCCGAGGATAGCCAGTTGCAGTGCTTTGCCTACATCCTCCGGAATACCGGCGCTGGTGGCAAAATCATTGGCGGTACCGAGCGGTAAAATGCCCATCGCCGGGCGATGGGCTGTGTCGAGATCAATAAGCGCGCCAGCAATCTCGTTGATTGTTCCGTCGCCGCCGCCGGAAATGATGGTCTCAGCGCCTAACCTGATGCCTTCGTCGATATAGCGTGCCGCATCGCCTTTTTCAAATGTCACGCGCACGTGAATGCATGCTCCGTCTTCACGCAATTCGGTAATCGCCTGGCGCAGCAGATCGTTGCCTGCACTCTTGCCGTTAAGAATTAATAAACTGTCTGGATAGGTTGCCATCCGGGTTGCTCCCTTTTTTAGCTATAGAAAGAGTGTATCCCAGAGAGGGAAAAAGCGGGTAAGAACAGGATGAAAGGCAAAAAATAAGCCCGCGTAAGGGCTTTGAAATCGACTAAAGAACCCCGTAGCGCTTACAGTGCATACTACTGCCGCTCAATTGACTATTGTGGTCAACGTTTGAGGTGTGACATTGGCCTTGCCTCGATTTTGAGCTGCTTACGCCAGACCCGATTATGTAGCGTTAGCGCAATGGAGCGGTAAAAAATCGATGAATTCATCCACATAATGTTCAGAAAGAAAAATCCCAGCCCCAGCAAAGAGGTTATTTGCGGTGTGTAGTTCTCAACAGGGCCGAATAAAAGCGAAATCCCCGTCCAGATGAAATAAATGATGCTCATTATGCCTGTCAGCGTAATGACGAAAATATGCAGTTTATATCCAGGTAAAGAACCTCGTGTAGTCAGAAACATCGTGCTCATCACTACCAGACAATACACAATCGCTGCAATGAATACTCCCATCATAACCTTAAATTCGGGTAAGCCGAGCCAGCGAAACAGCAACAACCAGAGGGACACTTGCAGCATGGCGTAGCAAAAAATAGCCAGTAACGTGCTCACTGCCAAAGGAATTCCTGTCATATGGACGCCCACAGGAACGCCGAACCGATCTTTTAACTGTTCTTTTAATGTTTCAAGCTGGTTGAGATCATCGGTCGCCATTTTACTTTTAACCAAAGCACTTAATGCAAGGCTATCTTTAATGTATTTCATCATGGACGGGTCAATAACTTCCTGTAAATGAAAAAGGCTGAATTAAACCAAAAATGTATTTACCCGTTTGTGCAACATTCTGTGGATTTCTGATATTTCCTGAGATGGCACTTCCAACGAAGGCAGAAGAATTTGAAATGGTATTCAGCAACTCACGCTGTAAGAGCAACTGCAACGCTTCTGACGGATAACGTTTGGGATACACGCCTGCCTTCATTGCTGCTTTTACACCTGAATTCGAGATGCCGGGATTGCGGATACGAATAATCTCCTCTGTTAATCGCGTACGGTCGGCCCGGCTCATTTTTTGTAATAAGGAGAGCAAACTCTCAGACGATGAACGGTTAAGAAGGCGATATGTTAATGCAGCGCTTTTTAAACCCGCAGCAGCCCCGGCAAGAGAAATCGCATCCAGGGCTGTGTTGGTTGCTGTATACCACTCCTGGGAGTCCATCCACGCAACGTAATCATCATGATTCATAGCAATCAACGATAGTCGGCCAAGCCCATTTGCACATTGAATTCCAGTTGCTACACCACCGGCTAAAATCACAGCGGCTATAGCACCGGAAGACCCTGCAGTAAGAGGTATAGCCATACCGGCCCCTGCCGCAAGTACAACAGTAAGAATTGCGGCTCCGCAGGAAATTGCCGTTGAACCAATTTCAGTTGCCAGGGAAGGGGAATTAATCGTCGCCGTTGTTGCCTGAACAGGGTTAACTAATGCGGCATTTACTTTGGTTATGACTACATGACTAACCGAGCTTTCGTTTGGTGTCGCAATCCTTCTTGATGGCCGTACTAGCCACTGACGTGTACCGTCTGAGTAGATAATCCCGGCCTGGCAAAAATTTCTGCTACAGTCCAGTTGACCTGCAAGTGCTGTGAAATTTATATCGCCGCCAGAGGCAAGACCAAGACTGCGTGCGAGTTCGTAATCTGGAAGATCCTTTGAAAATTGTCCTGTGAATGTCACTTCATCTCTCCGTCCGTGTGAAACGTTGATTGTTAGTAAATCAAGAGTAAAGGTCCCGTTAACACTTAAAATTAGGAATGTTCCGAATAGTGTTCATCCCTCTCAAATCCATTAAAAAATGTGATTAGGATCCTTTGTTCGTTCGATTTGCTTAGATGATACGCCTAATGCTGACACAAACCTTTCCCGGGTCAATGCAACGCCATATTTATCAGGGGGAAAAATTTCAGGAGTTAACAAAAAAAATAAGCCCGCGTAAGGGAGATTACGCAGGCTAAGGAGGTGGTTCCTGGTACAGCTAGCATTTATGGGTTATGTTTTTCAGCGGGGGGATAATACCCGTATTGAACGAAGCGGTATGTGATCCGATTCTAAGAATTATCCCAGCGTGAAAAAATCCCGTTGATTGACTATTTGCCGTGTGGATTTCGGGTATTTTCACCTTCAAAATTACGCATCAGCAGCGCAAACTCCAGCTCCACCTCTTCAGGAACCGGCAGCCAGACCACATGGCCGTCGCCAGGTGCGACCTCAATCGCCTCACCTTTTTTGTTTTCCAGGTGCTCCAGTCGGAAGTTCATGTTGCCCTGCGGCGTCATCAGCTCCAGGCTGTCGCCTTTAGTGAATTTGTTTTTTACGGCGACGGCGGCCAGCGGGCCTTTACGCTCGCCGGTGAAGTCGCCTACAAACTGCTGGCGTTCGGAAATCGAATAGCCATGCTCGTAGTTCTGGTAGTCGTCGTGAGTGTGACGACGCAGGAAACCTTCGGTATAGCCGCGATGCGCCAGACCTTCCAGCGTTTCCAGCAGGCTGGTGTCGAACGGTTTACCGGCAGCGGCATCGTCGATGGCTTTGCGATATACCTGTGCGGTACGGGCGCAGTAGTAGTAAGACTTGGTGCGGCCTTCAATTTTCAGGGAGTGTACGCCCATCTTGGTTAAACGCTCGACGTGCGCGATGGCGCGCAGATCTTTAGAGTTCATGATGTAGGTGCCGTGCTCGTCTTCGAAGGCGGTCATGTACTCACCCGGACGTTTGGCTTCTTCGATCATAAACACGCTGTCGGTAGGCGCGCCGATACCCAGCGTTGGCTCAACGTTGGTGACCGGGATCGGCTCGTGTTTATGCACGATGTTACCGATGTCATCCTCTTTGCCTTCCTGAACGTTATATTCCCAGCGGCAGGCGTTGGTGCAGGTGCCCTGGTTCGGGTCACGCTTGTTGATATAGCCAGAGAGCAGGCAGCGGCCGGAGTAGGCCATGCACAGCGCGCCATGAACGAAGATTTCGATCTCCATATCCGGCACCTGGGTGCGGATCTCTTCGATCTCTTCGAGGGACAGCTCGCGGGACAGAATGACGCGGGTCAGCCCCATCTGTTTCCAGAATTTCACCGTTGCCCAGTTGACGGCGTTAGCCTGCACTGAGAGGTGAATGTCCATCTCCGGGAAATTCTCCCGAACCAGCATGATTAAACCCGGGTCCGACATGATCAGCGCGTCCGGCCCCATCTCCACGACCGGCTTCAGGTCACGAATGAATGTTTTCAGCTTGGCGTTGTGCGGCGCGATGTTCACCACCACGTAGAATTTTTTGCCCAGGGCATGCGCTTCATTGATGCCGAGCTGAAGATTCTCGTGGTTGAATTCGTTGTTACGCACGCGCAGCGAGTAGCGCGGCTGGCCCGCGTAGACGGCGTCGGCGCCATAGGCGAAAGCGTAACGCATATTTTGCAGCGTTCCCGCCGGGGAAAGGAGTTCCGGTTTAAACATGTTTGTTCTCGTTCTGATGACAGGTCAGATCCGCATGCACCTGATGCAGCGGTAAGGGGAGATCCCCCACTTTAAGGGCGGGCATTGTAGCGCTGCGGGGCGGGGAGGTAAAGCGCCTCACCCCTTTCAGATGACATAATACTTCGTATCTTTAAACCATTAGCGATATGACATACAAACACAAATATATTAAAGCCAGTAGAATAATACCGGCGATAAGAATGAAACCAATGGCATTCATCGTAGCCGTTCCAGAATACTTGACTGTCCAGATGGCAACCGTTCGGATGTTATGCAGTATTTTTGTGATCATATAGCTGATGAAAACAATAAGCAGCGTCAATTGCGTAAACATGGAAAGGTAAAACATGATCGCCTGCGGAATGAAGTAGTTAGATATTGCCCCTTTTGAGGTAAAGATAATCATGGTTTCGTTATCGATGAAATCCAGTGAAGAACGTATCACTTCCAGCGGGTTCCATGTCATTACAGGTCTGTCTTCAAAATACAGGCCTTGCTGGATATAGAGGTCCTCAATCGAAGCATTTTTAAGATGGGTGATGATAAGTGTAAATGAGAGCATAACTCCCAGAACAATTGAAGAAAAATAAACGATCGATTTTACAGACGAAAACCCTTTCGATAGACCTGCGTTAATGTAAGCTCTGATAAGATAAATTGACATCACATCAAGCAGTAAAGAGTACCAAAAGCCAAAATGAATAAAGTCATGTAAAGCAACTTCAATGGTCAATGGCAGATGTTGAGGAATGATGTGCTCAGGATTTCTAAAAGTCAGCACCCAGAGATACCAAACTACAAATAAGATACTGGAATATAAAACCAATAAAAACGGGATGGTAATCAATTGCCTTTTTGAGAATGCATGATTACCGAATGCCAGGAAAAAAGCGCTTACCCATTGCTCGGAAAACTTGGTTATTCTGTTTTTTTTAGGTATGAGGAGTTCTATTTTTTGTATTGCTTTTGTTTTCATTTTTTTATTATAAGCAAATAACCCCAGAAAAAGGCTGGCAACGCTTATAGCTGTGGTGATGATAATGAATAAATTACCAATAAAATTTTGCATTTCTTGAAGCCGTAATATAGTGATTTATTTCGTTTTTAACATCAAACATTACAGTTTGCAATTGTCAAATCAGGTAGGCGTGTTGTTAGAAAGTGAATGTTATGAAGAACGATGATTACCTGGGCAGGTAATCATCGTTAAAGCAAATATTAAGCAATCCTGCACGCATCCGCTTCCCAGCGATACCCCACGCCGTACACCGCGCGAATAAACGACTGGTCGGCGTCCAGCGCCTCCAGCTTGCGGCGCAGGTTTTTGATGTGGCTGTCGATGGTGCGGTCGGTCACCACGCGGTAATCGTCATACAGATGGTTGAGCAGCTGCTCGCGGGAAAACACTTTGCCCGGCTCGTGGGAGAGCGTTTTCAACAGGCGAAACTCTGCGGGGGTGAGATCCAAAAGTTTGCTGCGCCAGCTCGCCTGGAAACGGCTTTCGTCGACGATCAGCGGGCTTTGCGCATCGAGCACCTGCAATTCACGCTGCGGCTTACAGCGGCGGAGGATGGTTTTCACCCGAGCGACCACCTCCCGCGGGCTGTAAGGCTTGCAGATGTAATCGTCGGCGCCGATTTCGAGCCCCAGCAGACGATCGATCTCTTCGATTTTGGCCGTCACCATCACGATGGGCACATCGGAGAAACGACGAATTTCGCGGCACAGGGTTAGGCCGTCGGTACCCGGCAGCATCAGATCCAGCAGGATCAGATCCGGCGGCGTCTGGCGCACGTAGGGCAGCACCTGGTCGCCGTGGCTGATAAGCGTTGGCGCGTAACTCGCAGCGCGCAAATAGTCGATCAGCAGTTGCCCAAGTTTAGGCTCGTCTTCCACGATCAAAATACGCGGTGTGTTGTCGTCAATCGGTAACTCGGTCATGCTTCCCTCGATAAATCCCGTTCCAGAGGTAACTCTACTGTAATGCTAACCCCGCCAAAAGGCGAATGGGCGGCGCGGATGGTGCCGCCATGGGCCTCCACAATGTTAACGCAAATGGCCAGCCCAAGGCCGGAACCGCCGCTGGCGCGGTTGCGTGAACCTTCGGTGCGATAGAAGCGCTCGAACAGTTTTTCCAGCTGCGCATCCTTCACGCCAGGGGCGGAGTCCGCAAAGGTCAGGGCAAAGCGCCCGTTTTCCTGCCTGCCGGAGATATGCAGCGCGCCGCCGCCGTCGGTGTAGCGGAGGCTGTTCTCCAGCAGATTATTGAACAGCTGCATCAGGCGATCTCTGTCGCCGAACACCACCGCACTGTCCGGCAGCGAAAGGTTGATTTTCAGGTCACGGCTGGCGAAGCGCTCGCGGAATGCGCCGGTCACGACTTCAAGGATATTGATCACATCGATCGGTGCTTTCTGGTAAGCCAGGGCGCCTTCGTCGGACATGGAAAGCTGATGCAGATCGTCCACCAGTTTGGTCAGCGTACCGACTTCCGCCTGAAGCGAGGCCACCGACTCGGGGGTGAACTGCCGCACGCCGTCCTGAATCGCCTCCAGCTCGCCGCGCAGCACCGCCAGCGGGGTGCGCAGCTCGTGCGAAATGTCGGCCATAAAATCGCGGCGCATCTGCTGGTTTTTTTCCAGCGTGCTGGCGAGCTGGTTGAAGTCCTGCGCCAGCTTGCCCAGTTCATCCTGGCTGCGGGTGTCCACGCGGGTCGAGAAATCACCCGCCGCCAGCTTGTGCGTGCCTTCCACCAGGCGCTTAACCGGCGCCAGCAGGCCGCGCGCCAGCGGGAAGGTGGCGAGCGCCGCAAGCAGGGTAGAAAGCGCGACAATCAACCAGCTGGTCTGACGCTGCTGGCGGTCAAAGTTGATGTCGGTGTTGCGCGTCAGCCGCTCGACCGGGGAGGCGATAACCCAGCCCACCGTGGCGCCGTTCGAGGTAATGGCGCGCTTTGTGCCGTCCGGCGGTACCGGAGAGCGTGGGCCAACGAGCACGCGCATCTCCTGATCAATTACCCAGAACTGGGTGCGCCAGCCGTGCGGTGGCATGCCCGGTCCCGGACGGTCGTCGTCATTATCGTGCTCCAGCGAGCGCAGAATTTGAAATATAAAGCGATCGTTGTTGCGCAGAAAACGCCAGTTACCGTGCAGGCTATACTGTTCCCCCAGCGCGTCGCTTAAGCCCTGTAAACGCTGTTCGTTACCGTGCTTGATGTAGTCAATAAAGCCGCGCTCAAAGCTGACCCGCACCGCCCAGTGCATAGTAATCAGCAGGACGATACAGGTGGCGAAAATCGCCACAAAAAGCTTACCGGTGATCCCCGGACGCCAGAATTTCATGGTGCACTCCTTTTGCCGCGTCGGATCACGACGTTTTTGGTCGTGTCATTCGGCACTCTGGCAAAGATAAAAGCGGGCAGAGCGATAATTACCGCCATGCTGAGGTAAGTGTATAAAAAGACCTGATGCGCGACGGGGGTGTCGGCGCTGAGATGGTGCTGACCGTACATGCCGAGCAGCAATCCGGCGACCGTGACCCCCACGCTCATGGAGAGCTGCATGATCATCGACAGCAGACTGTTACCACTGCTTGCCAGCTCGTCCGGCAGATCTTTCAGCGTCAGGGTGTTCATCGACGAGAAGCGCATGGAGTTGATGATCCCCTGGCAGAACAGCACCAGCGGCAGGATGTAGTACCAGTCCAGCAGCGCCACGGCCATAAACAGCAGGCAGACCAGCGCCAGCCCGATCGTGGCGGCCACCAGCACGCGGCGATAGCCAAAGCGGTTCACCACCTGCACCACAATACGCTTCATCCCCATGCTGCCAAGTACCATCGGGATCATCATCAGCCCGGCATGGAACGGCGAGAAGCCCATCCCAATCTGTAAAAATACCGGCGTCATAAACGGCAACATGCCGCTGCCGATGCGTCCGGCAAAGCTGCCGAACAGACCAAGACGGTAGGTGGGATTCTTGAACAGATTCAGGCTGAACAGCGCGTTAGCGTTACCTCTGGCATGCCACAGATACCAGAGAATGGCGGTGACACCCAGCGCT
The DNA here is from genome assembly GCF_049237785.1 of Enterobacter cloacae complex sp. SHL022. Classification (NCBI taxonomy): domain Bacteria; kingdom Pseudomonadati; phylum Pseudomonadota; class Gammaproteobacteria; order Enterobacterales; family Enterobacteriaceae; genus Enterobacter; species Enterobacter cloacae complex sp. SHL022. The sequence continues at coordinate 508,461 of NZ_JBMKJH010000001.1, read as the reverse complement.
ACCAGCAGGGCGAGCGACAGGGAGGAGATCCCCAGCCCTTTTTGCCCGTCGAGCGCGAGGGTAAGCGTCGCCATGCCAGCTGCCAGCAGGATGAAGCCAAAGAAATCAAAGCGCCGGGTCTGCATTTTATAGTTCGGCATCAGCGTCAGGGTGGCAATCGCGCCGATAATACCGACCGGCAGGTTGATCAGGAAGATCCAGTGCCAGGAGGCATACTCCACCAGAATCCCGCCCAGCGCCGGGCCAAGCAACGGGCCGACCTGACCGGGCAGGGTGACGAAGGTCATCGCCGCCATATACTGCGCGCGCGGAACAATTTTCATCACCGTTAACCGCCCGACGGGTACCATCATCGCGCCGCCGACGCCCTGTAGCACGCGCGCCATCACCAGCTGGTCGAGGGTATTGGCCTGGGCGCAAAACAGCGACCCGGTGGTAAACAGCACAATGGCGGTGAAGAAGATGTTTCGCACGCCGACTTTATCCGCCAGCCAGCCGCTGGCAGGCAGCATCACAGCGACCGTCAGCACATAGGCGACAATCACCATATGCATGTGCAGCGGGCTCTCCCCCAGGCTTTTCGCCATCGAGGGGAGGGCGGTGTTCACGATAGTCGTGTCCAGCGACTGCATAAAGAAGCCGAACGCGACGATCCACAATTGCCAGCGAACGTTACTGGGTAGGTCGGTCATTTACTCGGTCACCGTGGTTCTCTTTTTACGCGAAAAACGCAGCCGCAGGCGGTCAAAGAACAGATAGACTACCGGCGTCGTGTAGAGCGTCAGCAGCTGGCTCATCACCAGGCCGCCAACGATCGTGATCCCCAGCGGCTGGCGTAGTTCAGAGCCGTCACCGCCGGATATGACCAGCGGCAGCGCGCCGAACAGCGCGGCCAGCGTGGTCATCATGATCGGGCGAAAACGCAGCAGACAGGCCTGGAATATCGCCTCGTCCGGCGTCAGGTTGCCGTTGCGCTGGGCGTCCAGGGCAAAGTCGACCATCATTATCGCGTTTTTCTTCACGATGCCAATCAATAGCATGATCCCGATAAGCGCGATAAGACTGAATGGGGCACCGAACAGCTCCAGCGCCAGCAGCGCCCCCACGCCCGCAGAGGGAAGCGTGGAGAGAATGGTCAACGGGTGCACGTAGCTTTCGTACAGCACGCCCAGCACGATATAAACCGTGGCAATGGCCGCCAGAATCAAAATAACCTGCGAGTTCATGGTGTCCTGGAACACCTGCGCCGTACCGGCAAAGCTGCCGCGCACCGAGGAGGGCACCCCGAGCTGGGTCATGGCGCGATTAATGGCATCGCTGGCCTCAGACAGCGACGAGCCGGTTGGCAGGTTAAACGAGACGGTCGAGGCGGCGGAAAGCCCCTGGTGGTTCACCGACAGCGGGGCGTTCGACGGCTGCCAGCTGGCGAAGTACGACAGCGGAATCGCCTTACCGTCATCATTGATCACAAACATCTTGTCCAGCGCGCTGATGTCCTGGGTGTAGCGCGGATCCACCTCCATCACCACCTTGTACTGGTTCATCGGCTGATAGATGGTAGAGACTTCACGCTGCCCGAAGGCGTTGTTCAGCAGGCTGTTGGCCGCCTCCACGTTAATGCCCAGGCGGGCCATGGTTTCACGATCGTAGGTGAGCGCCATCTCCGCACCGTTGTTTTGGCTGTCAGAGTTCACGTCCGCCAGCTGCGGCAGCGCGGCCAGCGCTTTACGGATCTTCGGCTCCCACTCGCGCAGGGCGGCTAAGTCATCCGAGAGCAGGGTGTACTGATAGCTGGCGTTAGCCTGTCGTCCGCCGACGCGGATATCCTGAACGGCCATCAAAAACAGATTTGCCCCCGGCTCTTTGGCAAGCTTCAGCCGCAGGCGGTCAATGATCTGCTGCGCCGTTTCGTGACGTTCACCGCGCGGCTTAAGGGTAATAAACATCATCCCGCTGTTAACGCGCGAGCCGCCGGTAAAGCCGGTGACGTTATCCACGGCCGGATCTTCCCGGATGATTTTCATAAAGTCTTGCAGTTTGCCGCGCATCGCCTGGAACGAAATGCTCTGGTCCGCCTGAATACCGCCCATCAGCACGCCGGTATCCTGCTCCGGGAAAAAGGTTTTCGGGATGGTGATATACATCCAGACGTTGAGGACGATGGTGCCGATCAGCACCAGCCCGACAATACGCGTGTGGTTCAGCACCCATTTCAGCGATTTGCCGTAGCCGGACTGCATCGCCATCAGGACGCGGCCAAAGCCTTTCCTGCGCGGCTGCGAGTGCGGTTGGCTGCGCTTTAGCATCCAGCCGCACATCATCGGCGTCAGCGTCAGCGAAATCACCAGTGAGATACCAATGGCGACGGAGAGCGTGACGGCAAATTCGCGCAGCAGTCGCCCCGGCAGGCCGCCCATCAGCAGCAGCGGCAGGAATACCGCCACCAGCGACAGGCTCATGGACAGGACCGTGAAGCCCACTTCGCGCGTCCCCTGAAGCGCCGCCTGGAGCGGCTTCATGCCCGCTTCCAGATGGCGCGAGATATTCTCCAGCACCACGATGGCGTCATCCACCACAAACCCGGTGGCAATCGTCAGCGCCATCAGCGACAGGTTGTTAAGGCTAAAGCCGCACAGGTACATGGCGGCAAAGGTGCCTATCAGCGATACCGGCACCGCCACCGCCGGGATCAGCGTCGCGCGCCCCGAGCGCAGGAACAGGAACACCACCAGGATCACCAGCGCGACGGAGATGATCAGCGTTTGCTCTACCTCCTCAAGCGAGGCGCGGATGGTGGGGGAGCGGTCCTGCGCAATCTGGAGATCGATGGCCGCCGGAATCGTTTCCTGAAGCTCCGGCAGGCGCGCGCGGATGCTGTTCACCGTCTGAATGATGTTGGCTTCCGGCAGCTTGCGGATCATCAGCAAAATCGCCGGTTTGGCGTTGGTCATCCCGGCGTTACGCACGTCCTGCACCGAATCGGTGACGCTGGCGACGTCGCTCAGGCGCACCGCCGCGCCGTTGTTGTAGTGAATAATCAACGGCTGATACTCGGCGGCGGTTTTCAGCTCGTCGTTAGTCTGGATCTGCCAGCGGTGGCTGTTGTCCTCAATCGCGCCCTGCGGCTTACGCACGTTGGCGTTGCTGATGGCGGAACGCACGTCGTCCAGCGACACGCCCTGGTTAAACAGCGCCTGCGGATTCAGCCCCACGCGCACGGCGGGCAGGGAGCTGCCGCCGACGTCCACGTCGCCCACGCCGTCAATCTGGGCGATGGTTTGCGCCAGCTGGGTGGAGGCAAAATCGTACAGCTCGCCCTGGGAGTAGGTCTCTGACGTAAGCGTCAGGATCATGATCGGCGCGTCGGAGGGGTTGGCCTTGCGATAGGTTGGACGGCTCGGCATGCCGCTCGGCAGCAGGCTTTGGGCGGCGTTAATCGCGGCCTGCACGTCACGCGCCGCGCCGTTGATGTCCCGGTCGAAATTGAATTCCAGAATGATGCGCGTGCTGCCCAGCGAACTGCTGGAGGTCATCTCGTTAACCCCGGCAATTCGACCAAGCGAGCGCTCAAGCGGCGTCGCCACCGATGAGGCCATGGTTTCCGGCGAGGCACCCGGCAGCGAGGCGCTGACCATGATCACCGGGAAATCGACCTGCGGCAGCGGGGCCACCGGCAGCAGCCGGAAGCCCAGCACGCCGCACAGGGTGATAGCGACGGAGAGTAAAATCGTCGCCACCGGACGGTAAATGAAGAGGGCGAAAAACTTCACTTACGCCTCCTCTTCACGTTTCGGGAAGCGGCTTTTCGTCCACAGGGCCAGACGGTCAAACAGCAGGTAGATAACCGGCGTGGTAAACAGCGTCAGCACCTGGCTTACGAGCAGGCCGCCGACCATCCCGATGCCCAGCGGACGGCGCAGTTCGGCCCCCACGCCGGTGCTCAGCATCAGCGGCAGCGCGCCCAGCAGGGCGGCGAGGGTGGTCATCAGGATCGGGCGAAAACGCAGCAGACAGGCCTGGTAAATGGCCTCGCGCGGCGCCATACCCTGCTCGCGCTCGGCGGCCAGCGCAAAGTCGATCATCATGATGGCGTTTTTCTTCACGATGCCGATAAGCAGAATGATGCCGATGATCGCAATCACGTCCAGTTCGCTCCCCGCCAGCATCAGCGCCAGCAGTGCCCCCACGCCCGCCGTCGGCAGGGTGGAGAGAATGGTGATCGGGTGGATAAAGCTTTCATACAGCACGCCAAGCACGATATACATCGCCACCACCGCCGCGACAATCAGCCAGACGGTGCTGCCCAGCGCGGCCTGGAACGCCAGAGTACTGCCCTGGAACTGGGTCTGAATATCGGACGGGAAGCTGAGTTCTTTCTCCGCACCCAGAATGGCCTCCACCGCTTCGCCCAGGGAATAACCGTCCGGCACGTTGAACGAAATGGTGGTGGATGGGAACTGATCGAGATGGTTAATCGACAGCGGGGTGTGACGCTCTTCCACGCTGGCAATGGCGCTGAGCGGCACAATCCCGCCGTCTTTGCTGGTCAGGCGTATCGAGTCCAGCGCGGCAAGCCCGGGCGTGTTCTCGGTGTTATGTTCCAGCACCACGCGATACTGGTTCGCCTGGGTGTAAATGGTGGAGATAAGGCGCTGGCCAAAGGCGTTATACAGCGCGTTATCCACGTCGGACATGGTAATGCCCAGACGGCTGGCGGTGTCGCGGTTGACGTTCACGTACGCCGCCAGCCCTTTATCCTGCCAGTCGCTGCTGACGTCAGAAATCTGCGGCAGTGCTTTCAGCTTGTCCACCAGCTGCGGCACCCAGGTGCTGAGTGCATCAAGCGAGGTGGCCTGGAGCGTAAACTGGTACTGCGTGCGGCTCACCTGCGTATCAATGGTTAAATCCTGGATCGGTTGCAGATACAGCTCAATGCCCGGTACGCGCGCCACAGCGCTTTGCAGACGCTCAATAACCGCGTTGACGCGATCGTCACGGTCATCGAGCGGTTTAAGGTTAATTTGCAGGCGCGCGCTGTTAAGCGACGGGTTGGTGCCGTCTACGCCCACGTAGGCAGTCAGGCTTTCCACCGCCGGATCTTTCATGATGATCTCAGACACCTGCTGCTGGCGCTGCGCCATGTTGGCGAAGGAGACCGTCTGTGGCGCCTGAAGCGTGCCCTGAATAATGCCGTTGTCCTGAATCGGGAAGAAGCCTTTCGGAATGAAAATCCACAGCATGACGCTGAGCGCCAGCGTGCCGAGGGCCACGCCGAGCGTCGCCCAGGGATGGTTCAGGACTTTCGCCAGCACGCGGCCGTAGGCGGCAATAATGCGCTCGAACATCCGCTCGGAGGCGAGGGAGAAGCGGTTTTGCTTGCGCAAAGATTCGTGGCTCAGCATGCGGGCGCACATCATCGGCGTCAGCGTCAGCGACACCACGGCAGAGATCAGAATGGCGACCGCCAGCGTCACGGCAAACTCGCGAAACAGCCGCCCGACGATATCGCCCATAAACAGCAGCGGGATCAGCACCGCAATCAGCGAGAAGGTGAGCGAAATAATGGTAAAGCCGATCTCCCCCGCGCCCTTCAGCGCGGCGGCTAACGGCTTTTCACCTTTCTCGATATAGCGCGAGATGTTTTCGATTACCACGATGGCGTCGTCCACCACAAACCCGGTGGCGATGGTGAGCGCCATCAGCGTCAGATTGTTAATCGAGAAGTCGAGAAATACCATTACCGCGAACGTCCCGACCAGCGAGAGCGGCACGGCAACGGCGGGAATGATGGTTGCCGGAACGTTGCGCAGGAACAGGTAGATGATCATCACCACCAGCGCAATCGCCAGCATCAGCTCGAACTGGGTGTCGGTCACTGACGCGCGAATATTCGTGGTGCGGTCAGAGAGCACTTTCACGCTGACCGATTTTGGCAGGCTTTCCACCAGCTGCGGCAGCATGGTGCGAATGCTGTCGGCGGTATCAATAATGTTCGCGCCCGGCTGGCGCTGAACGTTCATGACAATCGCCTGCTGCTTATTGGCCCACGCCCCGAGCCAGCTGTTTTCCGCGCCTTGTTCGACGGTTGCCACGTCGCCCAGGCGGATCGGCGCGCCGTTCTGGTAGGCAATGATCAGCTGACGGTATTCATCGGCGGACTGCATCTGGTCGTTGGCGGAGAGCGTGACCGCGCGGGTCGGGCCGTCCAGCGAGCCCTTCGCTGAGTTAACGTTGGCGCTGCTGATGGCGGTGCGAATGGTTTCGCTGGTTAACCCCAGCGCGGCAATGGCCTGGGCATTGAGCTTAACGCGCACAGCGGGGCGTTGTCCCCCTGCGAGCGTCACCAGCCCCACGCCTGTCACCTGCGAAATCTTCTGCGCCACGCGGGTTTCGACCATGTCTTCCACCTGCGTCATCGGCATGGCGGAGGAGGTGACGGCAAGCGTCATGATCGGCGGGTCTGCCGGGTTGACCTTGCTGTAAACCGGCGGGTTCGGCAGGTCAGACGGCAACAGGTTGGTGGCGGCGTTAATGGCGGCCTGCACCTCCTGTTCCGCGACGTCCAGCGACAGCGCGAGCTGGAACTGAAGCGTGACGACCGAGGCGCCGCCCGAGCTCTGGGAGGACATCTGCTTCAGGCCAGACATCTGGCCAAACTGACGCTCCAGCGGGGCGGTGATGGCGGACGTCACCACGTCCGGACTGGCGCCCGGATAGAGGGTGACAACCTGAATAGTCGGGTAGTCCACTTCCGGCAGCGCCGACACGGGCAGAAAACGGTAGCCAATGATCCCGGCCAGCAGGATCGCCACCATCAACAGGGTCGTCGCAACTGGACGTAAGATAAACAGGCGTGATGGCCCACCTGTAGAGCTCGGCGGCATCACCTGCATCAGGCTTTTGCTCCTGTATTCTGCGCTTCCACCACCTCGACCTGCGCCCCTTCGGTCAGCCGGTCAATACCGTCGGTTACGACGCGGTCGCCTGCGGACAGCCCGGCGCTGATCACCACCGTCTGACTGTCCTGGATCCCGGTTTTCACCAGGTGTTTGCTGACCTTGTTTTCGCTGTTCAGCACCCAGACAAAGTTGCCTTCACTGCCCATTTGCAGGGCCGCCGTCGGGATCACCACGGCGTTTTCTTCGGTCGCGACCAGCATTCGCGCATTGACGAACTGATTCGGGAACAGGGCATCGTCCTGATTGTTGAAGCGTGCTTTTAACTTGATGGTGCCGGTGGTGGTGTCGATCTGGTTATCCAGGCTCAACAGCGAACCTTCGCTCAGCTTCTGCTTGTTGGTGCGATCCCAGGCTTCAACTACCAGCGATTTTCCGGCCTTCTGCGCCTGTATCACCGTCGCAATGTCGCTTTCCGGCAGGGTAAAGACGAGATCGATAGGGTGCGTCTGGGTGATCACCACGATGCCCGTGGTATCGCCGCTGGAGATTTGGTTCCCGATATCAACCTGTTTCAGGCCCACGCGGCCGTCAATCGGCGCGGTGATCCGGCTCCAGTCGAGCTGGAGCTGGGCGCTGGCGACCGCGGCTTCGTCGGCCTTGATGGTGCCCTGAGATTCACTGACCAGAGATTGCTGGGTATCCAGCTCCTGGCGCGACACGAGGTTGGTTTTTACCAACTGCTGATAGCGGGCTAAATCGCGGCGGGCATTGGCGAGGGTGGCTTTGTCTTTCGCGAGTTGCCCCTGCGCCTGCGCCAGGGCCACCTTAAACTGGCTTGGATCGATTTCCGCCAGCAGATCGCCCGCTTTCACCTGTTGACCTTCCTGGAAGTGGATGGCCATCAGCTGACCGTCCACGCGGCTACGTACCGTCACGGTGTTGGCGGCAGTGATGGTTCCCAGCCCGGAGAGATAACGAGGCACCGCTTTATTCACCGCCGTTGCCGCCTGCACCGGTGCCAGCGCACCGCCGCGCATACCGTGGCGCCCGCCGCCCGTTGGGCGTTGTGAGGGGCTACTGGCGCCAGCAGGTGCCGTGGAGTTCGCGGACTGGCTGTGCCAGTACCAGGCGGCGGCCAGGACCACCACAATCAGACCAGCGGCGATTGCCCAGCGGGATTTGTTACTGCCTTTCATCGTTATACGTTCTCATCCTGAAACTCTTTCGGGGAATGATACTAGTTTAGTCAGGTAACACAGTGGAAAAATGGAGGAAATATGGAAGACTGTCAGGAATGGTCTGAGTGTAGTGCCGCGGTTTCGCCTTCGCCGGGTGGCGCTGCGCTTACCCGGCCTACGGTTGAAGGATCTTGTTGGCCGGGTAAGGCGAAGCCGCCACCCGGCACAACTCCATTAGCTAAACACCACCTGCGCCCAGCGCGCCAGCCCTGCTGTAACGGAGCCAAAGTCATCGCCGCCGGCAATCGGGATCCCCGGCAGCTGTTCCGCCAGCGCTTTCTTGATCAGCGGCGAACGGGCGCTACCGCCGGTCAGGTAAATCACGTCCGGCTTCACTTTGCCATTCTCAAGCGCCAGCTGCACCTGCTCCAGAATACGCTGAAGCGGCTGAGTCAGCGCCATTTCCAGCCCTTCCTGGGTGATAGCCGTAGCCAGATCGTCACTGATAAACGGCAGCGAAACCGCATGCTCAGGACGATCAGAAAGGGCGATTTTGCTCTCTTCGGCGGTGCGCACCACGCGGTAGCTCAGGCGCTGACGCCACACCTTATACAGCAGCGCGACCTTCTCTGCATCCTGTGCATCACGCACCAGATCGTTGAGGAAACGGCCATTCGCGATGCTGTAAAAATCACTCTGGGCAGGGACGTCGTTGATGGCAATCGCGTTCCACCACGGCAGGATCGGCAGGGCGATGCCTTTCTCGGTTTGACCGCCCATGCCGAGCAGCGGCATCAGGCTCTTGAATGCCAGGGCAATATCCAGATCGTTACCGCCCACTCGGCAGCCGCTGTGCCCCAGCAGACTGTTTTCACGATCGCGACGGTGATGCCACTTCGGACCCATCAGCAGTAATGAGCAGTCCGTCGTACCGCCGCCGATGTCCACTACCAGCACCCGTTGTTCTTCTGTCAGCGTGGCTTCAAAATCCAGCCCCGCTGCAACCGGCTCATACTGGAATACCACGTCACGGAAGCCAGCCCGGTGCGCTGCACGCTCAAGGATCCCCTGCGCCTGCTGGTTGGCTTCGTCGCCGCCCAGCCCCTGGAAGTTGATCGGACGGCCAATCACCGCCTGGGTGATGGCATCCGGCACCTGGGACTGCGCCTGATTGCGGATGTGCAGCATCATCGCGCAGACCAGATCTTCAAACATCGCCACTTGCTGTGGCTTCAGGCCGCTGGCGCCGAGGAAGGATTTCGGCGATTTAACGAAGTAGACCTCTTCCGGATCTTCAATGTACTGCCCGAGGGAAGAGAGGCCGAACTGCACGCTGGAAGGGGTAACGTCGATATCTTCCTCGCGGTTAAAGCTGACCGCACGGCGCAGCAGCGCCTGGGTTTCCGCTGCGGTAGCAGGAACCTGATGATGGCGGAACAGCCACTCGCTCACCGCTTCACGCGTCGGCGCACAGAGCATTGACGGCAACAGCGTACTGCCGTTTTCCATTTTCAGGAGCTGCGGTTGTCCGTTTTGCATTATCGCAACCGAGCAGTTTGCGGTGCCGTAGTCGAATCCAATAAACACAATAAATCCCCATGCCGGTGAGAAGGGGCGAGACTTTAGCGAAATGTCTGCCAGGCGACAACAGGAATATGAAAGCAAGGCGCAACGCGATCTTTCGGTTTATGCTGAGGTAAATACAAAAGGAGAGACAATGTACACCCTGAACTGGCAACCGCCTTACGACTGGTCGTGGATGTTTGGCTTTCTTGCCGCGCGTGCGGTCACGGGGGTTGAGACCGTTACGAAGGATTACTACGAGCGCAGTTTTGGCTATGCCGGGCACCAGGGCGTTTTCCGGGTTACGCCAGACAGCGCAACCCATACGCTTGCGGTGTCGCTTAGCCCTGGCCTGATCCCGGTGGCGGATATCTGCCTGGACCGCATCGCCCGCCTTTTTGACCTCGATTGCGACCCGCAGCACATTGCACAGACCCTCGGCGATCTCGGCGCGGCGCGGCCGGGGTTACGTTTGCCCGGCGCAATGGATGCTTACGAGCAGGGCGTGCGCGCCATTCTTGGACAACTGGTAAGCGTGGCGATGGCGGCTAAACTGGCGTCACGGGTGGTGGCGCTGTGCGGTGAACCCATCCAGGACGCGCCGGGCTACCTCTGCTTTCCTCCGCCAGAGGTACTGGCCGCGGTGGATCCGCTGGCGTTGAAAGCACTCGGGATGCCGCTCAAGCGTGCGGAGTCGTTGATTCATCTGGCGCAGTCGGTGGTGGACGGTGAATTCCCGCTGTTCCCGCCCGCGAACGTTGAGGACGGGATGAAGGCGCTACAGCAGCGCCCCGGCATCGGGCGCTGGACCGCGAATTATCTGGCCCTGCGCGGCTGGCAGGCGAAGGATGTTTTCCTGCCGGATGATTATCTGATTAAACAGCGCTTTGCCGGTATGACGCCCGCGCAGATCCGTCGCTACGCCGAGCGCTGGCAGCCGTGGCGCTCGTATGCGCTGTTACATATTTGGTACACCGACGGCTGGTCGCCGTCAGTTGATGGCGAAATAGCTGGTATTCAGCAGTAGATCGAGCGGCTGCGCTTCCCCAATGGTGTCGCCGTAGATAAAGTCAACGCCGATGCCCGACAGCGTATTCATCATGATCGACTGATGGCATGGCCCGGCAATGGTTTTTATGCCCAGACGCTGGGCATGGCCCTGAATGATGGTCACCATCATCTCGTCCATCAGATTGCCGTGGACGTTGGTCACCACGTCTGCATCCAGCAGCAGATAATCAGCGGTGTTGGCGCTGAGCTGGCTGAAGACGTTCATATCGCGTCCAACCCGCGTCAGCACCACGCGACAGCCAGCCTGACGAAGCTTTTGCAGACCCTGCTGCACGTTTTCATCCGTATTGCTCAGCACATCAGCGGCAATCGCCAGATGCAGCAGCCGCGCCGGCAGCGGACCTTTGGTAATGAGGTCGAGCAGCTCATCCACCAGCGTGACGCTGGCTAAACCCGCTTCTGAGAGCGGCAGCGCGACGCCCATTCCTTTGGCCGCCACCTGTGCGGCATAGGTACGGAAGAATTCGCTGAAGATACGTCGGTCCAGGGCGTGCAGCAGCTCCGGCTCCGCCAGCCCGGCGCGGAAGGCATGCTCTTCCAGCACTTCCCCCTGGCTGGTCCACAGCCGCAAGGAAATCAGCCAGAAGCTACTGCTCTCGGGAATGCGCGGCGAGGCGACGCTGCGGGCGATCATCAGCAGATGGTTATCTTTAATCATGTGCCACTGCTCATCCAGCGACATCATGCTGCGCGTGCTGTGGATCCTCTCCTGCTGGGGTTCGTAGACGGTGACCACGCCGCGCCCGCTGTTTTTCGAGGCGTAGCAGGCGATATCGGCCTGAGACATCACTTCCGCAGCCAGATAATTGGTGTCGTCAATCAGCGTAATCCCCGCACTGGCACCAATACGGTGCAGGCGTCCTTCCCAGGAAAAATGATAGTTGTTGATGGCGTCGATCAACCGGCCCGCAATGTAGCGTGCGCTTTCGACGTTGCAGTCCGGCAGCAGCAGGCCAAACTCGTCGCCGCCCAGACGCGCCAGCACGTCGCTGGAGCGCAGCATGGTCAGCATCAGCGAAGAGAGTTCGCGCAGGAGCGCGTCGCCCGCCGCGTGGCCTGCCGTATCGTTCACCGCCTTAAAACGGTCAAGATCGATAAAGACCAGCGCGTGATGCTGATGGGTCTCCTGTACTGTCTGCAACAGACGCTTCAGATGGTTTTCAAAGCTGACGCGGTTCGCCAGGTGAGTCAGGGCGTCATGTGAGGCGCTGTAACTCAGCTGGCGCAGCATTTTGCGCGACTCGGTCACGTCCTGAATCACCAGCACCGAGCCGATGGTGTTACCTTCCAGAGTGCTGAGGGGGGTAATGCTGTAATGAATGTCGAAACTGCCGCCATTGCGGCAGTTAAGCACCACGTCCTGTTCGATATCGGTACGGGACATATCGCCGCTGTGGATGTTTTCCATTAACGGACCGTTCTCGCCAAAGGTAATGTGCAGCACCTTCAGAACGGGCTGACCCAGCGCTTCGCTTTGCGACCAGCCGCTCATCTTCTCGGCGACCGGGTTCATAAAGGTGATGTTCATGTCGATATCGGTGCACAGCACCGCTTCGCCGATGGAGTCGAGGGTGATATGCAGGCGCTCTTTTTCCTGGAACAGCGCCTCGTTCAGCTGCTTCACCTCGGTCATATCCATGTTGATCCCTAACAGCCGCTCCACTTCGCCCTGTTTGTTCAGTACCCGGTTCGCCAGCGAACGAATGTGGCGGATGCCATCCTTGACGCGAATGCGAAATTCCAGCTTGAAAGGCACCCTGGCCTGAAGGGATTCTCGCAGCACCTGTTCGGCGTGGGTGCGATCTTCAGGCACCATGGCCGCATGCCAGAGCTGCCAGGTGGGTTTAATGTGCGGGGGGATCTCGTACAGCTCAAACATCCGCTTATCCCAGCTGATCACGTCCGGCTCGAGATCCCACTCCCATATCCCGATGCCACCGGCTTCGTTCGCGAGGGTGATACGCTCCATCAGACGCTTATTGACCCACTCGGTCTGTTTCAGGTCGTTGATATCTTCAATCTGGGCAATAAAGTAGAGCGGGGTGCCGTCGGCATGGCGCACAACGGAGACGGCCAGCAGCGCCCACACCACCTCTCCGCTGCGAGTGTAGTAGCGTTTTTCGAGGCTGTAGCTATTGATCTCCCCGTTAATCAGCTGTCCCAACTGCTCCAGGTCGGTATTTAAATCTTCTGGCCAGGTTAACTGCTGAAACGTGAGCGACTGGAGTTCAGACTGGCTGTAACCGAGAAAATTGCACAGCGCCTTGTTGGCCTGGAGCCACTGGCCCTCAATGCCCACCAGCGCCATACCAATCGCGGAATATTCCATCGCATTACGAAAACGTTCTTCGCTTTCCGTAATATGTTTACGCTCGGCCCGGAAGGCATACATCACCATCGTCATAATATTGGCGGGGAGCAGCATCATCAGGAAGGGGAGCCACGGCGCGTTGAAGGTGACGATCATGGAGGAGGGCGTCATGGAGAGCGGATTTCGCGCCATCATCAGGGACACCATCATGATGGTGAATAAAAATATCAGGAACGCTTCCATACGCGGCAGACGAACCGCGCTCCACATCAGCAGAACGATGATGCAGGTGAATGGCCACGGCAGCCAGGTGATTGCCGTCCAGCAAAGAACCAGCGTAACGACCAGGGTCACCAGCGTTTCCAGCAGCAGTTTCGGATTGCGGTGGCGCAGCAGGTAATGCGGTTTAAACAGCAGACCTAAAGGCACCAGCGCCAGCGCGCCAATGGCCTCTGAAAGTACCCAGACAAGGAAATTACGCAGCGGCTCCGCGCTCGGCACCAGAAAATGAACCAGAACGCCCCCCACCAGCGGCGGCACAAGGGCACTGCCGAGGGCAAGCCGGACCCAGTCGTTGAGGTTTTGCAGCGGATTATACCAGGGGAGCAGTTTACGCAGTAACAGCGCGCCAACCGTGGCCTCAATGATATTGATCGCCGTGTAGGTGATGTTGAGCGATTCCCATGAGAAGAGCATCCACGAGGCAAAGATATTGCCAAAAGAGCAGGCGAGGGCAATGCCGGGCCACATTTTTCCCGCGTGGCGGTAAAACGCTACCATCATTATTGAAGTCGGGAACCACAATGGCGCCAGCAGCGTACCGAAGCGAGTCAGCTCGAGGGAAAATAAGGTGAAGATGAACGTGACCAGACCCAGACAGACAAGCCGCAGTAAAGGATGTGGGGTAGTAACCAAAACCCGCTGGTATTGTTTATTCATTACCGCTCTATCCAGGGACGCCATGTTGTCAGGAGCCAGGTCCGGACGCGTGAAATTAATAATTTGGTTTATGCTAGTACAAACATTTTACAATTCATATGCCGAGTGCTCAGATTTTGACTTCATAGACTTATAAAATAGTTACTCTGCGAAGAATGGTGATGAAATGGTGAAAATCCGCGCGTAAAAATTTCGCTAAAGGCGTGAAACGGCGCTTTTCAGCCCGCCTCGCATAACCTGCGCATTCGACTGGTATCACGCCCCCGAAATCCCTATAATTGCCGCGTTTGACGCTCCGGCGTCGTCCTTCCTTACATCCAGGTTAATCAGGTCGCTAAATTTATGACTGATAAGTCTCATCAGTGCGTCATCATAGGCATCGCCGGCGCATCGGCTTCAGGTAAAAGTCTTATTGCCAGTACGCTTTATCGCGAACTACGTGAACAAGTGGGTGATGAGCATATCGGTGTTATTCCCGAAGATAGCTATTACAAAGATCAATCCCATCTTTCGATGGAAGAGCGCGTAAAAACCAACTACGACCACCCCAGTGCGATGGATCACAGCCTGCTGTTCCAGCATCTGGAAGCGCTAAAGCGCGGCGAGGCAATTGAGCTGCCCGTCTACAGCTACGTGGAACATACCCGCACCCAGGAAACGATCCGTATCGAGCCCAAGAAGGTGATTATCCTTGAAGGGATTTTGCTGCTCACCGACGCCCGTCTGCGCGAATCAATGAACTTCTCGATTTTCGTCGACACCCCGCTGGATATCTGCCTGATGCGGCGTATCAAACGCGACGTTAACGAACGCGGCCGCTCCATGGACTCGGTGATGGCGCAATATCAGAAAACCGTTCGCCCGATGTTCCTGCAATTTATTGAGCCTTCGAAACAATACGCCGATATTATCGTGCCTCGTGGCGGTAAAAACCGTATTGCCATTGATATCTTAAAAGCGAAAATCAGTCAGTTTTTTGAATAAGCCGTGTGAATTGTGTACCGTTCAGAGATAACCTGGTTTTGCCCTGACGCCGTAAGGCTTCAGGGCGCGATGCACGAAAGGAGAAAGTGCCATGCGTCTTTGTGACCGCGATATAGAAGCCTGGCTGGATGAAGGCCGCCTGTCTATCACCCCGCGTCCGCCGGTTGAGCGTATTAACGGCGTGACCGTCGATGTGCGTCTGGGGAATAAATTCCGCACCTTCAGCGGCCACACGGCACCGTTTATCGACCTCAGCGGGCCGAAAGACGAAGTCAGCGCGGCGCTGGATCGCGTCATGAGCGACGAAATCGTCATCGACGAAGGAGAGGCGTTTTATCTCCATCCTGGCGAACTGGCGCTGGCGGTGACCTTTGAATCGGTCACGCTGCCTGCGGATCTGGTCGGCTGGCTTGACGGACGCTCTTCCCTGGCGCGTCTGGGCCTGATGGTGCACGTCACCGCGCACCGTATCGATCCGGGCTGGTCGGGCCGTATCGTGCTGGAGTTCTTTAACGCCGGTAAACTGCCGCTGGCGCTTCGTCCGGGAATGATGATTGGTGCGTTGAGCTTCGAACCGCTGACCGGCCCGGCAGACCGTCCTTATAACCGCCGTCAGGACGCAAAATATCGCGACCAGCAGGGTGCGGTTGCCAGTCGTATCGATAAAGACTGATCTGTGAGTTCACTGAGGAAGCCATGAGAAGAGTTCTGACAACGCTGATGATTTTGCTGGTGGTGCTGGTGGCTGGCCTTTCAGCGTTGGTGCTGCTGGTTAACCCGAATGACTTCCGGGCCTACATGGTGCGGCAGGTGGAAGCGCGCAGCGGGTATGAACTCAAGCTGGACGGGCCCCTGCGCTGGCACGTCTGGCCGCAGCTCAGCATTCTCTCCGGACGTATGTCGCTCACCGCGCCGGGCGCCGCGCAGCCGCTGGTGACGGCGGATAACATGCGTCTTGATGTTGCGCTCATCCCGCTCTTATCCCATCAGCTCCAGGTTGAACAGGTGATGCTGAAAGGGGCGGTGATTCAGCTTACGCCGCAAACCGAAGCCGTTCGTCAGGCGGATGCGCCGGTCGCACCGCGTGAAAACACCTTGCCTGACGTCCCCTCTGATACCGGCTGGTCGTTCGATATTGGTAATCTGAAAGTTGCTGACAGCGTGCTGGTTTTCCAGCATGAGGATGACGAACAGATCACCGTACGCAATATCAATCTCAGGATGGAGCAGGACGCCAATCATCACGCCACCATGGAGTTCTCCGGGCGGATCAACCGCAATCAGCGCGATCTCAACCTGTCGATGAACGCAAACGTGAACGCTTCTGACTATCCGCACCAGCTGACGGCGGACGTTCAGCAGCTCAACTGGCAGCTGACCGGCGCGGATTTACCCGCGAAGGGGATTGCCGGCCAAGGCACGATGCAGGCGGTGTGGCATGAAGAGCGCAAACAGCTCGAACTGAACGCGCTCAACCTCCAGGCCAACGACAGTTCCCTGAAGGGGCAGGCGAGCGTCACGCTTGATGAGAAACCTAAGTGGGTGCTGGATCTGCAATTCGACAAGCTGAATCTCGAGAACTTGCTTCCGCTCCAACCGGTGAACGCGACCGATGAGGGAGCCACGCAGGTAGGGCAAAGCCAGGCCACGCAGTCGCGTCCGGTGATCTCCTCAAATCTCGATCTGCCTGACTACAACGGCCTGCGCGGATTTACCGCCGACATTCTGCTGAAAGCGAACAGCGTGCGCTGGCGTGGAATTGATTTTACCGACGTCAGCAGCCAGATGTTCAACCACAACGGCCTGCTGGTCATCTCCGAGCTCAGCGGAAAAATGGGAGCAGGGAACCTCTCGCTGCCGGGCACGCTGGATGTACGCAAAGACGTTGCCAGCGCCGCGTTCCAGCCGCGTCTGGAAAACGTTGAAATTGGCACCATCCTGAAAGCCTTTAATTACCCAATTGCCCTCACGGGGCAGCTGTCGCTGGCAGGGGATTTCTCTGGCACGAAGATTGATGCGGATGCCTTCCGTCGTAGCTGGCAGGGGCAGGCGCACGTTGAGCTGAAAGATACGCGCATGGAAGGGCTGAACTTCCAGCAGCTGGTGCAGCAGGCGGTAGAGCGCAGCAGCAGCGTGAAAGCGAATGAAAACTACGACAGCGCAACCCGTCTCGACAGCTTTACCAGTGAGCTTGCCCTCGACAACGGTCAGCTCTCGCTGGACGACATGCAGGGCACTTCGTCACTGCTGGCGCTGACCGGAACCGGCGCGCTGGATCTGGTGAAAGAGACGGCAGACACCCGCTTCAACGTCCGCGTGAAGGCTGGCTGGGAAGGCGAAGGCCAGCTTGTAGAGTTCCTGAAAGAGACGCCGATACCGCTGCGCGTTTACGGAAAATGGCAGGCGCTGAATTACAGTTTGCAGGTCGATCAGATCCTGCGTAAGCACCTTCAGGATGAAGCGAAACGTCGGCTGAATGACTGGGCGGACCGCAATAAAGAGACTCAGTCAGGTAAGGACGTGAAAAAACTGCTCGATAAGCTGTGATGCCTGTTGTGCCGGGTGGCATGTACGGCCTGATGCCCTCACCCCGGCCCTCTCCGACGGGGAGAGGGAGCAAACACTAAAAACGGCAACGAGGTTGCCGTTTTGCTTTTTACCTACACCTCAAAATCCATCTCATCTTCACCGCGCAGCGGTATCAGCTGCACCTTCTGCACGCGATGGCTCTCAACCTGCAAGGTTTTGAGCATGTAATCCCCCACCTGAACCTCTTCCCCCGGCTGCGGAATACGTTGCAGATTTTCCATCAGCAAACCGGCGATGGTGTGATATTCGCGCTTCTCGTCCAGCGGAAGCGGAACGAACTGCACCAGATCTTCGAGCGGCATGTGGCCGTTGGCGGTCCAGCTGCCGTCGGCGTTTTTCTGAATATCGTGGCGCGCATCGATCTCATCCACCTCATTAGGCAGATTACCGGCGATGGTTTCCATCACGTCGCTGAGCGTCACCAGCCCTTCCACAGAACCAAACTCATCAACGACAAACGCGAAGTGGGTGCGCGCGTTGCGGAACTGCTCCAGCGCGGAGAGCAGCGGCAGCGCTTCCGGGAAGACCAGCGGCTGGCGCACCAGCGCGCGCAGGTTGAGCGGCTCGCCGTGAAGCTGCTGTTGCAGCAGGTCAATCACGTGTACCACGCCCAGCAGCTCTTCTTCCTCTTCACCGCCGGTCACGACCACGCGGGTGTGCTGGTTTTTATCCAGCAGGGCACGGATCTGCTCTTCCGGCGCCGTCAGGTCAATATGCTCAATGTCATGGCGGGAGGTCATTATACTGCTCACTGTGCGCTGGTTGAGGTTAAGCACGCGCTCTATCATCCGGCGTTCCTGCGGGTTGAAGATCTGCCCGTCGCTGTGGTCGGCAAGCATCGCCGCGGATTCAGCATCCAGCTCGGCATCCTCTTTTTTGCCGCTCAGCAGGCGCATCACCGTATCTGCGGTGCGCTGACGTAATGTCTGGTTCGCGGAAAGAAAACGGCGACGGTTGAAAATGGCCAGTTGGTTGAGAAACTCAATCAGCACCGAGAAACCAATGGCGGCGTACAGATACCCTTTCGGGATATGGAAGCCAAAACCATCCGCTACCAGGCTAAAGCCAATCATCAGCAGGAAGCTCAGACAGAGGATGACGATAGTCGGGTGACTGTTCACGAAGCGCGTCAGGGCTTTACTGGCGAGCACCATCAGGGTGATGGCGATGATCACGGCGGCCATCATCACCGCCAGATGGTCAACCATCCCGACGGCCGTGATCACGGAGTCGAGAGAAAAGACGGCATCCAGCACCACTATCTGTGCGACCACCGGCCAGAATTTAGCGCCGCGTCGCTGGGTGGGGTTTTCACTGTCTTTTCCTTCCAGCCGCTCATTAAGCTCAACCGTGGCTTTGAACAGCAGGAACAATCCGCCGAAAAGCATGATCAGGTCGCGGGCGCTAAAGCTCAGACCCTGCACGCTGAATAAGGGTTTGGTCAGCGTCACCAGCCACGAGATTGAGGCCAGTAACAGCAGACGCATCACCATGGCGAGCAGAAGACCCGTCACGCGGGCGCGGTCGCGTTGTGAAGGGGGTAATTTATCGGCAAGGATGGCGATAAACACCAGGTTATCAATGCCGAGCACTAATTCGATGACGACCAGCGTCACCAGCCCGGCCCAGATTGATGGATCGGCAATCCATTCCATAGTAAATGCAATACCTTCTGTTATATGACTAATGTCACACTTCGATCATGGATAAAGCCGACGGAAATTGCAATGCCGGGGTGAGATTTCTCTTAATGCTACACTCAGGTAAACCCCATTTGCCGGGCGGTGTAAATAAGTTAATTGCGAAGATTTAATTACAGAAGTCGTTATTTAGGAAATATCGCAATAAATGGTCCGGCGATCTATTTTGTCAATATAAAGAAAATCCGAAAACCTTAAAACTTTGCTCTTAATATTAATCTTAAAAACGAATATTAGGACGGTTGTCTCCTTGCCTGCTATTAGGTTAGCTGCAACAATTCTTCCAGCATCAAATGTTAAAACTCCTTGTTGCTATTTTTGTTTCGGTCTTTGGTGAAGGTTATACATTATCAATCGCCCCTGTGAGGCGTTTGATATATTTCGCAAAAGGCCTTATCCAAGAGGGTGTCTAACCATAACGCATTGTTTAGTCAGTGGATTGGTAACTGAAAGCCAAGGGCGGTAGCGTGCCTGAAAGCGTGTGAATCAGCCTCAATTATTCTGTCAATAGCCAATGGATGAATAAGCTTTTTTTAGGACTGATGCCAGTTATATTGCTAAATGATTAACTGCATTCTGATTGTCACCACGACCCGCGCTTATTTTAATTGCACAGGATAATTACTCTGCCAAAGTGATAAATAATCAATGATGAAATCCAAAATGAAATTGATGCCATTATTGGTGTCTGTGACCTTGATGAGTGGTTGCACGGTCTTTCCCGGCAGCAATATGTCGACAATGGGCAAGGATGTGATTAAACAGCAGGATGCTGATTTTGATCTCGACAAAATGGTGAATGTGTATCCATTAACCCCACGTCTGGTGGAACAATTACGCCCACGTCCAAATGTTGCTCAGCCAAATATGTCCTTGGACCAGGAAATTGCCTCTTACCAGTATCGCGTGGGTCCGGGTGACGTCATTAACGTGACCGTCTGGGATCACCCGGAGCTGACCACGCCTGCGGGCCAGTACCGTAGCTCAAGCGACACCGGTAACTGGGTACAGTCCGATGGCACCATGTTCTATCCCTACATTGGCAAAGTGCACGTCGCGGGTAAAACGCTTGCTGAGATCCGTAGTGATATTACCGGCCGCCTGGCGCAGTACATTGCTGACCCGCAGGTGGACGTTAATATCGCCGCGTTCCGATCCCAGAAAGCCTATATCTCTGGCCAGGTCAATAAATCCGGCCAGCAGGCCATCACTAACGTCCCGCTCACCGTTCTCGATGCGATCAATGCCGCAGGCGGCTTAACCGACGGCGCTGACTGGCGCAACGTGGTGCTAACCCACAACGGCAAAGAGCAGCGCATTTCGCTTCAGGCGCTGATGCAAAACGGTGACCTGACCCAGAACCGCCTCCTCTATCCGGGCGACATTCTGTACGTGCCGCGCAATGACGATCTGAAAGTGTTCGTGATGGGTGAAGTGAAGAAACAGAGCACCCTCAAGATGGACTTCAGCGGTATGACCCTGACCGAAGCGCTGGGCAATGCGGAAGGCATCGACCTGACCGCCTCCAACGCCAGCGGTATCTTCGTGATCCGTCCTATCAAAGGCGAGAACGCGAAGGGCAAGATTGCCAACATCTACCAGCTGGATATGTCCGACGCGACGTCGCTGGTCATGGCAACGTCGTTCCGTCTCCAGCCGTACGATGTGGTCTATGTCACCACCGCGCCGGTTGCCCGCTGGAACCGTCTGATCAACCAGTTGCTGCCTACCATCAGTGGCGTTCGCTACATGACGGATACGGCGAGCGACGTTCATAACTGGTAAGCCGCGATGTTTAACAAAATTCTGGTGGTGTGCGTGGGGAACATTTGCCGTTCCCCCACGGCTGAAAGGCTGTTGAAAAATTACCAGCCTGCGTTAACGGTCGACTCCGCAGGGCTGGGCGCGCTGGTCGGAAAAGGTGCCGACGAACGTGCCGCAAGCGTTGCCCTTGAGCATAACCTCTCACTCGACGGGCACGTTGCCCGTCAGGTCTCTGGCCGGATGTGCCGGGAATATGACCTGATCCTCGCGATGGAAAAACGCCACATTCACGCGCTGTGCGATATCGCACCGGAGATGCGCGGCAAGGTGATGCTGTTTGGTCACTGGGATGGTGAGCGCGAAATTCCCGATCCGTATCGCAAGAGCCGCGAGGCCTTTGAGGCGGTATACACCTTACTAGACCAGTCTGCCCGTCAGTGGGCGCAGGCACTGAAAGCTCAGCAGGGATAACAATGACAGAAAAAACAAGACCTTCTGCCGCCCCGACGTCGGGCAGTGATGAAATCGATATCGGTCGCCTGGTCGGGACCGTTATTGAAGCGAAATGGTGGGTGCTGGGTATTACCGCCATCTTTGCCGTGGCGGCGATCGTTTATACGCTGTTCGCGACGCCTATTTACAGCGCCGACGCGCTGGTGCAGATCGAACAAAATACCGGTAATTCGCTGGTTCAGGATATCGGTTCGGCGCTGGCCAACAAGCCGCCGGCATCGGAAGCCGAAATTCAGCTGATCCAGTCGCGCCTGGTACTGGGCAAAACGGTTCACGATCTGGGGCTGGATATCGCGGTCACCAAAAACACCTTCCCGGTGTTTGGCGCAGGCTGGGATCGCCTGATGGGGCGCAGTAACGATACGGTAAAAGTGACCGACTTCGTGATCCCAAAAGGGGCAGGGGACCAAACCTTTACCCTGACCGTGCTGGGACCAAAACAGTATCAGCTGACCAGCGACGCGGGCTTCAGCGCACGCGGCGAGGTGGGGCAGATGCTGACTAAAGAGGGCGTCAGCATCAAGGTCAGCGCAATTCAGGCGCATGAGGGCGGGGAGTTTACGGTCACCAAATTCTCGACGCTCGGGATGATCAACAACCTGCAAAACAACCTGACCGTCACCGAAAACGGCAAGGATACCGGCGTTCTGAGCATGACCTTCACCGGTGAAGACAAGGATCAAATCCGCGACATCCTTAATAGCATCACCCGCAACTATCTTGAGCAGAACGTAGAGCGCAAGTCAGCGGAAGCCGCAAAAAGCCTGGCGTTCCTCAGTAAACAGCTGCCGGAGGTGCGCGCCCGTCTGGATGACGCTGAGAACAAGCTGAACGCGTACCGTCAGGACAAAGATTCCGTCGATCTGCCGCTGGAGGCGAAATCGGTTCTCGACTCCATGGTGAATATTGATGCGCAGCTGAACGAGCTGACCTTCAAAGAGGCGGAGATTTCCAAGCTCTATACCAAACGTCACCCGGCGTACCGCACTTTGCTGGAGAAACGTCGTACCCTGGAAGAAGAGAAGGCGAAGCTGAATGACCGCGTAACCGCGATGCCGAAGACGCAGCAGGAAATTGTACGCCTGACGCGTGATGTGGAATCCGGCCAGCAGGTTTACATGCAGCTGCTGAACAAACAGCAGGAGCTGAAAATCACCGAAGCCAGCACCGTCGGCGACGTGCGTATCGTTGACCCGGCGATTACCCAGCCGGGCGTGCTGAAGCCGAAGAAGGCGCTGATTATTCTCGGCAGTATTATTCTCGGCCTGATGCTTTCCATTGTCGGCGTGCTGCTGCGCTCGCTGTTCAACCGCGGTATCGAAAGCCCGCAGGTACTGGAAGAGAACGGGATCAGCGTGTACGCCAGCATCCCGCTCTCCGAGTGGCAGAAGTCCCGTGACAGCGTCAAAACCGTTAAGGGCGTCAAGCGTTACAAACAGAGCCAGCTGCTGGCCGTGGGTAACCCGACTGACCTGGCGATTGAAGCGGTGCGCAGCCTGCGTACCAGCCTCCACTTCGCCATGATGCAGGCCAAAAACAACGTCCTGATGATGACCGGCGTTAGCCCATCAATCGGTAAAACCTTCGTCTGCGCCAACCTGGCGGCGGTGGTGAGCCAGACCAACAAGCGCGTGCTGCTGATCGACTGCGACATGCGTAAGGGCTACACCCACGAGCTGCTGGGGACCAACAACGTTAACGGACTGTCGGAAATCCTGCTCGGTAAAGGGGAAATCAGCGAGAGCGCCAAGCCGACGTCGATTCCGAAATTTGACCTGATCCCGCGTGGCCAGGTGCCGCCGAACCCGTCTGAACTGCTGATGAGCGAGCGCTTCACGCAGCTGATTGAGTGGGCGAGCAAAAACTACGACCTGGTGCTGATCGATACCCCACCAATTCTGGCGGTTACCGACGCCGCCGTGGTAGGGCGTCATGCGGGCACCACGCTGATGGTCGCACGCTATGCGGTGAACACCCTGAAGGAAGTGGAAACCAGCCTGAGCCGCTTTGAGCAGAACGGTATTGAGGTGAAGGGGGTCATTCTGAACTCCATCTTCCGCCGCGCGACCGGGTATCAGGATTACGGCTATTACGAGTACGAATACAAGTCTGACAGTAAATAACAAAATGCACCCCACACCCCTCACCCTAACCCTCTCCCCAAAGGGGAGAGGGGACTGTTCGGTGCTGGATTTGGGGGACGAACGTAATGATAACCACTGGATGCCTTTCACCCTCTCCCCTATGGGGAGAGGGCCGGGATGAGGGGAAAATATGACCACACAACGCCCTTTGATTTCTATCTATATGCCGACATGGAATCGTCAGCAGCTGGCGATCCGCGCGATTAAATCGGTCCTGCGTCAGGATTACGATAACTGGGAACTGATTATCGTGGATGACTGTTCCTCCTCTTACGAACAACTGCAAAAGTTTGTAGAAGACCTGAACGACCCACGCGTGATGTACACGCACAACGCTATCAACTCCGGGGCGTGTGCGGTGCGCAACCAGGCGATTATGCAGGCGAAAGGGCAGTATCTGACCGGTATCGACGACGATGACGAATGGACGCCAAACCGTCTGTCGATCTTCTTGTCGCACAAAGCGCAGCTGGTGACCCACGCGTTTCTGTATGCCAATGACTATGTCTGCCAGGGCGAGGTCTATTCGCAGCCGGCCAGCCTGCCGCTGTATCCGAAATCACCGTATTCCCGACGCCTGTTCTACAAGCGCAACATTATCGGCAATCAGGTGTTTACCTGGGCATGGCGCTTTAAGGAGTGCCTGTTCGATACCGAGCTGAAGGCCGCGCAGGATTACGACATTTTCCTGCGGATGGTGGTGGAGTACGGCGAGCCGTGGAAGGTGGAAGAGGCCACGCAGATCCTGCACATCAATCACGGGGAGATGCAAATCACCTCGTCGCCGAAGAAATTCTCGGGCTACTTCCATTTTTACCGCAAGCACAAGGACAAGTTTGACCGTGCCAGCCGAAAGTATCAGCTCTTCACCCTGTATCAGATCCGTAACAAGCGCATGAACTGGCGCACGTTGCTGACGTTGCTGTCGGTACGTAACGGCAAGCGTCTGGCTGACGGGCTTCGGGGGAAATAATGTTTCTGGAAGATTGTCGCGCTAACAGCTGGAGCCTGCGCCCGTGCTGCATGGTTCTGGCCTACCGTATTGCGCACTTTTGCTCGGTGTGGCGCAAAAAAAATGTGCTGAACAATATCTGGGCCGCGCCGGTGCTGGTGCTGTACCGCATCATCACCGAATGCTTTTTTGGCTATGAAATTCAGGCCGCAGCCACCATTGGCCGCCGCTTTACCATTCATCACGGTTATGCGGTGGTCATCAACAAGTTCGTCGTCGCGGGTGATGATTTCACCATTCGCCACGGGGTGACGATCGGCAACCGCGGGCCAGACAGCCTGGCCTGCCCGGTCATCGGCAATAACGTCGAGCTGGGCGCCAACGTGGTGATGATCGGGGACATTACCGTGGGCAATAACGTGACGATTGGCGCAGGCAGCGTGGTGCTGGACAGCATTCCGGACAACGCGCTGGTGGTGGGCGAGAAAGCCCGCGTGAAGGTGATAAAATGAACATTCTGCAATTTAACGTACGCCTCGCAGAGGGCGGGGCGGCAGGCGTAGCGCTGGATCTGCACCAGCGCGCGCTGCAAAAAGGATTACAGTCGCGCTTCGTTTACGGTTACGGCAAAGGTGGCAAGAAAAGCGTCAGCCATGATAACTATCCGCAGGTGCTGAAGCAGACGCCACGTCTGACCTCCGTCGCCAATATCGCGCTGTTCCGCCTGTTTAACCGCGACCTGTTCGGCAACCTGAATAATCTCTACCGCACCGTCACCCGCACTCGCGGCCCGGTTGTGCTGCACTTTCACGTGTTGCACAGCTACTGGCTGAATCTGGAAGAGGTGGTGGCGTTTTGTGGCAAGGTGAAGGCGCACAAGCCGGATACCCGATTCGTCTGGACGCTGCACGACCACTGGAGCGTGACCGGACGCTGCGCCTTTACCGACGGCTGCGAAGGCTGGAAAGATAACTGTCAGAAATGCCCTACGCTCAGCAACTACCCGCCGGTGAAGATCGATCGCGCGCATCAGCTGGTTGAGGGTAAGCGTCAGCTGTTCCGCGATATGCTCTCGCTCGGCTGCACCTTTATCTCCCCAAGCCAGCACGTGGCGGATGCTTTTAATAGCCTGTACGGAGCAGGGCGTTGCCAGATCATCAACAACGGTATTGATGTGGCGACGGAAGCGATCCTGGCCGAACTGACGCCCGTAGCCGTTACCGCCGGTAAGCCGAAAATTGCGGTCGTCGCCCATGACCTGCGTTACGACGGCAAAACCAACCAGCAGCTGGTGCGCGACATTATGGCGCTCGGCGACAAGATTGAGCTGCATACCTTTGGCAAATTCTCCCCGTTTGAAGGCGCTAACGTGGTGAACCACGGGTTTGAAACCGACAAACGCAAACTGATGAGCGCGCTGAACGGTATGGACGCGCTGGTGTTCAGCTCCCGCGTGGACAACTACCCGCTGATCCTGTGCGAAGCGCTCTCCATCGGCGTGCCGGTGATTGCCACCCACAGCGACGCCGCGCGGGAAGTGCTGGAGAAATCGGGCGGTAAAACCTTCAGTGAAAACGAGGTGCTGCCGCTGGTGCAGTTGTCGAAGGCCGATATCGCGCAGGCTGTTTTTGGCACTGACCTGGAATCGTTCCGCAACCGCAGCCGTAAAGCGTACAGTGGACAACAGATGCTGGAGGAGTATGTCTCGTTCTATCAGAATCTGTAGTTATCTGCTGCTGCCGCTGATCTACCTGCTGGTCAACGTTAAGATTGCCCAGCTCGGTGAAAGCTTCCCGATCACTATCGTCACCTTCCTGCCGGTTCTGCTGTTGCTTTACGTTGACAAGCTTAACCTCAAAAAGCTGATGATTGCGCTGGGCATCGGGTTTGGTCTTACGGCGTTTAACTACATCTTTGGTCAGTCGCTGGACGCCAGCAAATATGTCACCTCCACCATGCTGTTTGTTTATATCGTTATCATTATTGGCATGGTGTGGAGTATTCGCTTTAAAACTATTTCTCCGCACAATTATAGGAAAATCCTCAGGTTCTTTTATATTGTCGTCGGGCTGATTGTTGTGCTTGCGGCAATGGAGATGGCGCAAATTATTCTCACAGGCGGAAGCAGCCTGATGGAAATAATTTCGAAATATCTTATATACAGTAACAGCTATGTACTGAACTTCATTAAGTTTGGTGGCAAGCGTACAACCGCGCTCTATTTTGAACCGGCGTTTTTTGCTCTGGCATTAATCTCAATTTGGCTCAGCATCAAACAGTTCGGTATCAAAACCCCCAAGACCGATGCTATGATTCTTGCAGGAATCGTTCTGTCAGGGTCGTTCTCCGGGGTAATGACGTTTATTCTGTTTTACCTGCTGGAGTGGGCGTTCCAGTACCTGAACAAAGAGGCGATTAAGAAAAAACTGCCGCTGGCGATAATCTCTCTGACGGTATTTTTAGTGGGCGTGATATTTGCGTTTCCGTACATTTCTGAGCGTCTGGGTGATTTGGGAACGGAAGGTTCATCGTCCTATTATCGCATCATTGGTCCACTGGTGATGGTGGGTTATTCCTTAACCCATATAGATGGCGTAGTAAGATTCGGCTCACTTTATGAATATGTTGCATCATTCGGAATCTTTAACGGTGCGGATGTCGGTAAAACCATAGACAATGGTCTGTATCTGTTAATTATCTATTTTTCCTGGTTCGCCGTACTGTTGACACTGTGGTATCTGTTTAAAGTTTTCAAAATGATGATTAACGCGTTTGGTGATAACCAGAACTTTCGCGTGCAACTTTATCTGTTCACACCAGTGTCGTTGTTTTTTACCGGGTCAATATTTAGCCCGGAATATGCATTCTTAATTGTATGTCCGTTTATTTTGCGCAAGGCGCTGAATATTACGAGCGTATGACGAAATGAGGTGATTTATGTTTCTTAGCGTCATTACTGTCGCCTTTCGTAACTACGAAGGGGTGGTAAAAACCTGGCGCTCGCTGCGCAACCTGGCGCGCGATCCGAGCCTCACGTTTGAGTGGATCGTGGTCGATGGCGGCTCGAACGACGGCACGGCGGAGTTCCTGGAAAAACTCAACGGTGAGTTTAACTTACGTTACATCAGCGAGAAAGATAAAGGCATTTACGATGCCATGAATAAAGGCATCAACATGGCGCAGGGGCGTTACGCCATCTTCCTCAATTCCGGCGATGTGTTCCATGAAGATGTGGCGCTGTTTGCCCGTCAGCTGGCGCGCCAGAAAGAAGATGCCATGTTTATCGGTGATGCGCTGCTTGATTTCGGCGAGGGGAAAAAAGTGCTGCGCGGTGCGAAACCAGGCTGGTATATCTACCACAGCCTCCCGGCCAGCCATCAGGCTATTTTCTTCCCAATGAGCGGCCTGAAAAAACAGCCTTACGATTTGCGCTATAAAGTGTCATCAGATTATGCCCTGGCCGCCAGCCTTTACAAATCTGGCTACCCGTTCCGTCGAATTAAAGGACTGGTATCTGAATTTTCAATGGGCGGCGTGTCAACCTCAAATAATCTGGAACTGTGCCAGGATGCAAAAAACGTGCAGCGTAAAATATTACGCGTGCCAGGGTTCTGGGCGGAATTATCTTATTTCTTACGTCTGAAAACGACGGGTAAAGCGAAAGCCTTATATAACAAAGCCTGAGATATAAGGAAACGTAATGCAGGAATTAAATGGATTCTCCGTACCGAAAGGTTTTCGGGGCGGGAGCGGTATTAAAGTTCAACTGTGGTGGGCTGTACAGGCAACGTTATTTGCCTGGTCGCCGCAAATACTGTACCGCTGGCGCGCATTTTTACTGCGTCTGTTTGGCGCAAAAATAGGAAAAAACGTAGTCATTCGACCTTCGGTGAAAATTACTTATCCCTGGAAATTAACGCTTGGGGATTACGCCTGGGTTGGGGATGACGCAGTGTTATATACCCTTGGTGAGATTACGATTGGCGCAAATTCGGTGGTTTCACAGAAGTGTTATTTGTGCACCGGCAGCCACGATTTTATGAGCCCGCATTTTGATATTACCGCTTCGCCTGTTGTGATCGGTGAAAAATGCTGGCTGGCAACAGACGTCTTTGTTGCACCCGGTGTTTCTGTTGGCGATGGCACGGTAGTCGGTGCCCGCAGCAGCGTTTTTAAATCGCTTCCGGCAAATAAAATTTGCCGTGGCAACCCCGCAGTGGTGATACGCGAACGCGTTGAAACTGATTAAATTCATAAGTAGAGGAATATAAACATGTCTAAAGTCGCTCTCATCACCGGCGTTACCGGGCAGGATGGTTCTTACCTGGCAGAGTTACTGCTGGAAAAAGGGTATGAAGTTCACGGTATTAAGCGTCGTGCCTCTTCATTTAATACCGAGCGTGTCGATCATATCTACCAGGATCCTCACGCGGCGAACCCGAAATTCCACCTGCATTACGGCGACCTGACCGATACCTCCAACCTGACCCGCATCCTGCAAGAAGTACAGCCGGATGAAGTCTACAACCTGGGCGCGATGAGCCACGTTGCGGTCTCCTTCGAATCCCCGGAATACACCGCTGACGTGGACGCCATGGGTACGCTGCGTCTGCTGGAAGCGATTCGCTTCCTGGGTCTTGAGAAGAAAACTCGCTTCTACCAGGCATCTACCTCTGAGCTGTACGGCCTGGTGCAGGAAATTCCGCAGAAAGAGACCACGCCGTTCTACCCGCGTTCTCCGTACGCTGTGGCGAAACTGTACGCCTACTGGATCACCGTGAACTACCGTGAATCCTACGGCATGTACGCCTGTAACGGCATTCTGTTCAACCACGAATCTCCACGTCGCGGCGAAACCTTCGTGACCCGCAAAATCACCCGCGCGATCGCTAACATCGCTCAGGGCCTGGAGTCTTGCCTGCACCTCGGCAACATGGATTCCCTGCGTGACTGGGGCCATGCGAAAGACTACGTCAAAATGCAGTGGATGATGTTGCAGCAGGAGCAGCCAGAAGACTTCGTGATTGCGACCGGCGTGCAGTACTCCGTACGTCAGTTCGTTGAGATGGCTGCGGCACAGCTGGGCATCAAGCTGCGCTTCGAAGGCACCGGCGTGGAAGAGAAGGGTATCGTTGTTTCCGTGACCGGCCATGACGCACCGGGCGTGAAGCCAGGCGACGTGATTGTCCAGGTTGATCCGCGTTACTTCCGTCCTGCTGAAGTGGAAACCCTGCTGGGCGACCCAACCAAAGCGCACGAGAAGCTGGGCTGGAAACCAGAAACCACCCTGCAAGAAATGGTATCCGAGATGGTGGCCAAAGATCTTGAAGCAGCGAAAAAACACTCCCTGCTCAAGTCTCATGGCTACGAGGTTGCCATCGCGCTGGAGTCCTGAGAATGACAAAACAACGTATTTTTGTCGCCGGTCATCGCGGAATGGTGGGTTCCGCGATTGTTCGCCAGCTGGAACAGCGCGGTGACGTGGAGGTGATTGTTCGCACCCGCGACGAGCTGAACCTGCTTGACAGCAAAGCGGTGCAGGACTTCTTCGCCAGCGAACGTATCGACCAGGTGTATCTGGCGGCGGCGAAGGTGGGCGGCATTGTCGCTAACAATACCTACCCGGCGGATTTCATCTACGAGAACATGATGATTGAGAGCAACATCATTCACGCGGCGCATCTGCACAACGTGAATAAGCTGCTGTTCCTCGGCTCATCCTGTATCTACCCGAAAATGGCGAAGCAGCCGATCGCCGAGAGCGAACTGTTGCAGGGCACGCTTGAAGCCACCAACGAGCCGTATGCGATTGCCAAAATTGCCGGGATCAAGCTGTGTGAATCCTACAACCGTCAGTATAACCGCGACTATCGCTCGGTGATGCCGACCAACCTGTACGGACCGCACGACAACTTCCACCCGAGCAATTCCCACGTGATCCCGGCGCTGCTGCGTCGTTTCCACGAGGCGACTGCCGAAAACGCCCCGGACGTGGTCGTGTGGGGCAGCGGTACGCCAATGCGTGAGTTCCTGCACGTGGACGATATGGCGGCGGCCAGCATTCACGTCATGGAGCTGGATCGCGAAGTGTGGCAGGAAAACACCGAGCCGATGCTGTCGCACATTAACGTCGGGACCGGCGTGGACTGCACCATTCGCGAGCTGGCGCAGACCATCGCGCAGGTGGTGGGTTACAAAGGACGCGTGGTGTTTGACGCCACCAAACCGGACGGCACGCCGCGCAAGCTGCTGGACGTGACCCGTCTGCATCAGCTGGGCTGGTATCACGAGGTCTCACTGGAGCAGGGGCTGGCCAGCACCTACCAGTGGTTCCTGGAAAACCAGCACCGCTTCCGGGGGTAATGATGTTTTTAAGTCAGGAAGATTTTGCCACGGTAGTGCGTTCCACTCCGCTGATCTCAATTGATTTGATCGTGGAGAACGAACGCGGCGAGTTCTTGCTGGGGAAACGAACCAATCGTCCTGCACAGGGCTTCTGGTTCGTGCCCGGCGGGCGCGTGCAGAAGGATGAGACGCTTACCGATGCGTTTGAGCGTCTCACTCTGGCGGAACTGGGCCTGCAACTGCCGATGGCAGCGGGCCAGTTTTACGGGGTCTGGCAGCACTTCTATGACGATAACTTTTCAGGCACCGGGTTCACCACGCACTACGTCGTGCTGGGGTTCCGCCTGAAGGTGAGTGAGGCAGACCTGCGTCTGCCTGATTCTCAGCATGACGATTACCGCTGGTTAACGCCAGAGGCGCTGCTGGCAAGCGACAACGTCCATGACAACAGTCGGGCGTACTTCCTTGCGGAACGTCAGGCCGAGGTGCCAGGTCTATGAAAATCCTCGTCTACGGAATTAACTACTCGCCGGAGCTTACCGGTATCGGGAAATACACCGGCGAGATGGTCGAGTGGATGGCGAGCCAGGGACATGACGTGCGGGTGATTACTGCCCCGCCGTATTACCCGGAGTGGAAGGTAGGCGAACGCTATTCCAGCTGGCGCTACCGCCGCGAAGAGGGCGCCGCGACCGTCTGGCGCTGCCCGCTCTACGTGCCGAAACAGCCCTCGACGCTGAAACGTTTAATTCATCTGGGCAGCTTTGCCCTGAGCAGTTTCTTCCCGCTGATGGCGCAGCGTCGCTGGAAGCCGGATCGCATCATCGGCGTGGTGCCGACGCTGTTCTGCACGCCAGGCATGCGCCTGCTGGGAAAACTCTCCGGCGCGCGCACCCTGCTGCACATTCAGGATTATGAAGTGGACGCCATGCTCGGGCTGGGTATGGCCGGGAAAGGCAAGGGCGGCAAGGTGGCGAAGCTCGCCAGCGCCTTTGAGCGCAGCGGCCTGCACAACGTGGATTACGTCTCGACCATCTCGCGCTCGATGATGAACAAGGCGCAGGAGAAGGGCGTCCCGGCGGAAAAAGTGATCTTCTTTCCGAACTGGTCCGAAGTGGCGCGCTTCCGCGATGTGACAGACCAGGATGCGCAGGCGTTACGCGCGCAGCTCGGGTTGCCTGCTGAGCAAAAAATCATTCTTTACTCAGGCAACATCGGCGAAAAACAGGGGCTGGAGAGCGTGATTGACGCCGCGCTTCAGCTGAGCGAACACCCGTGGATGTTCGTGATAGTCGGGCAGGGCGGGGGTAAAGCGCGGCTGGAAAAAATGGCCAGCGAGCGCGGACTGACCAACATCCGCTTCTTCCCGCTTCAGACTTATGACGCGCTGCCCGCGCTGCTGAAAATGGCGGACTGCCATCTGGTGGTGCAAAAACGCGGCGCGGCGGATGCGGTGCTGCCGTCCAAGCTGACCAACATTCTGGCAGTGGGCGGAAACGCGGTGATTACGGCAGAAGCCGCAACAGAATTAGGCCAGCTGTGCAACAGCTACCCGGGCATTGCCGTTTGCGTGGAGCCTGAATCGGTTCCTGCGCTGGTGACCGGAATTGAGCAGGCACTCGCCATGCCAAAAGAGAACACGGTGGCACGTGAATATGCCGAACGCACGCTCGAGAAAGAGAACGTGCTGAGCCAATTTATTGCAGATATACGGGGATAAATCATGAGTCAAACCACTTTGTATCCGGTCGTAATGGCGGGTGGATCCGGGAGCCGGTTGTGGCCACTGTCCCGCGTGCTTTATCCAAAACAATTTCTGTGCCTGAAAGGCGACCTCACCATGCTGCAAACGACGGTTAACCGTCTGCACGGCGTGGAGTGTGAAAGCCCGGTGGTGATCTGTAACGAGCAGCACCGCTTTATCGTTGCGGAGCAGCTGCGCCAGCTGAACAAACTGACCGAAAATATCATTCTGGAGCCTGCCGGACGCAATACGGCGCCTGCCATTGCCCTTGCGGCGCTGGCGGCAAAACGCAGCAGCCCGGACTGCGACCCGCTGATGCTGGTGCTGGCGGCTGACCACGTCATCCAGCAGGAAGAGGCCTTCCGCGACGCGGTACGCGCCGCGATTCCTTACGCTGAGAACGGCAAGCTGGTGACCTTCGGCATCGTGCCGGATCTCCCGGAAACCGGCTATGGCTACATTCGCCGCGGCAGCGTTACTCCTGGTGAAGGCGACAGCGTGGCCTTTGACGTGGCGCAGTTTGTCGAAAAACCGAATCTGGAAACCGCGCAGGCGTATGTCGCCAGCGGTGAATACTACTGGAACAGCGGTATGTTCCTGTTCCGCGCCGGTCGCTACCTGGAAGAGCTGGAAAAATACCGTCCGGATATCTTAAGCGCCTGCGAAAAAGCGATGGCGGTGGTGGATCCGGATCTCGATTTTATTCGCGTGGACGAAGAAGCCTTCCTCGCCTGTCCGGAAGAGTCCATTGACTATGCGGTGATGGAACGTACGGCAGATGCGGTAGTGGTACCGATGGATGCGGGCTGGAGCGACGTCGGCTCCTGGTCGTCACTGTGGGAGATCAGCGCGCATACCCCGGAGGGTAACGTCCATCACGGGGATGTGATCAGCCACAAAACGGAAAACAGCTACGTCTACGCCGAATCTGGCCTTGTCACTACGGTAGGGGTGAAGGATCTGGTGGTCGTGCAGACCAAAGACGCGGTGCTGATTGCCGACCGTAATGCCGTGCAGGACGTTAAAAAAGTGGTGGAGAAGATCAAGGCCGATGGCCGTCACGAACACCATATTCACCGTGAAGTCTACCGCCCGTGGGGCAAATATGACTCCATCGACGCTGGCGAGCGTTATCAGGTGAAACGCATCACCGTGAAGCCGGGAGAAGGGCTGTCGGTGCAGATGCACCATCACCGCGCCGAACACTGGGTGGTGGTGGCAGGGACCGCCAAAGTGACCATCGACGGTGAAGTGAAGCTGCTCGGTGAAAACGAGTCCATTTATATTCCGCTGGGCGCCACGCACTGTCTGGAAAACCCGGGGAAAATTCCGCTCGACTTAATTGAGGTGCGTTCCGGCTCCTATCTGGAAGAGGACGACATCATCCGCTTCCAGGATCGCTACGGGCGCGTGTAGCACTCCGCATCATGCCCGGTGGCGCTGCGCTTACCGGGCCTACGAATGAAAAAAATAAATTTGGCCATTACATGGTCAGGGCCAACTGTTGCCTGAAAAAGGGGTCATCATGGAAAAATTAACCTGTTTTAAAGCCTACGATATTCGCGGCAAGCTGGGCGAAGAGCTGAACGAAGACATTGCGTGGCGCATCGGCCGCGCGTACGGCGAATACCTCAAACCACAAACTATCGTGCTGGGCGGCGACGTGCGCCTGACAAGCGAATCCCTGAAGCTGGCGCTGGCGAAAGGGCTACAGGACGCGGGCGTCGATGTGCTGGACATCGGTCTTTCCGGTACCGAAGAGATCTATTTTGCCACCTTCCACCTGGGCGTGGATGGCGGTATCGAAGTGACCGCCAGCCATAACCCGATGGACTACAACGGCATGAAGCTGGTGCGCAAGGGCGCGCGTCCTATCAGCGGCGACACCGGTCTGCGTGACGTGCAGCGTCTGGCCGAGGCCAACGACTTCCCGCCGGTGAACGAAGCGAAGCGCGGCAGCTATAAGCAGATTAACCTGCAAAAAGAGTACATCGACCACCTGCTGGGCTACATCAACGTGGCGAACCTCAAACCGCTGAAGCTGGTGATTAACTCCGGCAACGGCGCGGCAGGCCCGATTGTCGATGCACTTGAAGCCCGCTTTAAGGCGCTGAACGTGCCGGTGACCTTCGTCAAAGTGCACAACACGCCAGACGGCAACTTCCCGAACGGTATTCCTAACCCGCTGCTGCCGGAGTGCCGCGACGATACCCGCAACGCGGTGATTGAGCACGGCGCCGATATGGGTATCGCCTTTGACGGCGACTTCGACCGCTGCTTCCTGTTCGATGAGAAAGGGCAGTTTATCGAAGGCTACTACATCGTTGGCCTGCTGGCGGAAGCGTTCCTCGAGAAAAACCCGGGGGCGAAAATCATTCACGATCCGCGTCTTTCCTGGAACACCGTCGACGTGGTGAAGGCCGCGGGCGGCGAGCCGGTGATGTCCAAAACCGGCCACGCGTTTATCAAAGAGCGTATGCGTGAGGAAGACGCCATCTACGGCGGCGAGATGAGCGCCCACCACTATTTCCGTGATTTTGCCTACTGCGACAGCGGGATGATCCCGTGGCTGCTGGTGACCGAGCTGCTGTGCCTGAAAGGGCAGAGCCTGGGCGAACTGGTGCGCGACCGCATGGCGGCGTTCCCGTCCAGCGGTGAGATCAACAGCAAACTGGCACAGCCCGCTGAGGCCATTGCCCGCGTGGAACAGCACTTTGCCATTCATGCGCTGGAGATTGACCGTACCGACGGTATCAGCATGGCGTTCCCGCAGTGGCGCTTTAACCTGCGCTCGTCCAATACCGAGCCGGTGGTGCGCCTGAACGTGGAGTCCCGCGCCGATACCGCGCTGATGGAAGCCCGAACGAAGGACATTCTGGCGCTGTTGAATCAGTAAAAAGAAAACCTTACCCCTCACCCTAACCCTCTCCCCAAAGGGGAGAGGGAACTTGAACACCCTCTCCCCTTTGGGGAGAGGGCCGGGGTGAGGGGCGAGGGGTAAGGTTTAGAACTAAAGGAACAACGATGACAAATCTAAAAAAGCGCGAACGAGCGAGAACGAATGCATCGTTAATCTCTATGGTGCAGCGTTTTTCTGATATCACCATCATGGTCGGCGGACTGTGGGCGGTGTGTTGGGTCAGCGGGCAGTCGTTCTTATACATGCACTTGCTGATGGCGTTGATTGCGCTGGTGGTGTTTCAGATGATCGGCGGCATGACCGATTTCTATCGTTCATGGCGCGGCGTCAAAATGACCACCGAACTGATGCTGCTGCTCCAGAACTGGACCTTAAGCCTGATTTTCAGCGCAGGCCTGGTGGCGTTCAGCCATGATTTTGATAACCGTCTTGTGACCTATCTCTGCTGGTATCTGTTAACCAGCATTGGCATGGTGGTCTGCCGCTCGCTGATCCGCTTTGGCGCGGGCTGGCTGCGCAACCGCGGGTATAACCGTCGCTTCGTTGCCGTGGCGGGCGATCTGCCGGTGGGGCAGGTGTTGCTCGACAGCTTCCGCAAAGAGCCGTGGTTAGGTTTTGAAGTGGTCGGGATTTATCACGACGCGAAGCCCGGCGGCGTGCCGTCCGACTGGGCTGGTAACTACGAACAGCTTATTGACGATGCGAAAGCCGGCAAAATTCATAACGTCTACATCGCCATGCAGATGAAAGATGAATCCCGCATCAAGAAACTGATGCGCGAGCTGGCGGATACCACCTGCTCGGTGATCCTCATCCCGGATGTCTTCACCTTCAATATTCTCCACTCCCGTATTGAAGAGGTGAACGGGGTACCGGTTGTTCCGCTGTACGACACGCCGCTGTCGGGGATTAACCGCGTGCTGAAGCGCGTGGAAGATATCGTGCTTTCGTCCCTGATCCTGCTGCTCATCTCCCCGGTGCTGTGCTGTATTGCGCTGGCGGTGAAGCTCAGCTCGCCGGGGCCGATCATCTTCCGTCAGACCCGCTACGGCATGGACGGTAAGCCGATCATGGTGTGGAAATTCCGCTCCATGAAGGTGATGGAGAACGACAAGGTGGTGACCCAGGCGACGCAGAACGATCCGCGCGTCACCCGCGTGGGCAACTTCCTGCGCCGTACCTCGCTCGATGAGCTGCCGCAGTTCATCAACGTGTTCACCGGCGGGATGTCCATCGTCGGGCCTCGTCCTCACGCCGTGGCCCATAACGAGCAGTACCGTACCCTGATTGAAGGCTACATGCTGCGCC
Source organism: Enterobacter cloacae complex sp. SHL022 (assembly GCF_049237785.1). Taxonomy (NCBI): domain Bacteria; kingdom Pseudomonadati; phylum Pseudomonadota; class Gammaproteobacteria; order Enterobacterales; family Enterobacteriaceae; genus Enterobacter; species Enterobacter cloacae complex sp. SHL022. The sequence goes on along the minus strand of NZ_JBMKJH010000001.1, from coordinate 471,537 downwards.
ATAAGGTGAAGCCGGGCATCACCGGCTGGGCGCAGATCAACGGCTGGCGCGGCGAGACCGACACGCTGGAAAAAATGGAAAAACGTATCGAGTTCGATCTGGAGTACATCCGCGAGTGGAGCCTCTGGTTCGATATCAAGATTGTTTTTCTGACCATTTTCAAAGGTTTCGTGAACAAAGCGGCGTACTAAAATGAGCTTACGAGAAAAAACCATCAGCGGCGCGAAATGGTCAGCCATGGCCACCATCGTCATCATTGGCCTCGGCCTGGTACAGATGACGGTGCTGGCGCGCATTATCGACAATCACCAGTTTGGTCTGCTGACCGTCTCGCTGGTGATTATCGCCCTGGCCGATACGCTGTCGGACTTTGGTATCGCCAACTCCATTATCCAGCGCAAAGAGATCAGCCATCTGGAGCTGACCACCCTCTACTGGCTGAACGTCGGGCTGGGTATCTTCGTTTTTGTGCTGGTGTTCCTGCTGAGCGATGTGATTGCCGGCGTGCTGCATAACCCGGACCTGGCGCCGCTGATGCGCACCCTGTCGTTCGCTTTCGTGGTGATCCCGCACGGGCAGCAGTTCCGCGCGCTGATGCAGAAAGAGCTGGAGTTCAACAAAATCGGCATGATTGAGACCAGCGCCGTGCTGGCGGGCTTTACCTTCACCGTGGTCAGCGCCCATTTCTGGCCGCTGGCGATGACCGCCATCCTCGGCTACCTCGTTAACTCTGCCGTGCGCACGCTGCTGTTCGGCTTCTTTGGCCGTAAGATTTATCGCCCGGGGCTGCATTTTTCGCTGGCGTCTGTTTCATCCAACCTGCGCTTCGGCGCGTGGCTGACGGCAGACAGCATTATCAACTACGTAAATACTAACCTCTCCACGCTGGTGCTGGCGCGCATTCTGGGCGCGAGCGTCGCGGGTGGCTACAACCTGGCGTATAACGTCGCGGTTGTCCCGCCGATGAAGCTCAACCCGATTATTACCCGCGTCCTGTTCCCGGCGTTCGCCAAAATTCAGGACGATACCGAAAAGCTGCGCGTGAACTTTTACAAGCTGCTCTCCGTGGTGGGGATCATCAACTTCCCGGTCCTGCTGGGGCTGATGGTGGTCGCCAGCAATTTCGTACCGCTGGTGTTTGGCGAGAAGTGGAACAGCATCATCCCAATCCTGCAACTGCTGTGCGTCGTGGGGCTGCTGCGCTCGGTGGGGAACCCGATTGGTTCTCTGCTGATGGCAAAGGCGCGCGTGGATATCAGCTTCAAGTTCAACGTGTTTAAAACCTTCCTGTTTATTCCGGCAATTATTGTGGGCGGGCACATGGCGGGTGCCATTGGCGTGACGCTCGGCTTCCTGCTGGTGCAAATCGTCAATACCGTGCTGAGCTACTTCGTGATGATCAAACCGGTGCTGGGCTCCAGCTACCGTCAGTACATCCTCAGCCTGTGGCTGCCGTTTTATCTCTCCTTGCCGACGCTTGCGGTGAGCTACGGCCTGGGCGTGGTGCTCAACGGACATCTGCCGCTGGCGGCGCTGCTTGCGGTGCAGGTCGCGGCAGGCGCGCTGGCGTTTGGCGTGATGATTGTGCTGTCACGCAATGCGCTGGTGGTCGAGATGAAGCGCCAGTTTTGCCGTAACGAAAAAATGAAAACGCTGCTTCGCGCAGGCTAATTTTACGAGGCCATTATGAAATTACTTATTCTTGGCAACCATACCTGCGGCAACCGTGGCGACAGCGCCATCCTGCGCGGTTTACTGGATGCAATTAACACCCTTAAGCCTGAGACAGAAGTGGATGTGATGAGCCGTTATCCGGTCAGCTCATCCTGGTTACTGAACCGCCCGGTGATGGGCGACCCGCTCTACAGCCAGATGAAACAGCACAACAACGCTGCGGGCGTGATGGGGCGCGTGAAGAAAGTGCTGCGTCGCCGCTATCAGCATCAGGTGCTGCTTTCTCGCGTAACCGACACCGGCAAGCTGCGCAACATTGCCATCGCGCAGGGCTTTACCGATTTCGTGCGTCTGCTGTCCGGCTATGACGCCATTATTCAGGTGGGCGGCTCGTTCTTCGTCGACCTGTACGGCGTGCCGCAGTTTGAACATGCGCTTTGCACCTTTATGGCGAAAAAGCCGCTGTTTATGATCGGCCACAGCGTCGGGCCGTTCCAGGATCCGCAGTTTAACCAGCTGGCGAACTATGTCTTCGGCCACTGCGACGCGCTGATCCTGCGTGAATCGGTCAGCCTCGACATGATGAAGCGCAGCGAAATCGACACCACCAAAGTGGAGCACGGTGTAGACACCGCCTGGCTGGTGGATCATCAGGATGACAGCTTCCAGGCCAGCTACGCGGTACAGCACTGGCTGGACGTGGCGGCAAAGCAGAAAACCGTCGCCATTACCCTGCGTGAACTTGCGCCGTTCGATAAACGCCTCGGCACGACCCAGGCGGCGTACGAGAAAGCCTTTGCCGAGGTGGTGAACCGCGTGCTGGACAGCGGTTACCAGGTGCTGGCGCTCTCCACCTGTACCGGTATCGACAGCTACAACAAAGATGACCGTATGGTGGCGCTCAACCTGCGCAACCTGGTGAACGATCCGTCCCGCTATCACGTGGTGATGGACGAGCTGAACGATCTGGAGATGGGCAAGCTGCTCTCCGCCTGCGACCTGACCGTGGGCACGCGTCTGCACTCGGCCATTATCTCGATGAACTTCGGCACGCCAGCCATCGCCATTAACTACGAACACAAGTCCGCGGGCATTATGCAGCAGCTCGGTATGCCGGAAATGGCCGTCGATATTCGTCATCTGCTGGACGGGTCGCTGGGTGCGATGGTAGGTGACACGCTCGGCCAGTTGCCTGCGATCAACGAACGTCTGGCGGTGGCGGTAAAAGCCGAACGCGAAAAAGGTATTGGCATGGTGAAATCCGTACTCGACCGCGTCCGGGAGGGGAAATGAAGGTTGGTTTCTTCTTACTGAAATTTCCGCTGTCGTCTGAAACTTTTGTGCTGAACCAAATCACCGCGTTTATCGATATGGGGTATGACGTGGAGATTATCGCCCTGCAAAAGGGCGATACGCAAAACACCCATGCGGCGTATACCCGGTATGGGCTGGAGGCAATAACCCGCTGGTTGCAGGACGAACCCGCCGGACGGATGAACAAACTGCGCCATCGCGCCAGCCAGACGCTGCGCGGCCTGCATCGCGCCTCGACGTGGCGGGCGCTGAATATGTCGCGCTATGGGGCGGAGGCCCGCAACCTGATCTTATCCGCCATTTGCGGGCAAACGGCCCAGCCGTACCGGGCCGATGTCTTTATCGCCCACTTTGGCCCGGCGGGCGTAACGGCGGCAAAACTGCGTGAGCTGGGGGTGATTGACGGCAAAATCGCAACCATTTTCCACGGTATCGACATCTCCAGCCGGGAAGTGCTGAACCACTACACGCCGGAATATCAGCAGCTGTTTCGCCGTGGCGACATGATGCTGCCGATAAGCAACCTGTGGGCCGGGCGCCTGAAAACCATGGGGTGCCCGAGCGAGAAAATCACCGTTTCACGCATGGGCGTGGACATGGAACGCTTCACCCAGCGACCGGTCAAGGTGCCGGGCAAGCCGCTGCAAATTATCTCTGTTGCCCGCCTGACTGAAAAGAAAGGGCTGCACGTAGCCATCGAAGCCTGTCGCCAGCTGAAGGCGCGCGGCGTGGACTTCCACTACCGCATCCTGGGTATCGGGCCGTGGGAGCGTCGCCTGCGCACGCTGATTGAACAGTATCAGCTGGAAGACGTGGTCGAGATGCCGGGCTTCAAGCCGAGCCACGAAGTGAAAGCCATGCTTGATGACGCGGATGTGTTCCTGCTGCCTTCCGTAACCGGCGCCGACGGCGATATGGAAGGCATTCCCGTGGCGCTGATGGAGGCGATGGCGGTCGGCATTCCGGTAGTCTCGACCCTGCACAGCGGGATCCCGGAGCTGATCACCTCTGAGCATTCCGGCTGGCTGGTCCCTGAAAACAATGCGCTGGCGCTGGCGGATCGTCTGGCCGCGTTCAGTGATATCGATCAGCAAACGCTGATCCCTGTGCTGCAAAATGCGCGGCAAAAAGTTGAAGCAGAATTCAATCAGCAGGTGATTAATCGCCAGTTAGCGAGCCTGCTGCAAACGCTGTAACGCTGAGGTTGTATGCTGAAAAAGATTACCCGACGCCGATTTGTCTCTTCTTTATCCGTCCTGGCTGCCATGCCGCTGCTGTCGCCCCGCGCTGCGCGGGCGGCGACCGGGAAGACGGTTTCTGTCGATCGCTACAACAATAACGACTGGATCGCCGCCTTTAAGCAGGCATTTACCGAGGGCGATACCGTTGTTGTTCCCGCCGGGTTAACCTGTGAAAACATCAATACCGGCATTTTCATTCCTGATGGCAAAACCCTGCTGATCCGCGGTGCGCTGAAGGGCAACGGCCGTGGGCGGTTTGTGCTCCAGGAAGGCTGCAAGGTCATTGGGGAAGGAGAGGGGCGCACGCATAACATTACGCTGGACGTGCGTGGCTCCGACTGTGTCATTAAAGGGCTGGCGATGAGCGGCTTCGGCCCCGTCACCCAGATCTACATTGGCGGTAAAAAGCCGAGAGTGATGCGTAACCTGCTTATCGATCGCATTGCCGTGAGCCAGGCCAACTACGCCATTCTGCGCCAGGGTTTCCATAATCAGGTGGATGGTGCGCGCATTACCAACAGCAAATTCAGTCATTTGCAGGGTGACGCGATTGAGTGGAACGTGGCGATTAACGACCGTAACATCCTGATCTCTGACCACGTGATCGATAACATCAACTGCACAAACGGCAAGATCAACTGGGGCATAGGCATTGGGCTGGCTGGCAGCACGTACGACAATGACTATCCGGAACAGCAGACCGTTAAAAACTTCGTGGTGGCGAATATCACCGGCAGCAACTGTCGGCAGCTGGTGCATGTTGAAAACGGTAAACACTTTGTGATCCGTAATATCAAGGCCAGCAATATTACTCCCGACTTCAGTAAAAAGGCCGGAATTGATAACGCAACGGTAGCTATTTATGGTTGTGATAATTTCGTTATCGATAATATCGATATGGTGAACAGCGCCGGAATGTTAATCGGGTATGGCGTGATCAAGGGCGATTATCTGTCGATACCGCAAAACTTCAAACTTAACGATATTCGCCTGGATAACCGACAGCTTGCCTATAAGCTGCGCGGGATACAGATTTCCTCCGGCAATGCCACGTCGTTTGTTGCCATCACCAATGTCAACATGCAGCGGGCAACACTTGAGCTGCACAACAAGCCACAACATCTTTTCTTGCGTAATATCAACGTGATGCAGGAATCAGCGACGGGGCCAGCGCTTAAGATGAACTTCGACTTGCGCAAAGACGTGCGCGGGAAGTTTATGGCCAAAAAAGAGACGCTGTTGTCGCTTGCGAACATAAAAGCGGTTAATGAAAAGGGGCAGAGTTCGGTGGATATTGATCGGGTCGATCAACACGTGGTGAATACGGAACGGTTGAATTTTGCGCTGCCGCACAGGTAATCGCACAGACTATTTTGCGACTATTCCTGGAACAGAATCGCGATCTATTCAGATTACAACTACTGTAATTTGTGGTGGGGTGACCTAAGATTACTTCATATTTACGGCAAAACATGCTGGCGAAAACAGGTTTAAAAGCTATAATTCGTCAACCATTTTAAGGTGGAAGAAATAATGATTAATTTGAAAGCAGTCATACCGGTAGCGGGTCTGGGCATGCACATGTTGCCCGCCACAAAGGCCATTCCTAAAGAGATGCTGCCGATCGTTGACAAGCCGATGATTCAGTACATCGTCGACGAGATTGTTGCTGCGGGGATCAAAGAAATCGTTCTGGTGACGCACTCTTCGAAGAATGCCGTTGAGAACCACTTCGACACCTCTTATGAACTCGAAGCGCTGCTTGAGCAGCGCGTTAAGCGCCAGCTTCTGGCAGAAGTTCAGTCTATCTGTCCTCCTGGCGTGACCATCATGAACGTGCGTCAGGCGCAGCCGCTGGGTCTGGGCCACTCAATCCTCTGCGCGCGCCCGGTGGTGGGTGATAACCCATTCATCGTGGTTCTGCCGGACATCATTATTGATACCGCTTCCGCCGATCCGCTGCGTTACAACCTGGCGGCAATGGTTGCTCGCTTCAACGAGACGGGCCGCAGCCAGGTGCTGGCGAAACGTATGAATGGTGATCTCTCTGAGTACTCGGTTATTCAGACTAAAGATCCGCTGGAGACGGAAGGGCAGGTGAGCCGGATTGTTGAGTTTATCGAAAAACCCGATCAGCCGCAGACCCTGGACTCTGACCTGATGGCAGTCGGCCGTTATGTGCTGAATGCGGATATCTGGGCCGAACTGGAAAAAACTAAGCCGGGTGCTTGGGAGCGTATCCAGCTGACCGATGCGATTGCTGAGCTGGGGAAAAAGCAGTCGGTTGATGCCATGCTGATGACCGGCGACAGCTATGACTGTGGTAAGAAAATGGGGTATATGCAGGCGTTTGTGAACTATGGCCTGCGTAACCTGAAGGATGGACAAAAATTTAAAGACAGTATAATCAAAATGCTATAAAGTTTATACTTGTTATATTAATCATAACTGCTTGACATTACGGATAGCGAAATATGATATTTTGTTGTCTGTAATAATCTTAATTCGACGGTTTGCTAAGTTGAGTTTTTATGCTTCTTTAGCAAACTTAATTATTTACTGGCGTGTTAATCTATGCTAGGGGCGGTAGCGTTGTCAATTGATAAAACAGTTAAAAATTTACTTTTTCTCGATATTTGTGGAACAGTGACCAAAGAAAATACTACTCTTGGTTTTTTGCGAACTATCGGAATAAGAGCAAGTATGACTGAACGCATTATAGGTTCTATTCTTTGGCGGTATTTTTCTTATGATTATTTGCGACCTAAATTATTAAAACGATTGGCAGGAAAAAATCAAGCAGAACTATTGAGTTTATCTAATAACTATGTTGCCTCATTAGATTATATCAATGAGGTTATAGAAATTATAGACGATTACAAACTCAAAGGCTATAAGCTTGTAATTATATCTGCAACGATCGATACTATAGCAAATGCTATTGCAAAAAAATTCGATGCGGTTTTATGTTATTCTTCCGTTCTTGAGTATAGAGATGGCACATGTACTGGACGGCTGTCGCACGATCTTTTGGATAATAAGCTTAGTTATATTAAGCACCTTTTCCAACATAATACAGCGATTATCACTGACAATTATGGAGATTATGAGATTGTCGCGCATTGTGCTGAAGCTTTGGGCATAGCGCATTGTAAAAATGATGAGGTTTTTTGGGGTAAAAACAAAGTTAACTTTATTAGAGTCAAATAATATAATGCAAAATATTCAGAAAAAAATGTTTTATATCCCTTTTTTATATTTTATTAATACTCGATCCAAAAATATTGTAAAAAGCTTATCTTGGGTATGTATTTATATTATACCAATATTATTATTTTTGATGATATATAAGTTTGAATTCTTCTCGATTGCAGATTTTTATAAGTTTTTATTATCGTTAATACTAGTTTATACACTTTACGAGATCGGTTATATTTATAACGATACTGAAACTATAAAGCATGAAAAAAAACCAACCATAAGATTGAATAGCGAACAGTTTGTTTTCTATGAAACTAACAAAACAAATATTTATGCGTGTAGGTGCATATTAGCGGTTTTATTGACTGCAATTATTATTGTTATGGGAAGCCCTGTTCTGTTGGCTTTATTGCCTTGGGCAATAATATTTGTTTATACACTATATAACTATTTTCGAAGTAGAATAAACTTATTGTTACATTTCATATTGGTTGTATTACGTTATGGCTCACCATTGCTTATTGTTTTAGGATTCGATTCAAATGTTATTTTAATTACAATTTTTATTTTCCCGATGATTAATTTATTAGAACGATGCGGGGAAAAGAGATTTGATCCTGTTTTTTTTCAAAGTAAGTGGTTTAAGAAACATAATTATTTGAGGGTGTTCTATTATTTTATTTGTACTTTGATTGGTTCTTTGTGCTACCTATTATATGGCGGAGTTACATTAAGAACTTTTATGCTAATATCAATATATTACCTGCTATATCGCAGTTTATCTGCTGTGTATATTAATAAACAGGGCTAAGTAATGATATCTGTAATTAATGGGGTTGTTGTAGCATTAAATTCTTTATTAATATTTTTTTCGCTTTTGATATTATTAAAAGATTTTTTTGTTAATCCATCAGGGGTGTTAATGAATATATTCTCGTTTACACTTCTGTTTGGCGTGTTTTACTACGGTGTTCCGTTCCTTAATATCGAGTTTTTGTATTCATTTTTCGGATATTCTATTGAGCAAAACAGCATAATAATCGCAAAATTTTTTGCATTCTGGGCGCTTTGTATCTTTTTTTTGGTTTATATCCTCACTCGTCAAAAGCATTTAAAATATGAATATCATTTGGTTAATATTCCTAGAAAAGGAATTTATTATCCTGAAATTATTTGTTTGTTGATAATGAGTGTATCCATCTTTGTCACTTGTTTTGTTATTGAAAGTATTGGGGGCGAGCTTATTTATAATTTCAATAACAGAGTTGCTGCCCAGGCAATTTATGCAGAATATGAGGTTAAGTTTAAACTGCCAATTTTATTTTATTTAACTTTTGCATCGTATTTCATTTTATATATTCGTGGTTATACAGGCAGTTTATTCAAACGTTCATTGATCGTAGTTCCATTATTTGTATGCGTGCCAGAAGTACTATCGGGTGGAAGAGATTTACTTTTTTCTTTTGTGTTTTATTTCTGTGCAATATATGCATTAAAAAAGCCAAAGAGAAAAATACTGTTTATTTCAGTTCCGGCTATTTGTGTAGTTCTTTTTATGGTTGTAGCGAGGTATTATCTTACGAGAGATGAGAGTGATTTATCCTTATCTTATAATGTTTACAGTATGTTGGCAGAGTTTTATCATACTGCATTCACTACGGCTTTTATTATTAATAATAATGTAAATGATATTTCTAATGGCTATCTTTATGTTACCTATCCCTTGTTGAAGTTTTTTAATCCTCTTTTAAATTTGGCTGGGGATTATATCGTGCTACCATGGTATGCAGATAACGTATCGTCAGTAATTGGTCGTAATTTTGGTTTTGCGGGTAATATACTATCTGAGTTTTATTATTATTTTGGTTATATTGGCTCGTTATTATCGCCTATTATTATTGTATTTTTCTTTTATTTTCACAATAAAGCTAAGGCGAAATTTACTTTAACGGGATTAATAACATATCTAATAATATCAATTAATACAAGATTATTTTTCAGAGGAAGTTTCTGGGATAACTATACATCATTATTAATATGGGTTTTTATATATTTTATTTGCACAGGGCTATTATTTAATAAAAATAACATAGTTGTAGTGTCTCAAAGGATTAAATAAAATGAAAGGGTTGCTCGGTTTAGGTTTGCGCGCGAGTACTCTCGGCGGTAAAGTTCTGTTGATGCTGTATTTGACACATGCATATGGTGTTTCTGTAGTTGGAGCCTACGGTATTCTTGTTTCAATAATTAGTTTTTCTGTATATCTTTCTGGATTAGAATTATATTCACTACTATTGAAATCATACACAGGAACCCAGCGAGGTTCTTGTTTTGCATATACGAATCAGATGTTTTTTTCGTTATTTTCAAGCTTAATAGTGTCTTTTTCCGTTGTTATCTATATGCACCAATATTTTCCGTATAAAGGTGTTACTATATTTGCGATGTTGCTTACTGTTACGGAAGTATTATTGCAAGAATATCATAGGATATTATTAGCAAAGGGAAGAGCAACTATTGCGAATATTCTATTGTTTGTTAGAAATGGTGTATGGTGTTATTTTATATTAATTTTTTTATTTTATATAAAAGTCAGTGATGAAAAAATTGTAAGTTTTATTTCTTTTTGTTGGCTATGTGCTAATTTAATTGCGCTTTGTTTCGTTTTTCTCTATGCCAAGTATAATCTCATACTTTCTTTTACAAAGATAAGTTTTAAAATATTATATTTTCTGATTAGGAAATCTGTACCGATATTTATATCATCTATTTTTATTAGGGTTATAGTGTCACTTGATAAAGTGCTTTTGAGCCATTTCACTTCATTATCAATTGTAGGGGTGTATACCTTTTATACAAGTATTGGCAATGCATTACAGGCGTTATTGGATGCAGGTATGATTAGTTATAAATATAAAGAGATTTTGTTTGTGAGCCGACAGCGAAAAGCTGTGGAGTTTATGGTTTATATCAAAAAGCTCTATTTAACTTCGTTAATTTGTATGGCGTCTGTTTTTCTCGCCAGTTTGCTGTTTTTCACTATTTTTAATTACAATGATTATTATGAATACGCTTTTGCTTTATTGATTGTGTTGATATCATCAAGTTTACAATCTTTAGGAGCTCTTTTTAAACAGTATGCAATTATGAATTTTAGGAGTTCAATTCTCAAAGCAGGGTTATTATCATTTGCAGTATTTTTGATTGCGTGTGGCACTTATAAAGTATTACACCTTGGCCCTATTTATACAATCGCAATTAGCGTTTTGTTTGCTAGTTTTAGTTATATTTTATATTTGTGGAAATGGTTGAAAAAAACTAATGAGTAATACCAAAGATGTGTTTATAATGATAAATAGTCTCACCCAAGGTGGTGCAGAAAGAGTAGCATTAAGAATCAGTCATGGACTTTCAAAGGTTAGACATAATACAAGATTAGTTTCTGTTAGTAATGATATTTTTTATTCAAAAGAGACAACAAACATTAATGTGTTAAATCAGTCAATTAGAATAAATAAATTACAGAGGGTTATTAGTTTATACAAATTTTTTAGCAATAAGAAAAAATGTACTGCTATTTGTTTTTCCTTGGATTTAAGTTGTTACCTCATTTTATTACGAACACTAAAACTATACAATGGAAAGGTTATTTGCAGGTTTATTAATAATCCAGATTTTGAAGTAGGCAATACTTTTATTGGAAAAGTAAAGAAAAAAATCCTTTTTCACTTAATTTCTAAAGCTGATGCTATCATATGCCAGTCAGATGCTATGAAAGCGAAATTGTCTTCGTTTGTTGAAAATAATAATATGGTTAGGATTTATAACCCTATAAAAATTAATTTTGAGTTTAATGCTTTAACGTTACCTGATAAGAATTATAATAAAGACAAGCTTATAAAACTTCTATATGTTGGAAGATTTACACATCAGAAAAATATATTTGATATTATCAAGGTGGGACGTGAGCTAGAGAATAGAAAAGTTAATTTTCTATGGACGTTAATTGGTGATGGTGAGCTTTATAATGAGTTCGAGAGACAAGTCGATATAAATGGATTAAATCACCGATTTCACTTAACTGGAGCAGTTGACAATGTCAAGGATTTTTATTCCGAAGCGGATATGACTACATTAGTATCGCATTATGAAGGGTTACCTAATGTTTTATTAGAGTCTATCGCTTCAAATGTCCCTTGTATTAGTTATGACTGTCCGACTGGCCCTTCAGAAATCATAATTGATGGCGAAAATGGTGCACTAGTGAAAATGTATGATATTGATGCTTTTACAGATGCAATTATTGACATATATCACAAAGAAATGAAGGGTACTAACATTGCACTTACGTTAAATAAATTCAAGTACGAAAAGATAATACAAGAATATGACAACCTCATCAACAGTCTTTAACGAATTAAAATTTAGTATATTGATGTCAGTTTATATTAAGGAGACTTATGATAATTTTACAGCGTGCTATAAAAGTATAATTGATAATTCTTTATTGCCCGATCAGATTGTTATTGTACTGGACGGGCCTGTAAATCGTGAAATTCTTGGCTTTATCGAATGCGAAATAAATAAGGGTATCCCGATAACACTTGTTAAATCAGATCATAACCTAGGTTTAGGCTCGGCTTTGAACCTCGGATTAGAGTTTTGCCGGAACGAGTGGGTTTTTAGAATGGATACGGATGACATTTGCATCAATGATCGTTTTGAAAAGCAGGTAATGTTTATAAGAAATAATAAAGATGTTGTTTTAGTTGGTGGGCATATTGCAGAATTCGATGAAAATATGGAAGTGATGACAGGTATTAAATCAGTTCCTTTAACATACGACGATATAATTGGGTTTATTAAATACCGAAGTCCTTTCAATCATATGAGTGTTGCTTTCAGAAAAAGCGCAGTCATTTCAGTTGGTGGATATCAGCACCATCATTTTATGGAAGATTATAATCTCTGGCTAAGGATTGTTGCAGGTGATTTTAAAGTTGCTAACGTTAACGAGATCCTTGTTAACGTTAGAGGTGGGTCTGAAATGATTAAACGTAGGAAAGGCATAGCTTATATCAAAAGTGAGTGGCTTTTGATGAAGATGAAATATAGTTTAAAAATTTCTACATACTTCGAATCATTATATATTTTTATGATGCGTAGTATACCTCGGTTGCTTCCAACAAGTTTACTTAATGTGATTTATTCTTTTCTACGAAAGTAACCTAAACAAAAATATATTTGAATGTTGTTTTAGCAGTACATTTCGCATAAGATGTTTGTCAAATTTTTATTGGGCCATGCTTATAGTGGCGACCACACCTGACAGGAGTATGTAATGTCCAAGCAACAGATCGGCGTTGTCGGTATGGCAGTGATGGGGCGCAACCTGGCGCTCAACATCGAAAGCCGTGGTTATACCGTCTCCGTTTTCAACCGCTCCCGTGATAAGACCGAAGAAGTCATCGCTGAGAATCCAGGCAAAAAACTGGTTCCTTTCTATACGGTTAAAGAATTCGTTGAGTCTCTGGAAACACCTCGTCGTATCCTGTTAATGGTGAAAGCGGGCGCAGGTACCGATGCAGCTATCGATTCACTGAAACCGTATCTGGATAAAGGCGACATCATTATCGATGGCGGCAACACCTTCTTCCACGACACCATTCGTCGTAACCGTGAACTATCTGCTGAAGGCTTCAACTTCATTGGTACTGGCGTATCCGGCGGTGAAGAGGGCGCTCTGAAAGGTCCATCAATCATGCCTGGCGGTCAGAAAGAAGCGTACGAACTGGTTGCGCCAATCCTGACTAAAATCGCAGCCGTAGCTGAAGACGGCGAGCCGTGCGTGACCTATATCGGTCCTGATGGCGCTGGTCATTACGTGAAAATGGTTCACAACGGCATTGAATATGGCGACATGCAGCTAATTGCTGAAGCCTACTCTCTGCTGAAAGGCGGCCTGAACCTCTCCAACGAGGAGCTCGCAGAGACCTTCACCGAGTGGAACAAAGGCGAGCTGAACAGCTACCTTATCGACATCACCAAAGACATCTTCACCAAGAAAGATGAAGAGGGTAAATACCTGGTTGATGTGATTCTGGATGAAGCCGCTAACAAAGGCACCGGTAAATGGACCAGCCAGAGCTCTCTGGACCTGGGTGAGCCATTATCCCTGATCACCGAATCCGTATTTGCACGTTATATCTCTTCTCTGAAAGAGCAGCGCGTTGCGGCATCTAAGGTGCTGTCTGGTCCTCAGGCTAAACCCGCTGGTGACAAAGCTGAATTCGTTGAAAAAGTCCGTCGTGCACTGTACCTGGGTAAAATCGTCTCTTACGCGCAGGGCTTCTCTCAGCTGCGTGCAGCTTCAGACGAGAACAACTGGGATCTGAACTACGGTGAGATTGCGAAGATCTTCCGTGCCGGCTGTATCATTCGCGCCCAGTTCCTGCAAAAAATCACCGATGCCTATGCTGAAAATGCGGGTATCGCCAACCTTCTGCTGGCGCCTTACTTCAAGCAGATTGCTGACGAATATCAGCAGGCGCTGCGTGATGTTGTTGCGTACGCGGTGCAGAATGGTATCCCGGTTCCAACCTTCTCCGCTGCGGTGGCGTACTACGACAGCTATCGTGCTGCCGTTCTGCCAGCGAACCTGATTCAGGCACAGCGTGACTACTTCGGTGCGCATACCTATAAGCGTACGGATAAAGAAGGTGTGTTCCACACCGAATGGCTGGATTAATATACGGTTAGCCATGCCATCAAGCCCGGTAGCGATACCGGGCTTTTTTATCTTACCCGATCCACCTACTGTTTAATGGAATAGATTGCGTGAAAATTCTAGTTACTGGCGGTGCCGGTTTTATCGGTTCCGCGGTTATCCGACATATTATTAGCAATACTCGGGATAGCGTTGTTAACGTTGATAAATTGACCTATGCCGGTAATCTGGAATCCTTGCGTGAAGTAAGCGATAGCGAGCGCTATGTTTTTGAGCATGCCGATATATGTGATAAAGAGGCAATGGCGCGTATTTTTGCTACCCATCAGCCTGATGCGGTAATGCACCTGGCTGCCGAGAGCCATGTCGACCGTTCTATTACCGGTCCCGCTGCGTTTATTGAAACCAATATTGTTGGCACGTATAACCTGTTAGAAACGAGCCGTGCTTACTGGTCTTCACTGGACGAGGCAGCAAAATCTACCTTCCGTTTCCATCACATTTCAACTGATGAGGTTTACGGCGATCTGCCTCATCCCGATGAAAATTATGACTCTACCCCGTTACCGCTGTTTACCGAGAAAACAGCGTACCAGCCAAGCAGCCCTTACTCAGCGTCAAAAGCGTCCAGCGATCATTTAGTTCGAGCCTGGATACGCACCTATGGTTTACCTGGGGTTGTGACAAATTGTTCGAATAATTATGGCCCATACCACTTTCCTGAAAAGCTGATCCCTCTTGTTATCCTTAATGCGCTGGATAATAAACCATTGCCGATCTACGGTAAGGGCGATCAAATCCGTGACTGGTTATACGTTGAAGATCATGCTCGTGCACTGTATACGGTTCTGACCACGGGTAAGCCGGGCGAAACCTATAATATTGGCGGCCATAACGAGAAGAAAAATATTGAAGTCGTTCAGACAATTTGTGATCTGCTCAATGAAATGGTACCGAAAGAAACATCCTATCGCGCACAAATTACTTATGTCGCGGACCGACCAGGTCACGACAGACGTTATGCAATTGATGCTCATAAAATTAGCGACGAGCTCGGATGGACTCCTCTGGAAACCTTTGAAAGCGGCATCCGTAAAACGGTTGAATGGTATTTGAATAACCAGGAGTGGGTTTCGAATGTGAAAAGCGGGGCCTATAAGAGCTGGATTGAGCAGAATTATGGGGAGCGTAAGTAAATGACGAAACGTAAAGGGATTATATTAGCTGGCGGATCGGGTACACGTCTTTATCCCGTGACTATGGCCGTAAGTAAGCAATTGTTGCCAATTTACGATAAGCCAATGATCTATTATCCGCTCTCTACGCTTATGCTGGCAGGTATACGAGATATTCTGATTATCAGCACGCCTCAGGACACTCCGCGTTTTGAACAACTGCTCGGAAACGGTAGCCAGTGGGGATTGCATATCCAGTATAAAGTGCAACCAAGTCCTGATGGACTGGCACAAGCTTTTATTCTGGGTGAAGAGTTTATCGGTGAGGATAATTGTGCGCTGGTATTAGGCGATAATATTTTTTACGGACACGATCTCCCCAGACTGCTTGAAGGCGCAGCAAGCCAGCAAGAGGGTGCGACCGTATTCGCCTATCATGTCAGCGACCCGGAACGCTATGGCGTCGTTGAGTTTGATAAAGACGGTACTGCAATTGGTCTTGAGGAGAAGCCTCAGCAACCCAAGAGTAATTACGCAATAACCGGTCTTTATTTTTACGACAACGATGTGATTGAGATGGCCAAAAGTTTAACGCCGTCCGAGCGAGGTGAACTCGAAATTACCGACATCAACCGCATCTATATGCAGCAGGGACGATTGTCTGTCGCGATGATGAGACGCGGTTATGCCTGGCTGGATACCGGAACGCATCAGAGTATGATCGAGGCAAGCAATTTTATCGCCACAATTGAAGAGCGACAGGGGCTAAAAGTTTCATGTCCTGAAGAGATTGCGTTCCGACGAGGTTTTATTGATGCCGAACAACTTCGGGTACTCGCTGACCCATTGAAAAAGACAGGGTATGGTCAGTATCTGCTGAATCTGACCAAGGGATTAGTCTGATTTGACGAAGTAAGCAGTTTTCCTCTGCTTGCTATCGACTGCCCTTTAACGTCTTATTGTCGCTGTAAAACAGGTACTTTGCTTAGTGTAACGACAGAACTTTTTGTTGAGCAAAAACATTTTTCAAAAAACCTGAAACCTTGACAGCGAATGAAGGTTAGCGATAAAAAACGCTTAGTTAATCATTGTGGTGACTGTGTTATGGTCATCAAAAACTCAAACGTGTAGAAGTCAAACAAATGAAAATAACCATCTCCGGAACAGGCTATGTTGGTCTCTCAAACGGTATTCTGATTGCACAAAACCATGAAGTGGTTGCGCTGGATATCGTGCAGGCAAAAGTGGACATGCTTAACCAGAAGAAGTCCCCGATCGTCGATAAAGAGATTGAAGAGTACCTCGCGACTAAACCGCTGAACTTCCGCGCTACCACGGACAAAGAAGACGCTTACCGCGATGCGGATTTCGTCATCATCGCCACCCCAACCGACTACGATCCTAAAACCAACTACTTCAATACCTCAACCGTTGAAGCGGTGATCAAAGACGTTACGGCAATCAACCCGAACGCAGTGATGATCATCAAGTCGACAATTCCAGTGGGTTTCACCAAATCGATTAAAGAAGAGTTGGGTATTGATAATGTCTTCTTCTCGCCGGAATTTCTCCGCGAGGGCAGGGCGTTATACGATAACCTGCACCCATCCCGTATCGTGATTGGCGAGCGTTCCGAGCGCGCAGAGCGTTTTGCTGCGTTGCTTCAGGAAGGCGCAATCAAAAAAGATATTCCGGTGCTGTTCACCGATTCCACCGAGGCAGAGGCCATTAAGCTTTTCGCCAATACCTATCTGGCGATGCGCGTGGCTTACTTCAACGAACTTGACAGCTACGCAGAGAGCTTAGGTCTGAACACCCGTCAGATCATCGAGGGCGTGTGTCTTGACCCGCGTATCGGTAACCACTACAACAACCCGTCATTCGGTTACGGCGGCTACTGTCTGCCAAAAGACACCAAGCAGCTGTTGGCTAACTATCAGGCGGTGCCGAACAACCTGATTTCTGCCATTGTGGATGCCAACCGCACGCGTAAAGACTTCATCTCGGATTCTATTCTCGCTCGTCAGCCAAAAGTGGTGGGCGTGTATCGCCTGATCATGAAGAGCGGTTCCGATAACTTCCGCGCTTCTTCCATTCAGGGGATCATGAAGCGTATTAAGGCGAAGGGCGTGCAGGTCATTATTTATGAACCGGCGATGCAGGAAGATGAGTTCTTCCATTCGCGTGTGATCCGCGATCTGGATGCGTTTAAGAAAGAAGCGGATGTAATTATCTCCAACCGTATGGCGGAAGAGCTGGCGGACGTGAAAGATAAAGTCTATACCCGCGATTTGTTCGGCAGCGACTGATCAAAATCGTGATATAAAAAAACCCGGCACTGTGCCGGGTTTTTTGTTTTTAAACGTTATAGAAGTTGCGGTACCAGTCGACGAAGTTTTTCACTCCTTCTTTGACTGAGGTTTGTGGTTTAAACCCAATAACGTCATACAGCGCTTTGGTGTCCGCACTGGTCTCCAGCACGTCCCCCGGCTGGATCGGCATCATATTTTTCACCGCTTCTTTCCCCAGCGCCTCTTCAAGCGCGGTGATGTAATCCATCAGTTCGACAGGTGAGCTGTTACCGATGTTATACACGCGATACGGGGCAGAGCTGGTTGCTGGCGAACCGGCTTCGACCGTCCAGTCGGCATCGGCCTGAGGAATAACGTCCTGTAGGCGGATAATCGCCTCCGCAATATCATCGATATAGGTGAAGTCGCGCTTCATCTTGCCGTAGTTGTATACGTCGATGCTGTTGCCTTCAATCATGGCTTTGGTGAATTTGAACAGCGCCATGTCCGGTCGGCCCCATGGGCCATACACGGTAAAGAAGCGCAGGCCAGTGGTAGGCAGATTGTACAGATGCGAATAGGTATGCGACATCAGCTCGTTAGCTTTTTTGGTTGCCGCATACAGGGATACCGGATGATCCACGGAGTCGTCAGTAGAAAACGGCATCTTACGGTTGAGGCCGTAGACAGAGCTGGATGAAGCATACAGAAGGTGCTGAACCTTATTGTGGCGACAGCCTTCCAGTACGTTCAGGTGACCTACCAGGTTTGCATCTGCGTAGGCATGCGGGTTTTCCAGCGAGTAACGCACTCCCGCCTGGGCGGCAAGATGGATCACGCGGTCAAATTTCTCATTGGCGAAGAGCGCAGCCATGCCCTCGCGGTCCGCTAAATCAAGCTTGTGGAAGGTGAAACTCTCGGATTTGAGCAGTTCGAGGCGAGCGAGCTTGAGGTTAGGGTCATAGTAATCATTCAGATTATCAATCCCAACAACTTCATGCCCTGCATCAAGCAGGCGCTTGCTGACATGAGAACCGATAAAGCCCGCCGCGCCCGTTACCAGAAATTTCATAGTTTCCTCATTTAGTCTGTGTTCTTGTTGATGCCACTGGGCATCAAAGTCCATCTATGATAACGCGTTGGAATCGACATACATAACCCATCTTTCCGATATAACTCATCGGATTCTTATAGAAAAATCGCCAGCAACAGATACACTAAGGAAACAAGATTATTTTTGCCCTTTTTCATCTGTTAGGGATTGTATGACGCAAAACAACAATAGCCTGGTCACACGCAACAATGACCCGGAGCAAATTGATTTACTGGATTTAGTGCTACAGCTGTGGCGTGGTAAGTGGGTAATTGGAGCATTCGTTGCTGCTTTTATCGTTCTTGCCGTTGTTTACATCACTGTTGCTAAAGAGAAATGGACGTCATCCGCCATCATAGCCCAGCCAGATGCGGCACAAATCGCCACTTATTCCAATGCGTTGAATATCCTCTATGGTGGGGCAGCTCCATCCATGCTGGATATTCAGAATCGTGCTATTGGTCGTTTTAATTCTTCCTTCTCGGCATTAGCTCAGGCGCTGGAGAATCAGGAAGATCCGGAAAAACTGACTATTGAGCCTACCGTAAAAGGGCAAAGTTTACCTTTAACCGTAAGCTATCAGGGCGAATCCGCTGAAGCAGCTCAAAAGCAATTAGCTCAGTACATTCAGCAGGTTGACGAGCAGACAGCAAAAGAACTGACGCTTGACCTCACTGACAATCTCAAGCAGCAGATCACAACCCTGAACGACTCCCTCCAGAACCAGGAGAAAGTCGCGCAGGAGCAAAAAGATCTGCGTATTAAACAGATCACTGAGTCATTTAAGAATGCGGAAGCCGCGAAGATTACTACACCCCAGATTCAGCAAACACAGGATGTGACTCAAGAAACTATGTTCCTGTTGGGGACAGCAGCGCTGAAATCAATGATTGATAACGAAGCGTCACGTCCGCTGGTCTTCTCAGGCGCTTACTACCAAACCAAACAGAACTTACTGGATATCCAGAATCTCAACGTTAACCCAGACACTATTCACGTCTATCGTTACGTCATGAAGCCGAACCTTCCAATCCGACGCGACAGCCCGAAAATTGCTATTACCCTCATCCTTGCCGTTCTCGTCGGCGGGATCATCGGTTCTGCTGTCGTCCTTGGCCGTAACGCGCTGAGAAACTACAAGCCACGAGCCTGATTTACACACAAAAAAAGACCGGGTTTCCCCGGTCTTTTTTATTTATGCCGTTTCCGCAAATTCTCAATCACCGTCGTTAAATCCAGCTCCTGATCCTGAAGCAGTACCAGCAGGTGATACATCAAATCAGACGCTTCGTTCGTCAGCTCCTCCCGATCATGCACGGTGGCCGCCAGCGCCGTTTCAACGCCTTCCTCACCCACTTTCTGCGCAATCCGTTTGGTGCCGCTGGCGTACAGCTTCGCCGTGTATGAGCTCTCAGGATCCGCTGATTTACGCTCTGCCAGTAATTGTTCCAGCTGATAGAGGAACAGCCACTGGTGGCTCGTCTCACCGAAGCAGCTGCTGGTGCCTTTGTGGCAGGTCGGCCCAATCGGGTTGACCAGCACCAGCAGGGTGTCGTTGTCGCAGTCTGGCGTAATGCTGACCACATTCAGGAAGTGACCCGAGGTTTCCCCTTTCGTCCACAGGCGCTGTTTGGTGCGCGAGAAAAACGTCACCTTGCCGCTGTCGAGCGTTTTTGCCAGTGCCTCATGGTTCATGTATCCCAGCATCAGCACTTCGCCTGAAACGGCATGCTGTACAACCACCGGCAGTAATCCGTCAGTTTTTTCCCAGTCCAGCTGCGCCTGTTGTTGCTCTGTTAACATACCCTGATCTCCACGCCCTGGTCGGCCAGGTACGTTTTTAACTCACCAATATTGATAATCTGTTTATGGAACACGGAGGCGGCCAGCGCGCCGTCCACGTTCGCATCGCGGAAGGCTTCAAGGAAGTGTTCCATGGTGCCTGCGCCGCCGGAGGCAATCAGCGGAACCTGGCAGACCGCGCGCACTTTTTTCAGCTGCTCGAGGTCGTAACCGTTACGAACGCCGTCCTGGTTCATCATGTTCAGAACGATTTCACCCGCACCGCGTTTTTGCACTTCCTGCACCCAGTCCAGCGTCTCCCATTGGGTGACGCGCGTGCGGCTTTCATCGCCGGTGTACTGGTTAACGTGATATTTTCCCGTCGCGGTATCAAACCAGGTGTCGATCCCCACGACAATGCACTGCACGCCAAAGCGGTCCGCCAGACGCGTAATCAGCGCCGGATCTGCAAGCGCAGGGGAGTTAATCGAAATTTTGTCCGCACCGAAAGAGAGAATTTTCGCCGCATCGTCAGCAGATTTAATCCCGCCCGCTACACAGAAGGGAATATCAATCACCTCTGCCACGCGCGCCACCCAGCTTTTGTCCACCACGCGGCCATCGCTGGAGGCGGTGATATCGTAAAATACCAGTTCGTCTGCGCCTTCTTCGGCATAGCGTTTTGCCAGCGGAACGATGTCGCCAATGATCTCGTGGTTGCGGAACTGCACGCCTTTTACAACCTGACCATCACGCACGTCCAGGCAGGGAATTATCCGTTTTGCCAGCATTGAATCGCCTCCTTCACCGTAAATTTGCCTTCCAGCAGCGCGCGACCCACGATCACGCCACGTACACCGGTTCCGCGCAGAGCGGCGATATCCGCCAGGTCGCCGATACCGCCAGAGGACTGAAACGCCACCTGCGGATAACGCGCGCAAACCTCTTCATACAGCGAGACGTTAGAGCCTGCGAGCGTACCATCGCGTGAAATATCCGTGCACAGGACGTGCTTCAGCCCTACGGGGAGATACATCCCGACCAGCTCTTCCAGCGTTACGCCGGAGTTTTCCTGCCAGCCGCTGACCGCGACCTGCTTATTACCCTGCTCGTCAATGCGTACATCCAGCGCCAGCACCAGCGCATCCGCACCGAAGCGGCGGAACCAGCCCTTGACCGTCTCAGGATCTTTCACAGCGGTCGAACCGACCACCACGCGCGCCACGCCCGCGTCCAGTAAGGCGGCAACATCGGCTTCCGTACGCACGCCGCCGCCCACCTGCACCGGGACGTCCACGCCAGCCACCAGTGTTTTAAGCAGCGGGATCTGGCGCTTCGCCGGATCTTTCGCGCCGGTCAGATCGACCAGATGCAACACCTCAGCGCCCTCGGCGGCATAAGCCTGTAACCGCGGCAGCGGGTCGTTGCCGTAGTCGCGCTGCTGCCCGTAATCGCCCTGGTGGAGACGAACAACCGTGCCGTCAATTAAATCTAAAGCGGGAATTATCATCACATCTCCAGGAAATTTTTCAGCAGTTGCGCACCGGCGGCACCGGAGCGTTCCGGGTGAAACTGCACGCCGTAAAAGTTATCTTTCTGCACGGCGGCGGTGAACGCCTCGCCGTAATTGCACTGGGCGATGGTGTAGGTATTCACGGGCATGGCGTAGCTGTGGACGAAATAGAAGTACGCGCCGTCTTCAATACCCTGGAACAGCCTGTTGCCCGCCTTCGGATAAACGCGGTTCCAGCCCATGTGCGGCAGCGGCAGGCCGTGGTCGGTCATTTTCGGCACGTCTTCTTCTATAATGCCCAGCAGATCGACACCGTTGCTCTCTTCGCTGCGGCGGCCAAGCAGCTGCATGCCGAGGCAAATGCCCAGCACCGGTTGAGTACAGGCTTTGATGAGATCTACCAGCTCGCGCTCATGGATCTGATCCATCGCCGCCTGGGCGGTGCCAACCCCCGGCAGAAAGAGTTTATCTGCGCGCAGAACCACGTCCGGGTCGCGGCTCACCACCGGCTCGTAGCCGTGGCGCATAATCGCCGACTGTACGGAGTTCAGATTGGCGCATCCGGTGTCCAGAATCACCACGTTCATTACAGCACTCCTTTCGACGAGGGCAGGGCGTCACCTTCCACGCGGATCGCCTGGCGCAGGGTACGGCCAAAGGCTTTGAACAGGCTCTCGACGCGGTGGTGATCGTTTTTGCCTTTGGTTTTCAGGTGCAGCGTCAGGCCCATGGTGTAAGAAAGCGAGCGGAAGAAGTGTTCCACCATCTCGGTGCTGAGATCGCCCACGCGCTGGTAGGTGAAGTCAGCTTTATATTCCAGGTGCGGACGTCCGGAGATATCCATCGCGCAGCGCGCCAGGCACTCGTCCATCGGCAGAACAAAGCCGAAGCGGTTGATGCCGCGCTTGTCGCCGAGCGCCAGCTTCAGGGCTTCGCCCAGCGCCAGGCCGGTATCTTCCACGGTGTGGTGATCGTCGATATACAGGTCGCCCTTAACCGTGATCTCCATACGGAAGCCGCCGTGAGTGGCGATTTGATCCAGCATGTGGTCAAAGAAACCGACGCCGGTGTGGATCTTGCTGCCGCCTTCGCGGTCGAGCCAGACCTTCACGTCGATCTGCGTCTCTTTGGTGTTGCGTTCAACGTGGGAATAGCGGTCGCGTCTGGTGAGCTGCTCGCCAATCATCGCCCAGTTTAGCGTGTCGCGGTTATAGCGCAGACCCGCAATGCCCATGTTTTCCGCCAGCGTGATATCCGTGACGCGATCGCCGATCACATAGCTGTTGGCTTTATCCAGCGCCTCTTCAGCCAGATAACGTTCAACAAGCTTCAATTTTGGCTTGCGGCAGTCGCACTCGTCGGCAGGCATATGCGGGCAGATCAGCACCTCGTCGAAGGCGATGCCCTGCGAGGTCAGCACCTGCATCATCAGGTTGTGCGGGCCGTCAAAGTCCGCCTGCGGGAAGCTGTCGGTGCCCAGACCGTCCTGGTTGGTGATCATCACCAGCTTATAGCCTGCTTTCTGAAGCTTCAGCAGCACCGGGATCACGTCGGGTTCAAACGCCAGCTTGTCGAAACGATCGACCTGAAAATCGCTGGGTGGCTCCGAGATGATGGTGCCGTCACGATCGATAAAGAGATACTTCTGACTCATACTTTCTCCGCTTTCAGGGCGTCAATCACGCGCTGGCTCTCTGCACGGGTGCCGACGGTAATACGCAGGCAGCCGCTCAGGGTAGGTTGTTTATTCTGGTCTCGTAAGATAATGCCCTGATCCCACAACGATTTAAATATCGCGCTTGAGGCGGTGAAGCGCACCAGGATGTAGTTGGTTTCCGAGTCGAACACCTCTTCCACGCACGGAATCGTTTTCAGGGCATCGACAAGATACTGACGCTCTTCCAGGATCTGCGCCACACGCTCGCGCATCGCGCTGATGCCCTGCGGGGCCAGCGCCTGTGCCGCAATATCGGCAACTGGCGTCGAGAGCGGATACGGGGCGATGACTTTCAGCAGCAGGTCGATAATTGCTTTATTTGCCAGCGTAAATCCACAGCGAAGGCCGGCGAGGGCGAAGGCTTTGGAAAGGGTACGCAGCACAACGAGATGCGGATACTCTTCAAGCCAGCCTGCCAGTGTCGCCTGTGGGCAGAACTCAATGTAGGCTTCGTCGGCCACGACCAGCGCTTTGCCGCGCGTCATTTCCAGCAGAGAACGGATATCCTGCGGATTGATAATCTGCCCGGTCGGGTTGTTCGGGCTACAGACAAACACCACCTTCACGCCGTCGAGGTTATCGGCAATGCCCTGCAAATCCAGCTGCCAGTTGTCCAGCGCCTGCACGTTGCGGCAGGCCACGCCAAAGGTTTCGGCGCTGACGCTGTACATGCCGTAGGTGGGCTGGCAGTACATCACCGCGTCTTTACCCGGCTCGCAGAAGGCACGGATCAGCAGCTCAATCCCTTCATCCGCCCCACGGCTGACCAGCACCTGCTCAGGCTTTACGCCTGCATACTGCGCATAGTTCTCGATCACCGCTTTCGGCTGACACTCCGGGTAGCGGTTCAGCGTCTGCTGCGAAAGCTCAAAGGCCACCGGCGTGGGGTATTCGTTGGCATTCAGCCAGACATCGCCGTTGCCGCCAAGACGACGCGCAGACTGATAGGGCGTCAGGCGACGGACATTTTCGCGGGCTAATTCTTCGATGTTCATGCTTGCTCCTTCAGGGCGGCAACGCGCAGCGTCACGGCATTTTTGTGGGCAGTCAGACGTTCGGCGGCGGCCAGGGTTTCAATGGTCGACGCCAGCGAGGCAAACCCTTCGCGGGAGAGTTCCTGCACAGTCATGCGCTTCTGGAAATCCGCCAGCCCCAGGCTGGAGCAGGTTGAGGTATAGCCATACGTGGGCAGCACGTGGTTGGTGCCGGAGGCGTAATCCCCGGCTGATTCCGGTGACCAGTCTCCGAGGAACACTGAGCCTGCGCTGGTGATGCTGTCGACCAGATCGCGCGCGTTACGGGTCTGAATAATCAGGTGCTCAGGACCGTACTGGTTGGAGATGGCGATGCACTGGTCAAGATCGCGGGCCACAATCAGGCGGCTGGCCAATAGCGCCTGACGCGCCGTTTCCGCACGCGGCAGGTCAGCCAGCTGACGCTCAACGGCGTCGCCCACGCGTTTTGCCATGTCTGCATCTGGCGTCAGTAAAATCACCTGCGAGTCAGGGCCGTGCTCGGCCTGCGAGAGCAGGTCAGAGGCCACGAAATCTGGTGTAGCGCCGCTGTCGGCAATCACCAGCACTTCAGACGGACCGGCAGGCATATCAATCGCCGCGCCGTCCAGACGCTGGCTGACCTGACGCTTTGCTTCGGTTACGTACGCATTGCCCGGACCAAAGATTTTGTCGACCTTAGGAATGGATACTGTCCCGAACGCCAGGGCGGAAATCGCCTGCGCACCGCCCACTTTATAGATCGCCTGCACGCCGCACAGCTTCGCCGCGTACAGGATCTCGTCGGCGATCGGTGGCGGAGAGCAGAGCACAACCTTCTGACAACCGGCAATACGTGCCGGGGTGGCCAGCATCAGGACGGTCGAAAACAGCGGGGCAGAGCCGCCGGGAATATAGAGGCCGACGGACGCCACCGGGCGCGTCACCTGCTGGCAGCGCACGCCGGGCAAGGTTTCCACATCCACCGCCTGCAATTTCTGCGCTGTGTGGAAGGTATCAATATTATTCACCGCGATGGCCATCGCCTGTTTGATGTCATCACCCAGACGATTGCTGGCATCAATGATTTCCTGCTCGGTAACCTGTAAAGCGCCGACTTCCGTCTTGTCAAACTTCGCGCTGTACTCGCGCAGCGCGTCGTCTCCGCGGGCTTTGACGTTATCGAGGATCTCCGCCACGGTGCGGGTGATGCTCTCCGAAGCGGAAATTGCCGGGCGCATCAGCAGCTCGCGCTGTTGCGCGTCGCTACAGGTATTCCAGTCGATGATTGTGTTAAAGCTCATGGTCGTTACTCCATCATCTTCTCAATTGGCAGCACCAGAATGGAGCTTGCGCCCAGCGCCTTCAGTTTTTCCATGGTTTCCCAGAACAGGGTTTCGCTGCTCACCATGTGCATCGCCACGCGCTGCTGGTCGCCCGCCAGCGGCAGAATGGTTGGACGCTCAGCGCCCGGCAGCAGGGCAATCACTTCCTCCAGACGCTCGGTTGGCGCATGCATCATGATGTATTTGGATTCACGCGCCTGAATCACGCCCTGAATGCGGGTCAGCAGTTTGTCGATGAGCTGCTGTTTGGCGTCGGCCATCTCGCCGTCGCGCTGGATAAGGCACGCTTTGGAGCGGTAGATCACCTCCACTTCGCGCAGGCCGTTCGCTTCCAGCGTGGCGCCGGTGGAGACGAGGTCACAGATGGCATCGGCCAGGCCCGCACGCGGCGCCACTTCAACAGAGCCATTCAGCAGACAGGATTTAAACTGCACGCCTTTTTGATCGAGGTAACGCTTCAGCAGGTGAGGGTAAGAGGTGGCGATACGTTTGCCGTTCAGCGCGGCCGGGCCGTCCCAGGCTTCATCGACCGGCGTGGCCAGCGACAGGCGGCAGCCGCCAAAGTCCAGACGACGCAGGGTAAAGTAGCGCGGATCTTCGCCCTGCGCTCGGCGGGTTAATAACTCTTCTTCCAGTACGTTTTCGCCGATGATGCCGAGATCAACGACGCCATCCATCACCAGGCCCGGGATATCGTCATCACGTACGCGCAGAATGTCGATCGGCATATTTTCAGCCAGGGCGATGAGGCGCTGGGTGTGCAGGTTGATTTTAATCCCGCAGCGGGCCAGCAGTTCGCGTGAATCGTCGCTTAAACGGCCTGATTTTTGAATAGCTATGCGTAAACGTGAGTTATCTAACATTCTGTGTTCCTCGTTAACCTGTTTTAACCTGTCTGAATGCGGTCCAAAAAAAAGCCCCCGGAAGAAGATCTTCCGGGGGCTTTTTCATGCGTTCATGCACCACTGGAAGATCCAAACGTCTTCCAGCACACATCGCCTGAAAGACTAGTCAGGATGATGGTGATGATGGTGGTTTTTAAAAGGAACGCGTGTCATATAAATTCTCGTTGAATGCTTATGCATTTGATGTCTTTTAACCTAAACCAGTTGTACGCCATAAAGCAAGGGCTTTTTTTGATCATTAATTCATTTCATATTGATGGTATGAATTGTGCGTTCCACCAGGCTGGCGTAGCCTTATAACAGGCATCGTTAAGCGGAGAATGTAATGAAAAAGGTCGCGATTGTCGGGTTAGGATGGTTAGGAATGCCACTGGCGATGTCATTAGCCGCGAAAGGCTGGCAGGTGACAGGGAGTAAGACCACCCGAGATGGGGTTGAAGCGGCACGCATGTGCGGCATTGATGGTGTCGAGCTGCGTCTCGAACCCGAGCTTATCTGCGATACCGACGAGCTGGATGAACTGATGAATGTGGACGCGCTGGTCATTACCTTACCGGCGCGGCGCAGCGGCCCGGGCGAGACGTTTTACTTGCAGGCGGTGCAGGAGATTGTCGACAGCGCCCTGGCGCACCATATCCCGCGCATCATTTTCACCAGCTCCACCTCCGTCTATGGCGATATCGACGGTACGGCGAAAGAAAACACCGAGCGCCGTCCGGTGACCGCCAGCGGCCGGGTGCTGAAAGAGCTGGAAGACTGGCTGCACAATCTGCCTGGCACGCAGGTGGATATTTTACGCCTCGCCGGGCTGGTGGGGCCGGGGCGTCATCCGGGACGCTTCTTTGCCGGTAAATCCGCGCCGGATGGCCAGCACGGCGTTAACCTTGTACACCTTGAAGATGTTATCGGTGCAATAGAGCTGCTTTTACAGGCTCCGAAAGGGGGGCACATCTATAATATATGTGCGCCTTCGCATCCGCCGCGTAGTACCTTTTATCCGCTGATGGCGCGCCAGCTTGGCCTGGCGCCGCCGGTATTCAGT
The DNA here is from genome assembly GCF_049237785.1 of Enterobacter cloacae complex sp. SHL022. Classification (NCBI taxonomy): domain Bacteria; kingdom Pseudomonadati; phylum Pseudomonadota; class Gammaproteobacteria; order Enterobacterales; family Enterobacteriaceae; genus Enterobacter; species Enterobacter cloacae complex sp. SHL022. The sequence continues at coordinate 443,524 of NZ_JBMKJH010000001.1, read as the reverse complement.
GATGCGCAGGGGGAGCGCAAAGGCAAAATTATTGATGGCAATCGTATTTGCCATGAACTGGGATTTGAATATCAGTATCCCGATCCGCTGGTAATGCCCATGGAATAATTGCGCCGGCGGAGACAATCGCACACCGCAAGGGGGCGAAGATGAAACCGCTGCTGGATGTTCTTGTTATTCTGGATGCGCTGGAAAAAGAGGGGAGCTTTGCCGCCGCCTCGGCGAAGCTCTATAAAACCCCTTCGGCTCTGAGCTACACCGTGCAAAAGCTCGAGAGCGATCTTAATATCCAAATCCTTGACCGCACCGGGCATCGCGCGCGTTTCACCCGTACAGGGCAGATGCTGCTGGAAAAAGGGCGTGACGTGCTGCATACGGTTCGCGAGCTGGAAAAACAGGCCGTTAAGCTTCACCAGGGCTGGGAAAATGAGCTGGTGATTGGGGTTGATGATACATTCCCTTTCTCCCTGCTTACCCCGCTTATTGAGGCGTTCTATCAGCGCCACAGCGTCACGCGGTTGGTTTTTATCAATGGCGTGCTGGGCGGTTCCTGGGAGGCCCTGACGCAGGGCAGGGCGGATATCATCGTTGGCGCGCTGCATGAGCCTCCCCAGTTGAGCGAATTTGGTTTTGCGCGGCTGGGTGTTCTGGAGCAGGTTTTTGCCGTTGCGCCTCATCACCCGCTGGCGAATGAACCGGAGCCGGTTACCCGACGCGTCATTAAAAACTATCGTGCCATTGTGGTTGGAGACAGTTCTCGCCCCGAGTGCGGTATTTCATCGCAGCTGCTGGATGAGCAGGAGGCCATCACCGTTTTTGATTTTAAAACCAAGCTGGAGCTGCAAATAAGCGGCCTGGGGTGCGGTTACCTTCCCCGTTATTTAGCGCAGCGGTTTATTGACAGCGGAGCGCTGGTGGAAAAACAAGTTTTAGCGCAGAGCAGTAACGAATCGGTATGGGTGGGCTGGAATGAACAGACCGCCGGCCTTGCCAGCGCCTGGTGGCGAGACGAAATTTTAGCAAATAGTGCTATCGCGACAGTTTACACTCAGGCAGATGATGGTAAATCAACCAGTTAGAAAAATTATTTTATGGGCAGGTTTCTCAATGTATTGCCTTTTGTATCTTGAATAGGGCAAAATGCCGCCGCTGCAAACAAATAAATAATCGACGATATAAAAGGCGTCGGTTATTTTTTTTTGCATGTACGAAACGAAACTAAAAACCAAGAGGCCGGGCTTCGTACCGGATAGATACTTACTAAAATCCGACAGTTGTTGTCGCTGAGGAAGAAAGAAATGGGGCAATTTTTCGCTTACGTGGCGGTTATCACCGTAAAGGAGAATAACTATGTCGCATAACGCAACTCCAAACACCTCTCGCGTGGAATTACGTAAAACGCTTACGTTGATTCCGGTTGTCATGATGGGCCTTGCCTATATGCAACCGATGACGCTGTTCGATACATTCGGTATCGTTTCAGGCCTCACGGACGGTCATGTGCCGACGGCTTACGGCTTTGCACTGATTGCGATCCTCTTTACCGCGCTCAGCTACGGTAAACTGGTGCGCCGTTATCCGTCTGCCGGTTCCGCCTACACCTATGCCCAGAAATCCATCAGCCCGACGGTAGGCTTTATGGTGGGCTGGTCTTCGCTGCTCGACTATCTGTTCGCGCCGATGATCAACATTCTGCTGGCAAAAATTTATTTTGAAGCGCTGGTGCCATCGATTCCATCCTGGATGTTCGTCGTGGCGCTGGTGGCCTTTATGACGGCCTTCAACCTTCGCAGCATCAAGTCCGTTGCCAACTTTAACTCCGTTATCGTTGTGCTTCAGGTTGTACTGATTGCCGTGATCCTCGGCATGGTGATTTACGGTGTGTTCCACGGTGAAGGCGCGGGCACTCTGGCGAGCAGCAAGCCGTTCTGGTCTGGTGATGCGCATGTGATCCCGATGATTACCGGGGCGACGATTCTGTGCTTCTCCTTTACCGGTTTTGACGGTATCAGCAACCTGTCTGAAGAAACGAAAGATGCAGAGCGCGTAATTCCGCGTGCAATCTTCCTGACGGCGCTGATTGGTGGCCTGATCTTTATTTTCTCGACCTATTTCCTCCAGCTGTACTTCCCGGATATCTCTCGCTTCAAAGATCCGGATGCTTCTCAGCCGGAAATTATGCTCTATGTGGCGGGTAAAGCGTTCCAGGTCGGCGCGCTGATCTTCTCCACCATCACCGTACTGGCGTCCGGTATGGCCGCGCATGCAGGCGTTGCGCGTCTGATGTACGTTATGGGCCGCGATGGCGTATTCCCGAAAAGCTTCTTCGGCTACGTGCATCCAACATGGCGTACCCCGGCGATGAACATCATTCTGGTCGGTGCGATCGCGCTTCTGGCGATTAACTTTGACCTGGTGATGGCAACGGCGCTGATTAACTTTGGTGCGCTGGTGGCGTTTACCTTTGTTAACCTGTCGGTGATCTCTCAGTTCTGGATCCGTGAAAAGCGTAACAAGACGCTGAAAGACCACTTCCAGTATCTGTTCCTGCCGATGTGTGGTGCTATGACCGTGGGCGCGCTGTGGGTTAACCTGGAAGAGAGCTCAATGGTGCTTGGCCTGATTTGGGCAGGTATCGGCCTGGTTTACCTGGCCTGTGTGACGAAGAGCTTCCGCAACCCGGTTCCTCAGTACGAAGACGTCGCGTAAGACTGCGTCGGGTGGCGGCTACGTCTTACCCGACCTAAATACCCCGCAGGCCCGCGTAAGCGAAGCGCCATCGGGCAAAAAAAAAAGCCGGAGACATCGCCTCCGGCTTTTTTGTACCCGCTATTCAGACAATCTCTTGCGCATACTGGAACAGCGCTTTCAGCAGCGCCTGCTTCTCAGCATTCCCTTCATGCTGACCGTAAAGCATCTCCAGCTCCTGGGCGTAGCTATTAAGAAACTCCGGCGTAAACACGTTGCGCCGATGCTGTAACCAGCGCTCCTGCTCTGCTTCATCCAGCGTGCCGGGATAGTTGCGCGCGCGATAATTAAACATCAGCTTCTCAATGCGCTTATCTGCGAAGGTGATATCCAGCGCGGGCAGGTTACGCGGGTCGGTTTGCAGCACGATATTCATCGCCGCGCGATCGGCGTCGCTGAAGAAGCCGTTATAAAGCTGCGCATCCACATTCTCAGACGGCACGAACGGCTCTGCTTCGGCAAAAATGGCGACGACTTTCTCGCGCACCTGCGGGTTGTCGCGCAGCACTTTCAGGTTATCGAGGCAGTGCTGACGGTTAATCCCCAGCCGGTCGGCGTCTTCCGGGCGTAGCGTGTTGGCCTGCGCCAGCACCGGGCACTTATTAATGTGCACCAGTTTTACCGGTACGGCTGGCAGGTCACCCAGCGCCTCTTTCGGCGTATAGAGCCGTTCACGTAAGGTGTCGCTGTCGAGCTCAAGCAGCGGGGAGATATCTCCGGCAAGATCCACCATGATGACGGCGTTACGGTTGTCCGGATGCCAGGCAAGCGGCGCCACCCAGCTTGTGTTCCCGCGCCACGCGCCGAACATCCCTGAAATATGCACCAGCGGTTTCATCTGCGGCACGTCAATCAGTGTCATCAGCTTTTGCTTGCTGCGATGGCTCAACAGATACTCAAACAGGCGCGGCTGCGCGGTTTTTACAAGTTTCGCCATAGCGATGGTCGCGTAAACGTCTGCCATCGCGTCGTGGGCATTGCTGTGCTCAATGCCGTTGGCCCGCGTCAGGTGCTCGAGCCTGAAGCTCGGCAAGCCGTCGTCGTTCTCCGGCCAGTTAATCCCCTCCGGGCGCAGCGCATAGCAGGCGCGCATGATATCCAGCAAATCCCAGCGTGAATTACGGTTCTGCCAGCTCCAGGCATACGGATCGTAGAAGTTGCGGTAGAAGATATTGCGCGTCACTTCATCGTCAAAACGGATATTGTTGTAACCCACCACGCAGGTATTGGGCACCGTGAACAGGTCGTGGATGCGACGGGCAAATTCTGCTTCGCTAACGCCTTTATCCCGCGCTTCCTGAGGCGTGATGCCCGTCACCATCACCGCGCCCGGCTGCGGCAGATAGTCATCGGCGGGTTTACAGTAAAACACCTCGGGTTCGCCAATGACGTTAAATTCGTCATCGGTACGGATAGCCGCAAACTGCGCCGGTCGGTCCAGCGCCGGATGGGTGCCAAAGGTTTCGTAATCGTGGAACAAAAAAGTCGGGCGCGCGGCAGAGTCAGACACCAGTAATCTCATCCTGTTAAAAGTTGACGTCTCTATGGTAAACGATTGGGGTGAGCAGTCCGAACAAAAAGCACCGTCAGGCAAGAAATTTGCTAGATTTGTTCCGAAAAAATCTGCGTGCTGTCACATTTTTTTGCAATTAAGGCAGGTAACGACATCAGAACTCCCGTAAAAAGGTCATCGATTTTTACTGACCTGAGGATATACCGTTGAAACGCCGTCTGTTTATTGCTGTTTCTTTACTCGCTTCGAGTATTTCATCCGCGCTGGCTGCCGAGCCGCTGGATTTTTCACCTCAGCCGCCTGCCATCCAGGCTGGCTCCTGGGTATTGATGGATTACACCACGGGTCAAATCTTAACGGCGGGCAACGAACATCAGCAGCGCAATCCGGCGAGCCTGACCAAACTGATGACGGGGTACGTTGTCGATCGCGCCATTGATAGCCACCGCATCAGCCCCGATGACATTGTGACGGTCGGACGTGACGCCTGGGCAAAAGGCAATCCGGTCTTTGACGGTTCGTCGCTGATGTTTCTGAAGGAGGGCGATCGGGTTTCCGTGCGCGATCTCAGCCGCGGCCTGATTGTTGATTCCGGCAATGATGCCTGCGTGGCGCTGGCGGATCACGTGGCGGGCGGTCAGCCGCAGTTCGTCAGGATGATGAATGACTATGTTGAAAAGCTGAACCTGCGCGATACCCACTTCGAAACCGTACACGGGCTGGATGCACCGGGTCAGCACAGCTCCGCCTACGATCTCGCCGTGCTTTCACGGGCCATCATTCACGGCGAGCCTGAGTTCTACCACATGTACAGCGAGAAGAGCCTGACCTGGAACGGCATCACCCAGCAGAACCGCAACGGCCTGCTGTGGGATAAGACCATGAACGTGGATGGTCTGAAAACGGGACACACCTCGGGCGCGGGCTTTAACCTGATTGCCTCAGCGGTGGACGGTCAGCGTCGACTGATTGCGGTGGTGATGGGTGCAGACAGCCCGAAAGGACGTGAAGATCAGGCGCGCAAGCTGCTGCACTGGGGACAGCAAAATTTTGATACGGTGCAGATCCTGCATAACGGTAAAAAAGTGGGAACCGAGCGCATCTGGTACGGCGATAAAGAGCAGATCGCGCTGGGCACGGATCAGGACTTCTGGCTGGCATTACCCAAATCGGAAGTGCCGAACATCAAGGCGAAATACGTGATGGATAAAAAAGAGCTGGAAGCGCCGATCGCCGCGCATCAGCGGGTAGGGGAGATCCAGCTGTACGATCGTGACAAGGTGGTCGCGCACTGGCCATTGGTTACGCTGGAAAGCGTTGAAAAGGGTGGGCTTTTCTCCCGTCTTGGCGATTATCTGCATCATAAACTCTGACCTTTTCGGGCAGACTGGCAGTGTTGCGAGTCTGCTCACATAATAAACACTCCTGGATTGCCGATAATCTCGATTCTGCTTTACAGTGTATATATATACAGTAATAAACGGAGGCAGCATGGACTACAGCATCAGGCAGCTACAGAAACGTACGATTGCAGGCTTTCATCTCGTGGGGCCGTGGGAAAAGACGGTCAAGCAGGGATTTGAACAGCTGGTCATGTGGGTAGATGGTCGTCATATTCAGCCGCAGGAGTGGGTGGCCGTTTATTATGACAATCCGGATGACGTGCCGGCAGAAAAGCTCCGCTGCGTTACCGCCGTAACGGTAGTAGACGATTTCACTATTCCTGAAAACAGCGAAGGGGTGATGATGACCGAAATTGCTGCCGGAGAGTATGCTATTGCTGCCGCGCGCGTCGAAAATCATGATTTCGCCACGCCGTGGTATCAGTTCTTCAACTCCCTTCTGGAAGACAGCAAATTCCAGATTGCAGCAAAACCCTGCTTCGAACGCTATCTGAACGATGGCAATGCTGACGGCTACTGGGATATTGAGATGTTTGTACCGGTAGAGCACAAAGTGGGATAATCCTGCGAAACGCAGGGTTTTTCAGCCGGGCGCGATCCACCCGGCTGAAAACACAGTACAATTGTGGTTTGCCGTAGAGCTGGAGACGGGTGTGCGCCCCGACAAGTCATTAACCCCTTTTGAAATTCGGTTATACAAACATTATCGCGTGGTGCACGGTTGCCGCATTGCGCTGGCGTTTGTGTTGACCTTCGTACTGGTTCGTTTGCTGGATATCCCGGAAGGGACGTGGCCGCTGATCACGCTGGTGGTGGTGATGGGGCCGATCTCATTCTGGGGGAACGTGGTCCCGCGCGCTTTCGAACGCATAGGCGGCACCGTTTTAGGCTCAGCGCTTGGGCTTATCGCCCTGAAGCTGGAGCTGATTTCATTTCCGTTCATGTTGCTGTGGTGCGCGGTGGCGATGTTTCTTTGCGGATGGCTGGCCCTCGGCAAGAAACCGTATCAGGCGCTGCTGATTGGCATTACGCTCGCGGTTGTGGTCGGCGCACCTGCGGGCGATATGACCACCGCATTGTGGCGAAGCGGGGACGTGATCCTCGGCTCGTTGCTCGCCATGCTGTTTACCGGCATCTGGCCGCAGCGCGCCTTCCTGCACTGGCGCATTCAGATGGCAAACTACGTCACGGCATTTAACCGGGTCTACCAGGCCGGGTTTTCGCCGAATCTGATTGAGCGTCCGCGGCTGGAAAAGCATCTGCAAAAAATCCTCAATGATGTGGTCAAAATGCGCGGGTTAATTACGCCAGCAAGCAAAGAAACCCATATCCAGAAAGCCATCTTTGAAGCTATTCAGACGGTCAGCCGTAATCTGGTCTGTATGCTTGAACTGCAAATCAATGCCCACTGGGCCTCACGCCCCAGCCATCTTCTGATGCTCAACGCGCATACGCTGAAAGAGACGCAGCAGATGACGCAACAAACCCTGCTGACCATCGCTCATGCGCTCTATGAAGGTAACCCGCAGCCAATACGGGCGAACAGCGAGCGGCTGAACGAAATCGTCGCCGAGCTCAAACAGCTGATGAATGAGCGCCAGGGCGACAATGTGGCGGAAACGCCCATCCATGGTTATGTCTGGCTGAGTATGGAGCTGGCGCGGCAGCTGGAGTTGTTATCGCAGCTGATTTGCCGGGCTCTGCGCAAATAAAAAGCGTATGTGATGCCTGCTGCTTCGATTCAGCAACAATTAGGGTTATGATGGTTTTAAACGATATACTCATTGTCATTCGCAGCCGCTGTCTGTTAAAACGGTTGCTTTAACGAATCCGAATCTCACATTATCAGGGGTGTAAAAATGGAAACTACCAAGCCTTCGTTCCAGGATGTTCTGGAGTTCGTCCGCCTGTTCCGCCGCAAAAACAAGCTACAGCGCGAAATCCAGGACGTAGAGAAGAAGATCCGTGACAACCAGAAACGTGTCCTGCTGCTGGACAACCTGAGCGACTACATCAAGCCAGGTATGAGCGTTGAAGCTATTCAGGGCATCATCGCCAGCATGAAGAGCGATTATGAAGATCGCGTTGATGACTACATCATCAAAAACGCTGAGCTGTCCAAAGAGCGTCGCGACATCTCCAAGAAGCTGAAAGTGATGGGCGAAATCAAAAACGTCGACGCGAAAGGCGAGTAATCGCACACTCTGTTGCCCGGTGGCGCTGCGCTTACCGGGCCTACAGGACTGTTATCACGTAGGTCGGGTAAGGCGAAGCCGCCACCCGAAAATTTTACCGAACGCAAAAAAGCAAAAAGCCTGCTCTAAAAGCAGGCTTTTTAAATTTGGCTCCTCTGACTGGACTCGAACCAGTGACATACGGATTAACAGTCCGCCGTTCTACCGACTGAACTACAGAGGAATCGTTGTGGAGGCTTATCTTAGCGGCGAAAAAACTTTTGTCAAACCTGATCTCAGGCAAAAGCGTTTGTTTGATGATTCTGTCGTCATTTTGTTGTAAATCCAAACATAATTTTATGGAAAATACTTTGCAGGATACGCATTTCTGCCCCATCATTTGAAATGGAGTTTCAACTTTCTCGCTAAGGTCCATTTTGAACGTCACCGCACCCCTACGCCAGGCGATTATGCGCACGCCCTGGTATGCAAAACGTAAGAGTTATCGAGTTCTCTTCTGGCGTGAAATCACCCCCCTTGCTGTGCCTATTTTCCTGGAGAATACCTGCGTCCTGTTGATGGGCGTGCTGAGCACATTCCTGGTGAGCTGGCTCGGTAAAGAAGCTATGGCCGGGGTAGGGCTGGCGGATAGTTTCAATATGGTGGTGATGTCCTTCTTTGCCGCTATCGATCTCGGTACGACGGTGGTGGTGGCGTTTAGCCTGGGTAAGCTCGATCCGAAGCGTGCCCGCGAAGCGGCCAGACAGTCGCTGATGATCATGACCCTCTTTTCGATCATCCTTGCGGCGGTTATCCATTATTACGGCAAAGAAATTATCGACTTTGTCGCGGGAGAAGCGACCAGTGAGGTGAAGGATCTGGCTCTCACCTACCTGGAAATGACGGTGCTGAGTTATCCGGCGGCTGCCATCGCGCTGATTGGTAGCGGTGCGCTTCGTGGAGCAGGGAATACCAAAATCCCGCTGCTGATCAACGGCGGCATGAACATCCTGAACATCATTATCAGCAGCGTTTTGATTTATGGCGTCTTTTCCTGGGAGGGGCTGGGCTTTGTCGGCGCGGGTTTAGGACTGACCATTTCCCGCTATATTGGTGCGGCGGCGATAATCGGCGTACTGATGGCGGGAATTACGCCATCGCTGCGCCTGACGCTGAAAAGTTATTTCCGTCCGCTTAACTTCGCCATTATCTGGGAAGTGATGGGGATCGGGATTCCGGCCAGCATCGAATCCGTGTTGTTTAACGGCGGGAAACTGCTGACGCAGATGTTTGTTGCCGGGATGGGAACAGACGTCATCGCCGGCAACTTTATTGCCTTCTCCATTGCCTCACTCATTAACCTGCCGGGAAACGCGCTGGGGTCGGCGTCGACGATCATCACCGGCAGACGTCTCGGAAAGGGGCAGATAGGGCAGGCGGAACGGCAGCTTCGGCATGTCTTCTGGCTTTCAACCATTGGACTGACGGCGATTGCGTGGGGAACTGCGCCTTTTGCCGGGCTGATGGCCTCGTTCTATACGCATGAAAATGACGTGAAAGAGGTCGTGAAGGTGCTCATTTGGCTCAACGCGGCGTTTATGCCAATCTGGGCCGCGTCCTGGGTACTTCCTGCCGGGCTGAAAGGGGCGCGCGATGCCCGGTTTGCGATGTGGGTCTCCATGCTCGGCATGTGGGGCTGTCGCGTCGTGGCGGGCTACACGCTGGGGGTAATGTTAGGTATGGGCGTTGTCGGCGTCTGGCTGGGGATGTTCCTTGACTGGGCCGTGCGCGGCGCGCTGTTCTACTGGCGCATGGTGAGCGGGCGCTGGCTGTGGAAATATCCGCGAAAAAAACCGGAGCAGGAGGTTTCGGAAACGGCAAGTGCCTGACAAATGTGCGAAGTGGAGAATAAATCGGCAAACGATTGAAAATCTGCATTCACCCTTTGACATCCTCAGGGCGCATCGATAATATGCGCCCCTGTTCACACGATTCCTCTGTAGTTCAGTCGGTAGAACGGCGGACTGTTAATCCGTATGTCACTGGTTCGAGTCCAGTCAGAGGAGCCAAATTTAAAAAGCCTGCTTTTAAAGCAGGCTTTTTGCTTTTCTGCGTTCGGTAAAATTGTCGGGTGGCGGCTTCGCCTTACCCGGTCTACGAAATCCCAGGCCGGGTGAGTGGTATGCGTGATGTGTCCTTGTTATCAGCGGAACGGTGGCTCATTGAAGGTGCGCAGCTTGCGGGAATGCAGTTTGTCGCCCTCTGCACGCAGTAAATCGATGGCGCGAATACCAATCTGAAGGTGCTCTGAGATCGCCCCTTCGTAAAAACGGTTCGCCTGGCCCGGCAGTTTGATCTCGCCGTGCAGCGGTTTATCGGACACGCACAGCAGCGTGCCGTAAGGGACGCGGAAGCGGTAGCCCTGCGCGGCAATGGTGGCGCTTTCCATATCGATTGCGACCGCACGGCTAAGATTGAAACGCAGGGCGGAGGCGGAATAGCGCAGCTCCCAGTTACGATCGTCGGTGGTAACGACCGTACCGGTACGCAGGCGCTGCTTCACCTCTTCACCCGGCATGCCGCTCACCTCTTTGGTGGCGTCGTACAGGGCGCGCTGCACTTCCGCGATACTCGGGATAGGAATATCCGGCGGCAGAACCGCGTCAAGAACATGGTCGTCACGCAGATAAGCGTGGGCGAGGACGTAATCGCCAATCAGCTGGCTTTCACGCAGGCCGCCGCAGTGGCCGATCATCAGCCAGACGTCCGGGCGCAGTACCGCCAGATGGTCGCAGATGGTTTTCGCATTCGACGGGCCAACGCCGATGTTAATCAGCGTAATGCCCTGACCGTCGGCGGTGATCAGGTGCCAGGCTGGCATCTGGTGCTTTTTCCACGCCAGGTCGGAGATGGCCTCTTCCGGTGCTTCGGTTTCGGCGGTGATCCAGATCCCGCCCGCGCAGGAGAGGGCGACGTAAGGGCTGTCCGGGTCGAGGATCTGGCTACAGCCCCAGCGGACAAATTCGTCTACATAGCGGGTGTAGTTGGTAAACAGCACGAACGGCTGGAAATGTTCGGCTGGCGTGCCGGTGTAGTGGCGCAGGCGTGCCAGCGAGAAATCGACACGGCGGGCATCAAAGTGCGACAGGGGTGAAAACTCTGCCGGGTGATAGATCCCGTCCGCCGTCTCATCGCCAATCTGCGACAGCTCAGTGGTCGGGAAATGACGGGTCAGCCCTGCGCTCATGGAGCGATCCAGCGTCAGCGCTGAGCCGTCTATCACGTACGGGTAAGGGATCTCGTGCAGGGACGGCTCAACGCTGATATGCGCGCCGTAATCCTGATACAGCAGGGTAAGCTGCTCTTCCAGGTAGGGGCGGAACAGCGCAGGTCGCGTGATGGTTGTGCTGTAACAGCCGGAGTGGGTGAAACGCGCATAGGCGCGGGTTTTCGGATTGCTGCTGGCGCTACCGTCCCAGGTGACAGAGAGCGATGGATAAACAAAAAGGCCCTGGGTTCTGGCCTTTTCATCGGGAAGTTTCCCTGTTTCGATATAGTCACTGATGGCGCTGCGCAGTGCATTGACGGACTGTTCATACAGCGCGTCGAGTTTTTCCAGTGCCTGAGCCGGGGTCAGGCTGGAGCCCTTATTATTCATGTCTGTCTCCTTGTTCCACAGGTGTGCGGCTATACCCGATAGTATGTCACACGCCTGTGAAACAAAAGTGAGGAGATCAGCTGTGCGCGGTTTCCTTCATCAACAGGGCGGTGGCAGCAGAAAGCAGGCAACCCGCCAGCAGATAAATCGCCACGCTATGCCAGTTACCGCCGGAGAACGTCACCAGCGCGGCGGCGATAAACGGCGTAAACCCGCCGCCGACCACGCTCGCCACCTGATATCCCACGCCCGCGCCGCTGTAGCGGTAGCTTGCGCCAAACAGCTCGGTAAACATCGGCTGCTGCACGCAGACCACCATATCGTGAGCGATGTTCGCAAGCATGATCGCGAAGAAGACAATCCAGAAGACCGACTGTGCCTCCAGGGCCATAAAGAACGGCCAGGCGCTGAGTGTGCCGATAAGCGCCCCGGTGATATACACCCGTCGACGGCCAAAGCGATCCGCCAGCCAGGCGAAGCAGGGGATAGTCAGGCAGCTGATCCCGCCCACCACCAGGCCAATATTCAGGAACAATTCCCGCGGCAGGCCGAGGTTTTGCGTGGAATAGTTGAGGGCAAAGGCGGTGACGATATACATCGTCAGCAGTTCGCACAGGCGCAGGGCGATAATTTTCAGAAAAGCGCCAGGGTGCTGCACCAGCGCTTCCATCACCGGCAGCCGTTTTTTGGCGACCGGTTTTTCGCGCTGCTGCCGCTCAAACTCAGCCGACTCTTCCATGCCGTTACGGATCCACAGGGCCACCACGACCAGCACAATGCTGAAGATAAACGGAATACGCCAGCCCCAGCTCAGGAACTGCTCGTCTGTCGTGAGCTGGCTTATTAGCGACACCAGGCCCGTGGAGAGCAGCAGACCCACGCCATAACCTACCTGCACGCCGCTGCTGTAGAACGCTTTCTTGTTCTTCGGCGCGCTTTCCACGGACAGCAATGCCGCGCCGCCCCATTCGCCGCCAACGGCAAAGCCCTGAATGGCGCGCAGCGTCACCAGCAACACCGGGGCCCACCAGCCAATCGATGCAAAGGAGGGCAAAATACCGATTAGCGCGGTGGCAATACCCATCATCCACACGGTGAGCATCAGCATACGTTTCCGGCCAAGGCGATCGCCGAAGTGGCCGAAAATTATCCCGCCCAGCGGACGAAACAGAAAACCGACACCGAAGGTGGCAAACGCAGCAAGCGTACCCATGGCGGGGCTGATCTGGGGAAAGAATTCACGGTTAAAGACCAGCGCAGCGGTAATACCGTAGAGCAGAAAGTCATACCAGTCGACGACGGCGCCTGCGAAGCTACCTAAAGCGGCGCGGCGGGCGCGGTTAAGCGAGGGTGTCTCCTCGTTGCGGCGAGCGGAGATAAGGGTGGAGTCCATAGTTGTCCTGTCTGTACTGATTTTTAATTATTGGTATAAGGAAAGGTCACTCACATCACGGCCGTCATATTGGCGGAACGTATGAGACTACCGCGACACGCGGCCTGAGAAAACGTTTTTATCTTTCCTGAAAGCGCAGAATAAATAAATTTCATCTTATCGGGCGACAACATAAATCAGCCTGTTTGGCTCCGGTTAGGGCTGAATGGTTTACAGTAATAATGATCGCTGTGTGAAGTAAGCTGAGGGAATAACGATGCAACGCCTCTTTCCTGCACTGTGGGTAGTCCTGTTTTTAGTCGTATCTCCGCTGCATGCGGAGCCGAAAGTCTATGGCGAACAGCGTATTCATCGCTGGTGGGATGCAGTAACGGACGATATTGCGCAAACCTGGGAACAGCCGGATCGTTACGATCTCTACCTTCCGTTTTTGAGCTGGCATGCACGCTTCATGTATGACAAAGAGAAAACGGATAATTACAACGAAATGCCGTGGGGCGGGGGGCTGGGCGTGTCTCGCTACAACGACGAGGGCAACTGGAGCGCGCTGTTTGCCATGATGTTTAAAGATTCCCACAACGAGTGGCAGCCCGCGATGGGTTACGGCTGGGAGAAGGGGTGGTATCTGGATAACGCAAAAGATTTCCGTCTGGGGCTCGGGGCCGCCGCGGGGATCACCGCGCGCGACGACTTTGCCAACTATGTCCCGCTGCCGTTTATCTTCCCGCTTTTCTCTGCCGGATATAAGCGCGTCACCGTCCAGTTCACCTATATTCCCGGGACCTACAACAACGGCAACGTGCTGTTTGCCTGGCTGCGCCTGGGCTTTTAGAGGGTGATCACTTTTTTGGCCACTGTGTTGGACAGGATCAGCAGCGAAAACAGGACCGACGTAACAAACGTAAGCACAATCAGAGCAAGTTTGGTGCTCAGGGACGTCACCGGAATGAGCGCGGTCAGCAGGTGAAACACCGAGTAGTGCATGATATAGACCCCGGTCATCGTTTTGCTAATGGCGGCCAGCACGGACTCTTTAAACTCCGCATTGCGGCGAAACCGTACGCCATTTGCCGCAATCACCAGGGCAATAATCAGAATGTAAATTTGCGATCCGGTGAGGATAAAGGCGTTTCTGTCTGCTTTAAATAGCGCAAAAAAGAAGTGCCGTTCGTAAAACCATGTGAAGAGATAGATAAACGGTATCGCAATCACCGCGGCCCTGACCACGTTTTTGCGGCCGATCCACGCCGCGATCTGCGGATCGCAAAAGAGCTGGCCTGTCAGATAAAACAGCAGCCACGTCCACAGGCGATACTGCGGCGACAATGAAAGGACGTGGGCATCAGGATAGAGGGCCGACAGCAAATCGTACCCGTATGAGAAAAGCAGCAGGGCGGCAATCACCCCGCAAAAGAGCGTTCGTCGCTGGCTGAGCCGCTCCACCACCGGGTGAAACGTGTAAATCACGATAAACGCGAACACGAACCAGGGCTGGATCAGATATCCGCGCTGGTAGGGCTCCCACAGGTAGTAAATGGTTACCCAGAACAGAAAGACGATCACCAGGCGTTTGATCTTATCCAGCTGCCAGCGCGTGCCGTGTCGGGATTGCCCGTCCAGATACCCTGCAACCACAAAAAATAACGGTGTGGCGATGGTCGAAATGAAGGTTAAAAAACCGAGGATCCAGTGATAGTCATAATCGTAATGATCCCAGGTGTTGTAGATGGTGAAAAAGGTAACCGCCGTCATACAGCCCAGCGTCTTGATGATATTCAGCCCTGTCGCATTCATTGTTGTTCAGCTTTGTCCTTACGATGGAAACACGCGTAAATTACGGGGAGTACCAGCAGCGTCAGGATTGTAGCAAACCCAAGCCCAAACATAATCACAACGGCCATGCTCTGGAAGAACACATCCAGCAGCAGAGGGGCGAGGCCGAGTACGGTCGTAAAGGCGGTGAGGAGGATGGGACGCAGGCGCGACGTGGCGGCGTAAACGATCGCACTGTGCTGATCCTGCTGCGCTTTCTGCTGTTCTATCTCTTCCACCAGCACAATGCCGTTGCGGATCAGCATCCCGCTCAGGCTCAGCAGGCCAATCAACGCCATAAAGCCAAAGGGGATGCCGGTAATTAAAAACCCCGGCGTCACGCCGATCAGCGCCAGCGGCACGGTCAGCCAGATAGCGACGGCGTTTTTCACCGAACTGAACATCAGCACCGTGATCACAAACATCACCAGATACCCGATCGGCAGCGTGGTAAATAGCCCCTGCTGCGCTTCGCTGGAATTCTCCGCGTCCCCGCCCCACTCAATGCTGTAGCCGTGAGGCAGGGGCAGGGCATCTATTTGCGGCTTCACGCGGGCGAGAATATCGCCGGACGTTTGCTGGCTCAACGGGTCAGGGTCGGTCTGCACGGTCAGCACGCGCGAGCGGTCGCGACGCAAGATCAGCGGATCTTCCCACTCCAGCGCGAAGCCGCTGACGACGTTGCTCAGCGGAATATACTGCTGCCGGGTCTGGCTCCAGACCAGGACGTTGTTCAGGTGGTTGGCGTCCAGCCGCTCGCTTTCCGGCGGGCGCACCACCACGGGTAACAGATCGCTTCCTTCTCTGTACAGGCCTGCCCGGCTGCCGGAGAAATTCATCTCCAGTGCGTTATCGACGTCCTGCTTATCCACGCCAAGCTCACGTCCGAGCGCGGTAACGTACTGCGGGCGGATCACTTTGCTGCGGTTTTGCCAGTCGTTCCTGACGCTGTCCGTCGCCGGATCGCGCGTAAGAATGTTGTCTACCTGGCTGGCGATCAGACGCAGCCTGTCGGGATCGGGGCCTTTAATACGCACTTCAATAGCGCTGTCGCCGGAGGGGCCAAACATCACCCGCTTCGTGCTGGCGTTAACCTGCGGATAGTTCCGAGCGATGTACTCATCAACGTGGCGGGTCAGGGCGGGGATGTTACGCTGGTCGTCCATTCTCACCATGATTTGCGCATAGTTGCTGTACTGCCGCTGTCCGCTGTAGGTCAAAATAAATCGCATACTTCCCTGACCAATCGTCGAGACCGTGGTTTCCACGCCAGGCTGGCCGTTAATGGTTTTCTCGATATCACTGGTCATCTTCTCGGTCCATTTAATGTCGGTACCGTAAGGGAGCCAGAGGTCGACAAAGAAAATCGGCGTGCTGGAGGAGGGGAAGAAGTTCTGCCGCACCGAGCCAAAGCCCCAGATGGCGGCTGCCAGCAGTGCGGCCATCACCACCAGCGTTGGCGCTTTACGCCGTAACAGCGCGTTGAGCACCGCCTGATAGATCCGATAGATGCGTTTGTCATAGGGATCCGTTTCGTCAGCCTCTGGCGGCGCAGCGTCCCGTTTAAACAGCCACCATTTGATCAGCACCGGTGTAATGGTGAGGGCAGAGAACCAGCTCAGCATGAGCGAAATCAGCAGAACCTGAAACAGCGACTTACAGTATTCGCCGGTAGAGTCCTGCGACAGCCCGACGGGCGCAAAGGCCAGGATGGCGATCACCGTCGCACCCAGCAGCGGCAGCGCAGAACGGCGAATAATGTTGCTAATGGCGTTCATCAGGGACGAGCCCTGCTGCCGGGCTATCAGTACCCCTTCGACAATAACAATGGCATTGTCGACCAGCATGCTGAGGGCGATGATCAGCGCGCCCAGTGAAATGCGCTGTAGTTCAATACCCCAGAGATACATGATCAGCAGCGTACCCAGCACATTAAGCGCGAGGGAAAAGGCGATAATGATCCCGCTGCGTAAGCCCATAAAGATCAGCAACACACCGATAACAATCGCCAGCGCCATCAGGAAGTTAATGATAAATCCGTTAACGGAATGCCCGACCTCCGCCGCCTGATCGTAAAACAGGTCGATATGGATACCTGCCGGTTTCTCGGCTGACATCTGCTCAAGCTTCGCCTCCAGGGCATGTCCCACGTCGATCACGTTAACGCCGGGGATAAAGGAGACGCCCATGGTGACGGCTTCTCTGCCGTTGGCATGGTAGATGGTGGCAGGGGAGGCATCCAGCCCGCGTGACAGGGTGGCAATATCCCGTAAGCGGGTAGCCGCCCCAACGCCCGGCGGGGTCACGATGAGATCGGCCAGCTCGTCAATACTTTCGAATTCACCGGTAGGATGCAGACGAATTGACTCGGTACCGGAGGGGATCTCTCCCGCGCTGGAGACCACGTTCAGCCTGCTGAGCTGGGCAGAAAGCTGGTTCAGCGTTATCCCGCGCGCGGCCATTTTGCTCAGAGAAATATCCACGTTAATCTGCTGGGTGAGGGCTCCGCCGATGGCCACTTTGCCCACGCCTGGCACGAGGACCAACTCCCGGCGCAGCTGCTCGGCATACCGGACCAGTTCCGGATTGCTGAATTCATCGCCGGAAATGGCAAAGAAAAAGCCGAACACATCGCCAAAATCGTCATTCACAAACGGGGTCACTACGCCGGGTGGAAACTGTCGGGCGGCATCTCCCACCCGGCGACGCAGTTCATCCCAGATTTGCGGCAGCGCATTTGAGTGGTAGCGCGAGGCTATATTGACCGTGATCTGCGACAGGCCGCTGGAGGAGATGGAGCTGACGTTATCCAGGTAAGGTAATTGCTGAAGCGCGTTTTCCAGCGGCAGGGTGACCTCTTCCTCAACCTGCTGCGCCGACGCGCCCGGATAATGGGTGATCACCACCGCCGTTTTGATGGTAAACGCCGGATCTTCCAGTCTGCCGATGTTCAACAGGGCAATAATGCCGCCTACGCCCAGCAGCAAAATCGTCAGCCAGACGCGAACCGGGTTGCTGATAAACTGACGAGAGATATCCATTACAGTCCCCGTTCACGCGTCCAGATACGTACCGGCTGGTTGGGATGTAACTCCCCAACGCCTGCGGCCACCACGCGTTCACCCGCCTTAAGCCCACCGACGATGATGACCCCCTCAGCGCTGACTTGTCCCACGCTGACCTTACGATCTTCAAGGTGCAACGTATCGCCTTCGCCCGTCACCACCCAGACGTGTGGCTCATTGCGCGGGCGGTTATCCGGGTTAAAGACCGCTTCAACCGGCACCACCAGCGCCTCACTGCCCACGCCCGCCGGTAGGTTGGTTAAATTGATGGTGACCGTTCCGCTGACGCCGCCCACGACGGGAAAATCATCCGGGCGGGGCATGGTTAAAATTACCTGCCAGGTCAAAGTGTTGCTGTCGCTACTGCCTGAGTGCTCTTTGTACACAGCGGTAAACTCGCGACCGGGCAGGGCGTTGATCCTCACTACCGGTTTGTATTGCGCATTGCGAATATCGAAGGTGTTAAACAGGTTCTCTGGAAGGCTGAACACCACGTCCAGCAGATCGGTACGGGTCAATGTGACGACGGGCTGGCCGGCTGAGACGACCTGATGGTTTCGCACATGTACGCTGGCCGCTGTCCCGCTAAAGGGGGCGACGAGCGTCATCTGACTCAATTCTTCGCGTGCAATCTGAAGCGCGGCGTTTGCAGAATCGCGGTTTGCGCGCTGGACATCCATCTCGGCCTTCGACACGGCCTGGCGTCCTGCCAGGGTCTGGAAGCGGTCGAATTGCCGCTGAGCCAGGGTCGCCGCCGTTTGCCTGTCGTTCAGACGCTGCCGGGCTTCGCGATCGTTAAGACTGGCGAGCCGTTGCCCCTGTTTGACAACGACACCCTGGCGAATGTCCAGGGTCTCAATCTGCCCGGCACGTTTGAACGCAAGATCCGTGGCGTCGCCGGATTCGATACGGGCGGGAAAGACGCGCTGCTGCGCGTTGCCAGCCTTCACCACCTCTGCGACTTTTACCATTTTCGGCAGGGGCGCGGCGCGGTCGGATTTCGGATCGCACGCCGTCAGCAGCAATAAAACAGCAGGCAGAAGAGAGAGGTAGCGCTTCACAGTATTCCCCTGATAATAATTGTTTTATTTATTTCGTCATCAATGCTGGGGTGGCGCTATTCTGCCAGGGCCGAGACGACCACATAGGTAAATAAACCGATTGCTGTGCTGGCGATAATGGCGAGCGCAATAAACAAACCAAGGCGAATCAGGCTTAAACCGTACATGCATTCCTCCATGAGGTTGAAGGTGGCGCGGGATAAAGAGAATGAACGTGTTGCATGCCTGACTATGAGCATAGTCGGTGAATAAATAAATGTTAAATAACCATTATTAGTGGCGTGACATACTCAGGCGAAACAAGCGTTACAATAGCGTATCCCCTTTGAATAACATCCTGATATTCCTGTGCTACGTTTAATAGCATCCATTCCTTTTTTCCGTAAAAGGCATTCACGCCTGTACCCATGGGGTTGATGCGATCTCTCCTGATTCACTCACTGTTGTGTTGGTTATAAAAAGGATGCTTGATATGTATAAAACGATTCTGGTGCCGGTGGATGTATACGAAACAGCGTTGTCTGATAAAGCGCTACAGCATGCCCAATTCCTGGCGCAAAGCGCATCGGGTAATGTCCATCTGCTGTACGTTATGCCAAAGTTCTCGGCGGAACTGACCCGCGGTTTTATTGCAGACGCGAGAAAGATGGATGAATATATGATTAATAATGCTAAAGAAAAACTGGCTGCGCTGGTAAAAAAAATCAACCTGCCGGAAGCAAATGTCCATCTGCATGTTCGCAGCGGGAATATACGTGATGAGGTAATCAAACTGGCGGATGAACTTAACGTCGGTGCGATTATTGTGGGATCGCGTAATCCCAATATTCAAACCCATTTATTAGGGTCAGAGGCGGCGAGTATCGTTCGTTATGCGCATGTTCCTGTTTTCGTTATTCGTTAATGACATGAAAGCAAGGTGATTTCTGAAAAGAACCCGAGGAAGGAACGATGAAAACAGAAAAGCCTCACCGCCCGTATTATCAACAGACCGTTGATGAAACCCTGACAAATATCCAATCCAGCCTCGACGGACTTAGCAGTACAGAAGCCACCGCCAGGCTGGAAAAATACGGCGAAAACGCCTTACCGCAAAAACCGGGTAAACCTGGCTGGCTGCGCTTTCTGGCCCATTTCAACGATGTCCTTATTTACGTCCTTCTGGCGGCGGCGCTGCTGAAGCTGATAATGGGACACTGGGTGGATATGTTTGTCATTCTTGGGGTGGCTATCATTAACGCCCTGATTGGCCATATTCAGGAGAGCAATGCGGAGAAGTCGCTACAAAGCATTCGTAATATGCTCTCCAGCGAGGCTGTGGTCATCCGGCAGGGCAACCATGAAACTATCCCGACGACAGCGCTGGTGCCGGGAGATATCGTGGTGATACGCGCCGGGGATCGCATTCCTGCCGATCTTCGCGTGATAGAGGCGCACAACCTGCGGGTGGAAGAAGCTATTCTCACCGGCGAATCCACGGTAGTGGAGAAAAGCAGCGATGTGCTCAGCGGCGAACTCCCGTTAGGTGACCGTTACAATCTGCTGTATTCGGGCACCACCGTCAGCTCCGGCGGGGGAAAAGGGCTGGTGGTGGCAACCGGTGGGGAGACCGAACTCGGCCATATCAACCAGATGATGTCAGACATTGAAAAACACCGTACCCCGTTGATGGTGCAAATGGACAAGCTCGGCAAGACCATTTTTATCACCATTCTGGTGATGATGCTGGCGCTGTTCGTTTTCAGCCTCATCTTCCGCGATATGCCCGTTTCAGAGCTGGTGCTGTCGCTGATTAGCCTTGCGGTGGCGGCGGTGCCGGAAGGATTACCGGCCATTATCTCGATCATCCTCTCGCTGGGCGTGCAGGCGATGGCGCGTCGCAAGGCGATTATTCGCAAGCTGCCTACCGTGGAAACGCTGGGGGCGATGACGGTTATCTGCTCGGATAAAACCGGCACCCTGACCATGAATGAGATGACGGTAAAAGCGGTGATTACCGCGGACACCACCTACCGCGTCGAGGGAGACAGTTACGAACCGGTGGGCGCTATTCACCCTGTTGACGATCCAACACCGGTCACCGTGACCCAGGGGTCTGTGCTTGAGCGCTATCTGCGCACCGTCGATCTCTGTAATGACAGCCAGCTGATCAAAGATGAGCAGGGGCTGTGGAAAATCACCGGCGGGCCAACCGAAGGCGCGCTGAAGGTGCTGGCGGCCAAAATCCCGCTTCCGACAATTGACGCCGAATTGCGCAGTAAAATCCCATTCGATTCGCAATATAAATACATGTCCACCCTTTATCGCCTGGGCGACGAAGAGGTGATGTTAATCACCGGTGCGCCGGACGTCCTTTTCCGTCTTTGCCTGCACCAGCAGACCCAAAACGGGCTGGAGCCGTTCAACCTGCACTATTGGGAAGAGAAGATTGAAGAGTATGCGCGCGAGGGATTGCGCATGGTGGCTGCGGCCTGGAAACCGGCCGCCAGCGGGCAGCGCGAGCTGACGCATGCGGATCTGCAAGAGGGGGTCATACTGCTCGGCATTGCGGGCATGATGGATCCCCCGCGCCCGGAAGCCATTTCGGCCATTGCCGACTGCTTGCAGGCGGGCATTCGCGTGAAAATGATTACCGGGGATCATCCACAAACGGCGATGAGCATTGGACAGATGCTGGGTATTGGCAACGCGGCGAGCGCCATTACCGGGCGCGAGCTGGAAGCGATGGACGACCACCAGCTGAGCGAGGCGGCGCAAAAATACGATATCTTTGCCCGAACCAGCCCGGAAGATAAATTCCGCCTGGTGCAGGCGCTGCAAAGTAAGCAGGAAGTGGTCGGAATGACCGGGGACGGGGTGAACGATGCGCCTGCGCTGAAGCGGGCGGATGTCGGCATCGCGATGGGGATCAAAGGTACTGAAGTCACCAAAGAAGCCGCCGATATGGTGTTAACGGATGATAACTTTGCCACCATTGCCCGGGCGGTCCATGAAGGGCGTCGGGTCTACGACAACCTGAAAAAGACCATTTTGTTCGTTATCCCGAGCAACATCGCCCAGGCCCTGCTGATCATTATTGCCCTGCTGGCGGGGAACCTGATCCCGTTAACACCGGTACTGATCCTGTGGATGAACATGGCAACCTCGGCAACGCTGTCGTTTGGCCTGGCGTTTGAAGCGGGTGAGAAGGACATCATGAACCGGCCGCCGCGTAAGTCTAACCTGCATGTGATGGACGGTTATGCCATCTGGCGAGTGGTGTTTGTCGGCCTGATGATTGCCATCAGCGCCTTTGTGCTGGAGGCCTGGCTGCAACCTCGCGGCTACTCGCCGGAGTTCATCCGCACCGTGTTGCTGCAAACGCTGGTCACCGCCCAGTGGTTTTACATGCTCAACTGCCGCGTCACCGACGGCTTCTCCCTGAGTAAAGGTCTGCTGGCTAATAAGGGGATATGGATCGTGAGCGGCGTACTTCTGGCCCTTCAGCTTCTGATCATCTATGCGCCGTTCATGCAAATGCTGTTCGGTACCGAAGCGCTACCGTTCCGCTACTGGATCATTACCTTCCTGATTGGGTTTGCGATGTTCATGATTGTTGAAGCAGAAAAAG
Organism: Enterobacter cloacae complex sp. SHL022; assembly: GCF_049237785.1. Taxonomy (NCBI): domain Bacteria; kingdom Pseudomonadati; phylum Pseudomonadota; class Gammaproteobacteria; order Enterobacterales; family Enterobacteriaceae; genus Enterobacter; species Enterobacter cloacae complex sp. SHL022. Next base: position 421,087 of record NZ_JBMKJH010000001.1, on the reverse strand, counting down.
TCCTTACCCGGAGATGGCGCACGACGAAAAGATGACTGAATGAGCAGGCTAAGCCTGCCCACCGGCAGGCTTTCTCTTTGACTGAGTACAGAACACTATGATTCGATTTGCCTCGTTCGTTTTTACGCTTGGTATTCTGGTTCCCGCTGCATCTGCTGTAACCTACCCCCTCCCTCCCGAGGGCAGCCGCCTGGTGGGGGTGCCGATCACCATCACCGTGCCTGAGGGCAATACTCTGCCGCTCGAAGCGTTTGCAGCGCAGCACGGACAGGGGTTGAGCAATATGCTGGAAGCCAACCCGGGGGTGGATCCGTTTTTACCGCGAGCCGGAACACAGCTTGCGGTACCCCAGCAGCTTATTCTGCCGCCAACGGTGCGTGAGGGAATTGTGGTGAACGTCGCGGAAATGCGGCTTTACTATTATCCACCCGGCAGCAACACGGTTGAGGTGCTGCCTATTGGCATCGGTCAGGCCGGGCGCGAAACGCCGCGTAACTGGGTAACCGCCGTTGAGCGCAAACAGGAAGGCCCAACCTGGTCACCCACGCCAAATACGCGACGCGCTTACGCGAAGGAAGGGAAAACGTTGCCCGCGTTCGTTCCCGCCGGGCCGGATAACCCGATGGGGCTGTATGCCCTTTATATCGGCAGGCTGTACGCGATCCACGGTACTAACTCAAATTTCGGCATTGGTCTGCGCGTCAGCCAGGGCTGCATTCGCCTGCGTAATAACGATATCAAATACCTGTTCGATAACGTTTCGGTGGGGACGCGGGTACAGCTTATCGATCAGCCCGTAAAAGTGACCACGGAGCCGGACGGTAGCCGTTGGGTAGAGGTTCACGAGCCGCTTTCACGCAATCGCGCGGAATTTGAATCGACAAATAAGGTGCCGCTGCCCATTTCAGCCGCACAAAGGACGCAGCTGATAAGTGAAGGGGCGGGCGCTGAACTGGAACGGCGGTCGGGGATGCCGGTGAAGCTTGCTATGACTGGTAGCGCTTCGCTTGCCGGGCCTTGAGTACCGTAGGTCGGGTAAGCGGAGCGCCACCCGACAAACTTACCGAACGCAGAAAAGCAAAAAGCCTGCTTTAAAAGCAGGCTTTTCAAATTTGGCTCCTCTGACTGGACTCGAACCAGTGACATACGGATTAACAGTCCGCCGTTCTACCGACTGAACTACAGAGGAATCGTGTGAACGGGGCGCATATTATCGACCTCCGTACGCCTTGTCAAAGGATGGATCGCCCACTTTAGACTGTTTGCTGACAAAACCAGCAAAGTGACGTTTTTGCCAACGGAATGCACCATTATTGTGCAGATATACCCCGAATGGGGCAGATCGGAAACCGTTGTCCCCATCTCAAAACAGGCATCAGTGATTGGCTTTCCTTATTTTCAGCCGCTTAGCAGAGACATACACCCGCTGCAAAAAACTGGCATCCATATTGCAAAACCTGTTTAACAACACAGCCGTTACCGGCACGCTATTTTCGAACAGGGGGCAACATGAACTTAAGACGACTGAAATACTTCGTAAAAATCGTCGATATCGGCAGCCTGACCCAGGCGGCTGAAGTGCTGCATATCGCGCAGCCTGCGCTGAGCCAGCAGGTCGCGACTCTGGAAGGCGAAATGGACCAGCAACTGTTGATCCGCACCAAGCGCGGCGTAACGCCTACCGAAGCGGGAAAAATTTTATATACCCATGCCCGCACGATCCTGCGTCAGTGTGAACAAGCGCAGCTGGCCGTGCACAATGTGGGTCAGACCCTGAGTGGCCATGTCTCTATCGGGCTGGCGCCGGGAACGGCCGCATCGTCGGTAACCATGCCGCTGCTTCAGGCGGTGCGAGCAGAGCTACCGGAAGTGCTGGTTTATCTGCATGAGAACAGTGGTTCCGTGCTCAATGACAAACTGCTCAACGGTCAGCTGGATATGGCGGTGCTGTACGATCGCTCCCCGGTTGCCGGGATCACCAGCCAGCCGCTGCTGAAGGAAGATCTTTATCTGGTCGGTACCCGTGATTGCCCTGGCCAGAGCATTGATTTAACAGCTGTGGCAGAGATGAACCTGTTTCTGCCGCGCGACTACAGTGCCGTGCGCGTGCGCGTTGACGAAGCGTTTTCGCTGCGCCGTCTGACGGCGAAGATCATCGGCGAGATCGACTCCATCTCCACGCTGACTGCCGCCATTGCCAGCGGCATGGGTGTAACGGTTCTGCCCGAGTCTGCCGCACGTTCACTGTGCAGCGCGGCAAACGGCTGGATGGCCCGTATCACCACGCCATCCATGAGCTTACCGCTGTCGTTAAATATGTCCGCGCGCGGCTCCCTGTCACCGCAGGCGCAGGCGGTGAAAGAGATCCTGATGTCTCTGGTCAGTAAGCCGTCGCTGGAAAATCGCGAGCTGCAACTGGTCAGCTGATATTCCAAATAAGCATAAGATGCTGGTTTTTATTATTTGTTCTCCAGCCCGGCTGACTCTAACAATAGCCTTATGTCAGATGCGCCGGAGTGAATTGTGAATTTCCAGCAACTTAAAATTATTCGTGAGGCGGCCAGGCGGGATTACAACCTGACCGAAGTCGCCAATATGCTTTACACCTCTCAGTCGGGCGTCAGCCGGCATATCCGCGAGCTGGAGGAGGAGTTAGGCATTGAGATTTTTATCCGTCGCGGCAAGCGCCTGCTGGGTATGACCGAGCCAGGCAAGGCATTGCTGACCATCGCTGAGCGCATTCTCAACGAGGCCAGCAACGTTCGCCGGCTGGCGGATCTCTTTACCAACGACGCTTCCGGTATGCTGACTATCGCCACCACCCATACGCAGGCGCGCTACAGTCTTCCGACGGTTATCAAAGCATTTCGTGAGATCTTCCCGGACGTACGTCTCGAACTGATCCAGGGCACGCCGCAGGAAATCGAAGTGCTGCTGCATAACGGCGGGGCCGATATCGGTATCGCCAGTGAACGGCTGAGCAACGACCCGCTGCTGGTGGCGTTCCCGTGGTTCCGCTGGCACCACAGCCTGCTGTTACCCGCCGATCACCCGCTGAATCAGGTTTCGCCGTTGACGCTGGAAGAGATCGTCAAATGGCCGCTGATTACCTACCGGCAGGGCATTACCGGGCGCTCGCGCATTGATGAAGCGTTCAAGCGTAAAGGGCTCACGCCGGACGTGGTGCTGAGCGCGCAGGATTCCGACGTGATCAAAACCTACGTCGAGTTAGGGCTGGGGATTGGCCTGGTGGCCGAGCAGTCTGGCGGAGAATATGAGGCCGGAAATCTGGTGCGTCTGGATACGCGTCACCTGTTCGATGCGAATACCGTCTGGCTGGGGCTAAAGCGCGGGCAGCTTCAGCGTAACTACGTGTGGCGTTTTATTGAGCTATGCAACGCGGGGCTGTCGGTGGATGAGATCAAACGCCAGGTGATGGAGCCGGAAGAGGTGGCGATTGATTATCAGATTTAGTCGCTAATCAGTAGGCCGGGTAAGGCGCAGCCGCCACCCGGCAAATTTACCGAACCCACAAAAGCAAAAAGCCTGCTTTAAAAGCAGGCTTTTCAAATTTGGCTCCTCTGACTGGACTCGAACCAGTGACATACGGATTAACAGTCCGCCGTTCTACCGACTGAACTACAGAGGAATCGTGTGAACGAGGCGCATATTATCGACCTGCGTGCGCCTTGTCAAAGGGGAAAACACCGTTTTTGTTCGTTTGTCGACAATTTCAGCAAACCGATGATTTAATAGCAAATTTGCTTTCAAATTGCACAGCAAATCGCGCCGCCCGCAGACAGGCGGCGCGCAGGATCAGAACAGAACGGAGTAATTCAGACCAAACGTACGTCCACGGCCTTTATAAGTATAAAGACCCGGTGCGCCGTAGGTTGGGCTATACAGCCCCGGTGCGCGCTGGCCCCAGGCGGTGGTGTAGTCTTTGTCCAGCAGGTTCTCCACGCTGAAGCTGACTTTGCCCACCGGCAGGGCGTAGCTACCCAGGAAATCAACGGTGTTATAGCCATCAATCTTCTTACCGTCGGCGTCAGACACGTCAAAGGTTTGTGTGCTCTGCACGCGTAGCGTCCAGTCGCCCGGCGCCCAGTTGACCCATGCGCTGGCTTTAGACGGGCTGGCGCTGTCGACCGTCAGCTTCTCCCATTTACCGTTTTCACGCGTTTCGGACTTGATGGCGTTAAAGTTCGCCCCGGTGCTCCAGTCGCTGTCGGTGAAGAAATAATCCACCTGGCCTTCAATCCCGTAGATACGACGTTTGTCGTCTTCCAGGTTGATGGTCATGTCGCTCTTGTTGATGGTGATGGTTTTATCCGAGAGCGAGTAGTATGCCGCCACCTGAGTACGCAGGTTATCGCCGGTGAAGCGCCAGCCGAGCTCGTAAGCATTGACCTTAATCCCGTCCAGCGTTGAGTCGTTCACATTGACGCTGTTTTGCAGACGATAGTGACCATCGACCAGCTGATAGGTGCCGGAGCCGTAGTACTTCGCCAGGTCCGGGATCTCGAAGCCCTGGGAGAAGTTAAACCACAGCTGTTGCTGTTCGGTCAGACGCCCAAGGATCCCGGCGTTAAACAGGAAGTTGTTGTAGTCGGTTTTCCCGCCCGGCACCGCGTCAGCGGAGGTGGCTTTGCCCGTGGCGATTGCCTGCTGCTGGGCGTAACCGACAAAATCGTCCACCTTGTTTTCGGTGTACTGATAACGCACGCCGCCGCTCAGGGTGATGGCGTCAATGTCATAGCTGGCTTGCAGGAACGGCGCGAGGTTGGTAATGCTGTAACCCGGATAACGGCCCACGTTGTAGGCATTGTCCAGCTCCATGCCGCCGCTCGCCGCCGCTTTGCTTAAGTCGAAGAACTGCTGGTTGGCATCGAACGTTTCATGGTCGGCATCCACGCCCCAGGTGAGGGTCAGGTCGTCCATCGGCTTGCTGTTCAGCGTCAGCTTGCCGCCGTAAAAATCGGTTTTCTGCTGGGACGCGCCAATGCTGGTCACCGCGCCTTTGCTCAGCGTCGGGAACGGGTAGTAGGTCAGACTCTCATCACGGTAGTAAATCTGCGCAACCAGATCCTGACCCCAGAAATCGGTGTTCGAGTATTGCAGGTTGATCAGGTGACGCTCTGTGCCCGGGATACGGTCAGAGTTCAGGTTGTCTTTGTTATAGGCTTTGGCATCTCCCGTGACCGCAGCGAAATTCTCCCCAAGGAACAGGCCGTGCTTGCCGTCAGATTCGCTCTTGTAGTACTGCGTGGTTAACTGGAGCTGCTGATGATCGTCGATGTTGATGGTGCCTGTCCCCATCACGTCGATACGGTCGGAATACTGCAAGCCGGTCTGGGTGTTATCGATAATCACCTCGTCGCCGTTGCCGTCATACCAGCCGCCGTAGCGCTGATAGGAGACCGACAGACGACCAGAGGCGTTGTCATTGCCGCCGCTCACGGCTGCGGAGACGTTCTCATCATGGTCGTTATGGCTGTTAAACCCGCTTTTTGCCCCGGTCTGGAACTCCACTTCGGTCTCCGGCTGGCCTTTTTTGATGACGATGTTCACCAGCCCGCCGGTACTGCCGCCGCCGTACAGCGAGGTGGCGCCGGAGATCACTTCGATGCGGTCAATGTTGAACGGATCGATAGAGTCGAGCTGGCGGCTGTCGCTGCGGGACGAGTTCAGACGTACGCCGTCCACCATCACCATCATGGAGCGACCGCGCAGGTTCATGCCGTAGTTGGTACGTCCCTGGCTGCTGACGTCCATGCCGGGGATCAGCTGGGCCAGAACGTCTTTAATCTCTTTCCCGCCCTGAACCTGCTGCTCAATTTCCGCCCGCTCAATAACCCAGGTGGTTTGCGCCATCTCTGCCACGCTGCGATGTGCCCGGCTGGCGGAGACCACAATATCTTCTTCCTTTTGTTCTTCCGCCCACGCAGAGGTAGAAAGCATGGCAAGCAAGCACGGATTTAAAACCCAAAGATGAGAACGTTTCATTGTTATGTTGATCCTGAATGTGTGTGTCAGTACTCGGTGGTCTTTATTAATGATTTAAAAACCTGGCTGCTCTCCGGGCTGGTGGTGCTCCGCCAGTGGATCACGCCGGGGGTGGTTGCCAGCTCAAACGGCTCGTCATCGTGAGCGCGATTCAAAATTCGCGCCGCGCGCCAGGCCATCAGGCTGAGCTGGGGTTCGGCAATACCGAGACGGTGCATCCCGGCATTCACGGCAAACAGGCGGTTGCTCTGCGGGCCGTCCCATTCAAGGGTAAAATCGTTGTTGATGCAGAAGGCTTCATCCTCATCCAGACGCAGTCGGGAAGAGAGCGGGACGAGAAAAGCAGGCTGCACGGCGCGGTAGCCGGTGGCGAAAATCACCACGTCGCTTTCAAGCTGTTCGCGCCCGCCGTCCAGGTGATGCTGGATGCTGAGGCGAGGTCCGGTTTCCTGGCGCGTCAGCGCCGTCACCGAGCGGGACGGCATCAGGTGCGCCCAGGGTTTTTCACGCAGCACTTCGAAACGGTGGTACATGGCGCGGTAAATCGCCAGCAGGGACTCGGTGGTGATCCCGTCGGAGGTCATTTTCTGCTCCTGCAACATCTGACGTCGGGCGTCGTCACCGAGGGTCGAGAAGCTGTCCACATACTCTGGCGTGAAATACTCGTTAGCAAACGCGGCTTCATCCAGCGCGTTGTAGTTGTTGCGGCGCGACACCCAGTTGAGGCTCAGCGGCTGGCCCCATTCCCCACGGAAGATATTCAGGAACAGATCCGCACCGCTCTGGCCGCCGCCGACGACGGTGACGCGCTTGCCCGCTAAATCCGGCGTGCGCAGCATCATTTCGCTGGCGTGGAAGCAGGTATCGTCCTGCGCGGTGACGCAGTCTGGCAGATTGATCTGCTTCCCAATCCCCACGCAGACGTGCCGCGCCAGGAAGCGATCCCGCTGGGTCACGATCTCAAACAGGCCGTTTTGCTCATCAAAGCTGACCTGCTGTACCTGCTGGCTGAAGGCCAGGTTGGTGAGGTTATCCGCCGCCCAGCACAGGTAGTCGGCAAACTCCTCGCGCGACACGGTGCGCTGCTCGGTGGTGAGGAAACGGTAGAACTTTTTGCGCTGTACCAGGTAGTTCAGGAAGCTGTGGCGGTTGGTTGGCTCTACGGCGCTGACCAGATCCTTCAGGAAGCTGGTCTGCATATGGCAGTCCGGCACCATCATCCCCGGGTGCCAGGAGAAGTGCGGCTTGCGTTCAAGAAACAGCGAGCTAAAACCGTCCAGCCCCTCCGCCAGCGCGGCAATACTGAGGTTGAACGGACCGATACCAATGCCGATGAAATCATAGGTTTTCATTGCGCTGACTCCCGGGAGGCCAGAAAAAGAGGGTTATCAAGATCGCAGACGTAGTTCGGCAGCATGCGGCTGCCGCCGTCGTGTTCAGAGAAGGTCAGTTTGACCGGGTTGAGGATCACGCGAATAATCTGCGGCTTAAACAGGTCGAACTTCGCGAAGCGCGCCGCAAGATCCGGATGGGCGGCCATATAACGATGTAACACCAGCGCCAGGATCTGATAGAAGCGGGTTTCATTCACGCCGCATTGCAGGGTGAGGCGGGATATAAAGCGCAGCACCGTGACAAAGTTGCCGGTTTGCAGGTCGTGGATGATGTAATCCGCGCTGAGGCGCGCCGTCACCGCTTTTACCTGCTCCGGCAGGCTCTGCGCCTGCGGGAAATCTTCATCCACCAGGCGCATATCGCCCTGGAAATCCTTCAGCAAAATGCGCTGCGGAACGTAATCTTTCATCACCAGCGTGACGTTCTGGCCGTGGGCGATGAGCGCCACCCCGTAGCGACAGAGCAGGTGATAGAAGGGGATCACCGTCGCCTCAAACAGCTTTTCCAGCCATGCGTCAGCGGTTAACCCCGAGCGTTTGATCCATGCGTCAATCAGCGGGCGCCCCTGATTATCGGTTTCCATCAGCGCCGCCATCAGCACCGCCTGTTCACTATCCTGTAAATAGCAGGATGGGTTCTCGCGCCAGATCACCCCCAGCATCTCCTGATAGCGGTACGGCGCCTCAGGCAATGCGGCATAACCCGGATGCGACAGATATCCGGCAGCGGGTTCGCCAAGCACCTGCGCCCCGGAGCGAATCAGCGTGGCATCGCTGGCAAACTGCTGCTGTAGCCAGCGCGAGGCCAGCGGACCGGCGGCAATATACTTGCCCGGAATACCGCGATAGCAGGAGGTGTTGTAGATGGTCAGCGGCAGCTTGATGTCATACGGCGCGCGACGGCTGGCGTTGGTCAGCGTGCGCAGGGACTGCTGCGCCAGATACTCATCGCCGAACTCACCCAACTCCACCATTTCACCGCGTGCGAGCTGCGCCAGGAAATGAATGGCAATTTTTTGCTGCCACTGCCACGGGTGCAGCGGCACCGGCAGCCAGCTATCATCCAGATCCAGCTCCTGCCAGCGGGCGTCGAACCGCTCGCGCTCGGCATCGTCCATGGCGCTGGAGAGCAGGGCGTTAATATCGCAATCGGCGTCGCTGCTCCAGACCAGACGATCGCGCTGCACGGCGACCCAGTGCAGGCGAAAACGCCCGCGATATTCCGGCGCGTACAGGCGCAGGGCATCCAGCCCCCAGCCGCGGCGTCCCTTATTGAAAATAAACTTCGGGTGACCGCGCATCAGGCACTGTAGCTCGTCCGGGTCAAGGTGGATCAGCGCATCGGCATCCAGCGTTTCACGCGCCTGCAACAGCTGCATGTCGCCCCGCAGCGTGGCGTAGAGATCTTCCATGTGCTCCGCTGTTTGCGCGTCGCTCATCTCCAGTACGGTGGCCAGTTGCAGCAGCGCGTTTTCCGCTTCGACCGCCGCGCCGCTGGTGGTGGTCAGGGTATCAGGGTCAATATGCAGCCAGCCCCAGATCCCACGCGTGGCGCGAAACTGCCAGCACGCGTTGCCCATACTAATGCGCCAGTAGTCCGCCGAATCCGGCTCGGCGCGCAGGGTGCGTTCATATTCCAGTTCGGCGAGGATCTTCGCCACCATCTCGCGGTTCACTTTCTGCCAGAGTGCGTTCACAGTTCCACCTCGTGGAAGAAGCGATGACGCTCGCTCATGATGAGGCGGGAGCGTTTGTGCGGGAAGTCGAACTCTTTCACCGTGTCGAAACCGGCGGACGCCAGATGGCGGAACAGACGCTGGTTGTCGAAGCGCGGTTCCGCCACAATGCGCGCCGTGCGCGGTTCATCGAGATACAGATAGTGGCTCAGGCCGCGCAGCCAGCTGCGGATATACTGCGCTCCGCGCCAGTTCTCTTCGCCCACCAGCATATGCAGCCCGCGGTCAAAGGGCTGCCAGCGATAGTGGCGGCCAATGCGGTCTTCCGCCGCCCAGTAGAGTTCAAAATAGCCGAATGGCTGATCGTCAAAGCAGCCGATCACCGGATAGCAATAGGTCGAGTCGAGCTGGCGACGCAGGTAGTTCTCCTGCTCGGCCTGCGGGCCGGCCATCTCCCAGAAAGCGTTCACGCGTGGGGTGTTCATCCAGCGGGTAAAACGCTCGCCGTCCAGCGCCACGTCCGCCACGCGGAAGCTCAGGGTGCGCTTAATCTGCGGATCGTAACGGCGATACACCTCGCCCTGCGGGCGGTGAGGGCGCAGCGGGAAGTACAGCTGACGGCTTTCGTCAAACTGCATTCCGCCGCTCGCCTGCGGGCGTTCGCCTTTCAGCCACAGCGGCAGCTGCCAGAAAATTTCACGCGCCAGATAATCTCCGTGAACGAGGCTAAACAGCGCCTGCGCCTGAGGTTCATCCTGCCAGGCTGCACACGGCAGGGTAATGCCGGTCAGGGCGGGCGCGGCAACAAACAGCTGGTCGAGGGCGTCCACCAGCCAGCCGTCCGGGAGCCCGATCAGCCGCTCCAGCACCGCGCAGCCGTCGAGACCCAGCGTCAGCGGCAGGTTTTGTTCCGTGACCGTGCAGCGAAAGCCGTAGCCGGAATGGACGATATTCGCGTTTGCCATCACGCCTTCTCCTTATAAAACGGGTTGCTAAAGTCGAAATAGATCACCGCCGGATCGACGATGGTGTTTTCGTTGCGATCGTGCAGGTAGCAGAAGAAGTTGCCTTTGCAGTTCCAGGTCGGGCTGTCGAGCACATAATCAAGGCAGCGGGTCTGCTTCGCCGTCGTGCGCAGTTCGGCCAGCGCGTCACGCACGCGGGACATCAGGTTCTCTTCGCTGTCGAAACCGGCAGCGGCGAGCGCGGCGGTGACGGCAAGGGTAGAGTTCAGCAGCAGGTAATAAGGGAAGTAGCGCAGCAGCTGGCTCTCACCGAAGCGGTTTTCAACTTCGGTTTCACCTGCCTCATTCAGCCACGCGTCGGCCCCTTCGGTCCAGGCGCTGCCCTGGCAGTCACGGTAGATCAGCCCAACGGGGAAATCCTGCTGCATCTCAACGAGGATATTTTGCTGGTGCGCCAGCAGGACCAGACCGTAGTCCGCCTCGGCGCTGAACAGCGGAAGCAATACGCGGTCGCAGTAGGCATCCAGCCAGCAGCGCGCGGCCTGGGCGAGGGGTAAGTCCAGACGCTGGCTCAGACGACGCACCGCCGCGGCGAGCAGGCTGTCGCCGCCGTCCGGCGCGGCCTGGGTCAGGCTCACCAGCACGTTGGTTTGCGTTTCAGGGGTATCGAACAGCAGATTGACGCGCAGGGCCATCAGGCTCTCTTCCTGAATGACGCCGTGCTCATCGCGCAGCCCCGCCCAGCCGTCTTCCTGCATCACACGCATGGTCGGGTAGCGCGCCTGAAGTTCCTGCCAGCGTGCCGTTTTCGCCAGCCGCGCCAGGCGCATGCCGCGCTTAACCTCTTTCACCGACAGCGTGCGCACGGAGTTGGTCAGGCGCACGCTCAGGGAAAACTTAATCATGTCGCTGTTGGTTTCACTGTACAGCGAGCGGGAAGAGCTGGTGGGTAGCCATGGCGCACCGGCTTCGCCCAGATCGCGCAGGGCGCCTTTTTCTACCAGACGCTGGCACCAGTCCTGCTCCAGCAGATAGTCGGCCTGCCACGGGTGCATCGGCAGTAGCCAGCAGGTGTCGGTGAAGTGACCGAGAAGAGCCGGCGCGCTCTGCGCTGCAAAGCGCAGCAGACGTTCCCGCAGGGAGACATTCAGGCTGTCGCCGGTAATCAGCTCATGCTCAACCGCAAACCAGCGCAGCGGGAAGCGGGAGGCGAAATCCGGCAGATAGCGACGCGCCTCGGCCTCGTTAAACGGCTCGTGCGACTTTGGGGCAGGATGAAAAGCATGGCCGACCAGCAGCGCCTGTTCCGCTTCGGCAAAGGTCAGCGGCTTATCGCGCAGGTTTGCCCAGTTGTGGCGTAAATCAATGGCCTGCCAGGTGTGTGTATGGCTTTCCAGGACGCGCTGCTTAAAGCGAGCCAGCGTATCGGCATCCAGAGCGCCTTTAACCGTCTCTTTTTCAATAATTAAATCAATCAGTTGATGGAATGTGACCGTGTCACCGCCGTCGCTGTCGGCCTGAATCAGCGTTGCCGGGAAAAGATACTGGTGATGCTGTGTGGGGGAGAAATAGCGTACCGGAACCCGAATGGCCTGGGTTGGGGAGAGCGGGATATGAATCTGCGATAACTCATCCGCACGGGTTGCGGGAAGATAGTGCCAGTCCTTCGTTTCGCGCAGCAGCGCGTTCAAAAAACACTGGGCCGCAACATCTGTACCGGCGGAGCGGAGCAGAGTACGCATAGTTGTACCTCATTCCATGACTGATAATAATTCTCGTTATGATATTCATTCTGTTTACAGTGGCAACTATTTTTGCAATATTTGTTTTCATAAACTTCATAATTTCCACACATTTATTGACATTATCTTCACAATTTTATGCGCACCCGTACCGAGAATCTCACTGACGTTGTGGCCCCCAAAGCTAACTGGCCCCTGGCACTGGGCGCCGGTTTATTAGGTATTGGACAAAACGGTTTGCTGGTCATGCTGCCGCAGCTGGTCTCCCTGACCGGATTGTCGCTCTCCGTCTGGGCCGGGCTGTTGATGTTCGGCTCGATGCTCTTTTTACCCGCATCGCCCTGGTGGGGACGCCAGAGCGAGCGGCACGGCTGTAAGATCGTTATGCTGGCCTCGCTGGGCGGCTACCTGGCGAGCTTCGTCGTGATGGCGCTGGTAGTCTGGGCGATGGCGAACGGCGCGCTGAATGCCCTCTGGGGAATGGCGGGCCTGGTTCTGTCGCGCATGCTGTACGGCCTGACGGTATCAGGGCTGGTGCCTGCGGCCCAGACGTGGGCCATTCAACGCGCGGGGCTGGATAAAAGGATGGCGGCGCTGGCGACGATAAGCTCTGGCCTGAGCTGCGGGCGTCTGCTGGGACCGCCTCTGGCCGCGCTGATGCTCAGCGTCAGCCCGGTCGCACCGCTCTGGCTGATGGCGCTGGCGCCGTTGATCGCGCTGCTGCTGGTGCTGCGCGAAGCCGCCGATCCCCCGCTGCCGCCGGTGGCGCACCAGTCGACGCGGTTACAGGCCTCCATGCTGCCTTTCCTGGTGCTGGCGCTGCTGCTGGCAGCGCTGGTCAGCCTGATGCAGCTTGGCTTATCGCCGCATCTTCATCCGTTATTCAATGGCGATGCCGTGCAAATCAGCCATCATGTCGCGCTGCTGCTAAGTCTGGCCGCCCTGGCGACCCTGGCGGCGCAGTTTCTGGTGGTACGCCCGCAGCATTTTACCCCGAGAGTTTTACTCTTAATTGCCGCAGTGCTGATGGTGGCGGGTCTTGGGCTGATGTCTCTCGCCAGTTTAGCCCTGTTCTACGTGGGCATTGTCATCACTTCGCTGGGGGCCGCCATGGCAACGCCGGGATACCAGCTTTTGCTCAACGATCGGCTGACGACGGGCAAAGGCGCAGGGGTGATCGCCACCAGCCATACGCTGGGCTACGGGGCCAGCGCGCTGCTGGTACCCGTGGTGACGCGCTTTTACGGTGAGCAGTTTTTGATTACTGCCGCATGGGGAATGGCACTGCTGTTTCTCGCGGTGAGCGTGTGGGTACGATCGACCGATCGTACCCCTTAAACATTAGTGGAACGGATGAGAGGATGTGCTGGCTGCGTCCTCACTTTGCCGCAGACGCTGGAGTGGATCCTGCTGATAAAACTGGCAAAAACGCTGCCACAGCGCCGGGAAGCGCGGGGCAAAAAGCTCAGGTGCGCTAAAGAAATATTCGGACAGCACCGCAAAGCACTCGGCGGGATCGGTCGCGGCGTAGGCATCAATGCTGGCCGCGCTTTCACCCACCAGGTCGATCTCATCCTGAATGTTTTCCATCGCCGCGTGCAGGTCGTGCTCCCATCCCGCGACTTCACGCAGCGGGATCAGCGGCACGCCGCTGGCGCGATCGCCGTTACGGGTATCCAGCTTATGCGCCACTTCGTGAATGATCAGGTTGAAGCCCGAGGCATCGAACGAGTCTTGAATATCCAGCCAGTTGAGGATGATTGGCCCTTGCTGCCAGCTCTGCCCGGACTGCACCATACGCTGGTTGTGCACCAGCCCGATGTCATCCTCCCACTCATCATCGACGATGAACGGCGCCGGGTAGATCAGCACTTCGTGGAAGCCATCCAGCCATTCGATACCCAGCTCCAGCACCGGCAAGCAGAAGAGCAGGGCGATGCGCGAATTTTTAAGCGGATCCAGTTCGAAGCCCTGTAGCGGTACCAGCCGTTTTTGCTGTAAAAAACGCTCGGCCAGCTGAATCAGCTTTGATTGCTCTTCAGGCAAGAGATTCGCCAGCACGGGGATCGCCAGAGCCTCATCCCAGGGGAGCGCCATATTTCGACCAGCGTCGTTCGTTTTCCAGGGCCACTTAATCATCGCTTTGCTCGTTACTCGCACGTGAACAAAATGGAAAGGTCAGGGGCTGTTAGCATGCCAACATACTCTGTTAAGCAGTATGACACTCCTCATCGGCTGCATGCAGAGTGGCGGCCTGTTTAAGAGGAATCCAGCCCGCATAAACTATCACTATGTGCCGTCATGTTGATAGCGCTTTAGGGGTATCCCCTTCATTTTGTGAAGTATGTCGTGCGCGGCTATGATAAATCTCTTCTTACCCTACCGTGCTTAAGGATCCCGTCAGTATGCCCGTCAATTTTGACCTCAACGATCTCTATGCCTTCCGCGCTTTACTGGAATACGGCAATTTCCGTCTTGCGGCAGAATCTATCTGCCTTTCCCAGTCGGCGTTGAGTCGCAGAATTGAAAAGCTGGAGGCGGCACTGGGGACAAAACTGTTCGACAGAACCACCCGGCGCGTCACGCTGACCCTGTATGGACAGACCTTTGCCGACCGGTGCGGGCAACTGCTTGCTGACGTGGAGTCCATGCTTTCGGATATCGATAAGGCCAGCGAAGAGCGCACGGGGCTGATCACCGTGGCGACGGTGCCGTCAGCCGCCTGTTACTTTATGCCGGATGTGATCCGCCGCTTTCAGTCCCGTTACCCCCGCGTGCGCATAAAACTGATCGACAGCAGCGCCGGAAATGTTATCGAGGCCGTCACCCGCGGACAGGCGGATTTTGGTATCTGCTTTGCCCGGAGTTTGCAGCCCGACATCGAGTTTGTCCCGCTGGTGGAGGATGTCTACGTGGCCGCCTGCCGACGCGACAGCCCGCTTGCAAAAAGAAAAAGCCTGACGTGGCAGGCTTTTTATCAGCAGGATTATATCGGTCTGGATAAGACCTCCGGCAACCGCAATCTTCTCGACCAGCGGGTCGGGCATATTCGGCCTGAGCGCCCCAGCATCTGCGAAACGCGGCACGTGACGACCATGCTGGGGATGGTTGAAGCCGGGATCGGCATTGCGGCCGTTCCCGCCATGTCAATGCCCCGCGCAGAGCATTCGCTGCTGACGTCGGTACCTTTAACCGAGCCTGAAGTCAGGCGAACCGTGGGGCTGATCCGCCGCCGCGGTCGGATCCAGTCCTATATTGCTGCCGAACTCGAAACGCTGATTACCGAGCAGTATCGCGAGGTGCACTGACGGGCGTTAAGCCCGTTGCCGTAATGACGCTGGCGGCCTGTGGCGAGGCGAGAAAAGTCAGCAGCGCTTTTCCCTGAGCGGGATGGTCAGCCTTCTGCGTTACGGCTCCGGCGAAACGGGTAATGTACTGCATGTCGTCAGGCAACTTACCCACAAACGTCACCCCCGGGACCGGCAGAAGCTCGCTCACCTGCTGAAAGCCGAGATCGTATTTCCCTTTTGCCACTTCAGACGCCACCGGGATACGCTCAACCCGGTACGCTTTATCGTGGACCTGGCCGTCTATGCCCAGCTTACGGAACAGCTGGCTCTCAACATACCGGCCGCTGGCGCTGTCGGAATAAGCCATGGAATGCGCCTTCAGCAGCGTTTGCCGCAGGGCAGGCACCGTACTGATATCCGGCACCGGCGCGCCCGCTTTGACGACCATCCCGACGGGCGAATCCGCCAGCTCCACGCGGGAGCCCGCCGCCGTCCTGCGATCCTGTTCCAGTTTCGCCAGCGCATCGCCCACCATAATCACCACGTCCGCTTTTTCGCCCCGGGCGAGCCGGGCCGGAATGGCCTGCGGCGTTTTGCCCATCGACGGGCCGGAGATCACAATGAGCCTGTCGCCGCTTTGCGCTTCGTACTGCGGCGTCAGCTTCTCCAGCGCCGCTTTGAAGCCGCCAGAAATCATCACCGTCACATCCTGCGCAAGCGCGCCCGCGCTGAGGGTGGCGAAGGTCAGGGCGGCAATCACCGTTCTGAATGTAAGCATGAGGGATCACTCCTTAACGGCAGTTTGCAGGATTAACGTGCGACGACGATAGAGATAGAGCGTTGCCAGCAGGGCGCAAACGGCGGCAAAGCTCATCCAGTAGCCCGGGGAGGCTTTGTCGCCGGTGTACTCAATTAAGGCGGTCGAAATCACCGGCGTGAAACCGCCAAAGACCGCCGTTGCCAGGCTGTAAGCCAGCGAGAAGCCCGCCACGCGCACCTCTGCTGGCATGATCTCAGTCAGGGCTGGGATCATCGCGCCGTTATACAGGCCGTAGAGGAAAGAGAGCCACAGCAGCACGGTCAGCATCATTGAGAAGCTCGGGGCTGCGGCCAGCATCGTCAGCGCCGGATAGCTGGTCGCCAGCGCCAGCAGCGTCATAGCGATCAGCACCGGTTTACGCCCGAAGCGATCCGACAGCGCGCCGCCCACCGGAAGCCAGATGAAGTTGGACACCGCCACCAGCAGCGTGACCAGAAGACTGTCCGACGCGCTAAGCATCAGGACTTTTTTACCGAAGGTCGGCGCGTAAACGGTGATCAGGTAAAACGCGGTGGTGGTCATCGCCACCATCAGCATGCCCGCGACGACGACCGGCCAGTTGGCGAGCAGCGTTGTGAAGACCTGACGCATTGCCAGATGGTGGCGACGGGCGCTGAATTCCTCGGTCTCTTCGAGCTTGCGGCGCAGGAAAAAGATAAACGGCACAATCAGACAGCCAAACAGGAACGGAATACGCCACCCCCATTCGCGAATGGCACTCTCTTCCAGCACCACATTCAGGGCGAAGCCCATCGCCGCCGCGATCATAATGGCGACCTGCTGGCTACCCGACTGCCAGCTGGTGTAGAAACCCTTGCGGCCCGGCGTGGCGATCTCCGCCAGATAAACCGAAACCCCGCCCAGCTCGGCGCCTGCCGAAAAACCCTGCAACAGGCGGCCGGTCAGCACCAGCAGCGGCGCCCACAGGCCAATGCTCTGGTAAGAAGGGATCAGCACGATCAGGAAGGTTCCGGCGGCCATAATTGACAGGGTGACGATCAGCCCTTTACGGCGACCCACTTTATCAATGTAAGCCCCCAGCACAATGGCCCCGATCGGACGCATCAGGAAGCCCGCGCCAAAGACGGCGAAGGTCATCATCAGTGACGCAAATTCACTGCTTGCCGGGAAAAAAGTATGGGCGATGTAGGTGGCATAAAAGCCGAACAGAAAGAAGTCGAATTGCTCAAGAAAGTTGCCCGACGTGACGCGAAAAATCGCGCCCGCTTTCGCACGAACCGTTGCAGGTGAGGTTGAGGAAACCATGATTATCTCCAGTTTTATAGCGACGTTATGCTCGTCTGTTTCTGAAAACTGGATCAGGAAGTGGAAATTAATAAGCGCAAATAGCGCATAAACCGATGCGTGTGGTGCATTAATGACAATGCGTTGACCAGTATTTACATATTCAACAATAACTTAACATTTCGATGATCTTTTATTTACCACGTTTCGCTAAGTCGCTGATATATCAGTTTTGTGACACCGCGCAGATGAGAAGCCAGGCGGGGCCTGGCTTGGGATTATCAGCGCAGCGCGTTCGCAATCGCGCTAAACATCAGCGACGCTTCCAGCGGCTGGGCGCTGAATGACGGCTCTGCCTGCGGCCAGGTGGACCACTGGACGATAACCAGATTTTCTTTCTGATTAACCATGATCATCTGCCCAAAAATACCCAGCGCCCACAGGGAATCCTTCAGCGAATTTTCGACTTTCGGCTCCACATTTGTGGCGGTGGCTGGCACTTCATTGTTCCACCACTGGTAGCCGTACAACCCCTTCGGATGCGCCTCGGACACCGATCCTTTGGCCTGTGTCCAGGCTGAGGACTGTTTCACCCAGCCCTCGGGGAGGATCTGCTTTCCGTCCGGCAGGGTACCGTTATGCAGGATAAACTCCCCGAAACGCCCCCAGTCTTCCAGCGTGGCGTTGAACCCATGCGCACCCACGTCGTGCTGGCCTTTGCTGTAGGCATGCCACACGCCGTCGCTCGCCATACCGTACGGCTGCCAGATGCTTTTCTCCAGATACGCCGCGAGCGTCATGCCGGTGGCGCGCTCAAGCACATCGCCTAACAGCCAGGCACCACCCGAGGAATAGGACCAGTTTTCGCCCGCCGGGTGTTCACGGTGTAACCCCTTCACCAGGGTGCGCACACAGTCGTAGGTGCCCGGTTTCGCTTCGCATTCGGTAAGCCGGGCGAAGTCAGATTGCGCGTTGGTGTAATCTTCAGTCCACGCCACGCCCGAGGTGTGGGTGATGAGCTGTTTCAGCGTTACGCCCTCCCAGGCGGTGCCTTTTAAATCCGGTTCGTATTGGGTGACAAGGTCGTCCAGGGAGTGGATTTTCCCTTCTTTAATCGCAACACCCACCAGCGCGGAGACCACGGATTTGCCCACGGAACGCGACGTCCAGAGCGTAGAGTCGGTATTGCCTTCTCCCAGATATTTATAGGCCACTTTGCCATTTTTCAGCACCAGCATGCCGCTGACGTTCTGGCGTTTCAGGTAATCCTGAAGATTGTAAATCTTACCCTTCACCTGATAGCGGGCATCGGTGAGCGGTTTTTCTGCGGGCAGCAGTGGCGTAGCGTTGCCGTGGCGGAACACATCGCCCGCGTAGTTGCGGTAGTCATTGCGAAAGCCCACCACGCGATCGGCCTGGCTCCAGGTGAGCATGGTATGTGCGTCCGGGAGTCTGGCATCGAAAGGCGCCGGACAGGTCGTGAGGTCGGTACCGTTGCAGGCCGCCATGACGGCGGGCGAGAGCAGGCTGCTGATAACCAGCGCCGTGAGCAGTGTGCGGTTTGTTTTGATTTTCATATTTATCTCGTTTGGCTCAGGAAGGACTTCAGTTTAAGAACCTGAGGCCTATAATAAAAAACGCGTTATGGGGGAAAATCCCCCGGAAAAATCGCGTGGAGAATGACGTGGCATCACTGATCTATTCCTTTGCCCAGCTTGAGGCGTTCACCGCCGTCGCTGAGCACGGCAGCCTGATGAAGGCGGCCAGTAAACTCGGCAAAGATCGTACAACCCTGCGGGATCTGATCGATTTCCTTGAGGATGGGCTGGGCTACGCGCTGTTCCTGCGGGAGGGGCGTAGCCTGCGCCTGACGCCGGAGGGGGAGCAGCTTCAGCGGCAGGCGCACCTGCTGATGCGGCAGGTCAAAGCGTTTGAGGCGTTTGCCCGTACGGTGCCGGACAGCGCGACGCAGGACATTGCCCTCGTTTACGATCCGTTCACCCCCAGAGCCTTTTTGCAGGCGCTGATCGCTACGCTGGCGACGAAAAAGATCCGCCTGAGCCTGACCAGCGCATCGCGCGATGAGGCGGAAGCCATGCTGGCGAACGGTCAGGCCGATCTGGGGATCTGCCAGGCGCGCAACCGCAGCGTGGGCAATGAGATGGAGTGGCGGGCGCTGGGGGCGATCGAAATGGATTTTTACGCCGCAACGGCGCTTTTTGCGGAGGTTGCGTCGCCGGTGTCGCTGCTCGATCTCTCTCTGGTTCCACAGGTGGTTATGCATGCCGCGTCAGACGAGCCGGTTGCCCGTCGCCTGCAAATTTCAGGGCACACGCTTTTCACTAACGAACTGGAGATGCTGCGCGGCCTGCTGGAGCAGGGCTGCGGCTGGGGATTTTTGCCGACCCATCTTCACGCAACGCAGTGGAAAAACGTAAAAAGGCTGCCCACCGAAGTGGGCAGCCAGGGGATAAGCCAGACGATGGTCACCATCTGGAAGCCGGGCAGCGACAAGCGCGGGTTGATCAACGATACGCTGTCGCAGCTTCCGGCGTTATGGAAACGCTCAGCGCTGTGAGCACCCTTTGCACTGTTTATTCTGGATCTGCTGGAAGAAGTCGTTGCCTTTGTCATCCACCAGGATAAACGCCGGGAAGTTCTTCACTTCAATTTTCCAGATCGCTTCCATACCCAATTCCGGATAGGCCACGCACTCCAGACTCTTGATGCTGTTTTGCGCCAGTACCGCCGCAGGGCCGCCGATGCTGCCGAGGTAGAAGCCGCCGTGCTTATGACAGGCGTCGGTGACCTGCTGGCTGCGGTTACCTTTGGCCAGCATGATCATGCTCGCACCGTTGGATTGCAGTAAGTCTACGTAGGAGTCCATACGCCCGGCGGTGGTTGGGCCTAAGGAGCCAGACGCGTAACCTTCTGGCGTTTTCGCCGGGCCTGCATAGTAAATCGGGTGATCTTTAACGTACTGCGGCAGTTCTTCCCCGTTGTCGAGCAGCTCTTTCAGCTTCGCATGGGCGATGTCACGCGCCACGATGATGGTGCCGCTCAGCGACAGGCGGGTGGATACCGGGTGCGCGGAAAGCTGCGCCAGAATGTCGGGCATCGGCTTGTTCAGATCAATGCTTACCACGTCGCCTTCTCCCTGCTGGCGCAGGGATTCAGGAATATACTGGCCCGGATTGTGCTCCAGCTTCTCAATCCAGATCCCCTCGCGGTTAATCTTCGCCTTGATGTTGCGGTCAGCGGAGCAGGAGACGCCCATGCCGATCGGGCAGGAGGCGCCGTGGCGCGGCAGACGGATCACGCGAATATCGTGCGCGAAGTATTTCCCGCCAAACTGCGCGCCCAGGCCGAGGTTTTGCGCTTCCTGAAGCAGTTCCTGCTCGAGCTGGACGTCGCGGAACGCCTGGCCGTGCGCGTTGCCTTCGGTTGGCAGGCCATCGTAGTAGCGCGCAGAGGCGAGCTTGACGGTTTTCAGCGTGGCTTCCGCAGAGGTGCCGCCGATAACGAAGGCGATATGGTAAGGCGGGCAGGCCGCGGTGCCCAGGGTCCGCATCTTCTCAACCAGATAATTTTTCAGCTTCGCCGGGGTGATCAGCGCTTTGGTTTCCTGATATAGATAAGTTTTGTTGGCGGAACCGCCGCCTTTCGCCATGCACAGGAATTTATACTCGTCACCATCAACGCTGTAGAGGTCGATCTGCGCGGGCAGGTTGGTGCCGGTATTCACCTCTTTATACATATCCAGCGCCGCATTCTGCGAGTAGCGCAGGTTGTCTTCAATATAGGTGTTATACACGCCCTGACTCAGCGCCGCTTCGTCGCCGCCGCCGGTCCAGACACGCTGGCCTTTCTTACCCATAATGATTGCCGTACCGGTATCCTGACAGGTGGGCAGCACGCCTTTCGCCGCAATTTCGGAGTTGCGCAGGAATTGCAGGGCAACGTACTTATCGTTCTCGCTGGCTTCCGGATCGTTAAGAATGGCGGCAACCTGCTTCTGATGAGACGGACGCAGCATAAACGCGGCGTCGTGGAAAGCCTGCTGCGCCAGCAGGGTCAGGGCTTCCGGCTCCACTTTCAGCACTTCCTGACCGTCGAACTCGGCAACGGAGACATGCTCTTTGGTCAGCAGATAGTATTCGGTGTCGTCATGCGCGAGAGGGAAGGGGTTCTGGTAGATAAAGGGTTTGTTTGACATAGCTTGCTCCACAAAAATAAAACCGCCGGAGGATATGTCCGGCGGTCAGGAATCAGAACATCATGGACATCCACGGGTAACCAATCAGCAGCAGGGCCGCCAGGAAGATGGCACCGAAGATGGTGCCGAGGCGCCAGTAGTCTTTGGTTGGCAGGTAACCGCTACCGTAGTAAATCGGGCTTGGACCCGTACCGTAGGGGGTAATGATCCCCATCACGCCCAGTGAGGTCACCATCAGCAGGACGAACACTTCCATATTCATGCCCGGAATGGTGGAGGCGATAGTCAGCATCGCAGGCAGCAGCGCCGTGGTGTGCGCGGTGGTGCTGGCGAACAGATAGTGCAGCAGGTAGAACGCCAGCAGCAGCACGATGGTGGCGACACCCGGAGAAATACCGCTCATCAGCAGGCCGCCTTCTTTACCCAGCCAGCTGATAAAGCCGGTGGAGGAGAGGCCATCCGCCAGCGCCACCAGGGTGGCGAACCACACGAAGGTATTCCACGCGGCTTTGTTACCGGTGATATCGTTCCACTCCAGCACGCCGGTCCACAGCATCAGGCCAACGATGAGCAGGGCAGCCATCGCGGGCTCAATCCATGCGGCGGCGAAGATCCACATCAGCAGCGCACAGCACACGAACACCAGCAGCAGGATCTCATTGCGCGACAGTTTGCCCAGTTTTTCCAGTTCACGGGTCGCCCATAACGGTACTTCGTTGTTTACCTTCACTTCCGGCGGGTAGAACCAGTAAGCCAGCAGCGGCATGGTCAGGATCAGCAGAATACCCAGCGGCAGGAAGGCGAGGAACCAGGTCCCCCAGGAGATATCAATTCCGACCGTGCTTTTTACCAGCGCCAGCGCCAGCAGGTTAGGTGCCAGAGCGGAAAGGAACATCGAGCTGGTGATACAGGCCGCGGTAATTGCCACCCACATCAGATACGAACCGATTTTGCGCGCGCTTGGGTCGTTGGGTTTTGAACCGTACAGCGGCGGCAGGTTGGCGATGATCGGGTAGATGGTCCCACCGCTGCGCGCGGTATTGGACGGGGTAAACGGGGCCAGCAGCAGGTCCGCAAACGTAATGGCGTAACCGAGCGTCAGGCTGCGACGGCCCAGGTACTTCACCAGAATCAGCGCCAGGCGGCGACCGAAGCGGGTTTTGTCGTAGCCTGCGGCGAACATAAAGGCACCGAAAATCAGCCAGACGGTGGAGTTACCAAACCCGCTGACCGCCCATTTAAAGGAGGCGCCCGCCAGCTTGAATTTTGGGTCAGCCAGCTGTTCCGGGCTAAAGAGCACCCACTGGCTGCACAGCGCAATCGCCACGACGCCGGTAAGACCGATCACGGCGCCCGGCAGAGGTTCGAAAATCAACCCGACGATGACGCCAACAAAGATGGCGAAGTAGTGCCACGCATAAGGCGGCAGCCCGTCCGGAACGGGAACAAACAACAGCAGGACGGCAACAATGACGGGCAAAGCCATCATCAGCAGTCGTTTTGCTGTTCCATTTGATGCCAGATTCGCCGCAGGAGGCGTTACAGCAGTTTTTGTATTCATAGTTTCACGTCTTAAGTTGTCAAAAATTCGTCGTACAGCGAAAACACAAATTCGATTGCTTTATTCGTTTTGCTTTTTTTAGTTATTTAAGGTGCGTTTTTGTGTTTTCAGTAATAGCGATTTAACGCATTTTTGTTTGCGCCAAATAAAAAATGATGATGTTTTTATATTGCTCTTTTGAATGCCATAACTATTGATCACGATCAAAAAAACGGAACTGAATGGCTATTTTTATATTTTTTATAATAACCACTCTGAGTAGTGTGGTTATTCGCTGATTTTACGCATTTTATGTATCAAAACTATAACATTTAAATTTTGGTGCTTTTTCTTGTTGTTGTTTTATTTGGTTTTTTGGTAGTTGTGGTGTATTGGTTTGACCTTTTGTGATTTAACTTTTTTTAAATTATTGTGAACGAGTAAAACATTCGCGCTAACACCAATGTGTTATTAATGTTATCGAAGGGATTAAATAGTTTATTAACTAACGTAATGGCTTTATAAACTAAAAAAAGCTTTATATTACTATCATGACATCGGCAAAAAACACGAAATAAAAAATCATCCCGATAACGAATTCTTAATTTTTAAAGTTTGGAGTTTCTATTATGAGCACTAACGAACGTATTTTAAGCCCCTTCACATTACCGAATGGTACTGAACTGAAAAACCGTTTGTTAATGGCCCCGATGACAACCTGTACCGGTTATTACGATGGCACCGTGACCAGCGAGCTGGTGGAGTACTACCGCGCCCGCGCGGGCAGCATCGGCACCATCATCGTTGAGTGCTGTTTTGTTGACGATCTCGGCCTGGCGTTCCCGGGCGCAATTGGCATTGATAACGACGAGAAAATCGCCGGGCTGGCAAAAATCGCTGACGCCATCAAGTCAAAAGGCTCCAAAGCCCTGCTGCAAATCTACCACGGCGGCCGTATGGTCGACCCAAAACTGATCGGCGGTCGCACGCCGGTTGGCCCAAGCGCCGTTGCCGCGCCGCGTGACGGTGCCGCCACGCCGGTTGCCCTGACCGCGGAAGAGGTGGAAGGCATGATCGGCAAGTTTGGCGAAGCCGTGCGCCGCGCAATTCAGGCCGGGTTCGACGGCGTCGAAATCCACGGGGCGAATACCTATCTGATCCAGCAGTTCTTCTCCCCGAACTCCAACCAGCGCGACGACGAGTGGGGCGGCAGCCGCGAAAACCGCGCGAAATTCCCGCTGGCGGTGCTGGACATTACCCACAAGATGGTGCGCCAGTACGCGGACGACGCGTTTATCATTGGCTACCGTTTCTCTCCGGAAGAGCTGGAAGTCCCGGGCATTCGCTTCGAAGATACCCTGTATCTGCTGGAAAAACTGGCCGCGCGCGGGGTGGATTATCTCCACTTTTCCCTTGGCGCCGCCCTGCGTCCTTCTATCGTCGATACTCAGGACCCGACGCCACTTATCGAAAAATACTGCGCCATGCGCTCAGACACGCTGGCTCAGGTACCGGTGATGGGCGTTGGCGGCGTGGTGAATGCCACGGATGTGAATGAAGCGCTGGATCACGGTTACGACCTGATTGCCGTTGGTCGTGCCACCATCGCCTATCCGGACTGGACCGATCGCATCGCGGCGGGCGAAAGCCTGGAGCTGTTTATGGACAGTACCCGACGCGAAGAACTGAGCATCCCGGAACCGCTGTGGCGCTTCTCGCTGGTGGAAGCGATGATCCGCGACATGAGCATGGGCGAATCTAAATTCAAACCGGGCACCTTTATTGAAAAAGTGCAGGACGATGCTAACGAACTGGTGATTAACGTCAGCCTCGAAACCGACCGCATCGCCGATATCGAACTGGCCTCCGGCCCGAGTGAAGACGTCGAGTTTGTCACCAGCTTCGAAGAGATCCGCTCCCGTATTCTGGATGCCAACACTCCGCACGTGGATGCTATCACCGGCGCGACCAGCCAAAGCGAGGCGGTGAAAAAAGCGGTCTCGAAGGCGATGCTGAAATCCAGCAAAGCGCTGGCGGCAGAAGAGGGCGCTGACCCGAATGAGACTAAAAGCGTGGACGTGGTGGTGGTCGGCAGCGGCGGCGCCGGTCTGGCGGCGGCGATTCAGGCTCACGACGAAGGCGCGAGCGTGCTGATCGTTGAGAAAATGCCGACTATTGGCGGGAACACCATTAAAGCCTCTGCCGGGATGAACGCGGCGGAGACCCGCTTCCAGCGCGTGAAGGGCATTCAGGACAGCAAAGAGCTGTTCTACCAGGAAAGCCTGAAAGGCGGTGGCAATAAGAACAACCCTGAACTGTTGCGTCGCTTTGTCGAGAACGCGCCGCAGGCCATCGAATGGCTGGCAACGCGCGGCATTATGCTGAACGACATCACCACCACCGGCGGGATGAGCATCGACCGTACGCACCGTCCGAAAGACGGTTCCGCAGTTGGCGGGTATCTGATCAGCGGCCTGGTGCGTAACGTCAACAAGCGCAACATCGAGGTTATGCTGGATACCTCCGTGAGCGACATCATCTTCGAAAACGGCGAAGTGACCGGCGTGCGTCTGACCACCGAAGAGAACGAAACCCTCACCGTGGCAACCAAAAGCGTGATTGTCGCAACGGGTGGCTTCAGCGCCAACAGCCAGATGGTGGTGAAATACCGTCCGGATCTGGCAGGGTTCGTTACCACTAACCACAAAGGGGCGACCGGGGGCGGTATCGCGCTGCTGGAGCGTATCGGTGCAGGCACAGTGGATATGGGCGAAATTCAGATCCACCCAACCGTTGAGCAGAAAACGTCGTATCTGATTTCCGAATCCATCCGCGGCGGCGGGGCGATTCTGGTAAACCAGCAGGGCAACCGATTCTTTAACGAAATGGAGACCCGCGATAAAGTCTCGGCGTCAATCATCGCGCTGCCGGAGAAATACGCTTACATCGTCTTTGACGAGCATGTTCGCGTCAAAAATAAAGCCGCGGATGAGTACATCGCGAAAGGGTTTGTTACCAGCGCCAGTTCGCCAAAAGCCCTGGCGGAAGCGCTGGGGATGGATCACCACCAGTTCCTGGCAACGCTGGAACGCTACAACGGCTTTGTGGAGAAACAGCACGATGACGACTTTGGACGTACCACCGCGCTGCGTGCGCCAATCAACGAAGGGCCGTTCTACGCCATTCAGATTGCACCAGGGGTTCACCACACCATGGGCGGCGTGACCATCAATACCGATACCTGCGTGCTGGACAGCAACCATAACGTATTGCCGGGAGCGTTTGCTGCGGGTGAGGTTGTTGGTGGCATCCACGGCGGTAACCGCATCGGCGGTAATGCGGTGGCAGATATCATTATTTTTGGTACGCTTGCAGGACATCAGGCGGCTATGCGTTCGAAAACACGGTAAGGCTCCTGTTTCCCCGGCGGCGCGGTGCCTGCCGGGGCTACACCTGAGGACTCATGCAATGCCTGATAGCCATCGCGTTTACAGCTACTCCGCCGTTCTGATGGGCTCGCCCATACTCCTGAAACTCTTTTCCCATGACGAAGCGCTTGCCTCCCGCGTGTTTCGCCTGATCAAACAGTACGAAGATCTGCTCACCGTTAACCGTGCGCACTCCCAGGTAATGGACATCAACCATGCGGCTGGTCAGCATCCGGTTGCCGTCAGTCGTCCGGTGTTTGAGCTGATCCGCTGCGCGAAAGCGGCAAGCCTGCTTAAAGACAGCGCCTTTAACCTGGCGATCGGCCCGCTGGTGAAATGCTGGAAAATTGGCTTTAAGGGGGACGCTGTACCGCCCGCGGACGAGATCGCCGCCTTGATGGGCATCACGGATCCTGCGGACGTGGTGCTGGATGAAGCCAATAGCAGCGTGTTTCTTACTCGCCAGGGAATGGAGATCGATCTGGGTGCTATTGCTAAAGGCTATATCGCCGACAGGGTGCGGGATCACCTGCATAAAGAGGGCGTTGAACTTGGGCTGATCAACCTTGGCGGCAATGTCCAGACGTTAGGTTCGCCGGAGGGCGGCTGGCGCGTCGGCCTGAAAAAACCGTTCGCCGGTGACGCGCTGATTGGCGCTATGACGGTAGAGAACCGGTCGGTGGTGACGTCAGGCACCTATGAGCGCTATTTCGAGCAGAACGGCAAACGTTATCACCACATACTTGACCCGCGCACCGGCTACCCGCTGGATAACGAACTGGACAGCGTGACGATTATTTCGCAAGACTCCCTCGACGGCGATATCTGGACCACGCTGATCTACGGCATGGGTGTGGAAAAGGGCTGCGCCGCGCTGCGTTCGCGCCCCGATATTGAAGCCATTTTTGTCACCAAAACAAAAGAAGTGGTGATCTCCTCGATGCACCACTTCCGTTTTACCCTTCTGGACGACAGCTACCGAATTACTGGCAGTACTGTTTGAGCAGTCCGACCTGTTCCGGCTGCAAACGGTATCGATATACCGGTCGGCCGGTAGCGCCGTAATGAATGCTGGTGAACAGGATATTAATTTGCGCCAGCCAGATCAGGTACTTGCGGCAGGAGACGCGGGAAATGTTGACCGCATTCGCCAGATCGTCGGTGGAAAATTCTATCTCCGGATGGCTGTCGATCCACTGGCAAATGGTGCGCAGCGTCTGCGGCGTTAGGCCTTTCGGTAATTTTTTGCTGTCAGCCAGCTCCGGCGCGCCGCCGTGGATCAGCCTGTCGACGTCGGCCTGTTCATAATACTGATGCGATCCCATCAGGCTGCGCTTTGCCTTCCAGCCGTTCAGCGCCTCTTCAAAACGCGGGAACTGGAACGGTTTAATCAGGTAATCCACCACGCCATAGTGCATGGACGTCTGGATTGTTGCGGCGTCGGAGGCCGACGAGATCATGATGACGTCAATCGGGCGGCCCGACGCGCGAATGATGGGCAGCAGATCCAGCCCGTTATCCTGCTGCATATAGACATCCAGCAGCACCAGATCGATCGGCTGGCCTGGGTTGGCGATCAACGCCTCGGCCTGGTTGAGCGTGGAAGCGACGCCGCAGCAGCTAAAACCCTCAACGCGGTTAACATACAGACGGTTGAGGTCGGCTACCATGGCGTCATCATCGACAATTAACACATTTATCACGCGATATTCCTCTCGCTATCCCAGGGGATCTGAACAAAAAATTGGGTAAATACGCCAGGTTCAGACTCGACGGTAATATCTCCGCCCAGATTCTGGATCTGCTGACGCGCAAGGAACAGCCCAACGCCGCGGTTTTCACCTTTTGTTGAGTAGCCCTTTGTAAAAATAGCCTCCAGCCGCTCGGGATCAATACCGGGACCGTCATCGCTGACCTCACCGCTCAGCCAGCCGTTCTGATAATGCAGCAGCAGGCCGATCTCGCCTTCCGGCTGGCCTTCCATCGCATCCAGGGCATTTTCGATTAAATTGCCCAGCACGGTGATCAGCACCGCAACCTGCTCTTCATTGGCGGTGTCAGGAAGCTGACTCTCCTCCGCCAGCGTCAGGGTCACTCCAGCCTCTTTGGCGCGGTTAATTTTACCCAGCAGGAAACCCGCAATGACCGGCGATTTAACTTTGCGCTGTATCGCGCCGATATCCGTCTGATAATTCTGCGCGGTCTGGATGATGTACTCCTCCAGCTTATCGTAGCGCTTCATGTGCAGCAGGCCGAGGATCACGTGCAGCTTGTTCATAAACTCATGCGTATGGGAGCGCAGGGCATCAACATAGTTGACCATGCCATCGATACGCTGCATTAACTGGCTGATTTCGGTCTTATCGCGGAAGGTGCTGATTGCCCCGATCACCTGATTCTGGCTTTTCACGGGGACCATGTTGCACAGCAGTAGCCGTCCGTTACAGCCGATCTCCTGATCCTGGCGAGCAATGCCGGTTTTCGCCACTTCCCGCAGGCTGGCCAGCAGTGGTTCGCCGCTGCTCTCGGAGTGCTCACCCGAGCTCAGGAGCAAAATCTCTCTGGCGGTGTGGTTAATCATCGTCACGCGCCCGTGCATATCCACGGCCATCACGCCTTCGCGCAGGGACTGCAACATGGCCTGGCGCTGCTCAAAGAGGGCTGAGATCTCGTAAGGCTCCAGCCCAAAGAGGATACGTTTCAGAACCCGGACCAGACCCCAGATCGCCACTGAGCTCATCAGAACGCTGAATAAGATGGTCCACACGGCGTTGAGCCGCCCGCGGGCAATCTGATCTTCAACTTTATTCAGCGAAATACCCACCACCACCACGCCGATCTGTTCGTGCTGGTCGTCATACACGGGCGTAAAGACGCGCAGCGCTTCCGCGAGCGCACCGCGGTTAACGGAGACGTTCTCTTTCCCTTCCAGGGCGGGCGTCAGATCGTCGCCAATAAAATGCAAACCTAACAGCGCTTCGTTTGGATGGGAATAGCGGATCCCACGCAGGTCGGTGACCACGGTAAACAGCAAGTCGTTGCGCTTCGTCACCGCCTCGGCTATCGGCTGGATGATGCCAGCCTGCGGCGATTCCATCAGGCCACGCTTGATCTCCGGGCTGTCGGCCAGCGTCCGGGCGATACCCAGCGCGGTATCTTTCACGTCATCGCGCGTGGCGCGGGTGATCTGCACAGAGTAGAGCGCGAAGACCACCAGCAGCACCGAGCCGATAATCGCGCACACCATCAGCGTAACCAGCGTATTCAGCTT
This sequence comes from Enterobacter cloacae complex sp. SHL022, assembly GCF_049237785.1. Classification (NCBI taxonomy): domain Bacteria; kingdom Pseudomonadati; phylum Pseudomonadota; class Gammaproteobacteria; order Enterobacterales; family Enterobacteriaceae; genus Enterobacter; species Enterobacter cloacae complex sp. SHL022. Next base: position 391,494 of record NZ_JBMKJH010000001.1, on the reverse strand, counting down.
CATAGGGCGCTTGCGCGTCGGGGGGAAGGGCTGCAAATCGCTCATTAACACTCCGCGATGAAAAAGAAAGGGCTAATTATCGCTGATGACGGGCGTTTCATAAAGCCATGTAAAGAGAGGCGTTTCGTGAGCCTCCTCTCAGGTGACCTATATAAAACACTTTATAGTGTGTGGGTACTCATAATAAGGAGGCAGTTTATGAGCATTATGCTTACCGGTACGGCCAGGGAAAGACGGCACGCCAGCACGATGAACATCGACAGATTATCGACGCTGGATATGCTTAACGTCATACACCAGGATGACGCGCAAATCTCTTCTGCACTTACCCCACACTTAAGTATGCTGGCCCGCGTGGTGGATAACGCGGCGGCGACGCTTAGCCACGGCGGACGTCTGGTGCTGACCGGCGCGGGCGCGTCCGGACGCATGGCTGAGCAGGCGGCAGAAGCGTTTGCGCCGGGCAAACACCCCGTCATTGCGTTAACAGCAGGTGATAACGCCGGAAGCTACGCGAGCGGCGTTGCCGACCTTCAGACGATAGAATTTGGCGAGCATGACATGATGCTGGCGCTGTCCGTCAGCGGCAAAACGCCATGGGTTTGGGGCGCGATGCGTCATGCGTGGTCTCTGGGCTCAACGGTTGCGCTCATTACTGAGGATGCGCAAAGTGAAGCGGCGCAGCTGGCGAGTATGGTCATTGCTCCCGATCTGGGCGCGGATGTGGTGGCCGGGTATACCAACGCTAAAGCAGGCATTGCGCAAAGCATGATCCTGCATATGATCACCACCGGTCTGGCGGTACGGACAGGACGGGTGTACAGCAACCTGCGCGTTGATCTGGAGGCAAGCAACACCAGATGGGCCGAACGACAAATTGCCATTGTGATGGAAGCGGGGGGATGTAGCCGGGCGCAGGCGAAGGCCGCGCTGGAAAGCTGTAACCACCAGTGCAAAACGGCGGTACTGATGGTGCTGACGGGTCTGAATGCCTGGAAAGCGCATGAATTGCTGGCGCAGAATAACGGGTTTGTTCGCCTGGCCTTGCAGGAAGCGCCATAACATTTCAGCGTCAAATAAAAAAAGCCCGCATCGCGGGCTTTAATTTTGATAGTGCTTAGAACTGGTAGGTCATGCCTACGCCAACGATGTCATCGGTAGCAATACCGTTGTCATTGTAGAAGGCATCATCTTCGTCCAGCAGGTTGATTTTATAATCAACGTAGGTGGAGAAGTTCTTGTTGAAACTGTAGGTCATGCCCACGTCGATATAGTTAACCAGATCCTGGTCTACATAGTCATAACCATTGCCTGGATGATAATCGTTACCACCCAAATCGATGCCTTTAGAATAGACCCACGCCAGGGATGGACGCAGACCGAAGTCAAACTGGTACTGTGCTACGGCTTCAAAGTTCTGGGTTTTGTTGGCGATGCCATCGTTGCCGTACGGAGTCATGTTACGGGTTTCCGCATACATCATGGCCAGATAGACATCATTAGCATCGTATTTAGCGCCGATTGTCCACGCTTCCGCACGTTCACCGCCAGCATATTTGCTGAAGCGGTTATAGGTGCCAGCGCCGTAAGCGACCTGGTCGTTAGTACGGTCAGAGGAAGAATAAGCCGTACCCAGCGTCAGGCCGAAATCGAAGTCATAGGTGGTAGACATACCGAAGCCGTCGCCGTTCTGGAAACGAACATCATCATGACCGTTTTTGGTGCCTTCCTGATTTTCGTTTGCGTTAGCACCTTCGTTAGCACCCTGGTATTGCAGCGCAAAGTTCAGGCCATCGACCAGACCGAAGAAGTCATTATTACGGTAGGTCGCCACACCGTTAGTACGGCCAACCATATAGTTGTCGGTCCAGGTATAGGAGTCGCCACCAAATACCGGCAGCATATCGGTCCAGGCTTCAACGTCATACACGACGCCGTAATTACGGCCATAATCGAATGAGCCATATTCTCCGTATTTCAGGCCAGCAAAGGCCAGACGGTTAAAAGAGGTGTCGCCTGCGCCTTCGGTATCGTTAGCGTAGGTTTTATATTCCCACTGGCCGTAACCTGTCAGGTCGTTCGTGATCTGCGTTTCGCCTTTGAAACCCACCTGTACATAGGTTTCATCGCCGTCGTCGCCTGGGTTGTCGGAGAAGGTATGACGCGCATCAACCTTACCGTACAGGTCAACTTTGTTGCCGTTTTTGTTATACATTTCCGCTGCATTTGCTGCGCCAGCCATTAATAACGCGGGTACAAGAATTGCCAGAACTTTTCTTTTCATTATATATTCCCTTTAAATATAAATTGTCTGAATATATGTAATTACCCTCCGTAACTACATGGCTGATACTATTCTATGGATTATTATTTAGGTTCAAAAATAAATGTAATTAAACTGGTAAAAATATTACAAAATATTTCTTTTTATCTCTTTATTTTTCATGTGAATTAATTAATTGAAAATATAGCGGGTAATTATTATTAAGTATTTCGCAATTCTATTTATTAAAGATTTTGATTCGGATGTATTATAATTCACTCTCTTTTGAGCAACAGGATGGGATGATGGAACTTGCGCAGTGGCAGCACCGTTATGAGCGCTGGCTCGACGAAAATCATTTTACTGATGATGCGGCGCACGATATCGCCCATTTTCGCCGCGTCTGGATGACGGCGCAGGGTATTATGGCTGACGAGGATAGCGATCCGCTGGTTGTGTTGACCGCATGCTACTTCCATGACATTGTCAGCCTGCCGAAAAATCACCCGGAACGTAGCCACTCCTCGCGGCTGGCAGCGCGAAAAACGCGCGAGATCCTCAGTCGCGACTTTCCTGATTTTCCGCCGGATCGTTATGCAGCCGTTGAGCATGCTATTGAAGCGCACAGCTTCAGTGCCGGTATCGCGCCGCAAAGCCTGGAGGCCAAAATTGTGCAGGATGCCGACCGGCTGGAGGCGTTAGGCGCTATCGGCCTGGCGCGCGTCTTTGCCGTCTCCGGTGCGCTGGGCGCCGCGCTGTTTGATGCCGACGACCCGTTCGCCGTAACACGAGCGCTGGATGATAAAGCCTTCGCGCTCGACCACTTTCAGACCAAACTCCTGCGCCTGCCGGACACTATGCAAACCGCGCGGGGGCGCAAACTTGCGCGTCACAATGCCGATTTTCTGATCCAGTTTATGGCGAAGCTGAGTGCCGAATTACAGGGCGATTACCTCGAAACCGACAGCCAGATATTGACCCATTTCCGTCGCAGTGTGCGATCCTGAACTGTGGTACTCTGTTTTCTGTCTTTATTGTCCGGTTAAGAGAATGCAGGAAAATCGATCAGTGACTGTGCCCGCGCCTGAGCGGGTTGAGAAATCAACGGCAGCCGTGCAGGCACTCCTGCGTCAGCTGCTGGAAATGTATGATGCTAAAACGCTGGCAAACCAGCTGGTGGCCCATGGCGAGAGTCACTGGAGCCCGGCGATACTCAAGCGGTTGCTGATAAGCGACAGGGCAGGGCACCGCCTGAGCGACGGCGAGTTCCGTTATCTGCGCAACCTGCTGCCGCGTCCTCCTGCTGCGCATCCGAATTATGCCTTTCGATTTATCGATCTCTTTGCCGGTATCGGCGGCATTCGCCATGGCTTTGAAGCTATTGGCGGGCAGTGTGTGTTCACCAGTGAATGGAATAAACATGCCGTCCGTACCTATAAAGCCAACTGGTATTGCGACCCCGACGCGCACCAGTTCAACGCGGATATTCGTGATGTCACGCTGAGCCACAAAACTGGCGTCAGCGATGAAGAGGCCGCCGAACACATTCGCAATACCATTCCGGCGCACGATGTGCTGCTGGCAGGCTTTCCGTGTCAGCCGTTCTCGCTGGCTGGCGTGTCGAAAAAGAACGCGCTGGGACGCGCACACGGCTTTGCCTGTGATACGCAGGGCACACTGTTTTTTGACGTTGCCCGGATTATTGATGCCCGCCGCCCGGCAATTTTTGTGCTGGAGAACGTCAAGAATTTAAAGAGTCATGACGGCGGCAAAACCTTCCGCATTATCATGCAAACGCTGGATGAACTGGGTTACGACGTGGCGGATGCAGAGGATATGGGGCCGGACGATCCGAAAATTATCGACGGCAAACACTTCCTGCCACAGCACCGCGAACGTATTGTGCTGGTGGGTTTCCGCCGCGATCTCAATCTAAAAGGCGATTTTACGCTGCGTGATTTGCCTTCGCTGTATCCGGCGCGCCGCCCGACGGTGGCCGATCTGCTGGAGCCCGCCGTCGATGCAAAATTCATTCTGACCCCGGTGCTGTGGAAATACCTCTATCGCTATGCCAAAAAGCATCAGGCCAAAGGCAATGGCTTTGGGTTTGGCATGGTCAATCCGCTTAATCCTGACAGCGTGACGCGTACGCTGTCGGCGCGCTATTACAAAGATGGCGCGGAAATTCTTATCGATCGGGGCTGGGATAAGGCGCTGGGCGAAAAAGATTTCGACGATCCACAGAACCAACAGCACCGACCGCGGCGCTTAACGCCGCGCGAGTGCGCTCGCTTAATGGGCTTTGAGACGCCGCAGGGCTACAGTTTTCGCATCCCCGTGTCGGACACCCAGGCCTATCGTCAGTTTGGCAACTCGGTGGTAGTGCCCGCCTTTGCCGCCGTAGCTAAACTGCTGGCCTCACGTATCAGCAAGGCCGTTCAGCTTCGTCAGAGTGAGGCCGTCAATGGCGGACGTTCACAATAAGGCCACGCGCAGTAAAAACATGCGTGCCATCGGCACGCGTGATACCGCGATCGAAAAACGGATCGCGGGCCTCCTGACCGCCGTCGGGTTTGAATTCAGGGTTCAGGATGCCACGCTTGCCGGGCGTCCTGATTTCGTCATCGACGCGTACCAGTGCATCATCTTTACCCACGGCTGTTTCTGGCATCATCATGACTGCTATCTGTTTAAAGTCCCGGCGACACGCACCGACTTCTGGCTGGACAAAATTGGCAGGAACGTCGAGCGTGATAAACGCGATGTTTCGCAGCTTTACGCTCAGGGCTGGCGGGTGCTGATTGTCTGGGAGTGCGCGCTGCGCGGAAGAATGAAGCTGAATGACGTGGAACTGACGGAGCGGCTGGAAGAGTGGATCTGCGGCGGCGGTCAGGCCGCGCAGATCGATACCCAGGGCATTCACCCGATCACGGTTTCTCCACCTCACACCTCGTAACAATCGGTTTCGCGGGCAGCAAATATTTACCCAGCGTGACCAGCACCACGGCAAAGACAATCACGCCCAGCGCCAGCCATTCAATCGTCGACAGCACTTCGCCCGCAAAACCGGTACCCAGCAGCACGGCCACCACCGGGTTAACGTAGGCGTAGCTGGTGGCAACCGCCGGTGAGACGTTGCGAATCAGGTACATATAGGCACTGATAGCGATAATGGAGCCAAACAGCGCCAGATACCCGACGGCCAGGAAACCTGAAAGGTCTGGCATCGCCGTCAGTTTTTCACCCGTCAACGCGGAGGCCATCAGCAGCACAATGCCTGCCGCGAGCATCTCAATGGCACCCGCCATCATCCCGGAAGGCAGCTCGATGCGGGAACCGTAGACCGAGCCGAAGGCCCAGCTCATGGAGCCGATCATGATCAGAACGGCAGCCCAGGGGTTCCCGCTCAGGTTACCGCCGCTGTTCAGCAGGATGATACCCACAAGCCCAATCGCGATGCCCAGCCATTCGAGCTTACGGGTGCGGATCCCGAAGAGACGACTAAAGCAGAGCGTAAACAGCGGCACGGTCGCGACGACCACGGCGGCGATGCCCGACGGTACGTTCTGGTGCTCGGCGACGGTTACCGCGCCATTGCCCACCGCCAGCAGCAGCAGGCCAATCAGGGCGGCGTTAAGCAGGGGACGCAGCGGCGGTAGCCTGTGGCCGCGCAGCAATAAAAATGCCATCAGCAGCACGCCGGCCGTAAGGAAACGAATACCGGCCATCATCAGCGGGGGCCAGCTTTCCACGCCTATACGAATGACAAAATAGGTGGATCCCCAGATGATATAAAGAGAAAAGAGTGCTCCAATGAGCGGTAATAAATGCCGAAAACGCATAGTCCCTCACGACGAAATAAAAAGTTCGCTCATAGTTAACGCCAAAACTATCGGGCTGGCGAGTGCTTTAATTGTGTAGTTAATGTGAAATTTTTGTTGACGTGAGGTGCCTGTTTCCGGGCGGTGAGTTTTGTTCCATACTATTCACTTAATTAGCAAAAAAAGAAGGATAGAGATTTTGGCAGGAAGTAGCTTATTAACATTGCTGGATGATATCGCCACCTTGCTGGATGACATTTCGGTTATGGGAAAACTGGCGGCGAAAAAAACCGCCGGGGTACTGGGAGATGATTTGTCGTTGAACGCGCAGCAGGTCAGCGGCGTGCGGGCGAACCGTGAGTTGCCGGTGGTGTGGGGCGTAGCGAAAGGGTCCTTTATTAACAAGGTGATCCTCGTTCCGCTGGCGTTGCTGATTAGCGCCTTTATACCCTGGGCCATTACGCCCCTGCTGATGATTGGCGGGGCGTTCCTGTGCTTCGAGGGTGCCGAAAAAGTGTTGCATATGTTCGCTGCACGCAAAGAGAAAGACACCCCGGAAATGCGCCAGCAGCGTCTGGAAGCGCTGGCCGCGCAGGATCCAAAAACGTTCGAGCGCGATAAGGTCAAAGGCGCGATCCGTACTGACTTCATCCTCTCGGCCGAAATTGTGGCGATTACGCTGGGGATCGTCTCAGAGGCCCCTCTGATGAACCAGGTGCTGATCCTGTCCGGCATTGCGATCCTCGTGACGATAGGGGTTTATGGTCTGGTCGGGCTGATCGTCAAGCTGGACGATATCGGCTTCTGGCTGGAAAAAAAATCCAGCGCAATTGCGCGCGGCATCGGGAAAAGCCTGCTGGTGGTAGCGCCGTGGCTGATGAAAACCTTATCGGTGGTGGGAACCCTGGCAATGTTCCTGGTCGGCGGTGGAATTATCGTGCACGGTGTTGCTTCGCTGCATCACATGATTGAACATTTTGCGTCAGGCCAGGGAGCGGTAGTCGCTGCGATCCTGCCCACACTGCTTAACCTCGTGCTGGGCTTTATCGTCGGTCTGATTGTGGTAGCCGTTGTTAAGCTGGTTGAAAAAGTACGCGGGAAATCGCATTAATTATTGCTGACCCCGGGTGCAAAAAGACTATTCCTCGTCTAAATTGAAAACGTTTCACCCTGATACAGGAGGCAGGTATGGTCTTTTTGATCAGTGATGAAGTTAAGCCTAAAAATGGTGGTCCAGGCATGATCGTCACCGGGTATTCCAGCGGAATGGTGGAGTGTCGGTGGCATGATGGATACGGCATTAAGCGGGAGGCTTTTCGTGAAGACGAGCTTCAGCCTGCTAATAAAAGGCAAAAACGCGACAAGGCTTAATCACACAACGCCCGGCCTTGCCGGGCGTTTTTACTGGCAGAAGACTTATCATATCGGATGGTGAGCGACAATCAGGGAGTGTGTGTGCAGCACGATACCTTTGTTGTAAAACAATCTTTTTTGCAGTGGCTGCATAAGCGTAGCAATCCCAGTTTGATTGTTAACCTCTGTTTTATCGTTGTCCTGATTTTTTCCACTCTCCTGACCTGGCGCGAAGTTGTGGTACTGGAAGATGCTTATATCTCCAGCCAGCGTAACCATCTGGAAACGGTTGCCAGTGCGCTGGACAGACAGCTTCAGTTCAGCGTCGATAAAATGCTGTTTTTTCGCCACAGCATGCATGATGCGCTGGAAACGCCGCTGGCGTTTGGCGCGCTGCATGATGCGGTAAAGCGTTTTGCGCATTTGCGCACGTCTCCCACCTGGCAAATTGCGGTTGATAAACGGCGCACATTACCGATCAACGGTGTTTCGGATGCCTTCGTTGAAAAGACCACTCTTCTGAACCGTGATGATGAGTACCTTGATAATGAATTGTCCGCGGCGCTTGAAGTGGGGTATTTACTGCGTCTGGCATCCAGCCCTTCCCGCAACGAAGAGCGCGTGATTTATGTCTCTCGCGCCGGATTCTTTCTGGAAACGGATACGCCGGGAAATTCCAGCGATATCGTGCAGCGCTATTATCATCTGGTCACTCAGCCCTGGTTTACCCAACAGTCCGAGCGTGAAAACCGTGCGCGTGCCGTGCGCTGGTTTATCTCGCCGCCTTCCTCTTTTGTGGGCAAAAAGCCGCTGATTACCGCCAGCGTGCCGGTTTATTACCATCACGTCTGGTATGGCGTGGTGGCGATGGATTTCACCTTTGCCACCCTGCGTCGCCTGCTGGTGGAAGCCGTGGGCGATAACCCGGAAGGGGAATACCAGCTGTATGACAGCCGGCTTACCCTGCTTGCGACATCTGAGTCACCTGCTGTGGACGTTAATCATTTTGACGCGCGCGAATTAGCCCAGTTAGCGCACGCGATAGAATCGGATTCCGAAGGCGGCATTCGTCTGGGGAGTCGTTTTGTCAGCTGGGAGCGTCTTGACCATTTTGATGGCGTCATCCTGCGCGTGCACACCCTGGATGAAGGGGTGCGCGGCGATTTCGGTAGCATCAGCATTGTGCTGGCATTGCTTTGGGCGCTGTTCACCGCGATGCTGCTCATCTCATGGCTGGTGATCCGGCGCATGGTCAGTAATATGTATTCGATGCAGAACTCGCTGCAATGGCAGGCCTGGCATGACCCTCTGACCCGGCTGAATAATCGTGGATCGCTGTTTGATCAGGCGAAAATACTGGCGAAGCAGTGTGAACAGCAGTCGCTTCCTTTCTCGGTCATTCAGATCGATCTTGACTGCTTCAAGAGTATCAATGATCGGTTCGGGCATCAGGCGGGTGATAAGGTGTTGTCCCATGCCGCGGGGCTGATTGCCAGCACCCTCCGTGATAAAGATATTGCCGGACGTGTCGGGGGGGAAGAGTTCTGTGTGGTGCTGCCCGGCATGACGCTTGAAGAGGCGGCGGAAGTCGCAGAGCAGATCCGCGAGCGTATCGACAGCAAAGAGATCCTGATTAAGAAAAGTACCACCCTGCGCGTGAGTGCGTCGTTTGGCGTCTCTGGTGCGCAGGAGAAGGGCAATTATCACTTCGAAAATCTGCAATCCACCGCCGATGCGCGTCTGTATGAGGCGAAACAGCGCGGGCGTAACCGGGTCATCTGGCAAGATCACCTCAAAAAGTAATCAAGTCCCTCGCACCAGCCGGTCGGCCCGGTGTGCTGAGTGTGATAAACCCGGGCTGGATCGTTGTTTATAAGGCTGATACCCTCCCGGTTGAAGCCTTTCACCACCACGGCGAAGCCTACGCTGTCCAGCAGCGGGGCATCATTGGGGCCGTCGCCCAGGCCCAGCGTCGTCGGTTCGTAGCCCTCGTGCAGGCGATACTGGTCCACAAGCCAGTGAACCGCCACGTCTTTGCCGCAGCAGGTGTCCAGAATATGCCAGAAGCGTGCACCCTGGACGATCTTCAGCCGCTGCCGGGCGAGTTCGGCGGCAAAGTATCTCATTTGTTCATCACTGTCACGCCAGATCAGCGTCACGGAAGCCTCGTGCTTGCGCGCAAGCACCGAACGGGGACGGCTCAGCCCGGTCCATTCGGCGACTACGTGCTCGTCCACATCATCGAAGGTGGTGAATTTCAGATGCATCTCCTGGCGTACCCGGGCAATACACTGCCGGATATCGTCATGCTTCTTTTCTGAGATGAACCGTGCGGCGTTTTCCCACCGTACGTCAGGCTGGATCACCGCGCCGTTTTCCGCAATGTAGGGCAGCCCGCCAAGCCCCAGTTCCTGCTGGATGTCATCCATCTCGGACGCGGTTTTGCTGCTGCACAGAATGACCGGTATCTGTTCATCCATTAATTTTTCCAGCCACGGGGCCGCAGGCTGCCAGTCAAGGGTGTGAAAATCCAACAGCGTGCCGTCGAGGTCGGTAAAGACAAGAAGAGTCTCCTCAAGCGAAGGCATAATGTCTCCCGGATGATGATTTTTCCTAAGAAAAATCTTAAAAAAAATAGGCATTGAAGCGCCGTTTAAGTGGAAACGATCCCGACAAACCCACACGCGGCGCAGGTTTATACTCATAACCAAAATTCACATGTATAAAATATAATATTCGCTAAGAGAATATATGCTTGTAAGACAATTCTGTTGGGGATAATGTCTTACCTGCACCAGATTTCCTGGTGTAACGAATTTACAAGTGCTTCTTGCATAAGCAAGTTTGATCCCGGTCATCCCCTTGACCGGGATTTTTTTCGTCTTAGCGGTTCGTCTCCGAGACGCTAAAGTCATGGATATCCAGCTCGAATGCTTCAGCCAGTTCACGGTAGGTATGGTAATCCCGACCATTGACCACGACACGGTCTGAATTATCCTCCGCGCGATGAACTTCGGACTCACTAATTTCATTGATGGCGGCAAGCAGGGCATCGACATCCACTTCAACCTCACGCTTAATGGTGTCGCTGTACTCTTTGTCAGTCTTCATGGCGGGCTCCTCATTTAACCGTCTCAACAGCTAAGTATAGACCGCACACAAAAACGCCATTCGCGCCAGGCGGCGATGCCAGGCAATGTAATTTGTTCTACACTGGCTCAAAACCACAGGAGGAATGTATGAAGGTCAACGATCGGGTAACCGTCAAAACGGACGGTGGGCCGCGCCGCCCGGGCGTGGTTCTGGCAATAGAAGAGTTTAATGAAGGCACAATGTATCTGGTGTCGCTGGAAGATTACCCGCTCGGCATCTGGTTCTTCAACGAACTGGGGCACCCGGATGGGATCTTTGTAGAAACGGCGGAATAGGGCGGCGTCGGGGGCGTCTTCTCCCCGGCTCCGGCTGCTTAAATGCAAAATCTCTGGCCAGGCCAGAGATCAAGGTAGGGTACAACATGGCCGTGCAAATTAGCGCATATTAACGAAAATCCCATTCGTCACATTATCTGTCAGGCGTACGACATGGTATATCACTTGCTTATTATGCGTTTTAATTTTCCTTTTAATATTTCCTTTGTGTGACGATACTGTTTTTGCCTTGATATTCATCTGGTCTGAGATCTGAATTGTCCCTTGTCCAGCCATCCACATTCTTAGCATACTTGATTCAGTTCTGCTTAATGATAGGGTGGGTAAGTTAATCGCCCCTACATTCTTAACTTCTTTATTCAAATAATCGCCCAGAATGTCATCAAGTGACTCTGGTTTAATCGATTTCGAGCTGATTAATAAGTTTTTACGCACCAACAAATACTCATCGAAATGAATATTGGCGATCGCCATAAAAACAATAAACAGGGTCTTAGGATGCTGATTAATGATCTGCTTAATGTGCTGACTGTTAGCGGGGTCGTGAATGAAACAGTCCTCATTAATAAACACCACGCCGGGCTTGTGGGCGTCACAAGCGGCTGCGAGTTCTTCAACGGTGTGTGCATCGTTGATGTCTCTCTTTCTAACCCCTCTGCTTGCTAAGTACCCGGTTAACCCTAGCCGGGTGTAGCTGCATAAATCCATAATGATCGTTGACATGGCATACCCTCACTCAATGCGTAACGATAATTCACCACCTGCCTGAGAGCTCATAAACAGCCATACGGGATGGAAAAAATCTAATAAAACCTGTGAGCATGACAAAGACTTTCAGGCGAACTCACTATCCCGTAAAGTTACGTATAATTTGCCAGGAATCATCTTAAAGTAAAGTAAATATTAAGTATTGTGAGGTGGTTAGAAACATTTAAACCGCGTCAGATATATCCTGGTAGATGTTTTTCGAGATTATTTTTAGGAATATCCTCAGAAAGACATTGCAAACACTGCGGGTTATTATTTGCGTGGAAGTTCGCTAACAATATCCGCTAACAGATTGAATATCTCACTGAATAAATGTTCGCAGAAGGGGGCGATAAGTGGCATCAATAATGACATTAATAAAAGGCCAACCGTCAACGTCACCGGAAAGCCGATGACGAATACCGACAGCTGCGGAGCCATTCGGTTGAGTAAACCTAATGCGAGGTTAACGGTGAGCAGCAGGGTAATGATCGGCAGCGCCAGCATCAGCCCGTTGAGGAAGATCAGCCCGGCAGCCCTCACCAGCGCCAGAAACGCGTTGCTGTTTACCGGGTTGTCGCCAATCGGCAGCGTGTGGAAGGTGTCCACCAGCATCGAGATGAGCCACAGGTGGCCGTTGAACGAGAGAAACAACAGCATCGCCAGCAGGTCGATAATACGCGCCAGCACGGGCATATTCAGGTGGCTGCCCGGGTCAACGAACGTCGCGAAAGACAGGCCCATTTGCAAACCGATAAGTTCACCCGCCGTTCGTACCGCGGCGAAGGCGAGCTGCATCGTGAACCCGACCGCCACGCCAATCATCACCTGTTGCAGGGCAATCCAGATCGCATTCGGGGAAAAGATCGGGATATCCACCGCCGGCAGGGAAGGGGCAACGATAATCGTGATAACCATGCCCAGCCCAATTTTGACGCGTTTAGGCACCGACTTTTCACTGAGTATGGGGGCGGTGGAGATCAGCGCCATGATGCGCAGCATCGGCCAGAAATAGATCCCGAGCCACTGAACAAACTGATCGCTGGTGAAATGCAGCATCGTCCGTCAGCCGATGATGTAAGGCAGATTGGTGAACAGGTTGCGCATATAGTCCAGCAGCAAATTGAGCATCCATGGCCCGGCAACGATAATCGCCACGAAGACGGCAATGATCTTCGGGATGAACGACAGGGTCATTTCGTTAATCTGCGTGGCGGCCTGGAGAATACTGATAAGCAGACCGGTGACTAGCGCAACCAGCAGCAGGGGCGCGGCGACGGCAATCGCGACTTTCATCGCCTCCGTGCCCATCATCATGACCGACTCAGGCGTCATTGCGCGCTCCTCAACTGTAGAAACTCTGCGCCAGCGAGCTGACCAGCAGCTGCCAGCCGTCGACCAGCACGAACAGCATGATCTTAAAGGGCAGGGCAATGGTCGCGGGCGGAACCATCATCATCCCGAGCGCCATCAGGACGCTGGCGATCACCAGGTCAATAATCAGGAACGGAATGAAAATGGTGAAGCCAATCTGGAACGCGGTTTTCAGCTCGCTGGTGACATACGCTGGCAGCAGGATGCGCATCGGCACCGCTTCCGGTCCCTGTAACTCGCCCGTGTTAGCGAGACGGGCAAACAGGGCCAAATCCGCTTCGCGCGTCTGGCGAAGCATAAATTCACGTAATGGCTGAGCCCCCTTTTCCAGGGCAACCTGCATAGAAATTTTATCTTCGCTGAACGGCTGGTACGCCTCGGTGTAAATCTTGTCGATAACCGGCGACATAATGAAAAAGGTCAGGAACAGGGCTAGCCCCAGCAGCACCTGATTCGGCGGCGCGGAGGGCGTACCGAGCGCGTTGCGCAGCAGACCAAACACAATGATGATGCGGGTGAAGCTGGTCATCATCAGCAGGATCGCCGGGATAAAGGTCAGCGAGGTGATGAACACCAGCGTCTGCACGGACAGGGACCAGCTTTGTCCCCCGTTCGCCAGCGGAGTGGAAACCAGCCCCGGCAGTTGCGCATACACAGAGGGCGCGAACAGGCCCAGGCCTGCCAGCGTAAGGAATAACAAACGGCGCATCAGGATCTCCCGGGACGCTTGAGCAAACTCTTCATAACGGACTGGAAATCCGCAGGGGCCTGGGCGTTAGCCTCCACCGTGGCAGGCGCAGGGGGCAGCGTGTGAAGAACGTTAATGCTGGAGGCGGTCACGCCCAGCACCAGTCGCGCATCTTCCACCTCCACAATGACCACGCGTTCGCGCGGTCCTAGCGGGGTGCTGGCGCTGACCTTCAACCCGCGGGTACCGGCCGTTTTCCCCGCCAGACCGAAACGCTTTGCCAGCCAGGCGGCGATAAGGATAAAGGCAATAATACCGAACAGCGCGCCGCTCACCTGGAGCAGAGGTGAGCCGGGTACGGCGGAGGGCGCGGACAGTGTTGCCTGGGTTTTCATACTTAACGGCTCAGACGACGCATACGTTCGGAAGGGGTAATGATGTCGGTGATACGTACGCCGTATTTATCGGCCACCACCACCACTTCGCCTTGTGCAATCAGGTAGCCGTTGATCAGAATATCCAGCGGCTCACCCGCTAAACCGTCAAGCGCCACCACGGAACCCTGCGTCAGGCGCAGCAGCTCTTTAATGGTCATGCGGGTGCGACCCAGCTCAACGGTGAGCTTGACCGGAATGTCCATAATCAGGTCGATGTCCTGCAACGTGCCGCTGACGTCGCCGCCGCCTAACTGCTGAAAGACCGCGTCTGCCGCGCTTTTCGTCGGCGTTGTTTTCTGCTCGTTTAACGCGTCAGCCCACAGATCGTCCAGTGCTCCGCTGTTTTCATCGGACGGATTGTTCATGTCACTCATTTGGGCTGTTCCTCATTCAGCGAATTCAAAATCGGGTTGATCAAGTGCTCAACGCGTAACGCATACTGGCCGTTAATCGTGCCGTACTGGCTTGTCAGCACGGGTACGCCATCCACATGGGCAATAATGCGGTCGGGTTTATCTATCGGCAAAACGTCGCCGGGTTGTAATTTCAGGATCTGCGATAACCGCATGGAGATGTCGGCAAAGTTGGCTACCAGCTCCAGCTGCGAGTGCTGCACCTGACGCACCAGGTTCTCACGCCAGTTCTGATCTTCGTGACGTGAGTTCTCCAGCGGCGGGTTCACCAGCAGTTCGCGCAGCGGTTCAATCATGCTGAACGGCAGGCAGATGTTGAACTCACCCGTCAGGTTGCCGATCTCGACGTGGAACGGGGTATTCACGACGATGTCATTCGGGGAGGTGGTGATGTTGGTAAATTTCACCTGCATCTCGGAACGCACGTACTCCACTTCCAGCGGGTTAATCGCTTTCCACGCGTCGCTGTAGGATTCCAGCGCCAGCTTCAGCATGCGGTTAATCACGCGCTGTTCGGTATGGGTAAACTCCCGGCCTTCCACTTTGGTCGGGAAACGACCATCGCCACCGAACAGGTTGTCCACTGCGATGAACACCAGGCTTGGCGAAAACACCACCAGGCCGGTACCGCGCAGCGGTTTCAGATGGATCAGGTTAAGGTTGGTTGGCACCGGCAGGTTGCGGGCAAACTCATGATACGGCTGAATGCGGATGGCACCGACGGTGATATCCGGGCTACGACGCAGCAGGTTAAACAGCCCCATACGGAACTGACGTGCGAAACGTTCGTTGATGATCTCCAGCGCCTGTAAACGCTCGCGCACCACGCGACGCTGGGTATTGGGATCGTAGGGACGAATATTATCGTCGCCGGTCAGACCCGGTTTCGGTTCGTCACTCTTATCGCTGTCGCCGTTGAGCAGCGCATCGATTTCTGCCTGAGAAAGAATACTGTCGCCCATGTCGTTACCGCAGAATGAAGGCTGTATACAGAACGTCAGTGACTTCCTGCTTAGGTTGGCCGTTTACCAGCGGGGTCGCCAGCGTCTGTTTGATGGCATCGACCAGCTTTTGCTTGCCCACATCGGTGGCGAGCGCGGAGGCATCCTGACGAGAAAACAGCAGCAGCAGACGGCTACGCACTTCTGGCAGGTAGTCGTTCAGACGTGCACGGGTCGCTTCATCTTTCAGACGCAGCGTAATACCCACGTAAAGCACGCGATCCGCATCGCCCAGGTTCACGGTGAACGTATCCAGCGGGTAGAAGACCGGCGCCGGTGGAGGCGGCGCTTCAGCTTTGGCGGCCGCGCTGGAGGGTTCCTGCTGCATACGCCAGTAACTGTAGCCTGCGGTGGCGCAGGCCGCGAGGGTAATCAACACCAGCAGCGGGATCCAGATGGAACGCTTGCTTTTTTTGGTGATAGCGGAGTCTGTCATCTGATACGAGCTTCCTGTTTCGGTACAGCTTAATACGGTGATTATCCCGTGTCCGGCTTAGGTCAAAGCGTGGAAAAGACGGGGATAATCACGTTACCTCTGGCGTTTAGGCAAAGATGTCTACGGCACGGCTGCCGCGCGCGGCGGATTGCAGGGCGGCAGGGGCAGGCAATAACTCTTCACTCTCATCGTTAAACCCGCCATGCTGGCCGGAACGCGAAGCGTGCTGTTGCTGCCCGGATGAGGACTGCTGCTGCCCGGTAAAGCCCTCGCTGCTGACGCTGCTTTGGGAAAGCTGAATGCCGTTTTCCGCAAGCTGCGTGCGCAGGATCGGCAGGGCCGCTTCCAGCGCCGCGCGAACGTGGCTGTGGGGCGAAACCATCTGCAACTGTGCCTGGTTGTCATCCAGCTTAAGCGAAATTTGCACCTGACCCAGATCTTCCGGGTGCAGACGCAGCTCTGCGGTCTGCTGTCCCTGTCTGGTGAACAGGGTGATGTGCTGGCTCAGATTCTGCTGCCATTCGTGCGTGCCCAGCGGCTGGCTTAACACCGGCGCTGTCGCAACGGTAGCGGCAGGCTGTGAAGGCGCCAGGTGGCTGACGATCGGGGCCAGCGTCGCGGTTGGGCTGGCGGCAGGCGACGCCGCGCTCGCTACGTCCTGCTTCTCCGCGACGGCGGCGACGGCTGGCGTAACGGCTGCCGTGGCGGGCAGCGAGGTGTCGCTGTCCTGAACCGGCATTTTTTCCTGACCCGTTAACGCATGGCTAAGCGGCTGATGCTGGCCGTTATCCGTCTGGGCTAGCGCAGAGGGGAGGGCGGCACGGGGGGCGATCTCCCCGGTGCTCGCAGGCTGCGTCGCTACCGGGGTGGTGGTCTGCTGGTGCGGTAACATCGCCATCAGCGCGCTTAACCCGGCCAGCTCCTCTTCTTCAGTCGTGGTCTCGCTGTTTGTTTTCGCCTCCGGCTGGGTTAGCGCCTTCAGCGCATCCGTATTCGCGGCGGGTTTCAGGCCGGAGACGAGGCTTTGCAGGGAGACGGCGGTATCTTCATCAGTTAGAGTCTCCTGACGGGAGAGCAGTTCGGCGATTTTGGCCTGGAGCGTGGTATCACCGTTTTTTTCCTTTGCCGCTGTCGAGAGCTTGCTGCCCGCCGCTTTCAGATCCGCCAGCGTCAGCGGGGCATCTTTGCCTTTGCCGGTGGTCTCGGTCAGCGCGCCCGCCAGCAGAGAGAGAAAATCTTGCGCGCCCTCAGCGCCTTTCCCGGCAAGCGTGCCGCCGGACGGGTCGCTGTCGGTCATCAGCAGTTGTTGCAGTGTGATCATTCAGGTTTCCTCATTGATGCGCGCTGGGCAAACTCATCCATTTTTTTCTGATCCAGACGGTTTTCCGCCAGGGTCGAGGCTGCAATCTGCCGGTCCTGTAGGGTTTGCCAGGCCTGCAACCGCTGTTTTTTCTCGCGCCAGAAATTCAGCGCGGTATCGACTTTTTGCGTCCACTGGTTAAGCTGCTGGCGATGCTGCTCAATCGCCTTTTCCAGCGTCTGGATAAACTGCTGATAGTTAATCCAGCGCTGGCTACCAATGCCCTGCGTCATGTCGGTGTTAAGGTTGGTGCGATATTCATGCTGATAGTCGATTAACATCTTCAACTGTTCTTCAGCCTGCTGGCACCCGCGTCGCATTGCGCCAAGCTGCAATGCGGCATCATCAACTTCTTTTTCAGCCAGATCTTTCAGCGTTGATAACGCGCTGTTCTGCGCCATGACCTTCGCCCTCCACCTGTGTTACACCTGCGGGAAAATCAGCTCCAGTGCCTGGAGGGAATCTTCCCAGTCGGCGCGTTCAAAAATACCCTGTTGCAGAAATGCCTCCAGCTGCGGCCAGAGGGCAATCGCTTTATCGAGCATCGGGTCGCTGCCTTTGGCGTACGCCCCGACGCTTACCAGATCGCGGTTGCGCTGGAAGCTGGAGAGCAGTTGTTTGAAGTTACGCACGCGGGCGTAGTGTTGCTCGGTGATCAGGGCCGTCATCGCACGGCTGATCGACGCTTCAATATCAATGGCCGGATAGTGCCCGGCTTCGGCCAGACGGCGCGACAGCACGATATGGCCGTCGAGGATCGCGCGTGCGGAGTCGGCAATCGGGTCCTGCTGGTCATCACCTTCGGTCAGTACCGTATAGAACGCGGTGATGGAGCCGCCGCCGCTGATGCCGTTCCCCGCGCGCTCAACCAACGCCGGGAGCTTGGCGAAGACCGACGGCGGGTAGCCTTTGGTCGCGGGCGGCTCGCCGATGGCCAGCGCAATCTCACGCTGCGCCATCGCGTAGCGGGTCAGGGAGTCCATAATCAACAGCACGTGCTGGCCCCGGTCGCGGAAATCTTCCGCAATACGCGTGGCGTAGGCGGCACCCTGCATACGCAGCAGCGGCGACACGTCCGCAGGCGCGGCGATCACCACCGAGCGGGCGCGGCCCTCCGTACCCAGAATGTTTTCGATGAAATCTTTGACTTCGCGACCACGCTCACCAATCAGGCCAACGACGATCACGTCAGCCTGGGTATAACGCGCCATCATGCCGAGCAGGACCGATTTACCCACGCCGGAGCCGGCAAACAGCCCCATACGCTGGCCGCGTCCCACGGTGAGCAGGGCGTTAATCGGCCGCACGCCGGTATCCAGTACGTGCTCGATTGGCGTGCGTTGCAGCGGGTTGAAGGGTTGGGTGATCAGCGCGCCGGTTTCGGTGGTATCAGGGGAGGGCAGGCCATCGAGCGGTTTGCCGCTTCCGTCCAGGACGCGGCCCAGCAGCGCCGGACCGAGCGGGAGCTGTTTGCCGCTTTGCAGGCCGTCACCGCTAATGTTTTTCGCGTAGACGCGGGCGCCGGGCAAAATCCCTTCCACTTCTTCAAGGGGCATCAGAAACAGGCGCTGACCGTTGAACCCGACCACTTCGCTTTCCACTTCACGCGTGTCGCCCCCGTCCTGACGCTCAATCACGCAGGTGGCGCCGAGCGGAAGTTGCAGCCCCGTGGCTTCCAGAACCAGACCGGTGGCGCGCGTCAGGCGTCCATAACGACGAACGGATGGCAGCTGCGCCATCTTCGTTTCAAAATTATCAAGCGTGTTAAGCCAGCGCGTAAGGCGAGCGGTCATCAGACGACTCCCGGTGCCGCCAGGCGGCACAGTTCCTGCCAGCGGGTCGCGACGCTGGCATCCAGATCGCCCTCATCCGCCGAGACCTTACAGCCTCCGTGATGAAGTGACGGATCGCCGCGCAGCCGCCAGCCGTGCAGGCTCAGCGTAGCGCCGAGGCTCTCTTCCACGCGCTGCAAATCATCAGGATGAACGCGCAGCTGCGGTTTGCCGCTGAACAGCGGCTCCTGCTGGAGTAGCCCCTGGATCTGCTTAATCAGCGCGGCGTTATCCACTATCGGCGTCTGGCCGATCACCTGACGGGCCGCCTCCAGCGCCATCTGCATCAGGCGCGAGGCAATCACGCTGTCGAGCGCATCCAGCGTATGCTGAAACTCGCTCACCAGCTGCTGCATGCGGGCATGTAGCGGCGCCTGCTGCTGGCGCGCCTGCTCGATGCCCTGCTCTAAACCTTTCGCCAGCCCTTCCTGATAACCCTGTGCGTGCCCGGTCTGACGGCCTTCGTTCATCCCTGCATTGAAGCCCTGTTCGTGCGCCTGCATTTGCATCTGGGCCAGCAACTGGGCGCGCTGTTCCTCTTCACTCAGCTCGGGTTCGCCCGCCCCGGCGTCGCCCTCGTCGGACGACACAACGGCAGGGGTGAACTCTGCGCTGGGAGGGGAGAGGTCGTCAGGCGTCCAGCGCTTCCACGACAGTTCATCAGACATAGGTGTCGTCTCCGCTGCCAATCACCATCTCGCCGGTTTCGGCCAGTCGACGAACAATAAGCAGGATCGCTTTCTGTTCGTTTTCCACCTGAGACAGACGTACCGGGCCACGGTTGGCCAGGTCGTCGCGCAGGATATCGGCCGCACGCTGGGACATGTTGCGCAGGAACTTCTCGCGCAGCGGCTGCTCGGCGCCTTTGAGGGCGATAAGCAGCGATTCGGAGTCCACCTCCTGGAGCAGGCGCTGGATGCTGCGGTCGTCCACTTCGACCAGGTTTTCGAACAGGAACATCTCGTCGATAATTTTCTGCGCCAGCTCGCCGTCGAACTCGCGTACCGCCGTAATAACCGCCTCTTCCTGCTGCGTTTTCATCAGGTTGATGATTTCCGCTGCCGTTCTCACGCCGCCCATTTTGCTGCGCTTGAGGTTCTGGCCGTCGAGCAGGTTGTTCAGCACTTCGGTCAGCTCCGCCAGCGCGGCTGGCTGGACGCCGCCGAAGGTGGCGATACGCAGCATCACGTCGTGGCGCAGGCGCTCGTCGAACAGCGCAAGAATATCGGCCGCCTGGCCCCGTTTGAGATGGACCAGAATGGTGGCGATAATCTGCGGGTGCTCGTCGCGAATAAGATCGGCGGCGCTTTGCGGCTCCATAAAGTTGAGCGTTTCGATCCCACTGGCGGTGTCGCGCGTTTCGAGAATATCTTCCAGCAGGCTGGCGGCGCGCTCTTCGCCCAGCGCCTTAACCAGCACGGAGCGCAGGTATTCGTTGGCGTTGACGTTGAGGGCGGCAAACTGCTCGGCTTCCTGCTCAAACTCCGCCAGCACCTCGGTCAGCTGCTTGTTAGAGATCTGGCGCACGTTGGCCATCGCCGCGCTGAGGATCTGCACTTCTCGCTGGGAGAGGTGTTTAAACACCTCCGCCGCGCGATCTTCGCCAATGGTCATCAGCAGGATGACGCTCTTATCGGTGCCTGTAAGCGTATTACTCATGTTCGTTACCCATCCAACCGCGGATGACCAGCGCGACGACGCGCGGATCGTTATCTGACATTTCGCGAATGCGCTGGCTCATCACCTCTGCGCCCATGCGCTGGTTAGCACGACGCTGCTGCATCTGTTCATCTTTGCTGAGACGAACTTCAACCGCTTCTTCCTCGTCCGGACGCGCGTTCTTCTGTTCCAGCGCGGCTTTCTCGGCTTCAGCACGACGCTGTAGCTGAGGACGAACGCCCTTACGCCACAGCAGCCACGCGACAATCAGCACCAGCAGCCAGCGGCCTGCGGACATCAGCTGATCGAAGAACGCCTGCTGTTGCCAGAACGGCAGTTCGCCACCGGTCTCATCCACCGGGTTGAACGGTGAGTTCACAACGTTGAGGGTATCGCCACGTTTTTCAGAGAAGCCCATCGCTTCGCGGGTCAAATCTTCGATCTGCTTCATCTGCTCCGCCGTGAGCGGCAGCGGTTTACCGTCCGGCAGCGTTTTGTAGTTCACCACCACGGCAACAGAGAGACGCTGAATATCGCCCGTGTTCAGTTTGGTATGGCGGATGGTCCGGTCGACTTCGTAGTTGGTCGTTTCGTTACGGCTGCTGTTACGCGGGCCGGTACTGTTCGCGGTCGAGGTCGTCTGCTGATTCGTTTGCTGACCGTTCTGCGGGTTTGCCGGCGGGGTGGAGATTGGCGCGGCGTTGGCAGGTGCAGGCTGGTTAGAGAGCGCGCCCGGCACACCGCCAGGATACTGGCCGCCGACCTGTTCCGACTCATTGATCTGACGCGAGCGTAACACGGCGCGGGAGGCATCCCCGTTCGGAGCGTACTGCTCTTCGGTTTGTTCTTTATTCGAGAAATCAATCTGCGCGGTGACTTGCGCGTGTACGTTGCTGCTGCCGACCACCGGGCCCAGAATCGCTTCGATGCGACGCTGAAGACGGCCTTCCACGTCGGCGGCGTATTTCAGCTGGGCGTCGTTGAGATCGCGCCCGGCGGTGTTGGACTGCGTCAGCAGATGACCACTCTGATCCACCAGCGTGACGTTACCTGGCGGCAGACCGGCCACCGCGCTGGAGACCAGGTGCGTGACGGCGCTGATCTGCCCTTCATCCAGCGCACGGCCAGGTTCGAGGTTAACCGTCACAGAGGCAGAAGGGGACTTTTGTTCGCGGACAAACAGGGACGGCTTAGGCATCGCCAGGTGCACACGGGCACTTTTCACCGGGCCTAAGGTTTCAATCGTACGGGCCAGCTCACCTTCCAGCGCGCGCTGGTAGTTAACCTGCTCGCTGAACTGACTGATGCCGAATTTTTCCTGATCCAGCAGCTCAAACCCAACCGCGCCGCCTTTCGGCAGCCCCTGCTGGGCGAGACGCAGGCGAAGCTCGTGCACTTTATCTGCCGGTACTTCAAGTGCACCGCCGTTATCGGCAAAGCGATACGGGATGTTCATCTGGGTCAACTGGGTGACGATGGCACCGCCATCCTGGTCGGAAAGGTTGCTGTAGAGCGTGCGGTAATCGGGGCTTTTTGCCCATAAGACCATCGCGACAACGATCGCAATGGCGGCAGCGCCTGCCACAATCAACGGGATCTTAGGGTTGGCGCGAAGGCGGTTCATCCACTCGAGTGATTTATTCTGTGGCGCTGTCGATGCTGCTGTCGCACTCATTGCGCACCTCTTAAATCCTGGTGGTTTACGTTATTCGTGTAGAGAAACAAAACTGACTCCCGGGTCGGCAAACACGACAAAAGTTCCATACTGATGGCCCTGCCATTATTTGATGATTCGGGATTTTCTATGCGTCAAATAACCTGGTTTTTTAACGCTATTTACCGCCATTATCTTATTGACAAGCTGTTAGTCTTGACCTCGTAAAAAACCATCCAGGGGAGAGTCATGGCTATACAGGGCATTGAAGGGGTACTCAGTCAGTTACAGGCAACGGCGATGACCGCCCGTAATCAGAGCGTGGCTGACCAGCCGCCGGGCGTCAGTTTCGCCGGTCAACTGCATGCGGCGCTGGACCGGATCAGCGACAAGCAAAACGCGGCCCGTACCCAGGCTGAGAGATTTACCCTTGGCGAACCCGGCGTGGCGCTCAACGATGTGATGGCCGATCTGCAAAAAGCGTCGGTGTCATTGCAGATGGGGTTGCAGGTGCGTAACAAGCTGGTGTCGGCATACCAGGAAGTGATGGGGATGCAGGTTTAATCAATACCTATCTTACGCTGGCAGCCTGATGGCTTTAATGCCACAATATTTTTTTCTTCGCATGCAGGAAAGATGATGAAAAAAGTAGCAATTGTGGCTGCAATGCTGACGTTAGCGGGATGCGTTCAGGTCGAAAACTATCAGGAAGTGGTTAAGCATCCGGCACCTTCGCATCTGGCAGGTTACTGGCAGTCGAAAGGGCCGCAGAGCGCGATGGTGAGCCCGGAGGCGATTGCCACGCTGGTGGTGACGCCAGAGGGTGATACCCTGGATTGCCGTCAGTGGCAGCGCGTTATCGCGGTGCCGGGTAAGATCATGCTGCGTTCAGATGATTATTATAACGTGACCGAAAAACGAGACGTCTATCCGCTCGATCGTGATGGGGCGGCGCTGGAGTATGACGGCATGGAACTGTACAAGGTTGACCGCCCAACGGTGGAATGCGCAGATTACCTGAGCAAGAATCCGCTGGAGAGTAAGCTTCCGTAACTTTTAACCCGAAGCAAAAAACTTGTTTGAGAACGACTGAAGGCTTTCAGCGATGCTCTGGTCCGGCTGTAAATCGCTGAGGCGTTTCCTGTAGGCCGGGGCGAGGCGCAGGGATGCGCCGAGAGGGCGGGCTTTACAGGGATGTTACCTCCGCCCGTCCCCGATAAGCCGGAAGGAATAAGCCGAAGGCACCGCGAAGCGGCGATTTTCCGCCGGAAGCCCGGGTCGCCAGGGTGGTGGCGACTGAGCCACCCTGGCACGTTCACCGGTTATGTTGTGACAGAGTAGCAAGGAACATAAAGTGAACGGAATGACCACCAGAGCCGTATGTTCCCCCTCACCCCAGCCCTCTCCCTCAAGGGAGAGGGGGCCGTCTGTGCAGACATTATTTTGTGAGGATGGCGTACGCTTCGGGAGCGGGTCCGCAGACCGCACTGTTCCAGCACTACAGCGCGTCCTCAATCACCCAGACGCTGACGCTTCCCCCGTTACAGAAGAACGTCCCTTCGCCATCCGCCGCCGTGGTCACGGTTTCCTCGCGGTTGCCTAAAAAATCACGCCAGGTCTTATTGCCGTAATTCTCCCCGAGGCAGATCGTCTTTTCGCCGTCATCCCCATTCGACAGCACCACCACACAGCCCGGGTGCTCCTCAGTCCCGCTGCGGCTGAACGCAATACAGTTTGGATGATCGAAAAACAGCGTCTGCACGCCGTGGGCAAAACGCTGCCGGGCGAGGATAAGCTCGTGGAGTTGTTCAATCACCGGCATATCGATGTGATACGTCTCGCCATCCCCGCCGGTGTCGTCATAGCTGGCACCAAATAGATCCGGGTAGAACACGCTCGGCACGCCGTTTTCACGCAGCAGGATGAGCGCGTAGGCCAGCGGTTTGAACCAGGCTTCAACCGGGGCTTCCAGCGCCTGCAAGGGTTGGGTGTCGTGGTTGGCCACCAGCGTCACGGCATGGAACGGATCGGCTTCCACCAGCGTACCGGTGAAAATCTGGCTCATATCGTAGTCGCGTCCCTGGCGTGAGGCTTCGTGAAATTTCATTTGCAGTGGCGCATCAAACAGCATGGTTTTGCCGTCCACCTGATTGATGTAGTGCTGCAATTTATCCACTTCGTGTGACCAGTATTCCGCCACGATAAACAGCGGCTGCGGGGCCACCTCCTGGACGTGCTCAATCCACTCTTTATAGAACCAGGCCGGGATGTGTTTTACCGCGTCAAGGCGGAAGCCGTCGCAGTGGGTTTGCTCCATCACCCAGCGCGCCCAGTATTTGATCTCCTCCGTCACCGCGTGGTTGCGAAAATCAATATTTTCACCCATCAGGTAATCGAAATTGCCCATCTCGTCGTCGACCTGATCGTTCCAGCCTTCGCCAGTGTAGTCGTTCACGATTTTGAAGATACCGTCCTCATTGGGGTTTTCAATGTGGTCGATACCGCTAAAGCATTTGTAATCCCAGATGAACTGCGAATACTGGCCGGCCCGAACGGGAAAGGTGTAGCGCGTCCAGGCTTCGCATTCGATGATCTCATCGCTGATTTGGGTGCGATCCTGCGCATCCACGCGCTGCACGCGGACGGGTTCCTTCTCATCGGCCCCCATTTTGTGGTTGACCACCACGTCCAGAAGCACCGCAATCTGGTTACTTTTTAAGGCGTTGATGGCCTCCAGCAACTGGGCTTTATCGCCGTATTTGGTGGCGACGCTGCCTTTCTGGTCAAACTCACCGAGGTCGAAAAGGTCATAAGAGTCATACCCGACGGAATAGCCGCCGGATGCCCCTTTGTAGGCCGGCGGTAACCAGACCATATTGATGCCGATTTCGTTCAGATTGGGGGCTAATGCCGTGACTTCTCGCCACAGTTCACCGCCGGTGGGGTAGTACCAGTGAAAACATTGTAAAAGTGTTGGGTTGCGCATGCACCATCTCCATGAGGTCGCGAAACTCAAGTATGGAGCAGGTTTGGCAGAAATGCCTGGCGAACGAAACGGTTAACGTTTGCCCGCCAGTTAAATGGCTAATTGATATCGCTATTACTTTGCGGAACCAGGACATGACCGCCCTGGTTACCGTAGGTGGAGAGAACGGTTTTCTGGATGGAGGATTGACCAACCAGCTTCGCCAGTTCATCCATTCTGGCTTGCAGCAACGTTTTTACCTGGCCTTCGTTGTCCAGGATCACCCGCAGCGTCGGGCGAAGCTGCTCCTGAATCTGCGTCGAAGGTTCACTTTCCTGAGTGAGACGAGCCAGTGAGTGCACCGCATTAACATAGTCGGTTTCACAGATGATCAGATCATCCCATAGTCCCTGCCGGGCCAGTCGCAACATCAACTGGCTCTGCTCAAGGAGTTGCTGATAAAGGGCATAAAGTTGCGGTGCGTTACTCATTAGACGGCGTCCTGGACAAGAGTTGGTATACCTGCTGCCTCCTTCCAGCCATCCGCAATATTGCGCAGTAAATTTTCCACCTCTTCGATGGCACTGGCATCATTGCGAAGGTTGGCCTGAAGCAGGCGACGAACCATATAGGCATAGAGAGCGATCAGGTTTTGTGTTAACTCGTCTTTACTCTCTTCATCCAATCCGACCTTCAGGCCATTTTCGATGATATTAATCGCTTTGGAGAGCGCCAGCCCTTTTGCCTGGATATTACCGTCTGCAAGGAACAGACGTGCCCGTACCAGTGCGCTGAGGGCTCCATCAAATAGCATGATAACCAGCTGCTGCTGGCTGGCGCTCATCACCGCGCTTTCAACTTCTATCTTTGCGTAGGCTTGCGTGCCTTTTGCGCCGTACATGTTATCCCCCTAGGGTCTGATTAGCGTTTACTACTTGTTGCTGGACGTATTTTCGAACTGCTGCGTCAGGTAACTGCTGGTAGAGTTCAGCGAGTTCATCATGACGTCTAATTGCGTAAACTGTTCTTTATACCGCGCTACCATGGTGTCGATACGCTCGCTGGCCGCGTTATATTGCTTAGTTAAATTGTTCAGGGTTTTACTGACGCCATCTTTGGCAGCCTGAATGATGCCGGTGCTGGAGAGCCAACCTGTAAGGTTTGTTCCAACGGTGGTGGTGATACCGGATGTTTTCCCGTCACCGATCAGCAGGTCTTTGATACCAGCCGCGCTGTTTTTCATTGCCGCGCTAAGCTTGTCATCATCCACTTCCAGTTTACCGGTGCTTGGGTCGGTAGTGATGCCAGCTTGAGCAAGGGTCTTGATATTGGAACTGGTGTGAGGGTTATTCAGCACGCTTCTCAACTGAGTCTGAATAGTGCGTAGCGTACTGTCGCCTAATAACGCGCCGTTGCTGGTATTCTGAGCGTCTGAACCCGCGTCCACAGCAGTATATTTTGTGAGGCTGCTGAAAGTATCTTGCAGGGAGTTATACGCCGTCACCCAGTCGTTTATCGCTTTGGTCGCTTTAGTGTTATCGGTAGTGATCGTTAAGGTCTGATTACCGGTTGTCACGTCGTTCAGGTTGAGAGTGATATCTTCCAGCGCATCACTGATTGTATTGCTGCTGTTTTCAATATCAACGTTATTAACTTTCAATAGCGCATTTTGGGCCGTAACGCTTTCCATCATGCCGTTAGCGGTATCTGCGCTATTACCGTTGTAGCCCATGAAGGACTGAAGTGCCGTATCGCCGCTGACACTAATAGTCATGGCATTGTCTTTACCGGTATCTTTCGACGTAATGGACAGACGATACTCACCATTACCGACGTTAATAATACTGGCACTTACGCCAGCATCCGCTTTGTTGATCGCATCTCGGATACCACTCAGAGATGAGTTTTCCGCACTGATATTAATAGTGACAGGTTTCTTGTCACCACCTTGCTGAATGGTGATGGTGCTGTCCGCTGTCGCAATCGCCGTTTTATTATCACTTTGCGTTTTAGCTGTTGTCAGGGTTTGCGCCTGCGCAAGCTGCGATACGTTAATGGTGTATTTACCCGCAATCGCGCTGCCGCTGGTTGTGGCACTGAAGGCTGTGCTGCTGCTGGCGGTGGTAGTCGCTGTAAACAGATCGGCTTTGCTAAGTGCAGTATTTGCCGTCTGGAAGGATTCCAATGCACTTTTCAGCGTGCCGTAGGCACTAAGTTTTGCTGTATAGGAAGTTTGCTGCTTAGAGATCGGCGTCAGCTGTGCTTTTTGTGCAGCGGTCAGACTGTCCAGAATGTCGCCTAACTGCAAACCTGATCCGACTCCCAACGTAGAAATACTTGCCATATTTATTCCTTAATGTAACGACACGTAGAACGAATAGTGGGGTTATCGGCCTCAACTCAGGAAAGTTTACGGTTAGATTCTTTTTTTTAATGGCGAGAATAGCGCTAATAGAGAAGAGTATTTCTGTGGCTAAAAAAATGATGCGATCCTGAAAAAAAATCTAAAGGTTGTTTTGGACCAGACGATAACACCTTTGACGGCGATGAAGCCGAAGGGTGGAAACCCAAATCTAATCCACAGATTTGATGAACAACAGGAAACGAAATCATGGCACAAGTCATTAATACCAACAGCCTCTCGCTGATCACTCAGAACAACATCAACAAGAACCAGTCTTCAATGTCTACTGCCATTGAGCGTCTGTCATCCGGTCTGCGTATCAACAGCGCAAAAGATGACGCAGCAGGCCAGGCGATTGCTAACCGCTTCACCTCCAACATCAAAGGTCTGACTCAGGCTGCACGTAACGCTAACGACGGCATCTCTGTTGCACAGACTACTGAAGGCGCACTGTCTGAAATCAACAACAACTTACAGCGTATTCGTGAGCTGACCGTTCAGTCTTCTACTGGTACTAACTCTAAGTCTGATCTGGACTCAATTCAGGATGAAATCAAATCCCGTCTGGACGAAATTGACCGCGTGTCTGGTCAGACTCAGTTTAACGGTGTTAATGTGCTGGCTAAAGACGGTTCCATGAAAATTCAGGTTGGAGCGAACGATGGCCAGACCATCACTATCGACCTGAAACAAATCGACTCTAAAACTCTTGGTCTGACCGGTTTTAACGTTAATGGTCAGGGCTCTGTGGCAAACACTGCTGCTACCAAGGATGAACTGGCAGCGGCAGCAGCTACAGCAGGTACAACACCATCCACCGATGCTGCCGGTGTAACCAAATACACTGTAGACGCAGGTCTGAATAAAGCCACTGCTGCAAACGTATTTGCAAATCTGTCTGATGGTGCAATTGTCGATGCCACAATTTCTAATGGTTTTGGGACAGCGACAGCGACTAACTATACCTACAACAAAGCAACAAATGATTTCAGCTTCGGGGCGACCATCGCTGCTGGTGCGGCAGCTGGTGACAGCAATAGCGCTGCACTGCAATCCTTCCTGACGCCGAAAGCAGGGGATACTGCTAACCTGAGCGTTAAGATTGGTGGTACTTCTGTTGATGTTGTGCTGGCGAGTGATGGTAAAATTACTGCTAAAGATGGTTCAGCACTGTTTATCGATTCAACAGGTAACTTGACTCAAAACAGCGCCGGTACAGTTGCCGCGGCAACGCTTGATGGTCTGACTAAAAACCATGACGCTACAGGTGCAGTGGGTGTTTCAATTACTACGGCTGATGGCGCAACTATCGCTCTGGCGGGTTCTGCTGACGCAGCAACAGGTTCTCAATCAGGTACAATTACACTGAGCAACGTTCGTATCAGCGCTGATGCTCTGCAATCCGCTGCTAAAGGTACTGCTCTCAATATAGATAATGACGCTGATGGTACTGACGATATTTCTATTAGCGCAACTGGCGTTGTTACCACTGGGGGCGCGGCTACTTATACAGCGACTGATGGTACTCTGACTACTACCAATACCGTTGATTACTTCCTGCAAACTGATGGCAGCGTGACCAATGGTTCTGGAAAAGCTGTTTACACTGACGCAGCAGGTAAATTCACTACCGACGCAGCGACTAAAGCTGCTACTACTACCGATCCACTGAAAGCATTGGACGATGCTATCAGCTCCATCGATAAGTTCCGTTCTTCTTTAGGTGCCATCCAAAACCGCCTGGGTTCTGCTGTCACCAACCTGAACAACACCACCACCAACCTGTCTGAAGCGCAGTCCCGTATTCAGGACGCCGACTATGCGACCGAAGTGTCAAATATGTCTAAAGCGCAGATCATCCAGCAGGCCGGTAACTCCGTGTTGGCCAAGGCTAACCAGGTTCCTCAGCAGGTTCTGTCTCTGCTGCAAGGTTAATCGCCTGATTACGCTTAAACCCCGCTTCGGCGGGGTTTTTTCTATCCACGCACAAGCGTAACCCCCCAAATAACCCCTCATTTCACCCACTATTCACCCGATTAAAACCCCTCCAGAATCGGATAATCATGCCGATAACTCAACTAACGCAGGGCTGTTTATCGTGAATTCACTCTATACCGCTGAAGGTGTAATGGATAAACACTCGCTGTGGCAGCGTTATGTTCCGCTGGTGCGTCACGAAGCATTGCGCCTCCAGGTGCGTTTGCCGGCGAGCGTGGAACTGGACGATCTGCTACAGGCGGGCGGTATCGGGTTATTGAATGCAGTTGACCGGTACGACGCTCTGCAAGGAACGGCATTTACGACTTACGCAGTGCAGCGTATTCGTGGTGCGATGCTGGACGAGCTGCGCAGCCGCGACTGGGTGCCGCGCAGCGTTCGCCGCAACGCGCGCGAAGTGGCGCATGCGATGGGGCAGCTGGAACAGGAGCTGGGGCGCAACGCGACGGAAACCGAAGTGGCGGAACGTCTGGGCATTCCTGTTGAAGAATATCGTCAGATGTTGCTCGATACCAATAACAGCCAACTCTTCTCTTATGATGAGTGGCGCGAAGAGCATGGCGATAGCATCGAGCTGGTGACGGATGAACATCAGCAAGAAAACCCGTTACACCACTTACTGGAAGGGAATTTACGCCAGCGCGTGATGGAAGCGATTGAAGCTTTACCGGAACGTGAGCAACTGGTGTTAACCCTCTATTACCAGGAAGAGCTCAATCTCAAAGAGATTGGTGCCGTGCTGGAGGTGGGCGAGTCACGGGTGAGCCAGCTGCACAGCCAGGCCATTAAACGCCTGCGCACAAAACTGGGTAAGTTATAGGTGAGTCATTCGCCTTGGAAATGCCGCACAACGTATTGACAACCAGGAGTTATCATGACGGTGCAGCAATCTAAAAGACGGCCTTTAAGCCGCTACCTGAAAGACTTTAAACACAGCCAGACGCATTGCGCCCACTGTAAAAAATTACTCGACCGCATCACGCTGGTTCGTCGCGGTGAAATCGTGAATAAGATTGCGATTTCCCGCCTCGATACGCTGATGGATGAAGCCGCCTGGCTTGAAGAGCAAAAAGAGTGGGTAGCGCTTTGCCGTTTCTGTGGCGATCTCCATTGCAAAGAGCAAAGCGACTTCTTCGATATTATCGGCTTCAAGCAGTTCCTGTTTGAACAAACCGAGATGAGTCACGGCACCGTGCGTGAATACGTGGTTCGCCTGCGCCGCCTGGGTCAGCATTTGACCATGCAAAATATCTCCCGCGATCTGCTGACGACCGGATACCTGGATGAAAATCTGGAGCCCTGGCTGCCCGCCACCAGTACCAACAATTACCGCATCGCGCTGCGAAAGTATGCACAATATAAAGTCCAGATGCCGGGCGTCATAAAGCAGAAAGTCCGCGCCGGAACAACTTCTGATATATATTAAAAAAGAATAAGATGTAGCGCAGCCGCCTTTGACGTTGCAGGCGATTTCTCTACACTACTCAAAAATTCCACTGTATCGGAGTACTTATGAAATTAGCACTTCTGGGTCGTCAGGCGCTGATGGGGATGATGGCCGTTGCGCTGGTCGCGGGGATGAGCGTGAAAACGTTCGCGGCAGAGAATCTGCTCAACAAAGTTAAAGAGCGCGGCACGCTGCTGGTTGGGCTGGAAGGAACCTATCCTCCGTTCAGCTTCCAGGGTGACGACGGTAAACTGACCGGTTTTGAAGTGGAGTTTGCGCAGGAGCTGGCAAAACACCTCGGCGTTAAAGCCTCCCTGAAACCCACCAAATGGGATGGGATGCTGGCGTCACTGGACTCCAAACGTATTGACGTGGTGATTAACCAGGTAACCATTTCTGACGAACGTAAGAAGAAGTATGACTTCTCCACGCCGTACACCGTGTCCGGTATTCAGGCGCTGGTGAAGAAAGGTAACGAAGGCAGCATCAAGTCCGCAGCGGATCTGAAAGGTAAGAAAGTCGGCGTCGGTCTGGGCACCAACTACGAAGAGTGGCTGCGCCAGAACGTGCAGGGCGTGGATATCCGTACCTACGATGATGACCCGACGAAATACCAGGATCTGCGCGTAGGCCGTATCGACGCCATTCTGGTGGACCGCCTGGCAGCGCTGGATCTGGTGAAGAAAACCAACAATACCCTGGCTGTCGCGGGTGATGCGTTCTCCCGTCAGGAGTCCGGCGTGGCGGTGCGTAAGGGTAACGAGGATCTGCTGAAAGCCATCGATGGTGCCATTGCTGAGATGCAGAAAGACGGTAGCCTGAAGGCGCTTTCTGAGAAGTGGTTCGGCGCAGACGTGACGAAATAAGTCTCTGACTGACAAAAAAAGGCGCTTTTAAAAGCGCCTTTTTTATTTCTCGCGCGTCTGCGTGCATAATGAAATAACAATTGTTTGCGTGACCGGAGGAACCATGTCACTACAGAATTTAACGCGCTTTCCCCGTCTGGAATTTATCGGCGCACCCACGCCGCTGGAGTTTCTCCCGAGATTTTCTGACTATCTGGGGCGCGATATTTTCATTAAGCGTGACGATGTGACGCCCATGGCGATGGGCGGAAATAAGCTGCGCAAGCTGGAATTTCTCGCCG
Source organism: Enterobacter cloacae complex sp. SHL022 (assembly GCF_049237785.1). Taxonomy (NCBI): domain Bacteria; kingdom Pseudomonadati; phylum Pseudomonadota; class Gammaproteobacteria; order Enterobacterales; family Enterobacteriaceae; genus Enterobacter; species Enterobacter cloacae complex sp. SHL022. The sequence goes on along the minus strand of NZ_JBMKJH010000001.1, from coordinate 359,067 downwards.
CCGATGCCCTGCGCGAGGGGGCGGATACGCTGATCACCGCCGGGGCAATTCAGTCTAACCACGTTCGCCAGACGGCGGCAGTGGCGGCGAAGCTGGGACTCCACTGCGTAGCCCTGCTGGAGAACCCGATCGGGACGCAGGCAGAGAATTACCTGACTAACGGTAACCGTCTGCTGCTGGATCTGTTCAACGTGCAGGTTGAAATGGTCGACGCGTTGACCGACCCGGCAGCACAGCTCGACGAGCTGGCGACGCGTCTGGAAGCGCAGGGTTTTCGTCCGTACGTGATCCCGGTTGGCGGCTCGAATGCGCTGGGTGCCCTCGGCTATGTTGAGAGCGCGCTGGAAATCGCTCAGCAGTGCGAAGGCGCGGTAAGTTTATCCTCGGTGGTGGTGGCGTCCGGCAGTGCGGGGACCCATGCCGGTTTAGCGGTCGGGCTTGAGCAGCTGATGCCGGAGGTCGAGCTGATTGGCGTGACGGTATCCAGAAGCGTTGCGGACCAAAAGCCGAAAGTCGTCACCCTGCAACAGGCGGTGGCTGAACAGCTTGCGCTTCAGGCGAAGGCGGAAATATTGCTGTGGGATGACTATTTCGCGCCGGGCTATGGCACCCCCAATGATGAAGGGATGGAGGCCGTTAAGCTGCTGGCCCGTCTCGAAGGTATTCTGCTTGACCCGGTCTATACCGGTAAGGCAATGGCGGGCCTGATCGACGGCATTGCCCGCAAGCGCTTTAAGGATGAAGGACCTATTTTGTTTGTTCATACTGGCGGAGCGCCTGCGCTGTTTGCCTATCATCCTCATGTCTAAAAATCAGGTAGAAAAATAATAATGCAAGAAAGTATTCAACTGGTTATTGATTCGCTGCCGTTCTTGCTTAAAGGCGCGGTGTTTACTTTACAGCTCAGTATCGGCGGGATGTTCTTCGGGCTGGTGCTCGGGTTTGTGCTGGCACTGATGCGCATGTCCAACATCTGGCCGGTGCGGTGGCTGGCGCGGTTTTACATCTCCGTGTTCCGCGGAACGCCGCTTATCGCCCAGCTGTTTATGATTTACTACGGGCTGCCACAGTTCGGTATCGAGCTGGATCCGATCCCGGCGGCGATGATTGGCCTGTCGCTGAATACGGCGGCGTACACCTCTGAAACGCTGCGTGCGGCGATCTCCTCCATCGATAAAGGGCAGTGGGAAGCGGCGGCCAGTATCGGGATGACCCCGTGGCAGACGCTGCGCCGGGCGATCCTGCCCCAGGCGGCGCGCGTGGCGCTGCCGCCGCTGAGCAACAGCTTTATCAGCCTGGTGAAAGACACCTCCCTTGCGGCGACCATTCAGGTGCCGGAGCTGTTCCGTCAGGCGCAGCTGATCACCTCGCGTACGCTGGAAGTGTTTACTATGTATCTGGCGGCCTCGCTGATTTACTGGGTGATGGCGACGGTGCTGTCCGCTCTGCAAAACTATTTTGAAAACCAGCTTAACCGCCAGGAGCGTGATCCAAAATGAGTGCAATTGACGTCAAAAACCTGGTGAAAAAATTCCACGGGCAAACGGTGCTGCATGGCATTGATCTTGAGGTTGAGCAGGGCGAAGTGGTGGCAATTATCGGCCCGAGCGGGTCAGGCAAAACCACGCTGCTGCGCAGCATCAATTTACTGGAGCAGCCCGAAGGCGGGACGATCCGCGTGGGTGATATCACCATTGATACCGGGAAACCTATCAGCCAGCAAAAAGGGCTGATTCGCCGCCTGCGCCAGCATGTCGGCTTCGTGTTCCAGAGCTTTAATCTCTTCCCGCACCGCACGGTGCTGGAAAACATTATTGAAGGGCCGGTCATCGTCAAGGGGGAACCTAAGGAAGACGCCACGGTCCGCGCCCGCGAGCTGCTGGCGAAGGTTGGCCTGGCAGGGAAGGAGACGAGCTATCCGCGTCGCTTATCTGGCGGGCAGCAGCAGCGTGTCGCCATTGCGCGCGCGCTGGCGATGCGCCCTGATGTGATCCTGTTTGACGAACCCACATCCGCGCTCGATCCTGAGCTGGTCGGGGAAGTGCTGAACACCATCCGACAGCTGGCGCAGGAGAAACGCACGATGGTGATTGTGACGCATGAAATGAGCTTCGCCCGCGACGTTGCCGATCGGGCTATTTTCATGGATCAGGGGAGAATAGTTGAGCAGGGGCCAGCTAAAGCGCTGTTTGCCAATCCGCAGCAGCCACGTACCCGTCAGTTCCTTGAAAAATTCTTAATGCAGTAGCATTTTAGCGTTCAATTTGCTCCAGATGTCGCTTCTGGAGCAAATTATCCTCCCTTAAACTCCGTTCTGTTGCTTTTTTATTCCGCCTGAAGTGGATAAGCCATCGCCAAATTAAAGATAATCTGCCTGTGGCCGATATTTTATATAAATAATCATGCTAAATGTGTTAGGTTATATTCACCATAATAATGATTATCTTTATCAGAGGCTTCATTCGGCAAGTATGAGGGATATAGACTTTTTCACCTGGCGACGGGAATGCGTCCTCCGGTTTCAGCAAATGACCTGTGCTGACGAGGTATATCAGGAACTTCAGCGACAAACGCAGGCGCTTGAATTCGATTATTATGCGCTTTGTGTTCGACACCCTGTGCCATTTACCCGCCCGCGAACATCCGTCCATTCCAGTTATCCGCAACAATGGATGGCGCAATATCAGTCCGAGAATTATTTCGCCATTGACCCGGTACTGAAGCCGGAGAATTTCATTCAGGGACATTTGCCCTGGACGGATGAATTATTCACGGATGCCCAGCAATTATGGGACGGCGCGCGGGACCACGGTTTACGCAAGGGAATAACGCAGTGTCTGATGATGCCAAATCATGCGCTCGGTTTCCTTTCCGTGTCATGTACCAGCTTACAGGCACACTCGATATCCAGTGAAGAAGTTGAGCTGCGTTTACAAATGCTGGTCCAGATGGCGCTCACAACGCTGTTGCGCTTTGAACATGAGACGGTGATGCCGCCTGAAATGAAATTCAGCAAGCGTGAACGGGAAATTCTGAAGTGGACCGCAGAAGGGAAGACGTCGGCAGAAATCGCCATCATTCTTTCCATCTCGGAAAATACCGTCAATTTCCATCAGAAGAATATGCAGAAGAAATTCAACGCACCGAATAAGATCCAGATAGCGTGTTATGCCGCGGCGACGGGACTTATCTGACTGATATCACGTTCTGCGTGTCAGACGAGAAAACGGCTGAATGCTTTGCATCCAGCCGTTTTTGTTACTGGCGGTAGGCTTGTTTAATTTGCTTAACCGTATTGGCAAAAACAGCGGATTCCGCCTGGTCTTCCATCTGCGCGATCTGTTTTTCCATTTTAATGATCACACGACCAGCATCAGCCTGGCCCATCGCCTGTAGCATAAGCGTCAGCAGCGACTTCAGGCAGTTTACTTCCTGTGCCAGTTCCTGGTTATTCTCGGCAGTGGCAAATTCAGGTGTGCTCATTTATTTTCCTCATTATAAAACAGCGCATGAGCGCGACGATGAAAGTTAAGGCGGCGGAGTATACCACAAGCTATGGCAAAAAATGCAGTGGTTGTTTTTTATACTTGTCGCGCCGCGATTATTGGTCGACGCGGATTATGAAGGTACTCTGTCCAATATGTTAGCGGCAATTAAATGTTTATCCCCGGTTCGTCATTCGTTAATTGTTGTTACAAAAAATCGCGCGCTTTCTTTCGTTTGAGTTAACAACTGTTTTAGTAACTTTTTGAATATCGATGCTAGAAAATAGCGGTAAAAGCCCAGCGGACAAGGGTTTTCTTTCCACTTGCTGTACAGCCTAATTTCCAAAAACGAGACCAGAATCGTATAGCCGATTTTTTAGCGTTTTAATCTTGCATGGAAAACCGTTAATATAAACCCAATTAGCAGTCAGTAGCGTTATCCCTATTCTGGAGACATTTCCTTTGATCAACGTCCTTCTTGTTGATGACCACGAACTGGTGCGCGCAGGGATACGACGCATTCTTGAAGATATAAAGGGTATTAAAGTTGCCGGCGAGGCGTGCTGTGGCGAAGATGCCGTCAAATGGTGTCGCGCTAACTCTGCAGACGTGGTGCTGATGGATATGAACATGCCCGGTATTGGCGGGCTTGAAGCCACGCGCAAAATCGCGCGCATGTTCGTTGATACCAAAGTTATCATGCTGACCGTCCATACCGAAAATCCGCTGCCTGCCAGGGTTATGCAGGCGGGTGCTGCCGGGTATCTCAGTAAAGGCGCCGCGCCGCAGGAAGTTGTCAATGCGATCCGCACCGTATACGCCGGGCAGCGTTACATCGCTTCTGATATTGCTCAACAGATGGCTCTGAGTCAGATTGAACCGGAAAAAACGGAATCTCCGTTTGCCAGTTTGTCTGAGCGCGAATTGCAGATTATGCTGATGATCACTAAAGGTCAGAAGGTGAATGAGATCTCAGAGCAGTTGAATCTCAGCCCGAAAACGGTCAACAGCTATCGCTATCGGATGTTCAGTAAATTGAACATTCACGGTGATGTCGAACTGACTCACCTGGCCATTCGCCATGGTTTGTGCAATGCGGAGTCGTTAATAAGTCAGTGAGTGAAGCGTTCGATTCAAAAGCATTTCTGAAAACCGTCACCAGCCAGCCGGGCGTCTACCGAATGTACGACGCTGGCGGTACGGTTATCTATGTCGGTAAGGCAAAAGATCTGAAAAAACGCCTTTCCAGCTATTTCCGCAGCAATCTTGCCTCTCGTAAAACCGAAGCACTGGTCGCACTCATCCACAACATTGATGTCACCGTGACGCACACGGAAACGGAAGCGCTGCTGCTTGAGCACAACTATATCAAGCTGTATCAGCCGCGCTACAACGTCCTGCTGCGCGATGATAAGTCCTACCCGTTTATCTTCCTGAGCGGTGATACCCATCCTCGCCTGGCGATGCATCGTGGCGCTAAGCATGCGAAGGGTGAATACTTTGGCCCTTTCCCGAACGGTTATGCCGTACGCGAAACGCTGGCGCTGTTGCAAAAAATCTTCCCCGTTCGCCAGTGTGAAAACAGCGTCTACCGCAACCGTTCCCGGCCGTGCCTGCAATATCAGATTGGCCGCTGCCTGGGGCCGTGCGTTGAAGGGCTGGTAAGCGAAGAAGAGTACGCGCAGCAGGTGGAATATGTCCGCCTGTTTTTAGCCGGGAAAGACGATCAGGTGCTGACGCAACTGATTACTCGTATGGAAAAAGCCAGCGCGGCGCTGGAATTTGAAGAGGCCGCACGCATCCGCGACCAGATCCAGGCGGTGCGCAGGGTGACCGAGAAGCAGTTTGTTTCTAATACGGGCGACGACCTCGATGTTATCGGCGTAGCCTTTGACGCCGGTCTGGCCTGCGTTCACGTGCTGTTTATTCGTCAGGGTAAAGTGCTCGGCAGCCGCAGCTACTTCCCGAAAGTGCCTGGCGGCACCGAGCTGGGTGAAGTGGTGGAGACTTTCGTCGGCCAGTTTTATTTGCAGGGCAGCCAGATGCGTACGCTGCCCTCGGAGATCCTTCTAGACTTCACGCTCGACGATAAAACCCTGCTGGCGGAATCGCTTTCAGAGCTGGCAGGCCGCCGGGTGAATGTCCAGACGAAACCGCGGGGCGATCGCGCACGTTATCTGAAGCTGGCGCGAACCAATGCCGCCACGGCGCTGACCACCAAACTGTCCCAGCAGTCGACCGTCAGCCAGCGTTTAACCGCCCTTGCTACGCTGCTCAAGCTGCCGGAAGTGAAACGCATGGAATGCTTCGACATCAGCCATACGATGGGTGAGCAGACCGTGGCGTCGTGTGTGGTCTTTGATGCGAATGGCCCCCTGCGGGCAGAGTATCGTCGCTATAACATCACCGGCATTACGCCCGGTGACGATTATGCCGCCATGAACCAGGTGCTGCGCCGTCGCTATGGTAAAGCGATTGAAGAGAGCAAAATCCCGGACGTTATCCTTATCGACGGCGGGAAAGGGCAGTTGGGGCAGGCGAAGGCGGTATTCGAATCGCTCGACGTAGAGTGGGACAAGAACCATCCGCTGCTGCTAGGGGTAGCGAAGGGGGCAGATCGTAAGGCTGGCCTGGAAACGCTGTTCTTTGAGCCGGAAGGCGAGGGCTTTAGCCTGCCGCCGGATTCCCCTGCGCTGCACGTGATCCAGCATATTCGCGATGAGTCGCACGATCATGCCATCAGCGGGCACCGTAAAAAACGGGCGAAAGTGAAAAATACCAGTACCCTTGAGACGATTGAAGGCGTCGGGCCAAAACGTCGCCAGATGCTGTTGAAGTATATGGGCGGATTGCAAGGATTACTCAACGCCAGTATGGAAGAAATTGCAAAAGTGCCGGGTATTTCGCAAGGGCTGGCAGAAAAGATCTACTACTCGTTGAAACATTGAGGGCTCTGTAGCAACATAGAGCTAAATTTTACTGACAACAGACAGTTACCGTCATCATGCGATTTAATATCCCTACGTTGCTCACTCTCTTTCGCGTTGTGCTCATTCCGTTCTTCGTCCTGGCATTTTACCTGCCGGTCGTCTGGGCGCCTTTTGCCTGTGCGCTTATTTTCCTGATCGCTGCCGTGACGGACTGGTTTGACGGTTATCTGGCGCGTCGCTGGAACCAGAGCACCCGCTTTGGCGCATTCCTCGATCCGGTTGCGGATAAGGTGATGGTAGCAATCGCGATGGTGCTGGTGGCGGAACATTATCATACCTGGTGGGTGACGCTGCCTGCCGCGACCATGATTGGACGTGAGATTATTATCTCTGCCCTGCGCGAGTGGATGGCGGAGCTGGGTAAACGCAGCAGCGTGGCGGTGTCCTGGATTGGGAAAGTTAAAACCACTGCGCAGATGGCGGCGCTGGTGTGGATGCTGTGGCGTCCGAATGCCTGGGTTGAGTGGGCCGGCATTGGTCTGCTGTGGGTTGCGGCGGTGCTGACATTGTGGTCAATGCTGCAATATTTGAACGCTGCGCGCGGTGATTTGCTTGAACAGTGATCGTTTCGGCTTAATTTTCAGCAAACGGTCCTGAGATGCAAAAAATAACGTTGACTCATAACGTCATATCAGTAGAATGCAACGCATCGAACGGCGGCACAGTTAGCCGGACGATAATGAAATCAAGTGGTTAGGAAGTCGTTAAATAGTTACTTGATGACATGCGGGAATAGCTCAGTTGGTAGAGCACGACCTTGCCAAGGTCGGGGTCGCGAGTTCGAGTCTCGTTTCCCGCTCCAGATTAAAGCATCGGCAGTTTGCGGGTGCAGGTCGAAAGACAACAGATTTAAGGCGCGTTAGCAAAGCGGTTATGTAGCGGATTGCAAATCCGTCTAGTCCGGTTCGACTCCGGAACGCGCCTCCACTTTCTTCCCTGGCCGGATGGTGGAATCGGTAGACACAAGGGATTTAAAATCCCTCGGCGTTCGCGCTGTGTGGGTTCAAGTCCCACTCCGGCTACCATGGGAAAACGCAGAATAATCAAAGCAATAAGCAGTGTCGTGAAACCACCGAAAGGTGGTTTTTTTGTGCCTGCAATTCCCCCTTCCTGACAACAAATCTTATTTTTCGTGCCTGACCCATGCACAACCATAATTTTTCGATCATTATGCGTCGAGGGCGTTTCCTTATCGCGTAAATTCTTATATCTCCGTTTCATCGATTGCCCTGCGGCAGCTTCGCAGATAACTTCATTTGGATTTTCCTTAGAAAAAGTGGAAGAGCTTGCAAATGGGCTGGGCAAGGGTATCAACAAATGATCAAAACATTGTTCTCCGGCGACAAGCTCTCGAACGTACAGGATATGAACTACGGTTGACAAGAGGCATCTAAAACCGCAATGGCGCTGGATTTGACCACTGGGAGCATTACGGGATGGCAGATGTACCAGATAGCTAAAGAGAATTGATTATGTCACAAGAATTAGAATTTTCGCTTCATCCACCCGTTTGGCCTGCCATCGTCTATTTTGTTGTATCTGTTGCAATTTTTTTCTTGCTTTATCTCGGGAAACTAAAAGTTAACAGGCTGCATAAATACCCGCTATTTATCGCATATATGGTGTTTGTAATCGCTGTTGCAGCCGTTCAGATAAACATCTTTGCTAATGGCTACGAGTTTGTCCGCAGCTTTTTGCATATCGATTTTGACCCCTATCGATATGACTCGGTATATTGGGGATCATTGTTTTTCTCCATAATTTACTTGCTGGCGTTGCCCCGGAACAAGTTTTAGCATAATGAAATTTTCATTTAAGGGACGTTATGTCTTTACCGCCATTGTATGCACTGCGTGCGTTTGAAGTTGCTGCGCGGTTGAACTCCTTCAGTAAAGCCGCTGAAACGCTCAATATTACGCCGGGTGCGGTCAGCAGACATGTTCGTACCCTTGAACTGTGGTTCGACTGCGAGCTTTTCAAAAGGCAAGGTCCTCGCGTGGAGGTCACTGAAGCCGGGCGAGTGCTTGCCGGACAGCTGAACGAGAGCTTCACGAGCATTGAATGGGCCTGCCGGGCATTTCGCAGTGAAAACCACCTGCTGCGGTTAAAAGCACCCAGCACCCTGACCATGAGATGGCTTCTCGACGTGCTGCGATCTTTTCGCAACAACCATGCAAAACCACAGGTTGAGATTGCCAGCGTCTGGATGGACATTGATACCGTTGATTTCAATCTTGAGCCCTACGACTGCGCCATCCTTCTTGGTAATGGCCGTTTTGGTGACACAACGGAGAGTCAGCTGCTTTTTCATGAATGGCTTATCCCGGTTTGTACCCCATCACTTATCGAACCGGCCCGGCAACGGCTTCCGCAATGCGATTTGATCCATCCTTCACCGGACAGACGTGACTGGCGGCGCTGGCTGCGAAGAACAGGATTGTTCCCGGGGCTCGATATGAGCAGCGGTATGGTGTTCGATACCCTTGAACAGGGAAGTATTGCCGCGATGAACGGGCACGGCATCGCTATCGCCGACCTGCATCTCACGCTTGATGCCCTGAAAAGTGGCCTGCTGGGCCTGCCGTTCAGGGAAGCTATTGCGACGGGGGATGGCTACTACCTCGTCTGGCCAAAAAATTCACTCAAAAGAGAGAGCATTCAGCATCTTCTGGCCTGGCTGCAAAACCATACCCCGGTCGTTCCGGCGCTGGATATCGATTATCTGGAATACGATGACAGTCGGGTTTATTAATACCGTTATGAATAAGATATGTTTGCCATCTTTTTATAACATTCTGGCAAAGCGCTGTTCAGGCTGAGTATCTTATCCAGAATATAAAATGCTGGCGTGTTTTTCTGTTGCTCAGCGTCAATGATTGCCGCACGTAATAGCGTGGCGGCAGACGAAATTCTGTGAAAATATTCTTCAGTCTCGGGCGTCTGTAATTCACCCGACGTGGCGTAACGCACGTCCGGCCAGCCGGAGAAGTCGAGCAGCGGAAGGGGCTTTCCTGCTTCAGGATGACAGGCTGAAATCAGCGCAGCCGCTTGCTTAGGGTCGCGATGGGCAACGGATAGCATGTATACGCGCTGCGCAAACGGTGACAGAGCCTCAGAGTGATGTTTCGTCGCCATAAGCATGGCCATAAAATCCTGTAAATCATCGGCTGAATCGGTGTCAGGTGGTAATACAGTTTTCAATAACTGATATAACGCATCAAGTGTCATATTTGCCCCGGATCCTCTTATCATTATTATTCAGTTTGCGGCTGAACGTTTTATCGACCCGCGCAAAGGCGGGTCGTGAAGATGATATTTGAATGCGGTCGCATCAGAAAAACGATTAATAATGGCAATCACTGTGAGTTTTTCTCACTATAGCCTTTTCGTTTCACACTCCACCCAGGTACGCCTTCCTCACCTCCGGATCCTTCAGCAACGCCTCGCCGCTGCCGCTTAACCGAATCTGGCCGTTAACCATCACATAGCCGCGGTCGGACAACTTCAGCGCGTGGTGCGCATTCTGCTCGACCAGAAAAATCGTCATTCCGTTACGGGCCAGTTCGCGCAGCGTCTGGAAGATCTGTTTAACCACAATTGGCGCGAGGCCGAGGCTGGGTTCATCCAGCAGCAGAAGTTTAGGACGGCTCATCAGCGCGCGGGCGATAGCCAGCATTTGCTGTTCACCGCCTGAAAGCGTCATCGCCCGCTGGTTACGTCGCTCTTTGAGGCGAGGGAAGAGGTCGAACATGCTTTGCATATCTTCCGCTGCATGCTGATTGCCGACGGGGATTGTCCCCATCAGCAGGTTCTCTTCTACAGACATATCCGGGAAAATGCGTCGTCCCTCAGGTGCCTGCGCGATGCCGCCGGTGGCAACATAGTGGGTAGATTTGTGGCTGATATCCTCGCCGCAGAAGAGGATCTGCCCGTTGCGGATCCGGGGCTGACCAAAGACAGACATCAGTAATGTTGACTTCCCCGCGCCGTTAGCGCCAATCAGGGCCACGGTTTCCCCTTTGTTAACATCAAGCGAAACCTGCTTCAACGCCTGGATCACCCCGTAGAAAACATCCACATCCTGAAACTGAAGCATCGGTTCGCTCACAGATTTACCTCGCTTTCGTCGGTGCCCAGATACGCGGCAATCACTTTTTCATTGTGCTGAATCTCAGCCGGTTTACCTCTGGCAATTACATCGCCGTGATCGAGCACAATGATGTCATCTGAAATGCCCATCACCATCCCCATATCATGCTCGATCAGCAAAACCGTGATGTCATGGTGGTCGCGCAGGAACCGGATGATCTCACTCAGCTTGTGCGTCTCCACCGGGTTCAGGCCGGCAGCAGGTTCATCGAGACAAATCATCTCCGGGCCGGTACACATGGCGCGGGCGATTTCGAGGCGTCGTTGCTGACCATAGGACATTTCCCCGGCCAGACGGTTCGCGCAATCCACCAGATCCACCACCTCCAGCCAGTAAAACGCCCGGTCCAGCGCATCGTTTTCTGCCCGACGATACGCAGGGGTATTCAGCACACCCGCCAGCAGATTGCGGTTGACGCGCATGTGCTGTGCCACCAGCAGGTTTTCCACAACAGACATCTCGCGGAACAGGCGGATGTTCTGAAACGTGCGCGCAAGACCCGCGCGGTTCACCAGATGCGTGCCGCCAAACATTTTATAGAACAGGCGTTGACCAAGCTGCGCCGGGTTGAGCCAGTCGCCCGGCTGGAATTTCTGGCCGAGCACCTGAATGACATTGGTGGTTTTATTTCGTGCATTGAACAGAATGTTGCCGCCGGAGGCCCGGTAGAAACCGGTCAGGCAGTTAAAGACGGTCGTTTTTCCTGCGCCGTTAGGCCCAATCAGTGCGGTAATGGAGCCGCGCTGCACCTCAAGATTGACGTCGTTTAAGGCCTTGATCCCGCCGAAGTGCATCATCAGATGTTCTACACGTAAAATCGTTGCGTTCATGGCGCCACTCCTTTACGCACGGTAAATCCGCTGCGGTTGATGCGGATCAGACCGCGAGGACGCCAGATCATCATCACCACCATCAGCATGCCAAACAGCAGCACCCGGTATTCCGCAAAGCTGCGCAGCAGTTCCGGCGTGACGGTCAGCACAAAGGCGGCCAGTACGACGCCGACGGTGGAGCCCATCCCGCCCAGGACCACAATGGCGAGGATCAGGGCCGATTCAAAAAAGGTGAAAGAGGTCGGGTTAACAAACCCCTGGTAGGTGGCAAAAAACACCCCGGCGATACCTGCCGTCGATGCGCCCAGGGTGAAGGCCGAGAGTTTGACCAGAACGTGATTCAGCCCCATGGAACGGCAGGCAATCTCATCCTCACGGAGCGCTTCCCACGCCCGTCCAATGGGCATTCGGGTCAGCCGGTGTTTAATGTAGAGCACCAGCATGACTACCAGGAAAAGTACCGCATAGATGAAAATAAACTTCATGTTGGGGTTATAGGTCAGGCCGAAGAACTCGTGGAAGGGGACGCCGCCTTCTTTGGCGCGTCGGCCAAACTCAAGGCCAAAAAAGGTTGGGGCAGGGGCTGAAACGCCGTTTGGCCCGCCGGTGAAGGTGAGCCAGTTGTTCAGCACCAGGCGGATGATCTCGCCAAACCCGAGCGTGACGATGGCGAGATAATCCCCGTGCATGCGCAACACCGGAAAGCCAAGCAGGGCGCCTGCGCCCGCGGCCATTAGCGCCGCCAGCGGCAGCATGCTCCAGAACCCAAGCCCCAGATACTGATACCCGAGCGCCAGCCCGTAAGCGCCGATGGCATAGAAGGCGACATAACCCAGATCCAGCAGCCCTGCCAGGCCAACAACAATGTTCAGCCCAAGACCGAGCAGGACGTAGATCAGTCCGAGAATGGCAACCGTCAGAAGGTATTTCGTTGCTACAAACGGGAAGCAGATCGCCAGCGTGACAATCAGCGGAATGATCCAGCGCATGCGGCTTTTATACGCCGGCGGCCGGACATACACGCCCGCATTGTCGGATTCAAACCGCGTCTGTAAACGTCTTCCGGCCGCCGTAGCTGAAAAGGCGCTCAGCAAAAAACGTCCCACCATCACCGTGCCAACAATCCACGCCAGCCGCTGGCCGTCAAAGGTAAAGCTGTAACCATCCAGTATCACACCCGCAATCGGGCCGAAAATAATCAGGGCGATCATTCCAGAAAAAATTGCGTCCAGAATGCAGCGCTTCAGGGAAAAACCGTCAGAGGTCATCGCGTTGTTCCTTACACTTTAGCCACGACAGGGCGGCCCAGCAGCCCCTGAGGACGGAAGATCAGAATTAAGACCAGCAATCCAAACGAGAACACGTCTTTATAATCCGAGTTCACCATCCCGGAGAATTGCGCTTCTGCGACGCCCAGAATCAGCCCGCCAAGCATCGCACCGGGCAAAGAGCCGATGCCGCCCAGCACCGCCGCCGTAAAGGCCTTGATGCCGATAACAAACCCGACGTAAAAATCAAAGGTGCCGTAATTCATGGTGATCAGCACGCCCGCCAGCCCGGCCATGGCTGCGCCGATAACAAACACCAGCGAAATTATTCTGTCAGTGTTGATACCCAGGATGGAGGCCATCTTACGATCCTGCTGTACCGCACGGCACATGCGTCCTAAGCGGGTACGGTTGATAATCCAGGTCAGCACCAGCATGCCCGCGAACGAGGCGATGAGGATAAAGACTTTGGTATAGGTTATCTGGACAAACCCTTCGCCAAGGTGAAAACGCAGCACGCCATCAAGCATGGTGGGCACGCCCTGCTGGCGCGGGCCCTGGCTGAGCTGGACGTAGTTTTGCAGTATCAACGACATCCCGATGGCCGAAATCAGCGGCGCCAGACGCGTCGAGTTGCGTAGCGGCTTATAGGCGATGCGCTCAATCGTCCAGCCATAAACGCCAGTGACCACGATGGTGAAAACCAGCGTCCCCAGGATCAGCAGCGGAAAGGAGTGGAGTCCAAAAAACGCCAGCAGGGCCAGGCCAATGGCCGAGAGATAGGCGGAGATCATATACACTTCGCCGTGAGCGAAATTGATCATACCGATGATGCCGTACACCATGGTGTAGCCGATGGCGATAAGACCGTAGACCGACCCCAGCGTTAAGCCATTAATTAATTGTTGCAGAAAGAATGTACTCATGGTCGCGCACCTGAATAAAGGGTTACGCCGACAGTCAGACCTGCCGGCGCTGAGCAGATTCCGTCCCGTTATGGCACTTCTTTATATTTGCCTTTGTCATCCCACTGGTAGACCACGTAGTCAGAGACTTTGAGGTCACCTTTGCTGTCCCAGGCTTTTTTACCCATCACCGTGTCGACAGGGTTGGCCTTCAGCCACTCGCTGGCTTTTGCGGAATCCGTCCCTTTCGTGGCCTTGAATGCCGCCGCGATAGCCTGCACAGACGCGTAGGCGTAGAGGGTGTACCCTTCAGGTTCAAATTTACCGGTGCGGAATTTCTCGATGACGGCTTTTCCGTCCGGGATCAGGCGCGGATCTTTACCGAAGGTCATGTAAATACCGTTGGTGTACTGTGCCCCACCGGCGGCGGTGACCATCTCTTCATTGACGATACAGTCTCCCGAGAAGAACTTCGCCTGCACGCCCTGTTCACGCATCTGGCGAACCAGCGGGCCCGCTTCCGGGTGACAGCCCCCGAAGAACACCACGTCCGGTTTTTGTGCGCCGATTTTGGTCACCAGCGCGTTAAAGTCTTTCTCCCCGCGGGACAACCCTTCGTACATCACCTCCTTAACGCCGCGTTTCGCCAGCGCCGCTTTAGTGGCATCCGCCAGCCCCTGACCGTAGGTGTCTTTATCGTGGATGATGACCACCCGTTTGGCTTTCAGCTTATCAAGAATAAAATCGCTGGCGACCTGGCCCTGCTGGTCGTCACGTCCGCACATGCGAAATATGTCGCTCATGCCACGTTCGGTAATCAGTGGGTTCGTTGAGCCGGGAGTGATGGAGAGGATCCCGGCATCGCTATAGACCTCGGAGGCGGGCATGGTCGACGAAGAGCAGAAGTGGCCGACGACCGCTTTCACCTTATCCTGATCGACTAAGCGGTTGGCAACGGCGACGGCCTGTTTGGGCTCGCAGGCGTCGTCGCCCTGAACCAGTTTGATTTTCTCACCGTTGATCCCGCCGGCGGCGTTAATGTCTTCCGCCGCCTGCGTAGCGCCATGCCAGTATTGATCGCCGTAGGTTGCGTTCGGGCCTGTGAACGGCCCGGCCACGCCGATGACGATATCGGCCTGCGCGGAAAAGGCCGTCACCAGACAACCGGCCAGCACCAGGGAGAGGGGAGTTTTGGTAAATTTCAGCGACATTATTATGTTCCTTAGCAAAGAGGTTTTTGCACCAGGTATAAACCCGAACGCCTGATGGCATCGTAAATCCAAAAACAAGAGCGAGAACAAAATGCACTTTAGAAGCAATCTCATGCTTAATACGGCGAGGATCCCACGCACCGCGAAGCGCGCAGAACATTAAGCAAAAAGGTTGCCAGAATGGTTAATCCCTTGACCCGGTCACAACACGTTGAGTATAGAGCGCCGTTTTATGCGCCTTTGCGGGATGATATGATTTTACAGCGGAGATCACATCTCCTTAACAACAAAGCCCATAAGTTGTGCAACGGTCACGATTTGCACGTTTTTGCAGCAATAAAGACCTAAACTTCAGATAGGCACGCGCGGCGATATATGTCAGGATCGTTTTTTTTATCAGGAGTATCAGCAATGGCTGAAGGCCCATTAAATGAAAGCGAGATGGCGTGGCTGGAAGAGACATTAATCTCTTACGGTCACGACGATGCATCCGTGATTGACGTGTCCGAACTGGACGGCATGCTTACCGCAGTACTTTCCGGTCCCGTTGTGGTGGAGCCCGACACCTGGCTGGTGGCGGTCTGGGGTGGTGAGAAATATATTCCTCGCTGGAAAAACGATCGTGAGATGAACCGTTTTATCGATCTCTGCTTTAAGCACATGAACGATATTGCCGAGCGTTTGAGCGAATACCCGGATCAGTTTGAACCGCTGTTTGGCTATAACGACGTTGACGGTCAGAGCTATACCGTGGTGGAAGAGTGGTGCTATGGCTACATGCGCGGCGTGGCGCTGACGGACTGGTCATCCCTGCCGGAAGCGCTGGAAGCGGACCTGGCGGTGATTGCCCTGCACGGGACGGAAGAGAACAGCGAGAAGCTGGATGCGCTGACCGAAGAGGAGTATATGGCCAGCATCGAGAGCATTCAGCCTGCGGCGCTGCGCTTGTATAACTACTGGGTGGCTAACCCGCAGCAGCCGGAAGCGAAAAAGCCGATCGTGAACGGGTCGAAGGTGGGGCGTAACGACCCGTGCCCGTGCGGGAGTGGGAAGAAGTTTAAAAGCTGCTGCCTGCATTAAATCATTAATTACTGTGGCCTGAATGGGGCACGGGTGTTGAGTCCCCGCTAAAATCGGCGAACCGGAGACCAGATGACAAGGGCTGGACGCCATGGATGGCGGCCAGAGGCGAATCGAGACAGGATGTCGAGTTGAGCCGACCGCAGGCAGATGGTCGGGAGGTGAGCGCAGTGCGAAGCACCGATTTTCCGCGGGGCCGCGGGGATTGATAAGGGGGCCGCGGCGGCCCCCTTATCCCGTTCACATGCTGTGAAAAAATTATATTCTGTTGATCTTAAGGTGAACGGAACAGTACCTCAGGACCTGTATAAATAAGTTATCCCACTTCCGGCAGCATCCCCGCTGCAATCAAAATCTGCACCAGAATAATCGCCACGCCGCACCCAAACACCACGCACAGCATTGGCGTACCGCCCGCCACGCGATACCCCTGCTGCGGATGTTGCTGGCGGCTCTTCCACGCCAGCAGGGAAGGCAGCAGCAGGGCCAGTACCGATAACGCCACGCCGGCATACCCCAGCGCCATCACAAACCCGCGCGGGTAAAAGAGCGCGAAGGCCAGCGGCGGCAGGAAGGTCATCGCCCCCGTCTGTAAGCGTCCCGCAACGGTATTGCGCCGCTGGAACAGATCCGCCATATAGTCAAACAGGCCAAGCGCCACGCCGAGGAAGGAAGTTGCCAGCGCCAGGTCTGCAAACAGATGTACCGCCAGCTCCACGTGTGAAGAGGCCACCACGTTACGCAGGGCAACCAGGAATCCATTCAGACCAGAATGCTCTGCCATCAGGCCGATAAAAGTATTGGAATCAATACTGCCCAGGGTTACCAGCTGCCAGAACAGGTAAGCAATCAACGGAATGGCGCTGCCGATAACAAAGACGCGGCGTAGCTTGCGAATATCACCGTTCATATAGCTCACGATGCTCGGTACGCTGCCGTGAAAACCGAAGGAGGTGAAAATAACCGGGATGGCCGAAAGCGCCAGACCTTTCTCCAGCGGGAGGGAGAGCAGGTTAATCTTGTGAACATGCGGTGCCAGCAGCACCAGCATCACAACAAGGAAAAGAATTTTGGCGCTGAACAAAAAACGGTTAAACAGATCGACCAGCGATGTGCCCGCACAAACCACGCCGCCACCAATCAGCGTAAAGACAATGGCGCCTGTTTCCGGTGAAAGTGACGCACCGAAGCCGTCATTGATACTTGACGCAATCAACTCTCCGGCGCCGCTGATGTAAGCGGCAGTCAGGGCGTACATCAGGAACATCATGCTGAAACCGGTGATCCACTGCCCGTAGCGTCCAAGATAGCGTGCAGCCAGGGAGCCTAAGCCAGTATCGGCAGGGACATGCTGATAAACCTCCAGCAATAATAGCGCGGTGTAACACATCAGGGCCCACAGACCGCCCAGCAGCACTACGGTAACCCCAAACCCGACGCCAGCGGCAGCCAACGGCATGGCCAACATTCCTGCGCCAATTGTCGTTCCGGCGACGATAAAAATACTTCCCAGAGTTCTGTTCTTCACGCTTTCCTCTACAACGCTTCCATACCGCGACTCATTCTGCGGCGCAGAGTAAGGGAAAAGCCCCGTCTCGTCAAATCACCGTTACATAGGATGTAAAAATTAATTTACAAAAAGAAAAGGGTAACCTGAGCCAGCGCAAAGCGTGCCGTGGAGGGAGCGTTTAGTCTGCTTTTTATTTACGAGAGGTAACCATGTCAATTCACGGACACGACGTGCTGAATATGATGATTGAGTCAGGTGAGCGGTATACGGAGGAGAGTCTGGTTGAGGCGATACATGCCCGCTTTGGCGAAGCGGCGCGTTTCCATACCTGTTCAGCTTCAGAGATGACGGCCGCGGAGCTGGTGGCGTTTCTGGCGGCGCGCGGAAAATTCATTCCGGCAGCAGACGGATTTTCCACTCACGAAAGTAAAATTTGCCGTCATTAAATAAAACGGTGCTGAAAACTCAGCACCGCTTTTCTGTTAATTCTGCGTGTCGAGCGTCGACAGCTCTTTATCAATGAAGTACAGACCTTCCCCGGATTTACCTGCCAGAGATAATTTATCCAGCACGGATTTAAACAGCTTCTCTTCTTCGTGCTGTTCAGCCACATACCACTGAAGGAAATTAAAGGTTGGATAATCCTGGCTGGTCATGGCGGCATGAGCCAGTTCATTAATTTTCTGAGTGATCAGCTGTTCGTGCTCATAGGTGGCGCGGAACAGTTCATCAAGAGAGCCGTATTCGGCAAAAGGGGATGCCACGTTATCAATACGCGGCAGGCTGCCGGTGTCCGTCAGGTAATCAAACAGACGCTGCATGTGCGTCATCTCTTCCTGGGCATGACGACGCAGGAAGGCGGCCGCTCCTTCAAAGCTGTGATAGCTGCACCAGGCGCTCATCTGCTGATAAAGCAGGGAAGAAAACAGCTCAAGGTTCATTTGCGCATTGAGCTTGTCGATCATTTCAGTTTTTAACATGGTGCAGCTCCGGTTTATTAATTCTGGTTCACGATGAGCGACACTATAATTTGTTATTTAATTATTTGCAAAAAGTAAAATAAATATTTCTTTATTAAAAATACGAATGGGAATAAAACGCATTGCCGCTATTTATATTTATTAATGAGAATTGTTTTAGTTCTTATTAAATAAACTGCCAGCGTGACTGGCAGTAGCGGTTAATACCACGGATTCTGGCTGGAAGAGGTAACAGCATATCCCTGACATTTATACTGAATGGTCACACTTTCGTTCAGACAGAGTGAACCGCTGATCAGGGTGCAGGTTTTAATTGGCTGCCCGTAGGCTGACGCGGTGGCGTAGCCCATATGTTGACAGGCTTTGGTTGCCGTACCGTTATTAACATACTCATCAGACCAGGCGTTTTGCAGCATGGCCTGGCCATAGCCGAGGCGCACAATTCCGTTTGGGGCATCCGTACTGCTGATTTCTGCCTTACGGTTGATGCTGCACCCGGCGAGCAACAGGATCGTTCCGGCTATGATTACACGTTTCATGGTTCACTCTGCGTGACGGGAAATACGCCATTGTAACCAACGCGATGTGACGCAATGGCCGGAATAGCCGGAGGATCTGCCCTCTCACTGTGCAACGAGCCGGGCCACCGCGCGAAATTGTGAGCGCATCTTTGTTTTTTAAAACAAGTTTTCACTTAATTTGAAAGTGTGTTTGTTTGATAGTAAGGTTAAGTGGAAAAAGTATCCACAGCGGGATCGCCCGCCATGCATTCAGGAGAGACAAGATGAAAATTGCACTGATGATGGAAAACAGCCAGGCCGCTAAAAATCCCATCATCCTTAATGAGCTGAAAGCCGTTGCTGATGAGAAAGGTTTCCCGGTCTATAACGTCGGTATGAGTGATGAGAACGATCATCATCTTACTTATATTCACCTGGGCATCATGGCGAGCATTCTGCTTAACGCTAAAGCTGTCGATTTTGTTGTCACCGGCTGCGGTACCGGGCAGGGCGCGTTGATGTCCCTGAACATCCATCCGGGTGTGATTTGCGGTTACTGCATCGATCCTGCGGATGCCTTCCTGTTTGCGCAAATCAACAACGGTAACGCGCTTTCTCTGCCTTTTGCGAAGGGCTTCGGCTGGGGGGCAGAACTGAACGTACGCTTTATCTTTGAGAAAGCGTTTACCGGACGCAATGGCGAAGGTTATCCACCAGAGCGTAAAGAGCCGCAGGTGCGTAACGCCGGGATCCTGAACCAGGTGAAAGCGGCGGTGGTGAAAGAAAACTATCTGGATACCCTGCGAGCAATCGATCCTGAGCTGGTTAAAACCGCCGTCTCAGGCCAGCGCTTCCAGCAGTGCTTCTTCGAGAACTGCCAGGACAAAGAGATCGAAGCCTTCGTGCGCGGTATTGTTGGCTGATTCCGTTTTGCCGGGCGGTGCGTTGCCTGCCCGGCAGATAGCGTTACTTTTTCGATGAGACCGCGCTGCCTGCATCTTTGGTCAGACGCAGCGTGTCAACCATTCCCACCAGGCAGATTAGTGCGATCGCCACAAATGCCAGCCGGAAGCTCATTCCCGGCATGCCGGCAATCCCCATCGCCTCACTGACTTTTTCCCCGATACGAATACCAATCGCCCCGAGCGTGATCCCAAGCCCCACGGCAAGCTGCGTTGCGGTTGAAAACAGAGTATTGGCATAGCTCATCTGCACCGATGGCACATCCGCAAAAGCCAGCGTACTGATGGCTGTAAACTGAATCGAACGGAAAACGCCGCCCAGATAGAGGATCAGCATGACGAGCCACGCGGGCGTCTGCGGCGTCAGAAACGCGCAGGCCAGCAACGCCAGGACATTCAACGCACCGTTAATCAGCAACAGCCGCTTAAACCCCAGGCTGCGGATAAGCGGCGTCGTCGCCGGTTTAATGGTGAGATTGCCAACGAAAACCGCCAGCACCAGCAGGCCCGAATGGAATGCGTCCATGCCAAAGCCGACCTGGAACATCAGCGGTAACAGGAACGGAACCGCGCTGATGGAGGCGCGAAACAGCGATCCGCCATACAGGGTGACGCGAAACGTCGGCACCTGCATCGCATCGAGTCTGATCATCGGCCAGGTTGTCCGCTTAAAGTGACGCAGTGCCAGACTTAACGCGACGATACCGACGATAAACAGCGTGGCGGTTAATCCTGTTCGCAGAGGCTCTGCGCCCATCAACTCCATCGCATAAACCAGGCTCACCATGGCAAGGGTGGTGACAACAAAACCCGGTAAATCAAACGGTCGGCGCGTATCTTCATGCAGGTCTGGAATGATGCGCAGTGCCAGCAAAATGGCGATTATCCCCAGCGGCACGTTAATAAAGAAGATCCAGCGCCAGTCGGCATAGCTGGTAATGAACCCACCCAGCGGCGGGCCGATGATCGGCGCGACCAGCGCAGGCCACGTCAGGGTGGCGATTGCCGTGATGAGCTGATGTTTTGGCGTGGTGCGTAGCACGGCCAGGCGACCCACGGGCACCATCAGCGCGCCACCCATGCCCTGAAGGACGCGCATCGCGACGAACTGATCGAGCGTGGTGGACAGGCCGCAAAATACCGAGGCCAGCGTGAAGATTGCCAGCGCGAGGGCAAACACTTTTCGCGCGCCGAAGCGGTCGGCGATCCAGCCGCTGGCGGGGATCAGCACGGCCAGGGTGATCAGGTAGGCGCTGATGCCGATATTCAGATCCACGGCCTGTACACCGAAGCTTTTTGCCATGTCCGGCAGCGCGGTGGCAATCACCGTCCCGTCCAGAAACTCCATAAAGAAAGCACCGGCCACCAGCAGCGCCGCAGGCGATAATCCACGGCTCTCTTTGCCGGATACGTTTTCACTCATTCTCTTCCTGCCCGCTCAAAAAATTTTATAAACATTTACTGGAATTTATAAGACTGTAACGTGCAGATTTATCATGGCTTTTTTTAACAAACCAGCAGCACTGAGGGTTTAATAACCGTGATGCAGGTCACAAAATGGTTGATTTTTGTGATGGTGGTCATATTATAAGCGTATTGATAATAACACCTGCATAACACGTTACTGGAGCAACATAATGAAACTGCGCAAAATCCTGAAAAGCATGTGGGCAAACTACTGCACAACGTTTAAAGACGTCCCACCGGGTGCGATGTTCTGATAAAAAAACCTGCTTCGGCAGGTTTTTTATGTCTGCGGACGACGAGAGGGAGATGGAAGGGCGTCTGTTTTGCTACTATGGCGGCCTTTGAATAAGGAGAACCCCATGTCACAAAACCTGAGCGCCGATCAGGAACTGGTATCTGACGTCGTCGCCTGCCAGCTGGTTATCAAACAAATCCTTGATGTGATTGACGTTATCGCGCCGGTTGAGGTACGCGAAAAGATGTCGACCCAACTGAAAAACATCGATTTCACCAACCATCCTGCTGCGGCGGACCCGGTTACGCTCCGCGCGATCCAGAAAGCGATTGCGCTGATTGAACTCCGCTTCACACCGCAGGGTGAGTCACACTAAAATAAACCGATGTTTTAAAATTAGAAACCCTTTTCTGCTTTTACGTCGAAGGGCGACAAAGCCTGTCGCCCGCAGAAGGATCAGAAGAACGTCTGCACCAGCAGATAGCTCACCACGCAGGCACAGCTGACGCCAATCAGCCCCGGCAGAATAAAGCTGTGGTTGATGATGAATTTACCGATGCGGGTGGTACCGGAGCGATCGAATCCGATACAGGCCAGATCGCTCGGATAGGTCGGCAGCACAAAGTAGCCGTAGGATGCCGGGAAGAAGGCCACCAGCATTTTCGGATCGATGCCCAGCATCAACCCCATCGGGGCGACCGCGGTCAAGGCCGCAGCCTGGCTGTTGACCAGTTTTGATACCAGGAACAGCACGATGGCATACGTCCAGGGATGACTCTTCACCACCCCCTCCAGCGCCATTTTCAACTCGTCGAGATGCGCCTGAAAAAAGGTATCGCTCATCCACGCCACACCAAACACCGAGAAAATCGCGACCATCCCCGCCTTAAATACCGCCCCGTTTGAAATGGCCGACGCATTCACCTTGCAGGTCATCAGCATGATGGCCCCGGCGATCAGCATCATCATTTGAATGACAAGGTTCATCGACAGGGCTGTCATTTTCCCTTTGATCTCAAACGCCGGACGCAGCTCGGGCAGCGCACCCAGCAGGACCACAACGGCAATCCCGGCGAAGAAGATCCACGTTGACCAGTAGGCCTGTTTCGGGAAACGCTGATCCATCAACGTCTCCGTTCCTCCATAGATAAACTCCCGCTGTTTCGGATCTTTCAGCTTTTCCTGAAATTCAGTATCGTCTGCGAGGTTTTTCCCCCGGCGCAGGCTCCACAGTGCCGCAATGGCGACGCCAGACAGTGAGGCCGGTACGGAAACGGCGAGGATTTCGAGGATCCCCCACGCGTGACCGATGCCGTGCTGCGCACCCAGAATCGAGACCAGCGAAACGACGGCCACGGAAACGGGGGAGGCGGTGATCGCCATCTGAGAGGCCACCGAGGCCACCGCCATCGGCCGTTCCGGGCGAATGCCTTTTTTCAGGGCGATATCCGCGATAATGGGAAACATGGTGTAGACGACGTGACCGGTCCCGCAGAGGAAGGTCAACATCCAGGTGGTAAACGGTGCGAGAAGGGTGATGTGTTGGGGATGTTTACGCAGCAGGCGCTCTGCAAACTGCATCATTACATTCAGGCCACCGGCGGTCTGTAGCGTGGCCGCACAGCCGATGACGGCGAGGATTGTGAGCATCACGTCAACGGGCGGTTTACCGGGTTGCAGACCAAAGACAAAACTTAAAATAAACAGGCCGATACCGCTTATCAGCCCCAGGCCCATCCCGCCGAAGCGGGTGCCTATCAGCAGGCAGAGGATAATGACAATAAACTCAATGGTGATCATGATGCTCCCTCGTCAATGAATGTAATTAAACAAATCATTACACGATGTGTGGTTATTCATTGGGAGCAAGATCTGATTTGTTAAATGTCAGCAAAAGCAGGGAGTTGGTACCCACCCCCTGACGGGAGCGGGTGAAGGGACTTAGTGGTGTTGCACGGTAGCTATGTCGAGAAGATGGCGGTCCGTCTGCTCCAGACAAATCCCCGCACGTTTCGCGTTGCGGATTTCATCTGCGAGCGTCTTCAGCAGCATGCCATCCTGCTGCTGCTCTCTGTCCATATCGCGTAAAAACGTGAGGGTAATGATGTCCTGTTGCGCTTTGGCTTCATCAGCCAGTTTGCTCAGCTTCGCACAGCGTTGCTCATACTCTTCGAGCGTTTTCTGGAACAGTTCTTCCAGAGAAGTGTAATTATCTTCAATCGTTTCAAGCTCTTTGACGGTAGGGTTTGCCCCGACAGCTTTCAAAAAGTTAAAGACACGCATCATGTGCGTGACGTTACTTTGCGCCTGAGTACGAAAGAAGGTGGCAGTGCCGTTGAGGCTTTTTCTGGAACACCACGCGCTCAAATGCAGATGCAGATTTGAAGCATAAAACTCCAGGTTCATCTGGGCATTCAGTTTTTGCATCATCGTTTGGGTAGTCATTCTCATATCCTTATTGACTGTGGGACTTGATGTCCGCTACTTAACCTGACCCGGCAGGTATTGACGATTGAATGGCGGAAATAGATTTCTGCAAGGTAAAAACTCGAAAATTCACTTCCTGTGTTCGATTTAAATAAGCATACGCTTCTCTTCGACTTAAGAAAACTCTTAATTGGGCTGTGTTTACCATAGATTACAAATTTAAATATAGCCCAGAATAGAAAGAAGGTTACGAGATTGGTAATTATATAACATGTTGATTTAAAAGGGTGTAAAAACAATTTTGCTCATTTTTATCGTTTCAGGAAACGTTCTTTGGCGGGAAATTCTGTAAAAGTGATAAATCAGAAATAATATTTGCAAATATATCCTGTCGTATCAAGTTTGAGCTAAATCAATTTTCACTCAATATACGGTTCTGTGATCGCGGCGCAAGATTGTGATCTGATAACGCGAGAAAATGAAACGATGTTTTACATTGTTTCATTATTTGAGGTTTATGATGGCTAACGTTGCGGTGCTGCTGGCACCTGGTTTTGAAGAAGCAGAAGCGATTATAACTATTGATATTCTGCGGCGTTTACAGATTGAGGTGGAGACGCTGGCCTGCGCGGAGTCCCGTGCGGTAGTGAGTTACCATAATATCCCCATGGTGGCTGACAGTACGTTAACGGAGCGCATTAATAGGCTGTATGACGCGGTCGTGTTGCCCGGTGGGCCGCAGGGGAGCGTCAATCTTGCTGCTAACCAGGAGGTGATCCGCTTTGTTTCCGCGCATGACGAGCACGGCAAACTTATCTGCCCGATCTGCTCTGCGGCCGCGCGGGTGCTGGGCGGTAACGGGCTACTGAAGGGGCGCCGCTACGTCTGTTCCGGCGATCTGTGGCAGAGCGTTGATGATGGAGTATATGTAGATGCGCCGGTCGTGGAGGATAATAACCTCATCAGCGGCAAGGGGCTGGGGCACGCTTTTGACTTTGCGCTGACGCTCTCTGCTCGTTTGTTGGGTGCCGACGCCCCCGTGCGCGATCATGCTGAACACATCTATTACCGCTGGTAAATTTTCTGCCGGACGCTAAGGCGTCCGGCTTACAGGGATTTCTTAGCTGACCTTATGGATAATCCTGCTTAACTCCTTTCCATTTGTAGGACAATTACGTCCTTTTTTATGTCATTTTTCGCTGAATTTATGTACGCAATTACTGTAATTCTGCGGTGTGATGTCGCTCTCTTATGGATGATTAATTTCCCGCTAAAACTATCTCCAGCAATAACGCTTATAACAAGGTAAGCGCTAATGCCTTGTTTTAAGTCTGATTAAATAAGTTGTTCGCCATTATTCCCTACAGATAAGAATGCTTAAGCTGGAGTTTACCATGCACAAATTTACTAAAGCGCTGGCGGCCATCGGCCTGGCTGCCGTTATGTCACAATCCGCTATCGCTGAAAATTTAAAGCTCGGTTTTCTGGTTAAACAGCCTGAAGAACCGTGGTTCCAGACCGAATGGAAATTTGCTGATAAAGCCGGAAAAGATTTGGGATTTGAGGTAATTAAAATCGCCGTACCTGACGGTGAGAAAACGTTGAACGCCATTGATAGCCTGGCGGCCAGCGGTGCGAAAGGTTTCGTTATCTGTACGCCGGATCCAAAACTGGGGTCAGCGATTGCCGCGAAAGCGCGCGGTTACGACATGAAAGTGATTGCGGTGGACGATCAGTTCGTGAATGCCAAAGGCAAACCGATGGATACCGTTCCGCTGGTAATGATGGCGGCCACTAAAATCGGTGAGCGTCAGGGCCAGGAGCTCTATAAAGAGATGCAAAAACGCGGTTGGGATGTCAAAGAGACTGCCGTGATGGCGATTACCGCAGACGAGCTGGACACCGCCCGTCGTCGTACCACCGGGTCCATGGACGCCCTGAAAGCGGCTGGCTTCCCGGAAAAACAGATCTACAAAGTCCCGACCAAATCCAACGATATTCCGGGCGCCTTTGATGCGGCAAACTCCATGCTCGTCCAGCATCCGGAAGTGAAGCACTGGCTGGTGGTGGGGATGAACGACAACACCGTACTGGGCGGCGTGCGTGCAACGGAAGGCCAGGGCTTTAAAGCACCGGACGTGATCGGGATCGGCATTAACGGCGTTGACGCCGTGAGCGAACTGTCTAAAGCGCAGGCGACCGGCTTCTATGGCTCACTGCTGCCAAGCCCGGATGTCCACGGCTATAAATCCAGCGAAATGCTCTACAACTGGGTGACCAAAGGGGCTGAACCGCCGAAATTCACTGAAGTGACCGATGTGGTGCTGATCACCCGCGATAACTTCAAAGAGGAGCTGGCGAAAAAAGGACTGGGCGGTAAGTAATACGCTGTGATTGCGCCCCTCCCTCACCGTGAGGGGCCAGACGTACACACTACAGGAATCACGGAGTCGTTATGCAACAGTCTGATCCGTATCTCTCTTTCCGCGGCATCGGTAAAACGTTCCCCGGTGTAAACGCGCTGACCGATATCAGCTTCGACTGCTATGCCGGCCAGGTTCACGCCCTGATGGGGGAGAATGGCGCGGGAAAATCCACGCTGCTAAAAATTCTCAGCGGCAACTACACGCCCACCACCGGCACGCTGGCTATTCGCGGCGAAGAGGTGGCCTTTGCCGACACCACGGCAGCGTTAAATGCGGGCGTCGCCATCATCTATCAGGAGCTGCATCTCATTCCTGAAATGACCGTGGCGGAGAACATCTATCTGGGCCAGCTTCCGCATAAAAGCGGCGTGGTCAACCGCTCGCTGCTCAATTATGAAGCGGGCTTGCAGCTCAAGCACCTTGGGCTGGATGTCGATCCGCAAACGCCCCTTAAGTATCTCTCCATCGGCCAGTGGCAGATGGTGGAAATTGCCAAAGCGCTGGCGCGTAACGCCAAAATTATCGCCTTCGATGAGCCAACCAGCTCGCTCTCGGCGCGTGAAATAGAAAATCTCTTTCGCGTGATCCGCGAGCTGCGCAAAGAAGGCCGCATCATTCTGTACGTTTCTCACCGTATGGAAGAGATTTTTGCCTTAAGCGATGCCATCACCGTGTTTAAAGATGGACGCTACGTGCGCACCTTCACCGATATGCAGCAGGTTAATCACGATCAGCTGGTGCAGGCGATGGTCGGACGCGATCTGGGTGACATTTACCACTGGAAACCGCGCGAGTATGGCCCGGAGCGTCTGCGTCTGGATAACGTCAAAGCCCCAGGCGTGCGCACGCCCATTTCACTCTCGGTGCGCAGCGGCGAAATCGTCGGGCTGTTTGGCCTTGTGGGGGCAGGGCGCAGCGAGCTGATGAAAGGGCTGTTTGGCGGGACGCGCATAACCCAGGGCCAGGTTTTCGTCGACGGGAAAAAGGTCGATATTCAGAAGCCTGCGCAGGCGATTAACGCGGGGATTATGCTCTGCCCGGAGGATCGAAAGGCAGAGGGCATTATTCCGGTGCACTCGGTGCGCGACAACATCAACATCTCTGCCCGGCGCAAGTTTATCCGCGCGGGATGTCTGATTAACGACGGCTGGGAGGCGAGCAACGCGGATCACCATATCCGTTCGCTGAACATTAAAACCCCCGGCGCTGAACAGCTGATCATGAACCTGTCCGGCGGTAACCAGCAAAAAGCCATTCTGGGGCGCTGGCTATCGGAAGATATGAAGGTCATTTTGCTGGATGAACCAACGCGCGGTATTGACGTGGGGGCGAAACACGAAATCTATAACGTCATCTATGAACTGGCAAAACGTGGTGTGGCGGTCCTGTTCGCCTCCAGCGATCTGCCCGAGGTGCTGGGCGTCGCCGACCGCATTGTAGTGATGCGTGAAGGCGAAATTGCCGGTGAATTGCTGCATGAACAGGCGAATGAACAACAGGCGTTGAGTCTCGCCATGCCTAAAGTTAGCCAGGCTGTCGCCTGAGTAAGGAGTCAATGATGTCCTCTGTTACTACATCCGGAGCGCCGAAGTCGGCTTTCAGTTTTGGCCGCATCTGGGACCAGTACGGCATGCTGGTGGTCTTTGCTGCCCTCTTCGTCGCCTGCGCGATTTTTGTGCCGAACTTCGCCACGTTCATCAATATGAAGGGGCTGGGGCTGGCTATCTCCATGTCCGGCATGGTGGCCTGCGGAATGCTGTTCTGCCTGGCCTCCGGTGATTTTGACCTGTCGGTCGCCTCGGTGATTGCCTGTGCAGGCGTCACCACTGCCGTGGTGATCAACATGACCGAAAGCCTGTGGATCGGCGTGCTGGCCGGGCTGCTGCTCGGCGTGTTGAGCGGCCTGGTGAACGGGTTTGTCATTGCGCGCCTGAAGATTAACGCCCTGATTACGACGCTGGCGACCATGCAAATCGTGCGCGGTCTGGCCTATATCATCTCCGACGGCAAAGCGGTCGGGATCGAAGACGAGCGTTTCTTCACTCTGGGCTATGCCAACTGGCTGGGGCTGCCTGCGCCAATCTGGCTGACGGTAGGCTGTTTGATCCTGTTCGGTTTCCTGCTCAACCGCACCACCTTTGGCCGAAATACCCTGGCGATTGGCGGCAATGAAGAGGCGGCGCGTCTGGCGGGTGTCCCGGTCGTACGGACCAAGATCATTATCTTCGTGCTTTCCGGGCTGGTATCGGCGGCGGCGGGGATTATTCTGGCGTCGCGCATGACCAGCGGCCAGCCTATGACCTCCATTGGTTATGAGCTGATCGTCATCTCAGCCTGCGTTTTGGGGGGCGTTTCCCTCAAGGGCGGCATCGGAAAAATCTCATATGTGGTGGCGGGGATCCTGATTCTGGGGACCGTAGAGAACGCCATGAACCTGCTCAATATTTCTCCGTTCTCTCAGTACGTCGTACGCGGCCTGATCCTGCTGGCAGCGGTGATCTTCGACCGTTACAAGCAAAAAGCGAAGCGTACCGTCTGATTTATTTTTAGCCACTAACCTGCTCAACTATTAACCATAGTTGACCCCCTGACCGGCCCGCCAGTTTTGTTGACGGGCCGGTTGCTAAATGGCGAGCACCGTCACACTGTCTATACTTACATGGCTGTTTTGTTCACTGTAAGGAGGATTAGGGTGGCTGACTTGTTAACCGCACCGCCTGTACTGCCCGGAAAATTTGCTTTCTTTTTTGACCTCGACGGGACGCTCGCCGGGATTGAACCGCATCCGGATGACGTTGTTGTACCGGACACGGTGTTAGAGAATTTGCAGCAGCTCTCCCGACAGAACGAGGGGGCACTGGCATTGATTTCAGGGCGCTCAATGGCCGAGCTGGACGTGCTCGCCAGTCCTTATCACTTTCCGCTGGCCGGTGTGCACGGAGCGGAGCGCCGCGATATCCATGATCAACTGCATATAGTTTCACTCCCCGACACGCTGATTCAGGCGCTGCATGCGCAACTCTCTTCGGCTCTGGAAATGCTTCCCGGTACGGAACTGGAAGCCAAAGGCATGGCTTTTGCGCTGCACTACCGTCAGGCGCCCCATCATGAGGCGGCGATATTTTCGATAGCAAGAAGCGTGGCCGAAGCCCATCCGGAGCTGGCGTTACAGCCGGGTAAATGTGTGGTCGAGATTAAACCGGCAGGAATTAACAAAGGCGCTGCCATTGCAGCGTTTATGGCGGAAGCGCCGTTCAAAGGGCGTACGCCAGTCTTTTTTGGGGATGACCTGACCGACGAGGCCGGGTTCAGGGTGGTAAACCAGGCCCAGGGCATGTCTGTCAAGGTTGGATCTGGTGAAACCATTGCCGGATGGCGGCTGGAAAATGTCGCCAGCGTCTGGCAGTGGATATCTGACGTCGCTAACCAGCAACAACAACAAATAGCGCAAAACAACGGGAGAAATCATTATGGGTCGCTTAGTCGTCGTCTCTAATCGCATCGCACCGCCGGATGATAAAAAAGCCAGTGCCGGTGGCCTGGCGGTCGGGGTATTAGGTGCCCTCAAAGCCGCGGGTGGTCTCTGGTTTGGCTGGAGCGGGGAAATCAGTAATGAAGAAAAACCGCTAAAAAAGGTGTCACGGGGCAATATCACGTGGGCCTCCTTCGCCCTTAGCGAGAAGGACTATGATGAATATTATTCCGAGTTCTCAAACGCCGTGCTGTGGCCAGCGTTTCACTATCGTCTGGATCTGGTGAAATTCCAGCGTGAATCCTATGAAGGCTACATGCGCGTCAACGCGCTGCTGGCAGATAAACTACTGCCGCTGATCGAAGAAGACGATATTTTATGGATCCACGATTATCATCTGCTGCCCTTCGCCAGGGAGTTGCGGAAACGGGGTGTGAATAACCGAATCGGTTTCTTCCTGCATATTCCGTTCCCGACCCCGGAGATCTTTACGGCGCTGCCGCAGCACGAGGAGATCCTGGAGGCGCTGTCAGATTACGACCTGCTCGGTTTCCAGACGGAAAATGACAGGCTGGCCTTCCTCGACAGCGTGTCGGGCAAAACCCGGCTGGTCACTCACGGCGGTAAATCTCATACTGCGTGGGGACGAAATTTCCATACCGAAGTCTACCCAATCGGTATTGAGCCAGACGAAATTGCCGAGCAGGCCTCCGGTCCGCTGCCGCCGAAGCTTGCCCAGCTCAAGGACGAACTCAAGCACGTTAAGAATATCTTTTCGGTTGAACGACTGGATTATTCCAAAGGGTTGCCGGAGCGATTCCTCGCCTATGAAACCCTGCTGGATAAATTCCCGCAGCATCATGGCAAGATCCGCTACACCCAGATAGCGCCGACCTCGCGCGGTGAGGTTCAGGCCTACCAGGATATTCGTCACCAGCTTGAGACCGAAGCAGGGCGCATCAACGGGCGCTATGGCCAGCTCGGCTGGACTCCACTTTTCTATCTGAATCAGCATTTTGAGCGCAAAATCCTGATGAAAGTGTTCCGCTATGCGGACGTCGGGCTGGTCACGCCGCTGCGCGACGGGATGAATCTGGTGGCAAAAGAGTATGTAGCAGCACAAGATCCTGCTGACCCGGGCGTGCTGGTGCTGTCCCAATTTGCCGGTGCGGCAAACGAGTTAACCTCAGCGCTGATTGTGAACCCTTACGATCGCGATGACGTGGCAAATGCCCTGAATCGCGCGTTAACCATGCCGCTTGCGGAACGCATTTCACGTCATTCGGAAATGATGGAGACCATCGTTAAGAATGATATCAACCGCTGGCAGGCGCGTTTTATTGACGATTTGCGCGCGATCCAGCCGCAAAGTCAGGAAGGTGATCTGCAAAAAAAGATCGCGACCTTCCCTAAACTCGCCTGATTTCCTTCGGGGGCATTAATTGCCCCCGAGAGGCACCAGCAGGACATCCACCTGGCTTGACGAAACGATGGATTTTGCCGAGCATGCCGCCCGGGAAAAAAAGCTCTGGTTATGATTTCCGCAAATGACCAGGTCAATATTCTGTTTCCGACAAATGTCGAGAATATGTTCACTTAATTCCCCGGTGGCAATCACCGTCTGATGGACAGGATAGTTTGCCCGCTCAACCAGCTCGCGCAGAAATTGCTGCGTTTCTTCCTGAAGAACCTCACGAATATCTTCCAGCATAGGCGCTGCCAGTTGGTTATACATTTCGGGTTCAGCTGCCAGGGTGATCAGACTTATGCGGGCGTTGTTCGGGCGGGCAATGGAAACGGCACGGGCGACGAGTTGATGACTTTCTGGAGAAACCGCAACAGAAACAAGAAGATGGGAGTAACTCATCACACACTCCTTTTATGTCAGAATGACACGTTTCTCAAGCTTTACCGCGAATCTGCCGCTTCTGCAAGAGGTACATGCGACAATAGTGTGAACCTTATCATAATTATTCATTAATTATTCTTATAAGAAGAATAACGAAATGGCGGCGCTAAATGAAAGTAATTAACAACTTAACGTAAATCACACATTTAGCCTTCCGTGCTGTTAAATCGCGTTAACCGATCGTCAACGCAAGCGTGATGCTGACCCCTGGAAGCTCCTGTCTCGAATTGAAAGCTTAACCTGCTGTTTTTACTTAATTAACTCTGGCTGTTCCCTGACGTTCGCGCCCGTTCAGACGCGGAAGGGCAGCGCTTCTCCGACATAGCAATTTTCATACCCGATCCACTCATCACTCTGCATGAGTATTCGTTCCATAAGAATATAACCAAGCTTCGGTTGCTCAATAAATAGTCAAATTACAAGTCACGCTGATGGATTTATGGGTTACATTCGCGTAAATTATGTGACGAAGATCACATTTTTTTAAATTCCAGGGGGGCTGCATTGTATGTGTCAAAACTGACGAGTAGAGTTTGCGTCGAATTAGGAAAAATCTTAGTTATTTGTAAGAAAAGATAAAATGTGTAACCGACATTTTGGCCATGTTAACCGGTCACGCGCTTTACGACGTACAAACCTAAATTCAACTATGCATTTGGCCTTTTCTTTTTATACCGGGTGATTTCCCGGCGACATCACGGGGTGCGGTCTTTCCGCATAAAAATAATAGTTGGTTATTCGGGATGGGAAAAATGCATACATCCGAGTTGCTAAAACATATTTATGACATCAATTTGTCGTATTTATTGCTCGCGCAGCGTTTGATTAGTCAGGACAAACCGTCAGCGATGTTTCGTCTGGGTGTTAACGAAGAGATGGCAACCATGCTGGGTGGATTAACCCTCCCGCAAATGGTCAAGCTGGCTGAAACCAATCAACTTGTCTGCCAGTTCCGTTTTGATAACCCGCAGACCATTACGCGTCTGACTCAGGAATCTCGCGTGGACGATCTGCAACAAATCCACACCGGTATTCTTCTCTCCACCCGCCTGCTCAACGAAATCAGCCAGCCTGATGACGTAGCCCGGAAGAAAAGGGCTTAACAATGAGCGAAAAAAGCATTGTTCAGGAAGCCCGTGATATCCAGCTGGCAATGGAACTCATCACGCTGGGCGCGCGTTTACAAATGCTGGAAAGCGAGACGCAGTTGAGCCGTGGTCGTCTGATCAAGCTGTACAAAGAACTGCGTGGTAGCCCGCCGCCAAAAGGCATGCTGCCGTTTTCCACTGACTGGTTCATGACCTGGGAGCAGAACATTCATGCTTCCATGTTCTGTAATGCCTGGCAGTACCTACTTAAAACGGGGTTATGCAGCGGCGTTGATGCCGTGATCAAAGCCTACAAACTTTACCTTGAGCAATGCCCGCAGCAGGAAGAGGGACCTCTGCTGGCGCTGACCCGCGCCTGGACGCTGGTGCGTTTTGTTGAAAGCGGCATGCTTGAATTGTCGCGCTGCAACTGCTGTGACGGCAATTTTATTACCCACGCGCATCAGCCTGCGGGCAGCTTCGCCTGTAGTTTGTGCCAGCCTCCATCCCGAGCCGTAAAAAGACGTAAACTTTCCCGGGATGCTGCCGATATTATTCCACAACTGCTGGATGAACAGATCGAACACGCTGTTTAACCCGAACCTGTGGGCAAGATTCCAGCAGCGGTAAGCGATTACCGCTGCTTTTTTTTACCCTGCGTTCAGGTCTCGCGCTCGAAATGAACGTCCTGCCATAGTCACTAGCGGAAGGATGATGTCGTGCTTATCTTATTAGGTTACCTGGTAGTTCTCGGTACAGTTTTCGGCGGTTACATGATGACCGGCGGGCACCTTGGAGCACTCTATCAACCGGCTGAACTTGTCATCATCGGCGGTGCAGGGGTAGGGGCTTTTATCGTTGGTAACAACGGTAAATCGATCAAGGGCACGCTGAAGGCGATTCCGCTGCTGTTTCGTCGCTCGAAATACACCAAAAGCATGTATATGGATCTGCTGGCGCTGCTCTATCGCCTGATGGCGAAGTCACGTCAGCAGGGGATGTTCTCGCTGGAGCGGGACATCGAAAACCCGAAAGAGAGCGAAATTTTCGCCAGCTACCCGCGTATTCTGGCCGACGCGATGATGCTCGATTTTATCGTCGATTACCTGCGCCTGATCATCAGCGGCAACATGAACACCTTCGAAATTGAAGCCCTGATGGACGAAGAGATTGAAACCCATGAGAGCGAATCCGAAGTGCCGGCCAACAGCCTGGCGCTGGTGGGCGACTCGCTTCCGGCGTTTGGCATCGTGGCGGCGGTAATGGGCGTGGTACATGCCCTGGCCTCGGCGGATCGCCCGGCGGCTGAACTGGGCGCGCTGATTGCCCACGCGATGGTGGGGACGTTCCTCGGTATTTTACTGGCCTACGGCTTTATCTCCCCGCTGGCGAGCGTGCTGCGCCAGAAGAGCGCCGAAACCACCAAAATGATGCAGTGCGTGAAAATTACGCTGCTCTCAAACCTCAATGGTTATGCCCCGCCGATCGCCGTCGAATTTGGTCGTAAGACGCTCTACTCCAGCGAACGTCCGTCGTTTATCGAACTGGAAGAGCACGTGCGCGCGGTGAAAAACCCCAACCAACAGACGACAACTGAGGACGCATGAAAAACCAGTCCCATCCGATCGTCATCGTAAAAAAGCGCAAGCATAAGGCGCACGGGCACGGTTCTCACGGCTCCTGGAAGATCGCGTACGCCGACTTTATGACCGCCATGATGGCGTTCTTCCTGGTGATGTGGCTGATCTCCATCTCCAGCCCGAAAGAGCTTATCCAGATTGCGGAATATTTCAGGACGCCGCTGGCGACGGCGGTCACCGGCGGGCCGCGCATTTCGAACAGCGACAGCCCGATCCCCGGCGGCGGTGACGATTACACCCAGCAGCAGGGCGAAGTGAAAAAACAGCCTAACATCGACGAGCTGAAAAAACGGATGGAGCAGGCGCGCCTGAAAAAACTGCGCGGTGACCTGGATCAGCTGATTGAAGCGGACCCTAAGCTGCGCGCACTGCGTCCGCATCTGAAAATTGACCTGGTACAGGAAGGGCTGCGTATTCAGATCATCGACAGCCAGAACCGGCCGATGTTTAAAACCGGCAGCGCCGATGTCGAGCCCTACATGCGCGATATTCTGCGTGCGATTGCACCGGTACTGAACGGTATTCCTAACCGCATTAGCCTGTCCGGACACACGGATGATTTCCCGTACGCCACGGGAGAGAAAGGATACAGCAACTGGGAGCTTTCTGCCGATCGCGCCAACGCCTCGCGTCGCGAGCTGGTGGCGGGTGGGCTTGATGATGGCAAGGTCCTGCGCGTGGTCGGCATGGCTGCAACCATGCGCCTTACCGACCGCGGACCGGATGACGCCATCAACCGTCGTATCAGTCTTTTAGTGCTGAACCAGCAGGCGGAGCAGGCCATCCTGCATGAAAACGCCGAAAGTCAGAATGAGTCACTGGACGATTTAAAACAGCCTGGGGCCGTCCCTTCGGCTGCCGTTCCAACATCGCCACCAGCCAATCCGAGGTGATAGCGTGAGCATGGATATTACCGATTTTTACCAGACATTTTTTGATGAAGCCGACGAATTGTTGGCCGATATGGAGCAACATTTGCTGGATCTGGTGCCCGAGGCGCCGGACTCAGAACAGCTCAATGCCATCTTCCGTGCGGCGCATTCCATTAAAGGCGGAGCCGGAACGTTTGGATTTACCATTTTGCAGGAAACCACCCATTTAATGGAAAACCTGCTGGATGAAGCACGACGCGGTGAGATGCAGCTCAATACCGACATTATCAACCTGTTTTTGGAAACGAAAGATATTATGCAGGAACAGCTCGACGCCTATAAAAGTTCGGCAGAGCCTGATGCCGCCAGCTTTGAATACATCTGCAACGCGCTGCGTCAGTTAGCGCTGGAAGCCAAAGGTGAGGCGTCTGCGCCCGCTGTCCCTGCGGCAAAACTGAGCGTTGTTGACGCCGTGGCCGAACCCGCTACGGCGCCTGACGCGCCCGCAGGAAAACTGCGCGTGGTGCTGTCACGTCTGAAGGAGAACGAGGTCAACCTGCTGGAAGAGGAGCTGGGGAACCTGGCGACGCTCAGCAACGTGGTGAAGGGCAAAGACAGCCTGGCCGCGACGCTTGACGGCGGGATCGGTCAGGATGACATCGTGGCAGTGCTCTGCTTCGTCATTGAAGCGGATCAGATTGCGTTTGAAACCGAGGCGGCGGCCGTTGAAGCGCCAGCTCCGGCAGAGAATACCCCTGCGGTAGTTGCCGCTGCCCCGGCACTGAAAGCCGTGCCAAAAGAGACGGCTGCCCCGGCCCGCGGTGAAAAACCGGCGGCGCGTTCCAGCGAGTCCACGAGCATTCGCGTGGCGGTGGAGAAAGTGGATCAGCTAATCAACCTGGTGGGTGAACTGGTGATCACCCAGTCGATGCTGGCCCAGCGTTCCAACGAGCTGGACCCGGTGACTCACGGCGATCTCATCACCAGCATGGGCCAGTTACAACGTAACGCCCGCGATTTGCAGGAATCGGTGATGTCCATCCGCATGATGCCGATGGAATATGTCTTTAGCCGCTTCCCGCGCCTGGTGCGCGACCTGGCCGGCAAGCTCAACAAACAGATCGAACTCACGCTGATGGGCAGCTCCACCGAGCTGGACAAGAGCCTGATCGAACGCATTATCGACCCGTTAACGCACCTGGTGCGTAACAGCCTCGACCACGGCATCGAGCTGCCGGAAAATCGCGTGGCAGCCGGAAAATCGCCCGTGGGCAACCTGATCCTGTCAGCGGAACATCAGGGCGGCAACATCTGCATCGAAGTGACCGATGACGGCGCGGGCCTGAACCGCGAGCGCATTCTGGCGAAGGCGATCTCGCAGGGAATGGCGGTCAACGAAAACATGACGGACGAAGAAGTGGGCATGCTGATTTTTGCCCCGGGCTTCTCAACCGCAGAGCAGGTCACCGACGTTTCCGGCCGTGGCGTGGGCATGGACGTGGTGAAACGTAACATTCAGGAGATGGGCGGTCACGTTGAGATCCAGTCTAAGCAGGGTGCAGGCACCACGATTCGTATCCTGCTGCCGCTGACGCTGGCCATTCTTGACGGCATGTCCGTTAAAGTGGCGGACGAAGTCTTTATTCTGCCGCTGAACGCGGTGATGGAGTCCCTCCAGCCGCGTGAAGAAGATCTGCATCCGCTGGCGGGCGGGGAGCGCGTGCTCGAAGTACGCGGCGAGTATCTGCCGCTGGTGGAACTGTGGAAAGTGTTCGAAGTGGACGGGGCAAAAACCGAGGCCACGCAGGGTATCGTTGTGATCCTGCAAAGCGCCGGACGCCGCTACGCGCTGCTGGTTGATCAGCTGATTGGTCAGCATCAGGTGGTGGTTAAGAACCTGGAAAGCAACTACCGCAAAGTGCCGGGGATCTCTGCTGCCACCATCCTGGGTGATGGTAGCGTCGCGCTGATCGTCGATGTATCGGCACTTCAGGGATTAAATCGTGAACAACGTGTGGCGAACACAGCCGCCTGATTAAGTAAAAGGTAATAACATGACCGGTATGAGTAACGTAACGAAACTGGCGGGCGAGCCATCGGGGCAGGAATTCCTGGTTTTCACTTTAGGTGATGAAGAGTACGGTATCGACATCCTGAAAGTGCAGGAAATTCGTGGTTACGACCAGGTAACGCGCATTGCGAACACGCCAGCGTTTATCAAGGGTGTGACCAACCTGCGCGGTGTGATTGTGCCTATCGTGGACCTGCGCGTGAAATTCAGCCAGGGCGATGTGGAGTACAACGATAACACG
This sequence comes from Enterobacter cloacae complex sp. SHL022, assembly GCF_049237785.1. Taxonomy (NCBI): domain Bacteria; kingdom Pseudomonadati; phylum Pseudomonadota; class Gammaproteobacteria; order Enterobacterales; family Enterobacteriaceae; genus Enterobacter; species Enterobacter cloacae complex sp. SHL022. Next base: position 321,345 of record NZ_JBMKJH010000001.1, on the reverse strand, counting down.
GTGGTGATCGTCCTGAATCTGGGGCAGCGCGTGGTGGGGATCGTGGTGGATGGCGTGTCTGATGTACTGTCGCTGACCGCAGATCAAATCCGTCCTGCGCCGGAGTTTGCGGTCACGCTGTCGACGGAATACCTGACGGGGTTGGGTGCGCTCGGCGAGCGTATGCTAATTCTGGTGAATATTGAGAAGCTGCTGAACAGTGAAGAGATGGCGCTGCTGGATATTGCGGCGAATCATGTAGCATAAAATGAAGCCGGGTAAGCGTCAGCGCCACCCGGCTCTTTTGTATCCTTACGCCTCCTGCTCCACCAGCTCTGCCTCCGCTTCCCGCGCCCCTTCATTCTGCGACAGCATCGCCGTCGCAATCCCGTTCCCCAGCACGTTAATGGCGGACCGTCCCATATCCAGGAAATGATCAATCCCCATCAGCAGCAGGATCCCGGCCACCGGAATGTTAAAGCTCGGAATGGTTGCCGCCAGCACCACCAGCGACGAGCGCGGTACACCCGCAATGCCTTTCGAGGCCAGCATCAGCGTTAACATCAGCACCGTCACCTCGGTGAAACTCAGGTGAATGTTGTACGCCTGGGCGATAAACATTGAGGCGAACGAGCAGTAAACCATGGAGCCGACCAGGTTAAACGAGTAGCCGATCGGCAGGACGAAAGAGGCGATATTCCGTGAACAGCCGAAGCGCGCTAACTGCTCCAGCGTTTTCGGGTATGCCGCTTCAGAGCTGCTGGTGGTAAACGCGACCAGCACCGGATCTTTCAGCATCGCCACCAGACGAAAAATCTCTTTTTTCAGCACCATGTAACCTACCGCCAGCAATACCAGACAGGTCAGAAGGATCGCCACATAGTAACCGCCAATAAACGAGGCATAGTTCAGCAAAATGCCCAGCCCCTGGGTGGCAATGACGGACGAAATTGCGGCAAAAATGGCCAGCGGCGCAACGTACATCACGTAGCCCGTCACCTTCAGCATAATGTGGGAGACCACATCCAGCGCCGCGACCAGCGGAGCGTTGAATTTTTGGCCCAGTGACGCGCCGCCAATGCCGAAGAACATCGAGAAGACCACAATTTGCAGGATCTCATTGTTCGCCATCGCGCCGGCAATGCTGGTTGGAATGGTGTGTGACAGGAAGGCTTTCAGCGACATCCCACTAACGGCCAGGCCGGTATCAACTGTCTCTGTGGGTATGCTCAGGTTCAGACCGCTGCCGGGTTGTTCAAGGGTAACAATAAACAGCCCCACCAGAATGGAAAGCACGGATGAGCTGATAAACCACACCATCGCTTTACCCCCGACGCGCCCAATCGTCGACGTTTCACCCAGCTTCATAATGCCCACCGTCAGGGTGCTGAACACCAGCGGGGCAATCACCATCTTAATCAGCCGCAGGAAAATATCGGTCAGTAGCGTAATGTTCTCCGACCAGGCCTGTATCGCGTCGGACGAAGCATACTCATGGATCGCCGCACCTGAAAGAATACCCGCCAGCATGAAAATCACGATGAAGAGCGTGAGTTTGTTTGCACTTGCCACAAAAAGATCCTCTATGCGCTAAAAGAGTTTCCTGCGTCGATGCATACAAAATTTTTATTTAAGCGCAGGAAAATATTCGAGGCATAAATTGAAGTAAAGCTGCGTGAGTTACAACTTGTTTTTAATTTTTATGAAATTCGTTGTTTTTATCATAACGATATATTGTGATGCAGATCACATTACACGCGATATATCCTCAGATTAAGCAAGAATAATGCCCGTTTTATTTTGCTAACTCTTTGTAATGTTTGTTAATAGTCTGTTAATTGGGGGCGGGTGTCTCACCTTCGTTGAAAGTGGTTGAAGCGTGAACCATAAACTAAATTCTCAGTAACCGCGCCGGGGAATGTTTAAGCGGGGCTAACATACTGAACAGTATGAATAAAATATGGCAAGCGGACCATTATTTCTTCTGGAGGGTGGTAAATGAAAAGAAAACTTCTTTTTATCTGCGCGGGTACACTGCTGACGGCGGCGACTGTCGGTCAGGCGCTGGCAGTCACCAGTAGCGGTACTATCGGGGCGACGCTGACGTTGACGAACGGTTGTTTGATCAACGGCTCGCCAACGCAAAACGGCATTAACTTCGGGACACTCGATTTCGGGACCCATCCTGCGACATTCTCCACCCTGACAACCCAGTTAACCGGGGCCAGCGGCGGAAATACCTTTACCATTCAATGTACCACTGCCAGTTACACGGTGGCGATCACCGGCAACACCAACGCGACCGCACCCGGAACCGTTGTCGGCACCCCCGGCACACCCGCCCGATATCTGGTGAACACCGCCAATGCGGCACAGGGCGTGGCATACAGCCTCTATAGCGACAGCGGGTACAACAACGTGATTGCTAACAACGCCGCGTTGCCCGTAGCTTCCACAGCGGGCGGGGTGAACAGCTATACCCTCTACGGGCGCATAACAGGCGGCGGCAATAGCGTAACGGTTGTACCGGGAACCTATACCGACACGATTAACGTCAGCGTCACCTACTGATTCAGCCATGAAGGCATTGTGTTTATGTCTGCGCGAAAGCGCAGAGGGCGTCGTGCACCCTTTTTTGGCCCTGATCGTCGGGCTGATGATGATCTGCGACGCCAGGGCGGTGACATCCCAGTCCTTCAGGGTGAGCGCGACGGTAGTACCAGGATGCTCGGTGAGTACCGGCACGGGCGGGCGCTTTGGGACGCTGGATTTTGGAACCCGCAATGGCGTGGACAACACGCCGGTCAGCACCAGCTTTGTCGCCGACGGCGCGTTGTCCATCGCCTGCACACCGGGTGTGGCGCTAAGTATGAGCATTAACGGCGGTCAGAATTATAGCTCTGTGAGGCGGATGACGCGTTCAGGCGGGACAGAGGTGGTCGGTTACCGGCTCTACAGCAGCAGCTCACTGGCCGCGAACAGTGAAATTGGCGTTAACCAGGCCATACCGATTACCTATACCAACAGCAATAACATCGCGTTGCCTCTTTTTGGCGTCGCGCTCCTGACGGGGTTTAGCCTGCCGGGAACATATTCAGATCAACTCACCGTGACCTTGTCATGGTAGGAAAGGGAGAACATCGATGAAGCCATTTTTCAGGCGATCAGGCCTGGTGGGTCTGTTGGGGGCAACGGCTCTGGCAGCGGGCCAGGCGCAGGCAGCGGCAACCATTCTTTTGTGGCCCATCGATCCGTGGCTTTCGGCAGAGGCCAGAGCAACTGAATTGTGGATCCAGAATCAGGGCAACAGCGCCACGACAATGCAGATACGCATTGTGCGCTGGAAACAGGAGGGCGGATATGAGCGTTACACCGCCCAGCAGGATGTGGTCGCCAGCCCGCCGATCGTGACTATCGCTAAAGGCAGTAAACAGCTTATTCGCCTGATCAAGCAGGGGACGATCCCGTCGGGGGTTGAGCAGGCCTACCGCATTATTGTGGATGAAATTCCCCAGCCGGATGCCAAAGCGGAACCGTCCATGGGCCTCAAACTGCAAATGCGCTATTCGATTCCTTTATTTGTTTATGGGCAGGGGATCCCCACCCTCAACGAAGGGGCACACCACGCGCTGGCGAACACCCAACAGCTGAGCTGGCGGGTCGTTCAGGAGGGGGGGAAACCCGCGCTTCAGGTCCGTAATCAGGGGGATGTTCACGTCCGGCTCAGCCAGGTTGCGGTTGAGCAGGGCGGGCAAAAACGCACGGTTGCCGAGGGGCTGCTGGGTTATGTGTTGCCAGGCAGCACCCGAAGCTGGCCGCTTCCGGCAGGGATTTATCAGCCGAACCGGATGAGCGCGCAAATTAATGCCAGGGATACGCAATGGCAATCGACGCCCGTCAACTGAAACCGGCGATGATGATCCTGCTTTGCGTCAGTACCAGCGCCTTTGCCGAAACCGGTGACGACAGTTTACCGCCGCCGCCGGATGCACGGACGATGAACGGCGAAGCAGTATTCCAGCTCGCCCTGGTGCTGAACCACTATGACACGGGTCTGGTGGTGCCGGTGACGCAGCGCGAGGGTGCCTGGTTTATTTCGGGCGCGGATTTGCTCCGCGCCGGGCTGCCGCCCGCGCATGTGCCTGCCGGAGAGGTGAATCTCTCGACGCTTACGTCGGTACGCGCAGAGTACGACAGCACGGCCCAGCGTCTGTTGCTGACGGTCCCCCGGGACTGGGTCGCCGCGCGGATCACGCCGTTCAGCGAACAGAACACGCATAGCAAGCCGCACTATGGCCGCGGCGCGTTGCTCAATTACGACGTTTATACCAACCATTCCGAGCACACGGGCGGCCAGGCGTCGGTCTGGCACGAGTTCCGCTATTTCAATGAGGATTATTCGTTTTCATCGACGGGTTACGCCCGGCAGAATTTCACCGGTAACAGCGGGCAGCAGGAAGGGTACGTGCGCTACGACTCAACGTTTCTGATCACCAACGAGGAAGATGCCACCACCTGGACCGTCGGGGACGTCATCAGCGATGCGCTGAGCTGGAGCACCAGCGTGCGCATGGGCGGGATCAGCTACGGGCGCGACTTCTCCCTGCGTCCTGATCTGGTGACCTGGCCGCTGCCGGCGTTTTCCGGCGAGGCGGCTGTCCCGACCTCGGTCGATCTCTTTATTAATGGCTACCGTTCCGGCTCCACCCGCCTTCAGCCGGGGCCGTTTACCCTCACCAATCTGCCGTATATCAACGGTGCCGGGGATGCGGTGCTGGTTACCACTGATGCGCTGGGTCGTCAGGTGAGTACCACGCTGCCGTTTTATGTCAGCAGCGATCTGCTTAAGCAGGGGTTAAGCGACGGCGCCGTGACGCTGGGTAGCCTGCGGCGTAACTACGGTATTGAGAATTTTGACTATGGCCCGGCGGCGGGCAGCGGATCGTATCGCTACGGGGTGACCGACTGGCTGACGCTGGAGGGGCATGCGGAAGGGGCGGAGTCGCTGGCGCTCGGCGGTGCGGGCACGGTGCTGAAGCTCGGGCGTTTTGGCGTGGTAAATACCTCGTGGACCCAAAGCCGCATGCGCGGCGATAGCGGCGGCCAGATAAACTGGGGCTATCAGTACAACACCAGCGAGTTTAGCGTAGCGACCCAGCATACCCGGCGCGACCGTGGCTTCGGCAACCTCGCCCTGTACGATCAGCCCACCGTTTATGATGAAAATGATAACCCCGTTGCCAGCCTGAGCCGCAATACCGACCAGTATTCCTTAACCTTTAACCTCGGCGGTTACGGCAATATCGGCGCGGCGTGGATCGGGGTTGAAAGTTTTGACAGCAAAAAAACTGAGCTGCTCAACCTCTCCTGGAGCCGTAATTTGTGGGGCTCAAGCAGTATTTATCTGGCTGCCAGCCGTGACCAGCAGCGGGGCGACTGGACGGTTGCGCTGTCGTTGCAGGTTCCCCTCGGCGAACGTGACAGCGCCGCCGTCACCTTTGAAAACACCCCTGACGCAGGCAGCACTCAACGCATTAACTACAACCACTCGATGCCTTCAGACGGCGGCTTTAGCTGGAACATGGCCTGGGCCAACCAGTCGCGGTCGAGTAACTATCAGCAGGCCACGCTCGGCTGGCGGAATAACAACGTGGAGCTACAGGGCGGCGGCTACGGTGAGAAGGGCATGATGACCTGGTGGGGCGAGGCGATGGGTTCTGTCGTGCTGATGGACGGTGAGCTGTTTGCGGCGAACAAAATCAACGATGCGTTTGTGGTGATCAGCACCGACGGACATCCGGACGTACCCGTCAGCTACGAAAACCAGCCGGTTGGTAAAACCAATAACAAAGGTTATCTGTTGGTCAGCGGCGTTTCCGCCTATTACCCGGCAAGCTACCGCATTGATACCCTGAACTTACCTGCGGATACCCGGCTGAAAGAGACCGAGCGTCGGGTGGCGATTCGTCGGCATAACGGTTATCTGGTGGATTTCCCGATGGAGCAGGAGCGGGTTGCCAGCGTCATTCTGCACGATGCGCAGGGCAATGCGATCCCGGTGGGAAGCCAGGTCAGACGCGCATCCCGCAGCAGCGCGGTTGTCGGCTATGACGGCCTCGCCTGGCTGGAAAACCTCAACGATGTGAATCCGCTCGAGGTCATCACCCCGGAGGGTAAACGCTGTACGGCAACGCTGACCGTTGGTGCAAACCCTGAGCATAAGCTGCAAACCTACGGTCCGCTGACCTGTCGGGAGGCGCCGTGAGACGCCTGTTAATCGCGCTTCTGCTGCTGTGCTCCGGCGGCAGCTGGGCGGCCTGTACCGTCAGTACGGTGAATGCCTCGTTTGGCAGCGTCACCTCGTTCGCACTCAGCGGCACCGGGGAAGTGGAAACGACGGGCACGCTGGTGGTGACCTGCGATACCGTTCTCAACCTGTTAACCAACGACTCGGTGACGCTGAATTACACTTCGGCATCCGTCTTTGCGAATAGCCGGGCGACCATGAAGCGTACGGACAACGCGGCTATTACCGATGTCATTCCTACGCGCCTGTGCGGGGCGTCCGGCTGCGGCGGAAACAGTGAAATACAAATCAGCAAAGCCTATACCTGGAGCGGAAACACGCTGCTCGGGCTGCTGGGTTCAAGGCGCTACAACATTCCCCTTTATTTCCGGACCGTAATGGGGCAGAACGTCACCGCCGGGCCGTATCAGGTGTTGTTAACGTTCAGCATTAACTACAACGTGTGCGCCGTTGGCGCGGTCGGAGCGTGCCTGACCCCGCAAACCGGCACGGCAACCACCTCGATCCTCCTCAACATGACCGTCACCAACGATTGCAGCACCATGACCACGCCGGACGTGAATTTTAACAGCGCGCCGCTGGTGCAAAATTTTCCCACCGTTTCACAGTCGGTTGCCGTCACCTGTACCAAAGGCAGCACCTACACCATAGGCATTAATAATGGGGCAAATGCCCTGAACAACGTGCGTCGTATGGTCAGCGGCAGCAACTTCATGAGTTACGACATCTACAAAGAGGCGACCAGCAACCGCTGGGGTAGCAGCGGCAGCGAGCGCTGGGCCAGCGCCAGCTCATCGCAGGTCAGTACGGACGGGCTTTTACGTACCTACAACTACACCGCCAAAGTTCTGACCAGCCAGGCCACGCCGCCTGCCGGAACCTACACCGACACGCTGATTGTCGACGTCGCATTCTGACTCCCGCGCTTTTCCCTTTCGCAAATGTAAAGTTCCTGTGGCCTGTGCCGATAACACCGTTAATAAATCTATGAGAAGGTGTTGTATGTTGAACCGTATCCGCGTTGTCACAATGCTTATGATGGTGCTGGTCATTTTCGCACTTCTTCAGCTTACTTCTGGCGGCCTCTTTTTCTCGTCGTTAAAACAGAACCAGGACAGCTTCGCGGCCTCGAACGATTTGCGAATGCAGCAAAGCGAACTGACCACGACCTGGGATCTGATGTTGCAGACGCGTATCAACCTGAGCCGCTCGTCTGCCCGCATGATGATGGACCCAAATAACCAGCAGAGCAGCGCAAAAACGGAACTGCTGAAGAATGCGCGCGCCACGCTGGCAGACGCGGCGAAACATTACGACGCCTTCAAAAAAATCGCCCCTCAGCCGGCAATGGCGCAGGCGAGCGCGAACATAGATGAAAAATATCAGGCCTACTTCGCCGGCCTCACGGAGCTGGTGCAGTTCCTGGAGAAGGGCAATATGGACGCCTATTTCGCGCAGCCGACCCAGGGAATGCAGAACGCCCTCGGCGCGGCGCTCGGCGAGTACGCCAAAGCCAGTGGCGAGCTTTATCACTCCGCCTTTACGCAAAGCCAGAACGACTACCGTTTCGCGAAATGGCAGATGGCGGTTCTCGCCCTCGCGCTGGTCATTGTGCTGGTGGCCGTGTGGTACGGCATTCGTCATATCCTTCTTAACCCGCTTGGCCGCGTCATTGCCCATATCCGTGATATAGGCCGGGGCGATCTCACGAAAACGCTGTCCGTTATTGGCCGCAATGAGATCTCCGAGCTGGCAACCAGCGTCGACCATATGCAGCGTTCGCTGATTGATACCGTCGCCAACGTGCGCGAGGGGGCGGATGCCATCTATACCGGCACGAGTGAAATCGCGATGGGCAACAACGATCTTTCGTCCCGTACCGAACAGCAGGCGTCCGCTCTGGAAGAGACGGCGGCCAGCATGGAGCAGCTCACCGCGACCGTGAAGCAGAATGCCGACAACGCCCGTCAGGCGTCGCAGCTTGCAGAAAGCGCGTCCGACACCGCCCAGCGCGGCGGTCGGGTGGTCGACGGCGTGGTGAAAACCATGCATGACATTGCCGACAGCTCGAAGAAAATCGCCGACATCATCAGCGTTATCGACGGCATCGCCTTCCAGACCAACATCCTGGCGCTGAACGCGGCCGTTGAAGCGGCGCGTGCGGGCGAGCAGGGCCGCGGGTTTGCCGTAGTCGCCGGCGAAGTGCGTAACCTCGCCAGCCGCAGCGCCAATGCGGCGAAAGAGATCAAAGCTCTGATTGAAGACTCTGTTTCACGCGTGGATACCGGCTCGGTGCTGGTGGAAAGTGCGGGTGAAACCATGAATGACATCGTGAATGCCGTGACGCGCGTGACGGACATCATGGGTGAAATCGCCTCTGCATCGGATGAGCAGAGTCGTGGTATTGACCAGGTCGCCCTGGCGGTATCGGAAATGGATCGTGTGACGCAGCAAAACGCCGCCCTGGTGCAGGAGTCCGCTGCCGCGGCCGCTGCGCTGGAGGACCAGGCGAGCCGCCTGAAAATGGCTGTCTCGGCGTTCCGTCTTACTTCAAAAACAACAAATACGGTCAGCTCGCGGTCGGTGTACGGCGAAGCAGCCCCGGCGCCCGTGACAGCACGTACGCGCGCAGCGGTGACCGGACAAGATGAAAACTGGGAAACATTTTGACTGACAATTAAACCGCGGCTGCTTGCCGCTTGATGGGAGCGTGGATGTTAAATCGTATTCGTATCTCGACCACACTGTTTTTGATTCTGATCCTGTGTGGGGTTTTGCAGGTTGGCAGTAACGGGTTGTCTTTCTGGGCGTTTCGCGATGGCTATCAGAATTTGCAGGAAGTTGAGACGAGTAATCAGCAGCGCTCCGCACTGGCACAAACGCGTGCCGTGCTGTTGCAGGCAAGCACTGCGCTGAACAAAGCAGGGACGTTAACCGCGCTGAGCTATCCGCCGGAGGATATTAAGGCGCTGATGGTTGTGGCCCGCAGCAGCCTGAAGCAGGCCGACGCGCAGTTCAAGGCCTTTACGGCGCAGGAGGCGGTCAGTGAGAAAGAGAAAGCGCTCAAAGTCGCCATGAAAAAGACCTTTGATGTGTGGTACGGCGATCTCGACCATCAGGCGACGTGGCTGGAGAACAACCAGCTTTCTGACTTCCTGACCGCGCCGGTGCAGGCGTCTCAGGCGGCGTTTGACGACAGCTTTAACGCATGGCAGCAGGATATTAACCAGTTTGTGGCGCGTGCCGGTGCGGACAGCCGTACCAGTTACCGCATGTCAGGGATGATATTCCTGACCATGGTAATCCTGGCGGCCCTGCTGACCGGCGGCTCGCTGTGGTGGTCGCGCAAAATGATCGTCCAGCCGCTGGCCATCGTCAGCAGTCACTTCGACAGTATTGCGAAGGGCGACCTGGCGCGTCCGGTGGCCGTGTATGGCAGGAATGAAATATCAGCGATTTTCGCCAGCCTGAAGGCGATGCAGAGTTCGCTGCGGGAAACGGTAAGCAACGTTCGCCAGGGCAGTTACGCCATGCATACCGGGATCTCCGAGATTGCGGCAGGCAATAACGACCTCTCTTCCCGCACTGAACAGCAGGCGGCATCGCTGGCGCAGACGGCGGCCAGCATGGAGCAGCTGACCGCGACGGTAAGCCAGAACGCCGATAACGCGCGTCAGGCGTCCGACTTGTCAAAACAGGCAGCGATGACGGCGAAACGTGGGGGCGATCAGGCTTCTCACGTTGCCAGCACGATGCAGGAGATTGCCGCCAGCTCGCAGAAAATTGGCGACATTATCAGCGTTATCGACGGTATCGCGTTCCAGACCAATATTCTGGCGCTGAACGCGGCGGTGGAAGCGGCGCGTGCCGGCGAGCAGGGGCGCGGGTTCGCGGTGGTTGCCGGTGAAGTCCGAAACCTCGCCAGCCGCAGCGCCAATGCGGCGAAAGAGATCAAAGGGCTGATAGAAGAGTCGGTCTCCCGCGTTCAGCAGGGCTCCGCGCTGGTGGATACCGCCGCGCAGACCATGCACGAGATAGTCACCTCCGTGACGCGGGTTAACGACATTATGGGCGAGATTGCCTCGGCGTCTGATGAACAACGCCGTGGTATTGAGCAGGTGGCGCAGGCCGTTACACAGATGGATCAGGTTACACAGCAGAACGCCTCACTGGTGGAAGAGGCGGCGGCTGCGACCGATCAGCTGGCAAACCAGGCGGATCACCTTACCGGGTTAGTCGCCGTATTTAATGTGAAAGAGCACGTTGAAGCAGTAACAGAAGTCGGACGGTCACAGGCCGTGCCCGTTGTATCCTGAATGTGATTGAGAAGGCGCTATGACATCACCCATGCCCTCAGGGCAAACGTCATTATTGTTGCAGATGACACAGCGCCTCGCGCTGTCCGACGCGCATTTTCGTCGGATATGTCAGTTAATCTACCAGCGTGCGGGGATCGTGCTTGCGGACCATAAGCGAGACATGGTCTACAACCGGCTGGTGCGGCGCTTGCGCACGCTGGGGCTGGACGATTTTGGCCGCTATCTGAGCATGCTCGAAGCGAACCAGAACAGCGCCGAATGGCAGGCATTTATCAACTCATTAACCACCAACCTGACCGCGTTTTTCCGCGAGGCGCATCACTTCCCGGTGCTGGCGGAACACGCCCGCCGCCGTGGCGGAGAGTATCGCGTCTGGAGCGCGGCGGCCTCTACCGGGGAAGAGCCGTACTCGCTGGCCATCACCCTGGCGGACACCCTGGGCATGGCACCGGGTCGCTGGAAAGTGTACGCCAGCGACATCGACACGGAAGTGCTGGAAAAAGCCCGTAACGGCGTTTATCGCCAGGATGAGCTGAAAACGCTGTCTCCCCAGCAGCTACAGCGTTACTTCATGCGCGGTACCGGCCCGCATGAAGGACTGGTGCGCGTACGCCAGGAGCTGGCGAACTGCGTGGAATTTGCCCCCGTTAATTTACTGGATAAGCAGTACAACGTGCCGGGGCCATTCGACGCCATTTTTTGTCGTAACGTGATGATCTATTTTGATAAAACGACGCAGCAGGACATTTTGCGTCGCTTTGTTCCGTTGCTCAAGCCTGACGGTTTACTGTTTGCCGGGCACTCGGAAAACTTCAGCAACCTCGTGCGTGAGTTTAGCCTGCGTGGGCAAACGGTATATGCGCTGAGTAAGGAAAAAGCATGAGTAAAATCAGGGTATTGTCTGTCGATGATTCGGCGCTGATGCGTCAGATCATGACCGAAATCATCAATAGCCACAGCGATATGGAGATGGTGGCGACAGCGCCCGATCCGCTGGTCGCGCGGGATTTAATCAAAAAATATAACCCCGACGTGCTGACGCTGGATGTTGAAATGCCGCGCATGGATGGCATCGATTTCCTGGAAAAATTAATGCGCCTGCGCCCGATGCCGGTGGTGATGGTGTCATCTCTGACCGGTAAGGGTTCAGAAATCACCCTGCGCGCGCTGGAGCTGGGGGCGGTGGATTTTGTCACCAAGCCGCAGCTCGGCATTCGCGAGGGGATGCTGGCGTACAGCGAGATGATCGCCGAGAAGATCCGCACCGCGTCCCGGGCGAAGCTTGCCGCGCATAAACCGACGGCAGCCCCGGCAACCCTGAAGGCGGGGCCGTTACTCAGCTCGGAAAAGTTGCTGGTGATTGGCGCGTCAACCGGAGGAACAGAGGCAATTCGCCATGTACTCCAGCCATTGCCGCTCTCAAGCCCGGGTATTCTGATTACGCAACATATGCCGCCGGGCTTTACCCGCTCGTTCGCGGAGCGCCTGAATAAGCTGTGCCAGATCAGCGTGAAAGAGGCGGAAGACGGCGAGCGCGTGCTGCCGGGTCACGCCTATATCGCCCCGGGTGACAAGCACATGGAGCTGGCGCGCAGCGGGGCGAACTATCAAATCAAAATTCATGACGGGCCGCCGGTTAACCGGCACCGTCCGTCGGTGGATGTGCTGTTTCATTCGGTGGCGAAACATGCGGGGCGCAACGCCGTTGGGGTGATCCTGACGGGGATGGGTAACGACGGCGCCGCCGGAATGCTTGCGATGCACCAGGCTGGCGCCTGGACGATTGCGCAGAATGAAGCAAGTTGTGTGGTGTTCGGCATGCCGCGCGAGGCCATCAATATGGGTGGCGTAAGCGAAGTGGTCGATCTTAGCCAGGTAAGCCAGCAGATGCTGGCGAAAATCAGTGCCGGACAGGCAATACGTATTTGACTCAGGAGTATTATTTTATGGCGGATAAAGAGCTTAAGTTTTTGGTTGTGGATGACTTTTCCACCATGCGTCGCATTGTGCGCAACCTGCTGAAAGAGCTGGGCTTCAACAATGTTGAAGAAGCAGAAGACGGGGTGGATGCGCTGAACAAGCTCCAGGCTGGCGGGTTTGGTTTTGTGATTTCCGACTGGAACATGCCGAACATGGACGGTCTCGAACTGCTGAAAACCATCCGCGCGGATGCAGGTATGGCCTCTCTGCCGGTACTGATGGTAACCGCAGAAGCGAAGAAAGAGAACATTATTGCCGCTGCACAGGCGGGCGCAAGCGGCTACGTGGTGAAGCCATTCACCGCGGCGACTCTGGAAGAGAAGCTCGGGAAGATCTTCGAGAAACTCGGCATGTGAGGTGATGGATATGTTGCAACCTGCTATGAAACCCGTTGAAGAACATTCGCCGAGCGACATTATTGCCCGCATTGGTAGCCTGACCCGCATGCTGCGCGACAGCCTGCGTGAGCTGGGGCTGGACCAGGCTATCGCCGAAGCGGCGGAAGCCATCCCTGACGCGCGCGACCGTCTGGACTACGTCGTGCAGATGACCGCGCAGGCGGCCGAGCGTGCGCTGAACAGCGTTGAAGCCTCGCAGCCGCACCAGGATGCCATGGAGAAGGGTGCGAAAGCGCTGAGCAAACGCTGGGATGAGTGGTTTGAGAACCCTATTGAGCTGGCGGATGCCCGCGAACTGGTAACGGATACCCGTCAGTACCTGGGTGACGTGCCGGGCCACACCAGCTTCACTAACGCCCAGCTGCTGGACATCATGATGGCGCAGGATTTCCAGGACCTTACCGGCCAGGTGATCAAGCGCATGATGGATGTGATTCAGGAGATTGAACGTCAGCTGCTGATGGTGCTGCTGGAGAACATTCCGGAACCGGCTGCCCGTCCGAAACGCGAGAACGAAAGCCTGCTCAATGGTCCACAGCTTGACACCAGCAAAGCGGGCGTGGTGGCAAGCCAGGATCAGGTGGACGATCTGCTGGATAGCCTTGGTTTCTGATTGCCCGTTCTGCCTCAGGTCGTTAACGCGGCCTGAGGCAGCTCAGAACAAAAACAGCGAAAAGAGCCCGAATAAACGGGCTTTTCCCGCCATTGGATTTTCTCTGCGCTGGCATGATACCCGTGAATTAATGGGCTGCGAGCAGGCACAGTGGCAGAAGAGAACGACGACAAAACAGAAGCCCCCACACCCCACCGACTTGAAAAAGCCCGTGAGGATGGGCAGATCCCCCGATCCCGAGAGCTGACATCCCTGCTGATCCTGGTGGTGGGCGTCTGCATAATCTGGTGGGGCGGGGAGATGCTCGCCCGCAGACTGGCGGGAATGCTCTCTGCTGGCTTACGTTTTGATCACAGCATGGTCAATGACCCCAATCTGATCCTCATTCAAATCATCAACCTTGTGAAAAGCGCGATGATCGCCTTGCTGCCGCTGATCGCGGGCGTGGTCATCGTGGCCCTTGTTTCGCCGGTCATGCTCGGTGGCCTGGTGTTCAGCGGTAAATCGCTGCAACCGAAATTCTCCAAGCTCAACCCGCTACCCGGTATTGCGAAAATGTTCTCCGCGCAAACCGGGGCTGAGCTTCTTAAAGCGATCCTGAAATCGCTTCTTATGGGCAGTACAGCCGGGTTTTTTCTGTGGCACCACTGGCCGGAGATGATGCGCCTGATCAGCGAGTCACCGATGACGGCGATGAAAAATGCCCTGAACCTGGTCGGGTTATGCTCGCTGCTGGTGGTACTCAGCATTATTCCGATGGTGGCGTTCGACGTTATCTTCCAGATCTATTCCCATATCAAAAAGCTGCGAATGTCGCGTCAGGACATCCGCGATGAATATAAACAGATGGAAGGCGACCCCCACGTTAAGGGCCGTATCCGGCAGATGCAGCGTGCCGCCGCGCGTCGGCGCATGATGGAAGATGTGCCGAAAGCCGACGTCATCGTCACCAACCCGACCCACTACTCCGTGGCGCTTCAGTACGACGAAAACAAAATGAGCGCGCCGAAAGTGGTGGCGAAAGGGGCCGGGCTGATTGCGCTGCGCATTCGTGAAATCGCGACGGAAAACCGCGTACCGATCCTGGAAGCACCGCCGCTGGCCCGTGCGCTGTATCGCCACGCGGAAATTGGACAACAGATCCCGGGCCAGCTCTACGCCGCTGTCGCAGAGGTGCTGGCCTGGGTGTGGCAACTGAAACGCTGGCGTTTAGCGGGCGGTCAACGACCTGTAAAACCTGAGAACCTTCCGGTGCCTGAAGCACTGGATTTTTTGAACGAGAAGGACACTGATGGCTAATCTGGTGGCAATGTTGCGCCTGCCCGGCAACCTGAAATCGACGCAATGGCAGATCCTTGCCGGACCGATTCTGATCCTGCTAATTCTGTCGATGATGGTGCTGCCGTTACCGGCATTTATTCTCGACCTGCTTTTCACCTTCAACATTGCGTTGTCCATCATGGTGTTGCTGGTGGCGATGTTCACCCAGCGCACGCTGGAGTTCGCCGCGTTTCCAACGATCCTGCTGTTCACCACGCTGCTGCGTCTGGCGCTGAACGTTGCCTCCACGCGTATCATCCTGATGGAAGGGCACACCGGCGCGGCGGCGGCGGGCAAGGTGGTCGAAGCCTTCGGTCACTTCCTGGTGGGCGGCAACTTCGCCATCGGTATCGTGGTGTTCGTCATTCTGGTGATTATCAACTTCATGGTTATCACTAAAGGGGCGGGGCGTATCGCAGAAGTGGGCGCGCGCTTCGTGCTCGACGGTATGCCGGGTAAGCAGATGGCCATCGACGCCGACCTGAATGCCGGGCTGATCGCGGAAGATGAAGCAAAAAAACGCCGTGCCGAAGTGACCCAGGAGGCAGATTTCTACGGCTCCATGGACGGTGCGAGTAAGTTTGTGCGCGGTGACGCCATCGCGGGCATTCTGATCATGGTGATTAACGTCGTCGGCGGCCTGCTCGTCGGCGTGCTGCAACACGGCATGGACATGGGCCACGCAGCGGAAAGCTATACGCTGCTGACCATTGGTGATGGTCTGGTGGCGCAGATCCCGGCGCTGGTGATCTCCACCGCGGCGGGTGTGATTGTGACCCGCGTCAGCACCGATCAGGATGTAGGCGAGCAGATGGTGGGGCAGTTGTTCAGCAACCCGCGCGTTATGCTGCTCTCCGCGGCGGTACTGGGCCTGCTCGGTATGGTGCCTGGCATGCCAAACCTGGTATTCCTGCTGTTTACTGCCGCGCTGCTGGGCCTTGCCTGGTGGATGCGTGGCCGTGAAACGCAGCCTAAGGCAGAGCCAGCGCCGGTCAAAATGCCTGAGAACACCCAGGCGGTGGAGGCCACCTGGAACGACGTTCAGCTCGAAGATTCGCTGGGGATGGAAGTGGGGTACCGCCTGATCCCGATGGTGGATTTCCAGCAGGATGGTGAACTGCTTGGCCGTATCCGCAGCATTCGTAAAAAATTCGCCCAGGATATGGGCTTCCTGCCGCCGGTGGTCCACATCCGGGACAACATGGATCTCCCGCCCGCGCGCTATCGCATCCTGATGAAAGGGGTAGAAATCGGCAGCGGTGATGCGTACCCCGGCCGCTGGCTGGCAATTAACCCGGGCACGGCCGCAGGCACGTTGCCGGGTGAGCAGACGACCGACCCGGCCTTTGGTCTGGCGGCAATCTGGATTGAGAGCGCTCTGAAAGAGCAGGCGCAGATCCAGGGTTACACGGTTGTTGAGGCCAGTACCGTGGTGGCGACGCACCTCAACCATCTGATTGGCCAGTTCTCTGCGGAACTGTTTGGTCGTCAGGAGGCGCAGCAGCTGCTCGACCGCGTAACGCAGGAGATGCCGAAACTGACCGAAGATTTAGTGCCGGGCGTGCTGACCTTAACCACCCTGCATAAAGTGCTGCAAAACCTGCTCGACGAGAAGGTGCCCATTCGCGATATGCGTACCATCCTTGAGACGCTGGCCGAACATGCGCCGCTGCAAAGCGATCCGCACGAACTGACGGCGGTGGTACGCGTGGCGCTCGGACGCGCCATTACCCAGCAATGGTTCCCGGGAACCGGCGAAGTGCAGGTCATTGGCCTGGATACGCCGCTGGAACGGCTGCTGCTTCAGGCGTTGCAGGGCGGTGGCGGGCTGGAGCCGGGTCTGGCGGACAGATTACTGGCGCAAACCCAGGAGGCGCTGGCGCGTCAGGAGATGCTGGGCGCGCCGCCGGTGCTGCTGGTGAATCATGCGCTGCGTCCGCTGCTGTCGCGCTTCCTGCGCCGGAGCCTGAACCAGCTGGTGGTGCTGTCGAATATGGAGCTGTCCGATAACCGCAATATTCGCATGACGGCGACCATAGGAGGGAAATAATGCGGAAGTGGCTGTGGATCTTACTTTTCCCGCTGGCGGCGCAGGCCGCAGGCGAGGGGGCATGGCAGGCCAGCAGTATAGGCTTAACGCTCAACCATCGCGGGGAGTCGATCTCCTCCCGTCCGTTGTCCGCCTCTGAGCCCGTGTCCGGGCAGATGACGCTGGTGGCCTGGAATTACACCCTGACGGGACCCACACCAGCCGGGTTGCGAGTGCGGCTGTGCTCGCTGACCCGCTGCGCGGAAATCGAGGGACAAAGTGGCACCACCCAGGCCTTCAACGGGGTGTCTGCTCAGGAGCCTTTACGCTTTATCTGGGAAGTGCCAGGCGGTGGACGTCTGATCCCGGCGCTGAAAGTTCAGCGCAACGAGGTGCTCGTCAACTACCGCTAACTGCCTGCCTTTTCACCAGTCTTCAGGCATTTCTGAAGGCTGGCTCGCAAAATTGACCTTCCCTTTTGATACAAAAGAAACGCTGTTTTATAAATCAGTGACACGCGTATTGACACTCTTTGCATTTTTGCCATTCACCCCTTTGTGATGGCAGAAACAGAAAGGTATCAACAGGTCGATACTTTTACTGTAGCCGTGTAAAAACTCCCGGACGAGGTTTGCTTACAGGGAGTCTCCCAAAACTGATTAGGGTTGACGGCAATGAAAACACGTAAAATTGGACTCGCAAATTATCTTGCTTACGGGTCAGGGGACTTCCTCGGGGCGGGAACCACCGCCCTGACGGCCGCCTGGCTTTTGTATTTTTATACCACCTTCTGTGGACTCACACCGATTGAAGCAACCTTTATCTTCGCCGCCGCAAGGGTGCTGGATGCGGTTGTCAGCCCGTTAATGGGCTTTTTAACCGATAACTTTGGCACCACCTGGCTGGGCAAGCGTTTTGGCCGTCGTAAGTTCTTCATCCTGCTCGGTATTCCCTGTGTTTTCAGCTACTCGCTGATGTGGGTAGGGGACATGAGTTTCTGGTACTACCTGCTGACCTATCTGATCTTTGATATCGTCTACACCATGATCCTGGTGCCATACGAAACGCTGGTGCCGGAGATGACGGACGATTTCAAACAGAAAACCAAATTCTCCGGGGCGCGTATCTCTATGGCGCAGATGTCCGCTATTCTGGCTTCCTTCCTCCCGGGGATCCTGCTCACGCATTTCGGCAAAGACAACGCGATCTCCTTCTTCTATGCAAGCCTGGTCTTCTCCGTACTCTGCGCACTGATGCTTACGTTCGTCTGGTTCTTTACCTGGGAGCGCCCGCGGGAAGAGTGGTCTGAAGCGGCCCTGCGTGCCGAAGAAGAGAAGAAAAAGCTGACCCTGGGCCAGAGCCTGAATCGCCTTTTTGTTGAATTAAGTTCGACGCTGCGTATCAAGATTTTCCGCCAGCATCTGGGGATGTACCTTGGCGGCTACATCGCACAGGACGTCTTTAATGCCGTGTTTACCTATTACGTGGTATTTGTGCTGATGCAGGAGGCGTCAATGGCGTCCAACCTGCTGGGCACGATGGCCATCTTCCAGTTCCTCGCCGTGATCGGCATGATCCCGCTGTGCATTCGCTTCGGACCTGCGCCGTCTTACCGCATGGTGGTCGTGCTGTTTGGTCTGGCTTCGCTCTCTTACGCGGTACTTTATTACGCGGGCCTGAGCGACGTTTACGCTCTGCTGCTGCTGATCTCTGCGGTTGCCGGTCTTGGTCGCGGGGGGATCAACTACGTACCGTGGAATACCTACACCTACATTGCTGACGTGGACGAAGTGATCACCGGTCAGCGTCGCGAAGGGATCTTCGCGGGCATCATGACGCTGACCCGTAAAGCGTCCCAGGCCGGTGCGGTAATGCTGGTGGGGATCGTGATGCAGATGTCTGGCTTTGTCAGCGGTCAAAAAGTGCAGCCTGCGGAAGTGAGCCACACCATTCTGATGATCCTGAGCGTCGGCACCATTCTGGTACTGTTCTGCGGCTTCCTGGTCTCCCTGCGCTTCAAACTCAATTTGCAGACCCACAGCACCCTGCGTGAAGAGACCGCGAAAATGCGCGAGTCCGGCCATGCGATGCCAGAGGCGGTGACCCCGCAGGCCCGCGCCACCGTGGAGATGCTGGCCGGTATGCCGTATGAATCCCTGTGGGGCAACAACAATATCGGTTATCTGAATCGCAATAAGCCGGCGGCCCCTTCGCTGAAGGATCGCGCGGTACTGAATTCGACATACAACAGAGGTTAAGATGATGAAAGTTTGGCCTGTCAAACATAGCCCATTACTGCGTCAGCCTGAGCGCTTTATCGCCAGGGATGAGCTGAAATCGCTGATTCAAAAGGTGACGCATAACCTGGTCAATATCCACGACAAAACGGGTGAGTTTTTGCTTCGGCTGGACGACGGGCGTGTGATCGACACCAAAGGCTGGGCCGGATGGGAATGGACCCACGGCGTCGGTTTATACGGTATCTGGCAGTATTACTGCCAGACCGGTGACGAAGGCATGCGCGAGATTATCGACAGCTGGTTTACTGACCGTTTCGCTGAAGGCGCAACCACCAAAAACGTGAATACCATGTCGCCGTTCCTGACGCTGGCGTATCGCTACGAAGAGACCAAAAACCCGGCCTGGCTGCCGTGGCTGGAAAGCTGGGCGGAATGGGCGATGAATGAGATGCCGCGCACCGAACATGGTGGCATGCAGCACATCACCCTGGCGGAAGAGAACCATCAGCAAATGTGGGATGACACGCTGATGATGACGGTGCTGCCGCTGGCGAAAATCGGCAAGCTGCTGAACAAGCCGGAGTACGTCGAGGAGGCGATCTATCAGTTCCTGCTCCACGTACAGAACCTGATGGATCGGGAGACGGGGCTGTGGTTCCACGGCTGGAATTACGACGGCAATCACAACTTTGCCCGGGCCCGCTGGGCGCGTGGCAACAGCTGGCTGACCATCGTGATCCCGGATTTCCTCGAGCTGGTGGATCTGCCGGAAAACAACGCCGTTCGTCGCTATCTGGTGC
Source organism: Enterobacter cloacae complex sp. SHL022 (assembly GCF_049237785.1). NCBI lineage: Bacteria > Pseudomonadati > Pseudomonadota > Gammaproteobacteria > Enterobacterales > Enterobacteriaceae > Enterobacter > Enterobacter cloacae complex sp. SHL022. Next base: position 301,360 of record NZ_JBMKJH010000001.1, on the reverse strand, counting down.
AGGTACTGAACGCGCAGATCGCCGCACTGGCAAAATGTCAGGACGAGAGTGGCTTGTGGCATACGCTGCTGGACGATCCTGAATCTTATCTGGAGGCGTCGGCCACGGCAGGGTTTGCCTACGGCATTCTGAAAGCCGTGCGCAAGCGTTATGTCGGCGCAGAGTACGCAGAGGTGGCGGAGAAAGCGATTCGCGGTATCGTGAAAAACATCTCGCCGGAAGGGGAGCTGCTGCAAACCTCGTTCGGGACCGGGATGGGCAGCGATCTGGCGTTTTACCGCCAGATACCGCTGACCTCGATGCCGTACGGGCAGGCGATGGCGATACTGTGCCTGACGGAGTATTTGCGGAAGTATTTCTGATAATAAAAAACCCGGCGCTTGCCGGGTTTATTTTTTACATACGCTCTACGGTTTCGATACCCAGAGTATCCAGACCGAGCTTCAGGGTCTTCGCCGTCAGCTGCGCGAGCTTCAGGCGGCTGTGGCGCACCGCTTCGCTCTCGGCAGAGAGGATAGGGCAGTGTTCGTAGAAGCCAGAGAACAGACCGGCCAGATCGTACAGGTAAGCACACATAACGTGCGGCGTACCGTCACGCGCGACCACGGAGAGCGTCTCTTCGAACTGAAGCAGGCGGGCAGCCAGCTGTGCTTCACGGTCTTCGGTAATAGACACCGTAGCATTCGCCAGCACGCTTTCGTCGATATTGGCTTTACGGAAGACGGAGAGTACGCGGGTGTAAGCGTACTGCATGTATGGCGCCGTGTTGCCTTCAAACGCCAGCATGTTGTCCCAGTCGAAGATATAGTCGGTGGTACGGTTCTTGGAGAGATCCGCGTATTTCACCGCGCCAATTCCCACCGCGTTAGCAAGTTTCTCCAGCTCGTCAGCAGGCATGTCCGGGTTCTTCTCGGCCACCAGGCGACGCGCGCGTTCCAGCGCTTCATCCAGCAGATCGGAAAGCTTCACGGTGCCGCCCGCACGGGTTTTGAACGGCTTACCGTCTTTACCCAGCATCATGCCGAACATGTGATGTTCCAGCGGCACGGAATCCGGCACATAACCCGCTTTACGCACGATAGTCCACGCCTGCATCAGATGCTGATGCTGACGGGAGTCGATGTAATACAGCACGCGGTCCGCATGCAGGGTTTCGTAACGGTATTTCGCACAGGCGATGTCGGTGGTGGTGTAAAGATAGCCGCCATCCTTTTTCTGGACGATCACGCCCATCGGTTCGCCTTCCTTGTTTTTATACTCATCAAGGAACACCACCGTTGCGCCTTCGCTTTCCACCGCCAGATTTTTAGCTTTCAGGTCCGCCACAATGCCTGGCAGCATCGGGTTATACAGGCTTTCACCCATCACGTCGTCACGGGTCAGGGTCACGTTCAGACGATTATAGGTAAGCTGGTTCTGGGACATGGTAATGTCCACCAGCTTGCGCCACATCTCGAGGAAGTACGGGTCGCCACCTTGAAGTTTCACCACGTAGCTGCGCGCGCGCTCGGCGAAGGCTTCGTCTTCGTCATAGTGCTTTTTGGCTTCACGGTAGAAACCTTCCAGGTCTGCCAGCGCCATTTCGCCTGCGTTTTCCTGCTGCTGTTTTTCCAGATACGCGATCAGCATGCCGAACTGCGTGCCCCAGTCGCCTACGTGGTTAGCGCGGATCACCTTGTGACCAAGGAACTCCAGGGTACGCACTGCCGCGTCACCGATGATGGTGGAGCGCAGGTGACCGACGTGCATCTCTTTCGCCACGTTTGGCGCGGAGTAGTCAACCACCACGGTCTGCGCTTCTGGCTGAGCCACGCCCAGACGGTCAGATTTCAGCGCCGCGTCAACGTGGCTTGCCAGGAATGCAGGCTCAAGGAAAATGTTGATAAAGCCTGGACCGGCGATTTCGGTTTTGCTGGCGATGCCGGTGAGATCCAGATGCGTCAGTACCTGCTCAGCGAGCTGTCGCGGCGGCATGCCCAGTTTTTTAGCCACTGCCATCACGCCATTAGCCTGATAGTCGCCAAACTGTACTTTCGCTGACTGACGAACCTGTGGTTCGCAATCCGCAGGCGCACCTGCGGCAATCAGTGCCTGACTGACTTTTTCTGAGAGAAGAGCCTGAATATTCACCTGGATACCTTACGTTTTTGATGCGGGTAAAAAACACCCACGCCAGTTTAAGAATTTAGGGCGGGAGTATACTGCAAATGCCTTCGGGCGTCAGCCCTGCGGGGGGCGAAGATCGCTCAGAATCCAGGCGAAGACGGTATGCATAATCATGCAGTCGAAAAAACCGTGATTCTGCGGTTGGTCGACAGGGGGCAACAGAGTAAATTAGCGGCTTTGCGACACGAAACGAGACTGACCTATGGCGAACTGGCACACCATTGACGAACTGCATGATATTTCCGCAGATTTACCGCGCTTCACCCAGGCGTTCACAGAACTTGCCACCCGTCTCGGGCTGGATATCGCGCCGCTTGAGGCCGATCACATCTCTTTGCGCTGCCACCAGAATGCCACCGCCGAACGCTGGCGGCGTGGCTTTGAACAGTGCGGAGAACTGCTGTCGGAGAATATCATTAACGGTCGCCCGATCTGCCTGTTCAAACTTCATGCGCCGGTAACGGTGGCGCACTGGCAATTCACCGTTGTGGAACTGCCCTGGCCAGGAGAGAAGCGTTATCCGCACGAAGGCTGGGAGCATATCGAAATTGTTCTGCCTGGGGAGCCCGAGACGCTGAACGCCCGTGCGCTGACGCTGCTTTCCGACGAGGGGTTAAGCCAGCCGGGTATTTTCGTCAAAACCAGCTCGCCAAAAGGGGAGCGCGAACGCTTACCGAACCCTACGCTTGCCGTAACGGACGGCAACGTGACGGTGAAATTCCATCCCTGGACTATCGAGCAGATCATCGCCAGCGAAGCGTAAGCATTGTGAGCGTCGATCCAGACACCAATCGGGCAACGTGCCACGATGGTACGTTGAGTGAAATTTAAGGAGGATGACATGGCGCTGCTGGAAATTTGTTGTTACAGCGTGGAGTGTGCCGTCACTGCGCAACGGCACGGGGCCGATCGCATCGAGCTTTGCGCGGCACCGAAAGAAGGAGGATTAACCCCGTCCTCTGGCGTGCTGAAATCAGCCCGTCAGGCCATCACTATTCCGGTGCACCCGATTATTCGCCCGCGCGGCGGTGATTTTTGTTATACGGCGGGTGAGTTCAGTGCCATGCTTGAGGATATCGCCCTCGTCCGTGATTTAGGTTTTCCGGGGCTGGTGATCGGTGTACTGGACGAAGACGGCAACATCGATCTTCCGCGTATGCGTCAGGTCATGCGCGCCGCCCGGGGGATGGCGGTCACTTTTCATCGTGCGTTCGATATGTGTCAGGATCCGATACAAGCCTTTGATACGCTGGCAGAACTGGGCGTGGCGCGCGTTCTGACGTCGGGCCAGCAGTCCTCGGCTGAAAAAGGACTGAAATTAATTACGGAACTAAAAGCACATTCCGGTGTTCCAATAATCATGGCGGGCGCAGGAGTACGCGCCAGCAATCTGGAACTGTTTTTAAACGCAGAGGTGGAAGAGCTGCACAGCTCAGCGGGTAAATGGATACCTTCACCCATGCGTTATCGCAATACAGGGTTGTCAATGTCGACGGATGCTGAAGCGGATGAGTACTCGCGCTACGGTGTGGATGGAGAGTCGGTTGCGGTAATGAAATCGTTGATTGAACGTCATCACGTGTAGCAACGTACCGATTTTTACCGCGCATCATGTCGCCCAATATGATGCTTGCTTGTACCAGGCCCCTGCAAATTACACAGGGGCCTTTTTTTCTCCTTCATATTTCAAGCCGCAGCCGCGTTGGCCGCCTCGCTCACCCCGGTCACTTACTGATGTAAGCTCCCGGGGATTCGCTGCGTTGCCGCCTTGCTGCAACTTGAACTATTTTGGAGAAAACGTGCGACGCGTAGGCCGGGTAAGGCGCAGCCGCCACCCGGCACAAACTACGGCTTCGTCGCAATCAATACCGCACGCATCGGGGCCGGATAGCCTTCGATGGTTTTACTGTGATCGTCCGGGTCGAGGAATTGCTCCAGCGATTCGGTGATCATCCAGTCGGTGCGACGCTGTTCTTCAATCGACGTCACGCACACATCGGCGATGCGTACATCGACAAACCCACATTTCTCCAGCCAGTTCTTCAGCGCCAGCGCGGAAGGGATGAAGTAAACGTTGCGCATCTGCGCATAGCGATCGCCCGGCACCAGAACGGCATGTTCATCGCCTTCGATAACCAACGTTTCGAGCACCAGTTCGCCGCCGCTGACCAGCTGATCTTTCAATTGCCAGAGATGCTCCAGCGGGGAACGACGGTGGTACAGCACGCCCATCGAGAAAACGGTATCAAAGGCTTTCAGGGCCGGGAGTTGCTCGATACCCAGCGGCAACAGGTGCGCACGCTGGTCGTTACCCAACAGCTTACGCACCGCTTCAAACTGGCACAGGAACAGCTGCATCGGATCGATACCGATGACCAGATGCGCGCCTGCGCCGATCATGCGCCACATGTGATAGCCGCTACCGCAGCCCACGTCCAGAATGGTGCGCCCGGTCAGGTCGGATAAATGCGGCAGAACGCGATCCCACTTCCAGTCGGAGCGCCACTCGGTGTTGATGTTTACGCCGTAAAGTGAAAACGGCCCTTTGCGCCACGGCATCAGGTTGCGCATCAGCGTTTCGATGCGGTTGATCTGCCCGGCCGGGAGCGGCTCTTCGCTCTCCGCCGTCACGCTGTGCAGTAAATCCAGACGATGAGGCGTCAGTTCAGGCAGAAACTCCACGGCGTTGGACCACTGCTTCAACAGACCATGCTGCTGATCGCGCTGCCAGGTGGCAATTTGCGCAGGCAGGGTTTCCAGCCAGTGGGAAAGATGGTTTTTGGCAATCAGCTGATAGAAATTACCGAACTCGATCATGCTGCGTCTCCGGCTTTCAGCGCCACCAGAGAACCAAAGTTAAAGCACTGGAACCACAGTTCGCTGTGTTCAAATCCGGCTTTGCGCAGGCGCGCTTTGTGGGTTTCTACGGAATCCGTCAGCATGACGTTTTCAAGCATGCTGCGCTTCTGGCTGATCTCCAGCTCGCTGTAGCCATTTGCACGCTTGAAATCATGGTGCATGTTGAACAGCAGTTCGCCCACGCTGGCATCTTCAAAGCTGAATTTCTCAGATAACACCAGCGCGCCGCCCGGGTTCAGGCCTTGATAAATTTTATCCAGCAACCGCTGACGATCGTCCGGCACCAGGAACTGAAGGGTAAAGTTCAGGACCACCATCGAGGCGTTCTGGATGTCGATATCGCGGATATCGCCTTCTACCACCTCCACAGGCGTAGGGGCTTTATACGCGTCAATGTGGCGACGGCAGCGTTCGACCATGGCCGGTGAGTTATCGACAGCCACAATCTTGCAGCCTTCGTGATGAACGTTACGACGAATGGACAGCGTTGCCGCTCCCAGCGAACAGCCCAGGTCATAGACCTGCGTGCCGGGTTGAACAAAACGCTCCGCCAGCATGCCGATCATGGAGATAATATTGGAATAACCGGGAACAGAGCGCTGGATCATATCCGGGAAGACTTCGGCTACCCGTTCATCAAAGGTCCAGTCGCCCAGGCTGGAGATAGGCGCGGAAAAAAGCGTGTCGCGATCTGACATAACGTAAAAATCCGGGAAAAATAAAGGGGCATATTGTGCGCTAATGGAAGGAGAAAACCAACTCCCACGGCATATACCAAAGGTTAGCCAGCACCATCAGCAAAAGCGAGCACCAGGTCGCGCTCATGCCGGAACGACGCCAGCGGATCAGGCGATGGTGAAAACCATAATAATGCATCAAACGCCCTGCTATCAGCAGCAGCCCGCAGACGTGCACCATCCAGGTTTCAGCGCCATCCATCTCCATTAACAGCAGTAAAATTAACGCGACGGGAATGTACTCGACCGCGTTGCCGTGGATCCGGATTGCGCTTTGCAGCTCAGAAAAGCCCCCGTCACCGTACGAGACGCGGTACTGCATTCTCAGGCGCACAACATCAAATGAAAACTTAATCAGCAGTAATGCACCTAACACCGCATACAGCGCGCTGACCATACTAACTCCCTGTTTTTGGCAGATGGCACGTCTCTATGATAGGGGGTGATTTCAGAAAAGAGAAGATTGTTGTGGGATGGACGGCGCGGGGCCAACCGACGGAACCGCCTGCTGCAAGGCCTGCCAGAGAGCATCGACCAGTTCAGGCGCCTGTGCGATATCCGGCGTATGTAAAAAAAGGTACGGCGTGGTGGTGTGCTCCCATTTCGCCAGCGTTTGCAGCCAGACGGCGAACATCTCCTCATTTTGCTGCATGTTATCGCTGCCGATAAACCGGACCATCGGGTTCTGCGCCGTTACGATCGCATGGACGGGCACTTTCGGTTTTTTGCGCTGGGCATCAACAACGGCTTCGCTGTGCGGGATTGCGCTGTGCACGGGGCGGCTGTCGAGGATCACGCGGTTGACCGATCGTTCATGCAGGCCGCGATTGAGCGCTTTCTCCGCGTCGCCTTTGGCAAAGAATTCCGGATGCCTCACTTCTACGCCGTAGGTGAAATCAAGTGGCAGGGCCTCGAGAAACTGCCAGAGGGCGGGCAGGTCGCGTGGGCCAAACGTGGCGGGAAGCTGGAGCCAGTACTGGCCAATACGGTTGGCCAGAGGCGACATCCGGGTGAAAAACTCGTGGGTTAAATCATCGCAGTTGCGCAGCGCGGCGTTGTGGGAGATGGTCGCCGGGAATTTAAAGCAAAAGCGGAAGTCGTCGGTGGTTTGCTCGCGCCAGCGTTCGACGATCTCCGCGCGGGGCAGAGCGTACAGCGTGGTATTGCCCTCCACGCAGTTAAAGTGTCGGGCATACTCTTCAAGGTTGGTAATACCCAGGCGCACCCATTTCGGGTGCGACCACTGGGGCAGGCCCACGTACATCATAGCGCGCTGAGGATCTCATCCGTGCTGCGCACGCGACCGATACGCGGGAAGATATGGGTCATGCTGCCCTGGTGCTGATCCGCAGAGGCTGCGCTGCACGCATCTTCCGCGATCACCAGGTTAAAGCCCAGCTCCCAGGCGTTACGGGCGGTGGATTCCACACCAATGTTGGTGGAGATCCCGCACAGAATAATCGTGTCGATCCCGCGACGGCGCAGCTGGAGCTCCAGGTCGGTGCCGTAGAATGCGCCCCACTGGCGTTTGGTGACTTCTATATCGCTGTCGCGTTTACCGAGCGAGACAGGATATGTCCACCAGTTGTCCGGCAGCGCCTGCGCCGGGGCCTGAGCATCAACCGGCTGTTTTAACGCTTCGGCGAAATCAGCGGACCAGCCGACGCGCACCATAACAACAGGCGAGCCGCTGGCGCGGCATTTTTCTGCCAGGCGCGCAGCGCGGCTGACCACATCGTCAGCGGTGTGCGGACCACCGGCAAAAGGCAGAATGCCTTCCTGTAAATCAATGACCACAAGGGCGGTTTTGGTGGCATCAAGTGTAAACATCGTCGCTCCCGTCAAATGATTGCTTTTCTACACCTTACGACGTGATGGCCTGTTATCGGTCGGATAATTTTGTTAATTTTTGTGAGAATAGGCAATAAGAGTTCAGCAAACGCGCGTCAGGCCGTGCTTCGCTCTTATCGTGCGGCAGAATTTCCAGTATAATAGCCGCCTTTTTTCATCCAGTTGTGACATACAGAAAGCTGCGACATCGTAGCCTGCGAGACAGGCGACAATCAGCCTGCGGCTAATTAAGGGATATCTCATGCGTACAGAATATTGCGGGCAGCTGCGTCAGTCCCACGTCGGGCAGCAGGTCACCCTGTGTGGTTGGGTCAATCGTCGTCGCGATCTTGGTAGCCTTATCTTTATTGATATGCGTGACCGCGAAGGTATCGTTCAGGTGTTCTTCGATCCGGATCGCGCTGATGCGTTGAAGCTGGCTTCTGAGCTGCGCAATGAGTTCTGCATTCAGGTGACGGGCACCGTGCGTGCGCGTGACGAGAAAAACGTCAACGCCGACATGGCGACCGGCGCTATCGAAGTGCTGGCGTCCGATCTGACGATCATCAACCGCGCGGAAGCGTTGCCGCTGGACTCCAACCACGTCAACACCGAAGAAGCGCGTCTGAAATACCGCTACCTGGATCTGCGTCGTCCGGAAATGGCTCAGCGCCTGAAAACCCGTGCGAAAATCACCAGCCTGGTGCGCCGTTTTATGGATGACCACGGTTTCCTTGATATCGAAACCCCGATGCTGACCAAAGCCACGCCGGAAGGCGCGCGCGATTACCTGGTGCCATCCCGCGTCCATAAAGGCAAATTCTATGCGCTGCCGCAGTCTCCACAGCTGTTCAAACAGCTGCTGATGATGTCTGGCTTCGATCGCTACTATCAGATCGTGAAATGCTTCCGCGACGAAGACCTGCGCGCTGACCGTCAGCCAGAATTTACCCAGATCGATGTGGAAACCTCCTTCATGACCGCTGAGCAGGTGCGTGAAGTGATGGAAGCCCTGGTGCGTAGCCTGTGGAACGACGTGAAAGGCGTCGAACTGGGCGATTTCCCAATCATGACCTTCGCGGAAGCCGAGCGTCGCTACGGCTCCGACAAACCAGACCTGCGTAACCCGATGGAGCTGGTGGACGTGGCAGACCTGGTGAAAGCCGTTGAGTTCGCGGTCTTTGCTGGCCCGGCTAACGATCCGAAAGGCCGCGTGGCGGCACTGCGCGTGCCGGGCGGAGCGGCTCTGAGCCGTAAGCAGATCGACGACTACGGCAACTTCATCAAGATCTACGGCGCGAAAGGTCTGGCCTATATTAAAGTGACCGAGCGTGCGAAAGGTCTGGAAGGTATCACCAGCCCGGTTGCGAAATTCCTGAACGCGGACATCGTGGAAGCGATCCTGGAGCGCACCGGCGCGCAGGACGGCGACATGATCTTCTTCGGCGCAGACAACAAGAAAGTGGTTGCGGATGCGATGGGCGCGCTGCGTCTGAAGCTCGGCAAAGACCTGAACCTGACCGACGAAAGCAAATGGGCGCCGCTGTGGGTTATCGACTTCCCAATGTTTGAAGACGACGGTGAAGGTGGCCTGACCGCGATGCACCACCCGTTCACCTCGCCAAAAGACATGACGCCGGCAGAGCTGAAGGCAGCACCGGAAGACGCAGTGGCAAACGCCTACGATATGGTCATCAACGGCTACGAAGTGGGCGGTGGTTCCGTGCGTATTCACAGCGGTGAAATGCAGCAGACCGTGTTCGGCATCCTGGGCATCAACGAACAGGAGCAGCGCGAGAAGTTCGGCTTCCTGCTGGACGCGCTGAAATACGGTACGCCTCCGCACGCGGGTCTGGCTTTCGGTCTTGACCGTCTGACCATGCTGCTGACCGGCACCGATAACATCCGTGATGTGATCGCCTTCCCGAAAACCACTGCCGCCGCGTGTCTGATGACCGAAGCGCCAAGCTTTGCCAACCCGGCCGCACTGGCTGAGCTGGGCATTGAGGTGGTGAAGAAGGAAGAGAAAAACTGATATGGCATATAAGCGTCCCGTTTCGGTTCTGGTGGTCATTTATGCAGAAGACACGAAGCGGGTGCTGATGTTGCAGCGGCGCGACGATCCGGATTTCTGGCAGTCGGTTACCGGCAGCCTGGAAGAGGGGGAGACCGCACCGCAGGCCGCCGCGCGTGAAGTAAAGGAAGAGGTCGCCATTGATGTTGCTTACGAGCAACTGACCCTGAAGGACTGTCAGCGCACGGTGGAGTTTGAAATTTTTAGCCATTTACGTCATCGCTATGCACCGGGAATTGAGCGCAATACGGAATCATGGTTCTGCCTTGCGCTTCCCCATGAGCGGGAGATCGTGTTCACGGAACACCTGACCTACCGCTGGGTGGATGCGGCGGATGCCGCCGCAATGACCAAGTCGTGGAGCAACCGGCAGGCGATTGAAGAATTTGTAATTAACGCTGCCTGAGAAGGCGCGATTTTTGGAGAACTTTTTATGGCAGGTCATAGTAAGTGGGCCAACACCAAACACCGCAAAGCGGCACAGGATGCCAAACGCGGTAAAATCTTTACCAAAATCATTCGTGAGCTGGTGACAGCGGCGCGTCTGGGCGGCGGCGATCCGGCCTCTAACCCACGTCTGCGCGCAGCGGTGGATAAAGCCCTGTCCAACAACATGACGCGTGACACCCTGAACCGTGCAATCGCACGTGGCGTGGGCGGTGATGAAGACGCGAACATGGAAACCATCATTTATGAAGGTTACGGTCCTGGCGGTACGGCGGTGATGGTTGAGTGTCTGTCCGACAACCGTAACCGTACCGTTGCGGAAGTGCGCCACGCGTTCACCAAAACCGGCGGCAACCTGGGCACTGACGGTTCTGTAGCGTACCTGTTCAGCAAAAAAGGCGTCATCTCCTTCGAGAAAGGCGACGAAGATGCGATCATGGAAGCGGCGCTGGAAGCCGGTGCGGAAGACGTGGTGACCTACGACGACGGCGCTATTGATGTTTACACCGCATGGGAAGAGATGGGTGCCGTGCGCGATGCGCTGGAAGCGGCTGGCCTGAAGGCGGATAACGCTGAAGTCTCCATGATCCCGTCTACCAAAGCGGACATGGATGCGGAAACCGCACCGAAACTGCTGCGTCTGATCGACATGCTCGAAGACTGCGACGACGTACAGGAAGTGTACCACAACGGTGAAATCTCTGATGAGGTTGCAGCGACTCTCTGATGAGAGCGTGTAGATCCGTTACAGGAGACGCGTGATGTCGATTATTCTCGGGATTGACCCAGGCTCACGCGTCACCGGGTATGGCGTTATCCGTCAGGTGGGACGCCAGTTAACCTACCTCGGCAGTGGGTGTATTCGCACCAAAGTGGACGATCTGCCGTCGCGCCTGAAGCTCATCTATGCGGGCGTGTCGGAGATCATCACCCAGTTTCAGCCGGACTATTTCGCCATCGAGCAGGTCTTTATGGCGAAAAATGCTGACTCGGCGTTAAAGCTCGGTCAGGCGCGCGGCGTGGCGATTGTTGCCGCCGTGAACCAGGATCTGCCGGTGTTCGAGTATGCGGCCCGTCAGGTTAAGCAGACGGTGGTGGGCATTGGTAGCGCGGAGAAAAGCCAGGTGCAGCACATGGTGCGTACCCTGCTGAAGCTCCCTGCGAACCCGCAGGCCGACGCCGCGGATGCGCTGGCCATTGCGATTACCCACTGTCACGTCAGCCAGAATGCGATGCAAATGAGCGAGTCGCGGCTCAATCTGGCGCGAGGCAGGTTACGATAATGACAAATCAGGCTGGATGTTTATCCAGCCTTTTTTTATTATGTCGGCAGATAATTTCTTCCAGAACGCAGGAGCGTCACGTGATAGGCAGACTCAGAGGCATCATCATTGAAAAACAACCCCCGTTAGTGCTGCTGGAAGTGGGTGGCGTGGGCTATGAAGTCCATATGCCGATGACCTGCTTCTACGAGCTTCCGGAGGCGGGCAAAGAGGCGGTTGTCTTTACCCAGTTTGTGGTGCGTGAAGACGCTCAGCTGCTGTACGGATTCAATAACAAACAGGAACGCACCCTGTTCCGCGAATTGATCAAAACCAACGGCGTCGGGCCGAAGCTGGCGCTTGCGATTCTGTCCGGTATGTCAGCGCCACAGTTTGTGAACGCCGTTGAGCGTGAAGATCCGGCTGCGTTAATTAAACTTCCGGGCATCGGGAAGAAAACTGCCGAGCGTTTAATTGTCGAGATGAAGGACCGCTTTAAAGGTCTGCATGGCGATCTGTTCACGCCGGCAGCCGATCTGGTGCTGACTTCCCCGGGCGCGCCTGCATCGGATGATGATGCCGAGCAGGAAGCGGTTGCCGCGCTGGTGGCGCTGGGCTATAAACCTCAGGAGGCCAGCCGGATGGTGAGCAAAATTGCTAAACCGGATGCCAGCAGTGAAACCCTGATTCGTGAAGCGCTGCGCGCTGCATTGTGAGGTAAAGGATGATTGAAGCAGACCGCCTGGTATCGGCAGGCACCATTCAGCCAGATGACGTGGTGGATCGCGCGATCCGTCCCAAACTGCTGGATGAGTATATCGGCCAGCCGCAGGTTCGTTCTCAGATGGAGATTTTCATCCAGGCGGCAAAGCTGCGCGGCGATGCGCTCGATCACCTGCTGATTTTTGGTCCGCCGGGGTTAGGTAAAACCACCCTGGCGAATATCGTCGCCAACGAAATGGGCGTTAACCTGCGTACCACTTCCGGCCCGGTACTGGAGAAAGCAGGGGACCTGGCGGCGATGCTGACCAACCTCGAACCGCATGACGTGCTGTTTATCGACGAGATCCATCGCCTGTCGCCGGTGGTGGAGGAAGTGCTCTATCCGGCAATGGAGGATTACCAGCTGGATATCATGATCGGTGAAGGTCCGGCCGCGCGCTCGATCAAAATCGATCTGCCACCGTTTACCCTGATTGGCGCCACGACCCGCGCCGGCTCGCTGACCTCTCCACTGCGTGACCGTTTTGGTATCGTGCAGCGTCTGGAGTTTTATCAGGTGCCCGACCTTCAGCATATTGTGGGGCGCAGCGCGCGCTACATGGGGCTGGATATGAGCGAAGAGGGGGCGTTTGAAGTGGCGAAGCGCTCCCGCGGTACGCCGCGTATCGCCAACCGCCTGCTGCGCCGGGTGCGTGACTTTGCCGAGGTGAAGCACGACGGCACTATATCGGCCGAGATCGCAGCCCAGGCGCTGGATATGCTGAACGTCGATGCTGAAGGTTTTGACTATATGGACCGTAAGCTGCTGCTGGCGGTGCTGGATAAGTTCTTTGGCGGGCCAGTAGGGCTGGATAACCTGGCGGCGGCAATTGGCGAAGAGCGTGAGACTATCGAAGATGTGCTGGAGCCGTATCTGATCCAGCAAGGCTTCTTGCAGCGTACCCCGCGCGGTCGTATGGCGACGGTGCGGGCGTGGAATCATTTCGGCATTACGCCGCCCGCGATGCCGTAAGTAGCGATAAATTCTAGCCCCGGTAAGCGAAGCGCCACCGGGGACATGCTGACTACTGCGCGGTCTTTTTCATCATACTGAAAATAAACAACACCGCCGCGCACAATACCACCGACGGCCCCGCTGGCGTGTCATAAAACGCCGAGAAGGTTAACCCGCCCGTCACCGCAATCATTCCGATAATCACCGCGATACCGGCCATTTGCTCCGGCGTACGCGCAAAACGGCGCGCCGTGGCGGCAGGAATTATCAGCAGCGACGTGATGATCAGCGCGCCAACAAATTTCATCGCCACGCCGATGGTTAACGCCGTCACCAGCATCAACAGCAGCTTCACGCGCTGAAGCTTCACGCCATCGACAAAGGCCAGATCCGGACTGACGGTCATCGCCAGTAAACTCCGCCACTGCCACAGCAGGATCCCGAGCACCACCGCCACGCCAATGGCAATGGAAATGAGATCTTCGGGCGTGACGGCCAGCAGATCGCCAAACAGGTAGGCCATCAGGTCTACGCGGATGTTTGACATCAGGCTCACTACCACCAGGCCCAGCGACAGGGCGCTGTGCGCCATAATGCCGAGCAGGGTATCAATTGCCAGGTGAGGGCGTTTTTCCAGCCAGACCAGACCGGCAGCCAGCAGCAGCGTGACGACAATCACCGCATAAAACGGGTTCACGTCCAGTAATAAACCAAACGCGACACCCAGCAATGAAGCATGGGCCAGCGTATCGCCGAAATAGGACATTCTGCGCCAGACGACAAACGAGCCGAGTGGACCCGCGGCGCAGGCAAGCATAATCCCGGCCAGCCAGCCGGGCAGTAACAGTTCAATCATGAGTGTCCATTTCCCCGACGCAGGACAATTCGTCCCTGTAAATCATGGCGGTGATTGTGATTATGGCGATAGATGCCCAGCTGTTCGGCGCCACGATGGCCAAACATGGAGATAAATTCGGGATGCATTGACACCACTTCCGGCGTGCCGGAACAACAAATGTGATGGTTCAGGCACAGTACTTCGTCGGTTTTGGCCATCACCAGATGCAGATCATGGGAGACCATCAGCACCGCGCAGTTAAGCTCCCGACGGAGCTGGTCAATCAGATCGTACAGCGCAACCTGACCGTTGACGTCAACACCCTGCGTCGGCTCGTCCAGGACCAGCAGCTGAGGGCTGCTGAGCAGGGCACGGGCAAGCAATACGCGCTGGGTTTCACCGCCCGACAGCTTTTGCAAGGGCGCCTCAACAAGATGTCCCGCCTGAACGCGTTTCAGCGCCGGGAGGATATCCGCTTTACGCGTACCGGGACGGAGGCGCAGGAAGCGGCTCACCGTCAGGGGCAGGGTGGCATCAAGATGTAATTTTTGCGGCACATAGCCGATACGCAATTTGTCTTCGCGGACGATAACACCTGCGTCAGGGGCTACCAGGCCTAATACGACGCGCACCAGCGTCGATTTGCCTGCACCGTTAGGGCCGAGCAGCGTGAGTATTTTGCCGGGCTTCAGATTCAGCGACACGTCAGAAAGGACGCGGCGCTGGCCGAATGAGACCGAAACATTTTCAAGAGAAACTAAAGTCGTCATGTCAATTTAAGCTTGCAGAAGTCATCGAATGTTATAATATCACATTCCACGCATTCATTACGATGATTAGTCGCATTATGTTACAGAAAAATACGCTTCTTTTCGCAGCTTTATCCGCTGCTCTTTGGGGTACAACAGCACAAGATGTTAACGCCGCCGTTGTCGCTTCGCTTAAACCGCTTGGATTTATCGCCTCTGCCATCGCGGACGGGGTCACTGAGACACAGGTTCTGCTGCCTGACGGGGCTTCCGAGCATGATTATTCTCTGCGTCCATCTGATGTAAAACGCTTACAGAACGCGGACTTAGTCGTCTGGATTGGTCCTGAGATGGAAGCGTTCATGCAGAAGTCAGCCAGACAGCTTCCCGCTGAGAAACAGGTGACGATTGCCGGGCTGTCCGGCGTGAAACCGTTACTCATGAAAGGAGCTGAGGACGAGGGTGATGAGCATGACCACGACCATGCTCATGGTGAAAATGGTGACGACCATCACCATCACGGTGAATACAACATGCATCTCTGGCTCTCCCCAGAGATAGCGCGGCTTACAGCGGTTGCAATCCACGACAAATTAGTGGAACTTATGCCGCAAAGTCGAATCAAACTCGACGCCAACCTGAAGGATTTTGAGGCTCAATTAGCCGCAACCGACAAACAGGTGGGTAACGAGCTCGCACCGCTTAAAGGAAAAGGGTACTTCGTTTTTCATGATGCCTACGGGTATTACGAGAAACATTACGGTCTGACCCCGCTGGGGCATTTTACCGTCAACCCTGAAATTCAGCCTGGTGCGCAGCGTTTACATGAAATCAGAACACAGTTGGTTGAGCAAAAAGCGACATGCGTTTTTGCTGAGCCACAGTTCAGGCCAGCGGTCGTAGAAGCCGTGGCCAGGGGAACATCCGTGCGCATGGGAACCCTTGACCCGCTAGGTACGAACATCCAGTTGAGCAAAGCGAGCTATTCGCAGTTCCTCAGCCAACTGGCGAATCAGTATGCGAGCTGCCTGAAAGGAGATTAACGAGGAAGTGAATACGTGCAACAGATAGCCCGCTCTGTCGCCCTGGCATTTAACAATCTGCCTCGACCCCACCGCGTTATGCTGGGGTCGCTTACAGTTCTCACATTAGCGGTCGCCGTCTGGCGGCCCTATGTTTACCACCCGAGTTCCGCCCCAATCATCAAAACCATCGAACTGGAGAAGAGCGAGATCCGCTCTCTGCTGCCCGAGGCCAGCGAGCCTATCGATCAGGCCGCTCAGGAAGATGAAGCGATTCCCCAGGATGAGCTGGATGACAAGATCCAGAATGAAGCTGGCATTCATGAATATGTTGTATCCACTGGCGATACGCTGAGCAGCGTCCTGAACCAGTACGGTATCGACATGGGCAACATCAGCCAGCTCGCCGCATCCGATAAAGAGCTGCGTAACCTGAAAATTGGTCAGCAACTTTCCTGGACCTTAACGCCCGACGGCGATCTGCAACGTTTGACCTGGGAGATGTCCCGTCGCGAAACCCGCACCTACGATCGCACTGCAAACGGTTTCAAAATGACCAGTGAATTGCAGCAGGGCGACTGGGTTAACAGCGTCATGAAAGGGACCGTCGGCGGCAGCTTTGTTTCCAGCGCACGCGATGCCGGCCTGACCAGCGCTGAAATCAGCTCGGTGATCAAAGCCATGCAGTGGCAGATGGATTTCCGCAAACTGAAAAAAGGCGATCAGTTCTCTGTCCTGATGTCCCGCGAAATGCTGGACGGTAAGCGCGAGCAGAGCCAGCTGGTGGGCGTTCGTCTGCGTTCAGACGGCAAAGACTACTACGCCATTCGCGCGGAAGACGGTAAGTTCTATGACCGCAGCGGTACGGGTCTGGCAAAAGGCTTCCTGCGTTTCCCAACGGCGAAACAGTTCCGCGTCTCCTCCAACTTTAACCCGCGTCGTCTGAACCCGGTAACGGGCCGCGTAGCGCCGCACCGTGGCGTTGACTTCGCTATGCCGCAGGGCACGCCAGTGCTGGCGGTAGGAGATGGTGAAGTGGTCATGGCGAAACGCAGCGGTGCTGCTGGCTATTACGTTGCTATTCGTCACGGTCGTACGTACACCACCCGCTACATGCACCTGCGTAAACTGCTGGTCAAACCGGGCCAGAAGGTGAAACGTGGCGATCGCATCGCGCTGTCCGGTAACACCGGCCGGTCGACGGGGCCGCACCTGCACTATGAAGTGTGGATCAACCAGCAGGCGGTTAACCCGCTGACGGCGAAACTGCCGCGCACCGAAGGGCTGACCGGAAAAGATCGCAAAGATTACCTGGCGCAGGTGAAAGAGGTGATGCCGCAGCTGCGCTTCGACTAAGCTCTCCTGATTTAAAAAGCCGGCGTCAGTATGCGCCGGCTTTTTCTTTTGTGCGCGGGCGGCAGCCTCGCTACACTATCCGCATATATTTTTGCGTCACCAGACCCTGGAACCCGCATGGAAACCAAAAAAAACAATATTGAGTACATTCCTGAGTTTGAAAAATCTTTTCGCCACCCGCGTAACTGGGGCGCCTGGATTGGCGTATACGCGTTTGCTGGCATGGCGTTGCTACCTGCTTCCCTTCGCGATCCGGTGCTCGGTAAAGTGGGGCGCCTGGCAGGGCGCTTGGGTAAAAGCGCGCGCCGACGCGCGCAAATAAACCTGTTGTACTGTTTCCCGGATAAAAGCGACGCCGAACGCGAAGCAATCATTGATGACATGTATACCACTGCGCCGCAGGCGATGGCGATGATGGCGGAACTGGCGCTGAAAGGGCCGGAGAAGATCGTCGAACGCGTTGACTGGAAAGGGCTGGAGATCATCGACGAGATGCGTCGCAATGATG
Organism: Enterobacter cloacae complex sp. SHL022; assembly: GCF_049237785.1. NCBI lineage: Bacteria > Pseudomonadati > Pseudomonadota > Gammaproteobacteria > Enterobacterales > Enterobacteriaceae > Enterobacter > Enterobacter cloacae complex sp. SHL022. The sequence goes on along the minus strand of NZ_JBMKJH010000001.1, from coordinate 283,795 downwards.
AAAAGGTGATTTTCCTGGTGCCGCACGGCTGGGGGGTCGACATTCCGGCGATGTTAATGGCGTCGCAGGGCCAGAAAATGGCGGCGATGTTCCATAATCAGGGAAACAAAATCTACGATTTCGTCTGGAATACCGTGCGCCGTCGCTTTGGCGGACGCTTGCACGCCAGAAACGATGGCATTAAGCCTTTCATTCAGTCGGTACGTCAGGGTTACTGGGGCTACTATCTGCCCGATCAGGACCATGGTCCTGAGCACAGCGAGTTTGTCGATTTCTTCGCAACCTATAAAGCCACGCTACCAGCGATTGGTCGCCTGATGAAAGTCTGCCGCGCCCGCGTGATCCCACTGTTCCCGGCTTATGACGGTAAAACGCATCGCCTGAGCATTGAGGTACGTCCGCCGATGGACGATCTGCTGACCGCAGACGATCACACCATCGCACGCCGCATGAATGAAGAGGTGGAAGTGCTGGTGGGGCCGCATAAGGAGCAATATACGTGGATCCTGAAGCTGCTCAAAACGCGTAAACCTGGCGAAACAGAGCCGTACAAGCGTAAAGAACTTTTCCCGAAGAAATAGGAAACCTTCACCCCTCTCCCTTAGGGAAGAGGGGTGCGGAGCTTACTCTACGGTCAGTACGCGGGTGGTATTGGTTGAGCCGATGGTGCTCATCACGTCACCCTGCGTCACGATAACGATATCACCGGATACCAGATAACCTTTGTCGCGCAGCAGGTTCACGGCATCGTGCGCGGCGGCCACGCCGTCGTTGGTGCTGTCGAAGTATACTGGCGTCACGCCGCGATACAGCGCCGTCAGGTTCAGCGTACGCTCGTGACGGGACATGGCGAAGATCGGCAGACCGGAGCTGATACGGGACGTCATTAGCGCGGTACGGCCAGATTCGGTCATGGTGATGATCGCCGTGACCCCTTTCAGGTGGTTGGCTGCGTACATCGCGGACATCGCAATCGCTTCTTCCACATTGTCGAACTGGATATCCAGGCGGTGCTTGGAGACGTTAATGCTTGGGATCTTCTCTGCACCCAGGCAGACGCGCGCCATGGCGGCCACGGTTTCCGCCGGATACTGGCCCGCCGCGGTTTCCGCTGACAGCATCACCGCGTCAGTACCATCCAGCACGGCGTTCGCCACGTCCATGACTTCTGCACGGGTCGGCATTGGGTTGGTGATCATGGATTCCATCATCTGGGTGGCGGTGATCACCGCGCGGTTCAGCTGACGCGCGCGACGGATCAGCGCTTTCTGGATACCGACCAGTTCAGGGTCGCCAATTTCCACGCCCAGGTCACCACGGGCAACCATCACCACGTCAGACGCCAGGATCACGTCGTCCATCGCGTCCTGATCGCAGACCGCTTCAGCGCGTTCCACTTTTGCAACGATTTTCGCATCGCAGCCTGCATCGCGCGCCAGGCGGCGAGCATAGTTCAGATCTTCACCGCAGCGCGGGAAGGAGACGGCCAGATAATCCACGCCGATCTGCGCTGCGGTCACGATATCCGCTTTGTCTTTATCGGTCAGCGCTTCGGCAGACAGGCCACCGCCGAGTTTGTTGATGCCTTTGTTGTTGGAGAGCGGGCCGCCGACGGTCACTTCGGTGAACACCTTCATACCCTGAACTTCCAGCACTTTCAGCTGTACGCGTCCGTCGTCCAGCAGCAGGATGTCGCCAGGCACAACGTCAGCAGGCAGACCTTTGTAGTCGATACCCACTTTTTCCTTATCGCCTTCGCCTTTGCTCAGGTTGGCGTCCAGCAGGAATTTATCGCCGATGTTGAGGAAGACTTTGCCTTCTTTAAAGGTCGATACGCGGATTTTTGGACCTTGCAGGTCACCGAGGATAGCAACATGGCGGCCCAGTTTAGCTGCGATTTCACGCACTTTGTCGGCACGTAATTTATGGTCTTCTGGCGTACCGTGAGAGAAGTTCATACGCACCACGTTAGCACCCGCGGCGATAATCTTTTCGAGGTTATTATCGCGGTCGGTGGCCGGGCCTAAGGTGGTGACGATCTTGGTTCTGCGAAGCCTTCTGGACATGTAATACTCCGTTGACTGAAACAACTTTGGTGTTGCGTGAACATAGAATCGGCCTTCATCTATCGCAAGGCAGTAGCGAGGGGACCGAATGCCGTAAATCGTACTTCGTCGTTATTAGGGAACATCGCTCTTTATAAGCAATTCTTTATCAAAACGCGATTCTTTCAGGGCTTCCTTGACCCGCTTCAAGTTATCCCGGAATTTTGCGCCCCGGCGTAAGGTAAAACCGGTCGCCAATACGTCGATGACCGTCAACTGCGCCAGGCGGGAGACCATCGGCATGTACATGTCGGTATCCTCCGGTACGTCCAGGGTAATGGCGAGCGTCGCTTCCCGGGCGAGCGGCGTACCTGCCGTCGTCAGGGCGATGACCATCGCATCGTTGTCACGCGCGAGCTGCGCCAGCTCCACCTGGCTCTTGGTGCGGCCCGTATGAGAGATGAGTACCACGACATCATCTTCGCTACAATTCATACAGCTCATGCGTTGCAGCACAATGTCATCGGAGTAAATCACCGGCACGTTAAAGCGAAAGAACTTATTCATGGCGTCATGCGCCACGGCGGCGGACGAGCCAAGGCCAAAGAAGGCAATCCGTTTGGCCTGCGTGAGAAGATCGACCGCGCGATTTACTGAACTCATGTCCAGAGACTGGCGAACGTGGTCGAGCGTGGCCATTGCCGATTCAAATATTTTTGCGGTGTATGCATCAACGCTGTCGTCTTCATCGACATTGCGATTAACATACGGGGTGCCGTTTGCCAGACTTTGGGCCAGATGCAGTTTAAAATCAGGAAAGCCGCGCGTGTCCAGACTACGACAGAATCGATTGACCGTCGGTTCGCTGACGCCCGATTCCTGTGCCAGAGCGGCGATGCTTGAATGAATCGCCTGAGCGGGCGCGGCGAGAATAACTTCAGCCACTTTGCGCTCGGATTTGCTAAGGTGTTCCAGTTGAAACTGGATTTTTTCCAGCATGTTCATTGTTAACAAGACGCTCATGAGGGCATAAACGATTTCATAAAGAGATGAAACCTTGATTCGATTTAGCCGATATTACCCCCAGGACTCCCGAAAGGGTAATCGTCGACAAGAAATGTTGTTGTTTTTTTTCATTACTTGATCGACGTCGGGTTTTGCTCTGACCCCGTTGCGCAAAGAATCGACGTTTGTTGCGTCATCAGACGGGCGTAATGGCCCAGGCGACGAAAAATCACCGTATCGCACGCGACGTTAAGCGCTAATGGTTTCAGGAAACGCGTAAAAGCAGTACAGTGCATTGTAATAAAATTACAACGATACCTGGCAGAGTACCAGGCGATCTAACTGAGGAGAATGACATGGCGGTAACGCAAACAGCCCAGGCATGTGACCTGGTCATTTTCGGCGCGAAAGGCGATCTTGCACGCCGAAAATTGCTGCCTTCCCTGTATCAGCTCGAAAAAGCGGGCCAGATCCATCCCGACACCCGGATCCTTGGGGTAGGGCGCGCAGACTGGGATAAGGAGGCTTATACCAAAGTCGTGCTTGAGGCGCTCGAAACGTTCATGAAAGAGAAAATCGATGAAAGCCTTTGGGATAAGCTGAGCGGGCGTCTCGATTTCTGCAACCTGGACGTCAACGATGTAGGCGCCTTTACCCGTCTGGGTGAAATGCTTGACCAGGAAAATCGTGTCACTATTAACTATTTCGCCATGCCGCCAAGCACCTTCGGCGCCATCTGCAAAGGTCTGGGCGAGGCGAAGCTGAACGCCAAACCGGCGCGTGTAGTGATGGAGAAACCGCTGGGTACGTCGCTGGCGACCTCGCGTGAAATCAACGACCAGGTAGGCGAGTTCTTTGAGGAGTGTCAGGTTTACCGTATTGACCACTATCTGGGCAAAGAGACGGTACTGAACCTGCTGGCGCTGCGTTTTGCCAACTCCCTGTTTGTGAACAACTGGGACAACCGCACTATCGACCACGTGGAAATTACCGTGGCGGAAGAGGTGGGCATCGAAGGCCGTTGGGGCTACTTCGACCAGGCCGGCCAGATGCGTGACATGATCCAGAACCACCTGCTGCAAATTCTGTGCATGATTGCCATGTCTCCACCGTCAGATCTGACGGCCGACAGCATTCGTGACGCCAAAGTGAAAGTGCTGAAATCACTGCGCCGTATTGACCGCTCCAACGTGCGTGAGAAAACCGTGCGCGGCCAGTACACCGCAGGTTTTGCCCAGGGGAAAAAAGTTCCTGGCTATCTGGAAGAAGAGGGCGCGAACAAGTCCAGCAACACCGAGACGTTTGTGGCGATCCGCGTGGATATCGACGACTGGCGCTGGGCCGGTGTGCCGTTCTACCTGCGTACCGGGAAACGTCTGCCAGCAAAATGCTCCGAAGTGGTGGTCTACTTCAAAAATCCGGAACTGAACCTGTTCAAAGAATCCTGGCAGGAACTGCCGCAGAACAAACTGACCATCCGTCTGCAACCGGACGAGGGTGTGGATATTCAGATCCTGAACAAAGTGCCGGGTCTTGATCACAAACACAACCTGCAAACCACCAAGCTCGACCTGAGCTACTCTGAAACCTTCAACCAGACGCATCTGGCCGATGCTTACGAGCGTCTGCTGCTGGAAACCATGCGTGGTATCCAGGCGCTGTTCGTCCGCCGCGATGAAGTGGAAGAGGCGTGGAAGTGGGTCGACTCCATCACCGAAGCGTGGGCAGCCGACCAGGACGCGCCAAAACCGTATCAGGCGGGAACATGGGGACCTGTCGCCTCCGTTGCGATGATCACCCGTGATGGCCGCTCCTGGAACGAGTTTGAATAACCACCTTCTCTAGCCCAAAGGTGTTATTTTACCGGTAACATGATCTAACACAGCAAGTGGCATAATTTTTATCTTTTAAGCTCCGCGTGGATTCACCCGCGGAGCTTTTTTTATTACACTCCCTTCAGATATTTTGCCCCTGTGCTCCGGATATCAGGCGTTTCAGCGTTGTTAACAACCGTCAGAAACTGTGTAAACTCCCGAGCCTGGACAGATAAATTAGAGGAGCTTTTATGAATCCGACATTGTTACGCGTAACACAACGCATTGTTGAACGCTCGAAAGAGACCCGTGCTGCCTACCTTGCCCGCATCGAACAGGCGAAGAGTGAAACGGTCCATCGCTCACAGCTGGCCTGCGGGAATCTGGCCCACGGCTTTGCGGCCTGCCAGCCTGGTGATAAAGACGCGCTGAAAAGCATGTTGCGTAACAATATCGCCATCATTACCTCCTATAACGACATGCTTTCAGCCCACCAGCCGTATGAGGTCTACCCGTCTATCATCCGCAATGCGCTGCACAGCGTGAACGCGGTGGGCCAGGTTGCAGGCGGCGTGCCGGCCATGTGTGATGGCGTAACCCAGGGCCAGGACGGTATGGAGCTGTCCCTGCTGAGCCGCGAAGTGATCGCCATGTCAGCGGCAGTGGGCCTGTCTCACAATATGTTTGATGGCGCGCTTTATCTGGGCGTGTGCGACAAAATCGTCCCGGGGCTGGTGATGGCCGCGCTGTCGTTTGGCCACCTGCCAGCGATTTTTGTGCCGTCAGGCCCGATGGCAAGCGGTCTGCCAAACAAGGAAAAAGTCCGTATCCGTCAGCTGTATGCCGAAGGAAAAGCGGACCGTCAGGCACTGCTGGAAGCGGAAGCCGCGTCTTATCACGCGCCGGGCACCTGTACGTTCTACGGTACGGCCAACACCAACCAGATGGTGGTGGAGTTTATGGGGATGCAGCTACCGGGCTCGTCGTTCATCCAGCCGGATGCGCCACTGCGTAAAGCGCTGACCGAAGCCGCAGCCCGTCAGGTGACGCGCCTGACCGGTAACGGCAACGAGTGGATGCCAATGGGCAAAATGGTGGATGAAAAAGTTATCGTAAACGGGATTGTCGCCCTGCTGGCGACCGGCGGTTCAACCAACCATACCATGCACCTTGTCGCGATGGCGCGCGCGGCGGGCATTCTGATTAACTGGGATGACTTCTCCGATATCTCCTCCGTGGTACCGCTGATGGCGCGTCTGTACCCGAACGGTCCGGCGGACATCAACCACTTCCAGGCCGCGGGCGGCGTGCCGGTGCTGATGCGCGAGCTGCTGAAAGGCGGCCTGCTGCATGAGGATGTCAACACGGTGGCGGGCTTTGGCCTGCATCGCTATACCCTTGAACCCTGGCTGAACAACGGTGAGCTGGACTGGCGCGAAGGGGCGAGCGACTCGCTCGATCCTCAGGTTATCGCAACCTTCGAACAGCCATTCTCTCCTCACGGCGGCACCAAAGTGCTGAGCGGTAACCTTGGACGTGCCGTGATGAAAACCTCTGCCGTGCCGGAAGAGAATCAGGTGATTGAAGCCCCGGCGGTGGTGTTTGAAAGCCAGCACGACGTTTTACCTGCTTTTGACGCGGGTCTGCTTGATAAAGACTGTGTGGTCGTGGTGCGTCATCAGGGACCAAAAGCGAACGGGATGCCAGAATTACATAAACTTATGCCGCCGCTTGGTGTATTATTGGACCGCCGTTTCAAAATTGCACTGGTGACCGATGGACGCCTCTCGGGGGCATCCGGTAAAGTGCCTTCAGCGATTCATGTCACCCCGGAAGCCTACGACGGCGGCCTGCTGGCGAAAGTGCGTGATGGTGACATGATCCGCGTTAACGGTCAGACAGGCGAGTTAACCCTGCTGGTGGACGAAGCAGAGCTGGCGGCGCGTCAGCCACATATTCCTGACCTGAGCGCATCCCGCGTGGGTACCGGACGCGAAATGTTTGGTGCGTTGCGTGAGAAACTCTCCGGTGCGGAGCAGGGCGCAACCTGTATTACGTTTTAAGACGACTTGATTTTAACGATCTGGCGAGAGAAAACTCTGATGAAAAACTGGAAAACAAGTGCAGAAGCAATCCTGACTACTGGCCCTGTCGTGCCGGTTATTGTGGTAAACAAACTGGAGCACGCTGTCCCAATGGCGAAGGCGCTGGTTGCGGGTGGCGTTCGTGTTCTGGAAGTGACCCTGCGTACGGCCTGTGCGATGGATGCGATTCGCGCTATCGCCAAAGAAGTGCCGGAAGCGATCATCGGTGCAGGTACGGTTCTGAATGCGCAGCAGCTGGCGGAAGTGACCGAAGCGGGCGCACAGTTTGCCATCAGCCCGGGGCTGACCGAGCCCCTGCTGAAAGCCGCAACCGAAGGTTCTATTCCGCTGATCCCGGGTATCAGCACCGTTTCTGAACTGATGCTGGGCATGGACTACGGCCTGAAAGAGTTCAAATTCTTCCCGGCTGAAGCGAACGGCGGCACCAAAGCGTTGCAGGCGATTGCGGGCCCATTCTCCCAGGTGCGTTTCTGCCCAACGGGCGGCATCTCTCCGGCCAACTACCGTGACTACCTGGCGCTGAAAAGCGTGCTGTGCATCGGTGGCTCCTGGCTGGTTCCGGCGGATGCGCTGGAAGCAGGCGACTGGGATCGCATCACTAAACTGGCTCGCGAAGCGGTAGAAGGCGCGAAACAGTAACAAATGCCCAATGCATAAAGCAGGCCCTCTGGCCTGATGCTGGTCACTTTATGTGACCAGCATGTATAAGTTCTTCTTCTCTACACAACATTTCTAATATCCCTAACCCCAGGCGTATTATTTTTCATTATTAAATAATCCTTCACTTATATATTTGATGAATAAATCATTCTGAATTTATGTGTGATAAAATTGTCTGGTCCTTTTTTATTTATTCTGTGAATAGATTCACTTCCCGTGAATTAATTCAACCTGAAGTTGGGTATTTTAATGGGGGAGCGATGGGTGTATTGTTTTTAATGAACGGAATGTTTGTTAAAAGGATAGCTAATAATGTCAGGGGAATCTGAGGTAGCTCAAAGGCAGGACACGTTAAACAGATATTTATTGTATTTCCCGCGTAGCAAAAATGTTATTTCAGATGTTCATTCTTTTACAGGAAAAGAGATATTAAGCGAGCCTTATCGCTATACCATTCGCTTTACCAGTCCGGATCTAAACATTGCCATTAATGCTGTTCTTAATCAAAGGGCTGAGTTTATTCTGCGTGCACCCAATCTGGAAGCCTCATGGCATGGGCAAACCTCCTGGCTGCCGGTTCGCCAGATTAATGGCACGATCACCCAATTTTCGCGGCTGATGTCTTCAGGTGACGAAGCACTGTATGAATGCGTGCTGGAGCATGAGCTGGCGCTGCTGGATCAAAATTACCGTTCTGCGGTTTACATGAACATGACAGTCCCGGAGCTCGTTACAAAGCTGATGAAGGACAGTGGTCACTTTGACGGCTACAACATTGATTTTGACCAACTGAGCCACAGTTATCCACGACGGGAAATGATCGTTCAGTGGAAAGAAACCGATTTGCGGTTCATCCGTCGGCTGCTGGCAGAGATAGGGATCTGGTTCCGATTTGAGAATCACAACAAAGTGAAAACGGAAACCGTCGTTATTTTTGGGGATTCTGCGCGTCGTTACAACTTCAGCGACAAACAGATGCCTTATGTCCGACATTCAGGCATGACCAGTTATAGCGAATACATTACCGATCTGGAGGAGCAGCACGGCCTGATCCCCAAAAATGTGTTGGTTCGCACCTATAACTACCGTGACCCGCAATCGCCGCAGACGGATAAGACCGTTAAAACGAGCGATATTCCCGAAGGTGTAACGACAGGCCAACACTATCACTATGCCGATCACTATCTGACTGCGGGGGATTTTCACGGTGAAGAGGCGGAAACCGCCGCATTTTACGCTCGTCTGCGTTATGAACGCCTGTTGAACGGACAGAGTCTTCTGGGGGCGACAACCAGCGATCCCGAGCTTCAGCCAGGCATTATGTTTTATCCCTCAGGGCCTGTACCTGACGGGTTTAAGTCCGGGTTTGTGATAACTGCGATGACTATCCGCGGCAGCCGTGCTGAACACTATCGCGCCGTACTTTCTGGGATCCCCTATATCCAGGGCTATAGCTTCCGTCCTGAATACTTATCCCGGCCGGTGATAGCCGGAACGGTGCCCGCCAGAGTGAAGGCTATCGGGGGAGATAAAACCTATGCCGGACTTGATGCGGTTGGGCGCTACAGGGTTAAGTTCGATTTTGACCTTGATGAAAAACGGGTCGGATTCGAAAGCGCCCTGGTACGCCTCGGCAGGCCGTACGCCGGTGACACCTTTGGTATTCACTTTCCGCTACTGGAGGGGACTGAAGTTGCCGTTGGTTTCGAAGGCGGCGATCCGGACAGACCTTTTATCGCGCATGTCATGCACGACGGCAGCCACCCGGATTTAGTCACAAACCGTAACGATACCCGAAACGTGATCCGCACGGCCGCGTTGAACAAGATCCGTCTTGAAGATCGTCGCGGGCAGGAGCACATCAAAATCGCTACGGAGTACGGCAAAGGGCAAGTGAGTGTGGGTCACCTGGTTGATGCTGAAGGCAAAAAGCGCGGGGAAGGTGTGGAGGCTCGCACCGACGACTGGATGGCGCTGCGTGCTGCGAAAGGCGTGATGATCACCACGGAAGCCCAGCCCCGCGCGGGGGGTAAGCAACTGGATATGACAGCGGCTATTACACAACTTGAAAAGGCGTTATCGCTGGCGATGACCCTACAACAAAGTGCGCTTACGGCAGGTGCGAGTAATGTGGAAACCGATCGGCAAAATGCGCTCAGCCAGACGCTGAGTCATCTCGCGGAGCCCGGTATTTTGGCATATGGAAAAAGTGGAATTGCGCTGGTTACGCCGGACAGCCTGCAACTTTCCGCCGGGAAAGACCTGATTGCCACAGCGGGCGGGAATGCCAGCGTGAATGTGGTGAAAAAATTCTCGCTGGCCGTAGGGGAAAAACTGTCGCTGTTTGCCCGCAAACTCGGCATCCAGATGATTGCCGGTGCGGGGGATATTACGACGCAGGCGCAGCGGGGCGAAATGCACATGCTGTCGCAGCAGGATTTCACGCTGACGAGCACCGCCGGGAAAATGAACGGCAGTGCCAGAAAGGGAATGCAGTTTGTCTGCGGGGGCGGCGGGATCCGTATCAGCCCGACCGGACTGGTCACCATTTTCTCGCCGACGGGCATTGAGCTCAAAGCGCCGAGCCTGAAATACGACGGTCCGGAAAGTGTGTCGGTACCGACGCCATCCTTTGAGAAAGGCGCCTTTAAACTTCGCTACAAACTGCACGCCGGCGATGATCCGGAGCAAATTCTGGCAAACAAAAAATTCAGGCTGACCAGTGCATCCGGACAGGTGGTGGAAGGCGTGACGGACAGCTGCGGTCGTTCACCCCTGCTCGATGCTGACGACCTCGACAGCTATAAAATGGAGATAATGGAATGACGGAGGCGAAGACAAAACCCTACGCTCCACGGGTGGTATCAGAAGGCGATATTCCGGTACACAAAACCCTGGGCGAAGTCGCCCAGACGCGCAACGTCGGGATACCGCGTCCGATGCCCGGCATTGTGATCCTCGTCCATGGCGTGAACGACGTGGGTGAAGCCTACCAGAACCAGGAGAAAGGTATACTTGCCGGGCTGGGTAAGCGACTTAACCGGCAGGATTTTTACGCCCACGAATGGAAAGACTACAGAATTATCACTCCAGGGCGTTCCCCCATCATCCCGTTTTACTGGGGATATAAACCGGTTACGCATGCTGATTACCGGGCGGACCAGAAGCGCTACCGGGAGGAGGTCGGGAAGCTGAGTGACAAAGCGCATCTTCCCTATGATGCGTACCAGGAAGATAACGAGACGAATAAAAAGTCGCTGGGTAATGACGGAAAAGGGCCGTTTCAGTACCAGAACGATAACTTTAAGAACGCACTTGATAAGAGTTTTGCCAAGGGGGGCGGGACCTTTGCCAACGCGACGACGACGATCCCGGATATGCTGGGGCCCGGCGCCGGTGGCTTCGGCGTTGCCGCTGCGGGATTTGCCTCGCTGCACTTCAATGATGGCGATTTTACCCATCCCATTTATGAAAACCCGCACCGCATTTACCAGTTTTTTGCCGCTCAACGGCTGGCGGATTTGATTATTCAGATTCGTCAGCCGTTAGTAACTCAAAACGATGTTATCAATATCGTCGCTCACAGTCAGGGCACGATTATTACTATGCTGGCAAATATGCTGGTGAAACAGGCCGGATACGATCCGGTAAATTGTGTGACTCTTAATCACTCACCATATTCTCTTGAGTCGCGCGTGGCTGAAAATATTCAGCCGGGTTATCAACAGACCGACGACGCCAGACAGCAGACATTTAAAAATTTCTGTCGCCTGATGCATACGCAATGGAAAGGTGGCGGGAAAATGGCCGAGAGCGAATTACTTGCTCTGGAGGCCTCCTGTACCCTGCGTAAACCTTCCGATAATCCGCTGCGAACGGATGGCAGATATTGCCGAAGCAACGACGGTAAAGTGTATAACTACTTTTGCCCGAACGATGGCGTCGTGTCGCTGGAGAATGTGCAGGGGTTTGGCTGGCGAGGCATTCCTCAGAATATTGCCAGTGATATACCTAATCTGTTTCAGCGCGTGTTTTACCAGCATGGTGAAGTAGGAAACATCCCTGACGCTAACCCCTTTGAGCTACCACCGCGAAATGAGGGGGATGCAAAATATGCCTTTCTCACGAACGCCAGTTACAGCGCTCGCGATGTGGTGATAAACGGTGAGGAGTTACCGGAACCTTTTATTTTCAAACTTCAGGGGGAGGATAATCACCCGGATAACGATCCTAAAACCAGTGATAAACCGTATACCTATTATGTCGATCCGGACAGCCCGGACGCCTACATTTCCTATTCCGCCAAAGCCAGCGCCATTAAGCGCACGGTAACGACAACCTTTGCAGTGAACCGCTATCAAAATATTGGCTGGCAGCCGGGTCACGTTTTATCTGCTTCAGAGCTTAAAGAAGAGAGTTTTGAACGCAAGCATGAGGTTATTTATGGTGAGGTGTCAGGTTCGCGTGATTTTCAGTTAGTTACCCTTACCTGGAAGAAAACACCGGAAGAACTGCAAGCGGAATGGCAGAAAATCGACCCGGTGGGCTACAGCCAGCACTCCTCTATTGTGATGAGCGAATTTGCGCCATCGCACGCTATGGCGTTTGATTTGGCTATTGGGCAGTGCAAATCATTCGATTATCAGGCGGGGAAATTTTGGGAAGGGTTGTTACATCGTGCAGACTGGCGCGATCCTCAGAATGAAAATCCCTATGCAAGGGCATATTACCGGACGGGTAAGCTAGATGAACCTACAACCAAATTTTTCATGAATAAGCCATATGACGTGCTGCCGAAAGGTGAGTATGGGGTGGTAAATAAGTTCAATAATGCAACGACTGTCAAGCCGTCCAGTGATCTTGTCGCAGGGAATCAGGACGTCGCAAATCTGCAATGGGACATGCCAAAGCCCATAAGTGACAGTCAACTGGCTTAAGGATAGAGCATGAAAATATCATTTATGGGTCTGATGGCCACTGCTGTTTTACTGGCGATCGGATGCCAGGCGAAAGAACCGCCAACGCAGGTGGTGTACCGGTTCGATGATCATCGTTATCTCGAACTGAAAGGCTGGGGCTGCGAAGGCGAACTCTGGTACACGGATACTGAGCTGGGTATACATACCCAACCTGTTAGCCAATTTTACAAGATCTTCACCAAAAAATTCATACATCCATCGGAGCGTTATATAGCTATCCCTACCTGGGGCTCTCCAGGAACAATAATTTCAAAAGATTATGGTAAAACCTGGTCCCCTCAGTTTTATTCAGCGGGTTCTAACGAACCAAATGGAGATTCTTCACCGCCCTACGATGACATTATTTCCTTTACTGTTGTTAAGGACCAGGGATTTATGCTGACCAAACACCGGCTGTATATGTCGTCAAAACCGTTTGAAGACCCGCGCATTCTGCCCGGCGGGCCGGGGATTGCCTATACCGTGGATGACGGAATGGGAAATAAAGTAAGCGGGAAGCTGGACCCCCGTTCCCCTGGCTGGGCGTGGGGAATGGTCTACATGACTAAGCAGGGACTCGAGGGCAGCACGCAGCAACTTAAGGCTAACTGGCAAGATTTACCCGACAGCGTACCCGAGGTGAAGGGCTATACCGGCTGGGATCATATGCGCTGTGATATGGATGCGGGGCGATAACTGATGAAAGGATTATGTACCGTTCTCGCAGCTACGTCCGTTGTGCTGGCGACCGGATGCCAGGCGAAAGAACCACCAACGCAGGTGGTGTACCGATTTGATGATCATCGTTATCTCGAACTGAAAGGCTGGGATTGTGAAGGCGAACTCTGGTACACGGATACTAAGCGAGGCATTCACACCGAACCCGTAAGTCAGTTTTATCGACTCTTTACCCGTAAATTTATTCATCCATCAGAGCGATATATTGCACTGACGGGATGGGGCGCGAGTGGATTCATAGTATCTAAGGACTATGGGAAAACGTGGCACTCCGTAGCGTTTTCACCAAATCATAATGAACCCAATGGCGATGACTACGCGCCTTATGAGGATATTCTTTCTTTCACCGTCGTCAACGATCAGGGTTTTTTACTGACCAAACATCGGCTGTATATGTCGTCGAACCCATTTGAAGACCCGCGCATTCTGCCCGGTGGGCCGGGGATTGCCTATACCGTGGATGACGGAATGGGAAATAAAGTCAGCGGGAAGCTGGAACCCCGTTCCCCTGGCTGGGCGTGGGGAATGGTCTACATGACTAAGCAGGGGCTCGAGGGCAGCACGCAGCAACTTAAGGCAAACTGGCAGGATTTACCCGACAGCGTACCCGACGTGAAAGGCTACACCGGCTGGGATCATATGCGCTGTGATATGGATGCGGGGCGATAACTGATGAAAGGATTATGTACCGTTCTCGCAGCTACGTCCGTTGTGCTGGCAACCGGGTGCCAGGCGAAAGAACCACCGACACAGGTTGTTTACCGGTTCGATGATCATCGTTATCTCGAACTGAAAGGGTGGGATTGCGAAGGTGAACTCTGGTATACGGATACTCGGCGGGGTATTCATACCCAACCTGTTAGCCAATTTTACAGGATCTTCACCAAAAAATTTGTTCATCCTTCTGAACGATATATTGCTATACCCACCTGGGATGACCCAGGAACAATAATTTCAAAAGATTATGGTAAAACATGGTCTCCCCAGTTTTTTTCGGTAGGGCCTAACGAGCCCGATGGTACTAACCAACCATCCTATGAGGATATTATTTCTTTCACCGTCGTCAACGATCAGGGTTTTTTACAGACCAAACACCGGCTGTATATGTCGTCAAAACCGTTTGAAGACCCGCGCATTCTGCCCGGCGGGCCGGGGATTGCCTATACCGTGGATGACGGAATGGGAAATAAAGTAAGCGATACGCTGGACCCCCGTTTCCCTGGCTGGGCCTGGGGAATGGTCTATATGACTAAGCAGGGGCTTAAGCACAGCACGCAGCAATTTAAAGCTAACTGGCAAGATTTACCCGACAGCGTACCCGAAGTGAAGGGGTACACCGGCTGGGATCATATGCGCTGTGATATGGATGCGGGGCGATAACTGATGAAAGGATTATGTACCGTTCTCGCAGCGACGTCCGTTGTGCTGGCGACCGGATGCCAGGCTAAAGAACCGCCCACACAGGTTGTTTACCGGTTCGATGATCACCGTTTTCTCGAATTGAAAGGCTGGGGCTGCGAAGGTGAACTCTGGTATACGGATACTTTTCGGGGTATTCATACCAGGCCCGTCAGTCAATTTTATCGGATTTTCACCAAAAAATTTGTTCATCCTTCTGAACGATATATTGCCATACCCACCTGGGATGACCCAGGAACAATGATTTCTAAAGATTATGGTAAAACATGGTCTCCCCAGTTTTTTTCGGTAGGGCCTAATGAGCCCGATGGTACTAACCAACCATCCTATGAGGATATTATTTCTTTCACCGTCGTCAACGACCAAGGTTTTTTACAGACCAAACACCGGCTGTATATGTCATCAAAGCCATTTGAAGACCCGCGCATTCTGCCCGGCGGGCCGGGGATTGCCTATACCGTGGATGACGGAATGGGAAATAAAGTCAGCGGGAAGCTGGACCCCCGTTCCCCTGGCTGGGCGTGGGGAATGGTCTACATGACTAAGCAGGGGCTCGAGGGCAGCACGCAGCAACTTAAGGCTAACTGGCAAGATTTACCCGACAGCGTACCCGACGTGAAAGGCTATACCGGCTGGGAGCACATGCAATGCAACATGGATGCGGGAAAATAGGGAGATAAAGCGATGAAAGGCGTCATTAGGTTAAACGATCCGCTGATAAGCGGAGGAAAAGTCACTAAGGCCTCCGGGGCAGACTTTATGGGGCAGCCCGTGGCCTTAAAAGATGATCTTGCGCAGTGTCCGCTCCATAAAGGGACGTTCGCAATCACTGAATGTCACCCAACCTGGACCATGCATGGCCGTGGGGTTGTGGTAGATGGCTGTCGCGCGGCGTGTGGATGTGAAATCAAAAGTACCTTACCTGTGGCGGGAGCTTCGTAATGCGCGCGTGGTGGTTATACAAACAACAGCCAGACCCGGATTCCACTGTGCCAGTCGTCATGATTGTTTTCCTCTATGTGATAGCCGTCGCAATGGGCCTCGCGATCCGGGCTCTCACCTGGCCTGAACAGGAACACGTTACGGCTCTCTTTTTTGTGCCTTCAGTTATTCTGCCCATCTGTGTTGTATCGTTGCTAGTTTTTACAAGTTTCATATTTCATGACGCCAACATTCATTATGCTGAAACCCGAAAATTCATAGCAAAAGAGCAGGAGATTAATTTAAAGGCGTATGCGCGAAAAAATATCGCTATCGCAGCATGGTCTGCAATCACCCCCCTGGAGGAACCCGCGCTGAATATGTTGAAACTGGAAGGCGAATTTCCGCTGGCACCGAAAACGCCGGTTAATATTCAGCTGGAAGATCGCTTCGACCAGACCAGGAATGAACAGATGTTTTACCGCTTACTGGACCCGATGGCAGAAAAATTGAAGGACTATAACTACCGTATTTTTGAAACCGTTGTCTGGGTTCACGGAGGGAGTGGATCCTGCATTGATGAACTGAGGCGCACTCTGGAGCGGTTGGGTATTGAAACGGCAAGCACGTGTAAAATTGAGTACAGCACAGAATGTCCTGACTACGCGATCGTTAGCCAATGGATGAACTTATCTGATTACAGAGTTGAAAACCGGTTGATTGTTATCGTTGATTTACATGAAGAAAGCGGCGAATCAAAGAGCATGGAAAATGCATGTGCATTCCTGCTGACCAGTCATTATGTCCGGGAGGAGGGCGAAAAACCGGTATATTTATATCAGCCTATGTCTGACGTGACCGATGTAGAGGACAAAATGGCGGTCTTCCTTGAGACGGGTTCGGTACTTACGCCGAAAAATCTCTGGTATACCGGGCTGTCCCGTATTGAAAAATATCCATTAATGCAGGCACTGGATAAAAAAGCGCTCACGGTGGAACGGCTGGATATCGATGCCTCTCTGGGCGCAAAGAGTGCCGGGTATCGGTGGCTGGCTCTGGCATTTGCGGCGGATGCGGTCAAATATGCCCAGGGGGAGCAACTGGCAGCTTATTCAGACAAAAACAAATTTTGTATTACTTCGCTTTCCTCCATGAAGACAGCTATCCCAAAAAAACTTACCTGGTGTAACTGGAGTAATCCCCTTTATCCTGCGGGGATGGCGGCTTTATTCTGCGTGTTATCCCTCATTGCCTATCGTATCAGTTTCCTGGCGCAAAACGATCCGCCAGCAATCTGGGAACTGATTGCGAGCATCATCATTCCCTTCGTTATTTTTATTGGCCTCGGTATTTTTGTTTTCATCTCGAAAACGAATGAAGCCTACGAGGATATGGAATACGAATGGAAGCGATAGAAACGGAACAATGTTAATCATGTAATGTGGCTGGTCGCTTAGTTGACCAGCCTTTAGTTATTTACCCTGTCACTTTTACCGCAGTGGCCGCTATTTTCGCTCTCGCGACGGCTTCGTCCACGTTTTCCCCGGTTGCTAATGCCACGCCCAGACGACGGCTTCCGTCGATCTCCGGTTTGCCGAACAGTCTGACCTGTAAGCCTGCACCAACCGCACCTTCGACGTTATCAAAGGTGACATTCTGGCTGGTCAGCTGCGGCAGGATCACCGCGGAGGCTGCCGGGCCGTATTGACGGATGCCGCCAACCGGCAGGCCGAGGAAAGCGCGCACGTGCAGCGCGAACTCGGAGAGATCCTGTGAAATCAGCGTAACCATCCCGGTATCGTGCGGGCGAGGGGAGACTTCGCTGAAGATCACCTCGTCGCCGCAAACAAACAATTCCACGCCGAACAGGCCGTAGCCGCCCAGCGCCAGCACCGTCTTGCGGGCGATCTCCTGCGCGCGTGCCAGCGCCAGCGCGCTCATCTGCTGCGGCTGCCAGGATTCTCGATAATCGCCGTCTTCCTGACGATGACCAATCGGGTCGCAGAAATAAACGCCGTCCACGGCACTGACGGTAAGCAGGGTAATTTCGAAATCAAACTTCACCACGCCTTCCACGATGACGCGCCCGGCACCGGCACGACCGCCCTGCTGGGCATAGTCCCAGGCCTGGTCCAGCGTGCTGCTGTCGCGGATAAAGCTCTGCCCTTTGCCGGAGGAGCTCATTACCGGCTTAATGATGCACGGGTAGCCAATCTCTTCGACGGCCTGGAGAAACGCAGCTTTATCCCCGGCAAAACGGTAGCTGGAGGTCGGGAGCTGTAATTCTTCTGCCGCCAGGCGACGAATGCCTTCCCGGTTCATGGTCAGTTTTGCCGCAGTGGCGCAAGGCACTACGCGCTGGCCTTCCTGCTCAAGGGCAACCAGCATCTCAGTGGCAATGGCCTCAATTTCAGGCACCACGAAATCCGGTTTTTCCTCGGCAATTAACGCCCGCAGGGCATTGCCGTCAAGCATATCGATGACGTGCGAGCGATGCGCAACGTGCATGGCAGGGGCGTTCGCGTAACGGTCCACCGCAATCACCTCCACGCCCAAACGCTGGCATTCAATGGCTACTTCTTTACCCAGTTCACCCGATCCCAACAGCATGACGCGCGTCGCGGCAGGGCGCAGCGCGGTTCCTAAAAGAGTCATAAAAATCCCCCTGAAAAAGATGCGGGTAGTATAAACGAAAACGTTTGCGTCTGTCTTGTATGGGGATAACCGGACAGGGGGGAAATTTGCGCTTCTTTAGCACTGACAGACATTTCCTGACACCCGCTCGCTTAGGCTGTGAAGGTTACGCACTGTTACGTGAGGAAAAATATGTCAGGCTGGATGAATCAACTGCAATCCCTGTTGGGACAAAAAGGCTCGTCGTCGGGCGAGCAGGGTCTAAGCAAGCTGCTGGTGCCGGGTGCGCTTGGCGGGCTGGCCGGTTTGCTGGTTGCCAATAAATCATCGCGGAAACTGCTTACCAAATACGGTACCGGCGCGCTGCTGGCGGGCGGAGGGGCTATTGCAGGCTCCGTCTTATGGAACAAATACAAAGACAAGGTGCGCAGCGCGCATCAGGATGAACCGCAGTACGGGAAGCAGGTATCACCGTTAGATTTACGCACCGAGCGCCTGATCCTCGCCCTGGTCTTTGCAGCCAAGAGCGACGGGCATATTGATGCCAGTGAACGTGCCGCAATTGAACAGCAGATGCGGGAAGCGGGCGTTGAGGAGCAGGGCAGGGCGCTGGTGGCGCAGGCCATTGAACAGCCGCTCGATCCGCAGCGTCTGGCGCAAGGCGTGAAAAACGAAGAAGAGGCGCTGGAACTCTATTTTCTGAGCTGTGCCGCCATCGATATCGATCACTTTATGGAGCGCAGCTACCTGAACGCCCTGGGCGATGCGCTGAAGATCCCCCAGGACGTTCGCGAGGGAATTGAGCAGGATATTCAGCAGCAGAAGCAGACTCTCGCGGGCTAGAAGGCCATGTTTCGCTTGCATCATACGCGTGTTTTGCCAACCTTATAGGATGTAAAACGAAAAAGTAAGAATGCCATGCCTCCAAAAGCCCGACGTACTCCTTATGCGATCACCACGCATGGCGATACGCGTATCGATAACTACTACTGGCTGCGGGACGATTCTCGTTCCCGGCCAGAGGTGCTCGACTATCTGCATGAGGAAAACGACTATGGCCGCCAGGTCATGGCCAGCCAGCAGGCGCTTCAGGATCAGCTCCTGAACGAAATGGTGCAGCGTATCCCCCAGCGTGATGTCTCTGCCCCGTGGTGCAAAAACGGTTATCGCTATCGCCATATTTATGAGCCGGGAAACGAATATCCCATCTACCAGCGCCAGTCTGTGCTGAGCGCCGAGTGGGACGAATGGGAGATCCTGCTGGATGCCAACAAACGTGCTGCCCACAGTGAGTTTTATACGCTGGGCGGCATGTCCATTTCCCCCGATAACGCCATTATGGCGCTGGCTGAGGATTACCTCTCCCGCCGCCAGTACGGTTTGCGTTTCCGCAATCTTGAAACGGGAAACTGGTATCCCGAAATGCTGGATAATGTCTCCCCCGATTTCGTCTGGGGTAACGATTCAGAAACGGTCTACTACGTTAAAAAGCATGCCTCAACGCTGCTGCCTTATCAGGTCTGGCGTCATACGGTGGGGACCGATTCCGCCGACGATGAATTAGTCTACGAGGAAAAAGACGAGACGTTCTATGTCAGCCTGCATAAAACGTCATCTCGCCACTACGTGATCATTTTCCTCTCCAGCGCCACCACCTCAGAAGTGCTGCTGCTGGATGCAGAGCTGCCGGATGCGCAGCCGCTGTGCTTCCTGCCGCGCCGTAAAGATCATGAGTACAGCCTGGATCACTTCCAGCACAGCTTTTACCTGCGTTCGAACCGCGAGGGCAAAAACTTTGGCCTTTATAAAACCAAAGTGCGCGATGAACGCAAATGGGAAGTGTTAATTCCCGCGCGCGATCAGGTGATGCTGGAGGGGTTCACCCTGTTTACCGACTGGCTGGTGGTGGAAGAGCGTCAGCGCGGACTGACCAGTATCCGCCAAATCAACCGCAAAACCCGCGAAGTGGTGGGCATTGCGTTCGATGACCCGGCTTACGTAACGTGGATCGGCTTTAACCCGGAACCGGAATCGTCCCGCCTGCGGTACGGCTATTCGTCGATGACCACCCCGGATACGTTGTTTGAACTGGATATGGACACCGGGCAGCGTCAGGTGATTAAACAGGCTGAGGTCCGGGGTTTTGAGTCGGAAAATTATCGCAGTGAGCACCTGTGGGTGACCGCACGCGACGGCGTTGAAGTCCCTGTATCGCTCGTCTATCACAAGGCGCACTTCAACAAAGGTAAAAACCCCATCCTCGTCTATGGCTATGGCTCCTATGGATCAAGCATGGATGCCGATTTCAGCAGCAGCAGGCTGAGCCTGCTCGACCGCGGTTTTGTTTATGCGATTGCCCATATTCGCGGGGGCGGCGAACTGGGTCAACACTGGTATGAAGACGGAAAATTTCTCAAAAAGAAAAATACCTTTAACGACTACCTTGATGTCTGCGATGCGCTGATCGCGCAGGGTTATGGCGATCCGCAGCTCTGCTTTGGCATGGGGGGCAGCGCCGGGGGCATGCTAATGGGTGCCGTGATCAACCAGCGGCCTGAACTGTTTAAAGGCGTTATCGCCCAGGTGCCGTTTGTGGACGTGGTGACGACCATGCTGGATGAGTCCATTCCACTGACCACCGGGGAGTTTGAAGAGTGGGGGAATCCGCAGGATGAAACCTATTATCGCTACATGAAAGAGTACAGCCCGTACGATAACGTTGAGGCGAAAGCCTATCCGCATATGCTGGTGACCACCGGCCTGCACGATTCCCAGGTGCAGTACTGGGAGCCCGCGAAATGGGTGGCGAAGCTGCGTGAGCTGAAAACTGACGATAATTTGCTGCTGCTGTGTACCGATATGGACTCGGGGCACGGAGGGAAATCAGGGCGATTTAAATCCTATGAAGGGGTGGCGCTGGAGTACGCCTTTTTGATTGGCCTGGCGCAGGATACGCTGCCAGGCCGGGCGGGGACTCAGGCTTCGCCTAAATAATGCTTCAGCGTCAGGCGCAGTTCCGGGCTCATTCTGTCGAGGTTGTTGTACAGCCAGCGCAGATAGCCCGGATCTTTGTCCGCCACTTCCGATACTGGCTTCCCGCGATATTTACCGAACGTAAAGGTAGTCAGTAGCGCGGGGCGCCCGGTAATGGTCGCCATATCGTCTGGCGTCCAGCCGGAAGTATTCATGATATCAATCAGGAGCGCTGCGGTGATGTAGCAGTCATAAAGGGCACGGTGATGATGCAGCCCTTCCGGCGTCCGCACGCTGAGTTTGCGCGACTTATACAGCGCCATATTGCTGTATTTGATCCCAGGCCACAGACGGCGCGCCAGCTTCATGGTGCAAATCCATTCGCCGGGCATCTCCGGCAGCACGCGGCGGTCAAAGCTGGCGTTATGGGCGACATACCACTGGCTACCGTGGTAAAGAGGGATGATCTCTTCAATCCACGGCTTATCCGCCACCATCGATTCCGTAATGCGATGTATAGCCATCGCCTGCGCACTGATGGGACGATCCGGGCGCACCAGATGGCTCATTGGGTTGACTATCTTTCCGTCAATCACGTCGACAGAAGCGACTTCCACAATTCCACCCTGCAAATCACAGGTTTCGGTATCGATAACGCGCAGCATTGATCGCTCCTGATCCTAAAATGCCTAGCCTAATGGAATGATATCGCCTTGCCAACCCTGTTGGCCTAAAGAACCGGTTAGCAGCAGTTCTCCCTTATCGGCACGTACAATCAGCTGACCTTTTTCATCCCATAACGCGCTACCGCCGCGCGCGTTCGCCATTAATACCGCGATGGCGTACTTGTGCGCGAAGCGTTGTAACGAACCGATCGATTGTCGCCAGCGGTGCTCGCCCACGGCCAGGCTGCTGGTGAACAGCGTTGCCTCCGGGTCCAGTTCCGGGGCGTCAGCCTGGTTATCCACGATGGTTAACCTTTTATCGCCAGGAATAACACCCGCACCGTTGCCCTGCGGATAACGCCGGATGGTCGACAGGTTAGGGGTGAAAAGCGCGAGTCCTTTCTGGCGCTGGCCGTGTTGCTGGAGCGTAATACCAGCAATCACCGTGATGAAACGTGACTGGGCGGCGTGAAGGAGGGGGGCAAGCTGCAAATCGTCAGGAGGTGGGGGTAAGGATGTTCCGCCTGGGCCGGTAAGCGAAAGCTCCGGAAAGACGATCAAATCGCACCCATGCCAGGCAGCTTCGGCAATAAAGTGCAGGTGATGTTTTACGTGCTCATCAACACAGTTGTGCCGCGGGGCATACTGAGCCGCGGCAATATTCCATCGTGACATCGTGACTTCCTTATACACTAAGTCGCTGGGATTTTAAGATTACACCTAAATTTATCAGGGTTTTCTTATCCTGCCACATAACGCGTAAGGAAGTGTAACGAGACGTTAAGCTTATTTAACTTTAGGTTCGTACGGCAGGCGCGAGAGATTGACGGAGGCGAGGCGATGCGCAATGAGACGTTCGCGAAACCAGTCGCGCAGATGTGCGGGTTGTTCACGCTCTACCACTTCAGCTACGACGGGCATGTTGTAACGCTCTTTGAATGCGACACCCGCGGCGGCGAGATCGACATTCACTTTGTCCATCTCGTCCTGAGGAAGGGCGGCCAGGTTAACGTTCATTTCCTTCTCCTTTTTCTGCGGCGGCAACGTTACCGCGATTGTTCAACGATGACAAGGGAGCAAAGGATGTTCCTCGACTCGTTAATTATACAGAGTTATTCTTTAGCATTCAGGCATAACGAAAAGGAATGATTGTGATGCACTTTACCCCTTCCCGCGTCGCGTGCGCGCTGGCATTTTTGCTCTCTTCAGCAACCGCGACCTCAGCTCTGGCCCATGCGCATCTTAAGCAGCAATCCCCGCAGGAAAATACCGTTGCGGTGGCACCAGAGGTCATTACCCTGAACTTCTCGGAAGGAATTGAGCCTGCCTTCAGCGGCGTGGTGGTGACGGACGCGCAGCAGCACAAGATCCAGACCGGCGCGGTGAAGCGTGACGAGAAGGATAACGCAAAGCTGATTGTTCCTCTTGAGAAACCGTTGACGACCGGCACCTACACGGTGGACTGGCATGTGGTCTCCGTGGACGGCCACAAAACCAAAGGCAGCTATCACTTTAGCGTGAAATAGTATGCTGGCCCTGAGCTACGTCGCGTTACGCTTTATCCATTTTGCTGCGCTGATGCTGCTTTTCGGCAACGCGCTTTACAGCGTCTGGTTTGCACCGTCTTCGTTGCAGCGCCTCATGACCCGGCGTTTCCAGCGGCAGCAGAAACTCGCGGCCTTAATCAGCCTGATGGCGGCTCTGCTGATGTTTGGCCTGCAAAGTGGGTTGATGGGCAACGGCTGGAGCGATGTCATTCGTCCGGCGGTCTGGCGCAGCGTGCTGGGAACGCAATTTGGCGGCGTCTGGTTGTGGCAAATGGTGCTGGCCGCTGTGACGGCGGGCGCTGCATGGCTTACCCCGCAAAAAGGCTCACGGCTGTTACTGCTCGTGATGGGGCAGCTGGTGCTGTTGGCGGGCGTGGGACATGCCGCGATGAACGGTGGCGCACCGGGAGCATTGCATCGTCTCAACCATGCGCTTCACCTGCTCTGCGCCGCGACCTGGGTGGGTGGTTTACTGCCGCTGCTGTTTTGTATGCGTCTGGCGAAAGGCCGCTGGCAGCCAGCCGCTATCTTTACCATGATGCGCTTCTCCCGCGTGGGGCATTACGCCGTGGCAGGCGTGCTGCTGACCGGGATAATCAATACGCTCTTTATTGTTGGCATAAACGTGCCGTGGCATGCGCCTTATGTCCAGCTGTTGTTGTTCAAATGTGCGCTGGTCATGATGATGGTGGCAATTGCGCTGGCGAATCGGTATTTTCTTGTGCCACGCTTTCGCCCGGAGGCCGGGCGGGAACAACAGATTTTTATCAGGATGACACAGGCAGAGGTGGTGCTGGGCGCGCTGGTACTGGCGGCCGTCAGCCTGTTCGCGACCTGGGAACCCTTCTGACAAGGTTAAATAACATATGAAAAAGACACTGCTTTCTCTTTTACTTCTCACCTGTGCCAGCAGTGCGCTGGCCGCGCCGCAGGTCATCACCGTCAGCCGGTTTGAAGTGGGCAAGGACAACTGGGCATTTAATCGTGAAGAGGTCATGCTCACCTGCCGTCCCGGTAACGCGCTGTATGTCATCAATCCCAGTACGCTCGTGCAGTATCCGTTAAATGACGTAGCGGAGCAGCAGGTGGCCAGCGGGAAAAGTAACGGACAGCCTGTCAGCGTGATCCAGGTGGATGACCCGGCAAACCCCGGGCAGAAGAAAAGTCTGGCACCGTTTATTGAGCGCGCTGAAAAGCTCTGCTAGCCGTCAGGTTTCCAGTAAAAAAAAACCGCAGGTGCTTGTAAAAGCTCTGCGGTTTTTCACATTTAGTGATGTTCTGACGCTTTTTTTCAGACCACTTTTAATGTGGACTGGAAAACCTGACGTCGTCATCTATTCTTAAAGGGCAAGGCGATTGAGCCTGCATTAATGCCAACTTTTAGCGCACGGCTCTCTCCCAAGAGCCATTTCCCTGGACCGAATACAGGAATCGTATTCGGTCTCTTTTTATCTGCATGAAAATAAACGATAAAATCCGGTTTTCGTCTCAGCAGAAGGTTCACTTCCTGTGCGCCTGCCTCAAACATACCACAACCCGGCAGGCGTAAGTCCAGTCCTTTTTGGCTGTTTTGTTAAATTTTTGTTTGTATTTTGCCTGAGACGACTACGGGATCAATGCGCGCCTGTACGGAAGCCGCAATATCATCAAGTAACGCAAAGCGGCGACGGTATTCGGCGCGTTTTTTGCTGGCAATCTCCTCCAGTGCTTTACGCTCCATCTGGAGCGGCAACTGCCAGCAGAAGGGGGAGAGTTTCTTTCCGTTCAGGCCTTCCCAGAACTCGTCGTAGCTGGCGTGAAAATGACGGCCTTTGCTCAGACGGTAGCGCAGCGCGCGGAAAACATGGCCTTCATCGCTGACGGCAAAAATCGCGCTGATGTTCGAGCGTGAGGCAAGCTGGAAGATCACCTCCATCAGCACGCGTTTCGGGAAAAGACCATGGCAGGCACGGGTAGCCTGCTTAATCACCTCCCGTGAAACATGACGACGTGGACCCTGAAGGCCGCCGATCACCAGCACCGTACGGCCGTTACTGCGTGCGACACAGAACGTCAGGCTGGCAAGCAGCGTATTGTCATTGTCGTGCAGCCAAAGCGTGCTTTCGCCTTCGCGTTCGGCCTTACCCGCGGACGAGGCGTGGACGGTATAGATTTCGCCGTTTTTTGCCTCGAACCGGACAACCGGCACCTCTTGCGGGCTGGTCAGCGCGTGGGCGAGGGCGATGTTTTTCAGACTATCAATCCACTGATAGTGGCTGACGATAGCATCGGCCCGGTCGTTTGAGTTCAGGCCGCGCATCAGATACTGGCGGTGAGTTTTGCTCGGCAAGGTAATTTGAGAGGTGAGCAGCCTGTCGAAATCATCGCGCCCGGACAGGGCCTCCAGCATGCGATGGGTGGAGGACCAGAATAAAAGCGAGCGCAGAAGGAACTTTAACCGGTAATCACGTTTGTGCCAGATTGGGCCGGGAACGCGTTTTCCTCTCACCAGTTCAGAAATAATATTTGTGCGATGCGGATAAAAAACATCGTTTTGCAGGTGTATGTTTGACACGTGAAAATCCCTCTTTTTATTCCGCTCTATTTTAAAGGCCAGGGAATAAGGGATTAATAGCGCAGCGATCTTTATTTCCGGCTGGTTTATGGTTTGTTTGGATTCGCGAAATCCGACGCCAGTTCATGACATTTTCTGTGGCAGCTATACTTCTTACAGGAGGCGTTATGTATCAGAAAATAGAGGGAGAACACTGGCGTCATGTCTGGGTTGTCAGCGATATTCATGGTTGCTATCAGTGGCTTATGGATGAGCTGAAACGACGACATTTTAATCCTGATACGGATCTGCTGATCTCGGTGGGGGATATTATCGACCGCGGGCCTGACAGCGTAAAATGTTTACAGCTGATGCAGGAAAACTGGTTTTATGCGGTACGCGGTAATCACGAGCAAATGGCGTTAGATGCGCTTAAAAATAATGATTTTAGTCTCTGGTCGATAAATGGCGGTAACTGGTTTACCGGTCTTAAGGACGCTCAACAAAAACAGGTGAAGGGTTTACTCAACGCGTGTCGGGACTTACCGCACATTATTGAAATAACCTGCAAAAACGGTCTCAACGTGATTGCTCATGCGGATTATCCCTCCGCCGAATATGGCTGGCATAAGCCGGTGGATGCCCAGCGCGTGCTGTGGGATCGCGACCGGTTAATGGGCTTTATGGTGGGCAAAGGGCAGGGCATTAGCGGCGCGGATCACTTCTGGTTTGGACATACGCCTGTGGACAAACGCTACGATTTTAACAATCTGCACTACATTGATACGGGGGCAGTATTCGGGGGCTTTCTGACGCTGGCGCAGCTTCAGTAATAAATAACCCGCCTTCGGGCGGGTTCTCTTTGGGTCAGGCAAGACGCAAGACCCAGGCATCGGTTTTACTGTCGTAATGCTCACGGTACAGAACGGAATGTTCCCCATCAAGGATTGCCGGGACGCTGGTATCTGCATCCCAGGCGTCCAGCTGCATGCACAAATCCGGATCGGATTTGCAGGGAATACTTAACGTTCGTTCGCCTTGTGATTCGCCGCGCAATTCAGCGTCGTCGATTTCAAAAGCGCCAATGCGTACGCTGGTTTTCGTCATAATGCTCTCCGGTTTGTTGCCCAAAATCTGGTATGACCAGTGCAGTCACCCATTTTTGATCCTAGACAAGGAGAGCGAAATCGCCAGTAAAAAAATGCGCTTTTTTTCAGGCGCTGCGGTTGTTACCGGTAAACAGGCGGCCATCGCGTACCAGTTCGCGCGGATAGCTGTTTTTCAGCCGCGAGCCGACTTTTTTCGCCAGCCCCAGCGGATAGCCCTGATACGTCACGATGACTTCATCCTGTAACGGGCCGTCTTCCGGGTAAACGTCACGACCGCGATACCACTCTTCCGCTTCCTGATGCGTCAGGGCAAAGGTGTTCTCACTGCCGGCCAGCGCAATGACCGCTTCGTGCTGCCAGCGATAGCCTTTGTTGTGGATCTCCGCCAGGCGAATACCGAGGCGGGAGAAACGCACCTTACCAATCAGCGGTTCGATGTTGACCGGGAACAGCCACAGCTCTTTGTCACGCATCCAGAGGCGCAGGCTCTCATCCCAGTGCAGGCCGACTTTGCTCGCAGCCGCTTGCGCCTGTGCCGCCTCACGGCCTTTGACCGGCGCGAACGGGAAGTTGCCGACCTTAAACTTAGGGGCAGGCAAGGGATCGACGGCGCGGGTTTTACGCAGACGGGCAACAAAGAAGCCTTCGCAATCGTAAATCTGCGGGAAGACATGCAGGAAGCCTTCAGGCGTGGCCGCATGGATGGCCGAGTCGAAGAGGGTGTCCAGCGGCAGAAACTCGACGGCATCCACATAGCGTTGCTTGAGCCACAGGCAGACGTCCTCGTTTTCATCGCGATTCAGCGTGCAGGTAGAGTAAACCAGCGTCCCGCCTGGGCGCAGGGCATGAAACGCGCTGTCGATCAGTTCGCGCTGCGTGGCGGCGATCTCCAGGTTGCTTTCAACGGACCAGTTTTTTAACGCATCAGGATCTTTACGCACCACGCCTTCGCCGGAGCAGGGCGCGTCGAGCAGGATGGCATCAAAGGCTTCCGGCAGGGCAGCGCCAAACACGCGACCGTCGAAGTGCGTTAACGCGACGTTGTGGATCCCGCAGCGGCTGATATTGGCATGCAGGACTTTAACGCGGCTGGCGGAAAATTCGTTGGCGAGGATCGCGCCGCGGTTGTTCATCCGGGCGGCAATCTGGGTGGTTTTAGAGCCCGGCGCCGCCGCGACATCCATAACCCGCTCAGGCTGGTTCCCGTCGGCAAACAGCGCAGCAACCGGCAGCATGGAGCTGGCTTCCTGAATATAAAACAGCCCGCTCAGGTGCTCGGCGGTGCTGCCGAGCGGCAGGCTCTCCTCTTCATCCCGTTCGATCCAGAAACCCTCTTCACACCACGGCACTGGCGTTAATTGCCAGCCGTAGGGGGAGACGAGATCCAGAAACGCCCCGACGCTGATTTTCAGCGTATTGACGCGAATACTCCGGCGCAAAGGGCGCTGGCATGCGGCGACGAAATCGTCGAAAGAGAGATGAGCTGGAAGCGCCTCGCGCATCTGTGCGAGGAATTGTTCGGGAAGAAATACGGAGTTTTGAGCCACGGGCACACCACAGGGAAACATTCAGGTGCGCAGTGTAACATAAAGGCTCCGGCGCGTTGACACCGGAGCCTGCGAGATTAACGCGGCAGCGCCGTTCCCCATTCGCGCCACTCTTTCGGTTCACTTTCCAGCAGCAGGAAGTGTTTACCTGCCTGCGCCTTAGGCGCCAGAGGCGTGCCAGGCGGCGTCGCGAAGGCAATGCCGCCGCGAATGAACTGGTTAAAGGTCCCCGTTTTGACCACGCCACCGGTCAGGCCGAAGTCCAGCGAGTAGCCTGAAGCGAGCCAGAACACCGAGTTGTTGCGAACCAGATGCTGATAACGCTGGCTGATGCGCAGGCCGACCATCACGCGATCGGACAGATTACCCAGCGTCAGGCTTGTTACTGTCCCTACTTCAATGCCGCGGAACAAGACCGGCGTACCGATGCCCAGCGAACCGGCTTCCGGAACTTCAACCACAATGCTCAGACCGTCCAGATAACGGGAGTCGGTGATGGTGGCCTCCTGCAACTCAAATTCACGACGCACGTTGCCACGACCCGGTTCAACGTTTATGTACGGCTGAAGTATGGTGTCGAGATGCTCAACCCCTGCGGCAGAAATTTGCGGCGTAACCACCGAGAAGCGCGAGCCTGCCCGGGCGAACGTCTGCACATATTCCGGATAAAGCACGGCGGTCGCCTGAACTTCGTTGCGCGCGGTGATCAGCGTCAGCTTCTGGACCTGCCCGATATCAATGCCGAGATAGCGGATGGGCATGCCTTCAGCCAGTTTACCGGCATCAAAGGTGTGCAGGGTAATCTGCCCCCCGACCGCGCGCGCCGCGGTTTCGGACGGGAAGAGGATCCGCTTGTCACCTTTACGCATGTTGCCGCCCGCGCCGCTCAGGTTATCGAAGCTGATCGCACCGCGCAGGGCACGGGAGAGGGGAGACGCCTGTACGGTCAGCCCGCTGCCGTTGAGCTGCACTTTCGCGCCGCCTTCAGCCCAGAACACGCTGTTTGGCGTGAGCAGCTTGCGGTACTCCGGCTTGATATGCAGTTCGATATCAAACGCGTCCGCACGAGGACGAACGGTGATCACTTCCCCGACTTCAAACTTACGATAAAGCACGACGGAGCCTGCCTGGACGTCCGGCAGCGTTTCAGCGCTTAAGGTCAGCGTGGTGGTCGGCAGGTCGCCGAGGCTGTTTTCAATGGCTTTGTCCAGATTGGCGAACAGCGGATAACTCTCGCGCAGCGCACCTTTGCTGCCCGGCAGAATGCGGATCCCGCCGTTAACCCACTCGCTGGCGCTGGCGCCGAGGAACTCAACGCCGTCCAGACCCACCTTCACGTCGACCCGGCTGTTAACCACAAATTTACTGTCGCCGTGAACCAGATTGCTGTACTGCGGATCGATGGCGGCGGAGAAGGAGACCCCTTTTTCTGTCAGCTTACGTTCGAGGACCTGGCCCACCTGCACACCGTGCAGGATCAGCGGTTGCCCGGCTTCGATACCGTAGCTTTCCGGCGCATTCAGCGTAACCGTCAACACGCCCGGTTTTTGCAGCAGGGCTTTATCCGCCGGGGCGATAACAAAGTTTTTGTTCGGCGCGCCTTCACCGGGGATCAGCTCAAAGGTGCTTCCCGTCAGCAGGGAACTGATGCTGGCGTCGCTGAGGGAGAGCTTCGGATTACGCAGTTCAATGCGCGTTTTTTCCCGCAGGAGATCCACCACGCTCGGATCCACCGTCATTTCGCCGGTAACGGAGCCGCCCGCATTGAGGGTTAATTTTGTCAGTTGCCCGACCTCTAAACCCTGGTACATCAACGGGGTCGAACCGGCTTTCAGGCCTTTGGCATCCGGCAGGGTCAGCTTGACGATGACACCGCGCTGGCTGTGCGCCAGGTCGGCGTACAGGCCAAAGGTATCTTCTGCGGCGGCAGGGCTGGAGTCAGCAGGTGAGTCGAAGGCGATAGCGCCATTCACCAGCGCCGCCAGGCTCTCAAGCTTCACTTTCGCACCGCTTAAGCTCAGGTCGGCATCGACGCCGGAGACGTTCCAGAAGCGGCTGCCTTTTTTCACCAGGTTGGTAAAACGGCGCTCGATGAGTACATCAATGGTCACGCCATCTTTGTTCGGGTTAATGGCGTAGTCGTAAACGCGACCAACCGGAATTTTGCGGAAATAGACCAGAGAACCACTGTTCAGCGAGCCCAAATCCGGCGCGCGGAGGTGGATCATCAGATCGCCGTTATTCAGCCGATATTTCGGCTGGGTATCCAGCGCAACAAAGTGATCCTGTGGCTCGCCTTTGCCGGGCATCATGCCGATATAGTTACCGCCCACAAGCGCATCCAGCCCGGAAACGCCGGCCAGGGAGGCTTTAGGCGTGACCAGCCAGAACTGCGTTTCGGCGCGCAGGGCATCCTGCATATCAGACTTAATGCTCGCCCGGACCTGAATTTTGTTCAGCCCTTTGCCGAGGGAAATATCCTGCACGGTACCCACTTCCACCCCCTGGAAGCGAACGGGGGTACGTCCGGCGACAATGCCGTCCGCAGACTGGAAATCAATCGTGATGGTACTTCCGCGATCTTCATAGCTCGTCCAGATAAGCCAGCCTGCGATCATCAGCGCGATGACAGGTAGCAACCAGAATGGCGAAATGCGGCGTTTTGTTTTAATTCTCGCTTCAGTCGGCGAAGCGGGCGTTTCCTGACTCATGTGCGTCCCAAAGTAAGCGGCTGTCCAGCCATTCCACTGCAAGAATAGTCAATATCACCGCAGAGCCGAAATAAAAAGCTGCGGGTCCCATGGTAAAAGCAAGTAACTGATCGCGATTGATGAGCGACATCATCAGCGAAATCACGAACAGATCCAACATCGACCAGCGACCAATCCAGGTCACGAATCGCAGAAGCAGGATGCGGGTGCGTAGTCCTTGTTCGCATTTAAAGTGAATGCTGATAAGCAGCGTAAACATCACCACCACTTTGGTAAAGGGCACCAGAATACTGGCGATGAAAACAATGGCGGCGACCCCCACGTTACTGTGCGCCAGAGAGATAATCCCTGAAAGGATAGTATCTTCCTGACGGGCGCCGTTCACATAAATTACGGAGATCGGCAGCATGTTGGCCGGGAACAAAAATACCAGGGAGGCGATAAGCGCCGCCCAGCATTTTTGCAGGCTGTTGTTGCGTCGCAATCTTAACGGAATGTGGCAGCGCGGACATCTCCCGCGTTTATCCGGAAAACCGGTGTAATGGCACCCCAGGCAGACGCGCAGGTTGTCATCAGGCCGGGTCGCGGGACGCTGCGGGTAAAATCGCTCCCAAAGCTGTTCAACATTGAGATGAATCAGGGTCAGAATACTCAGCAGGACCAGTGAAATAAACGCAAAAAGGCCAATGCCAGGTTGTAAAAATGCATAATCCTGCACCTTGATAGACGCCACGCCGACGCCCACCAGATAGATGTCCAGCATCACCCACTCCTTGAGCTTTTCCAGCATGAGCAGGACGGGGCGCAGGTTCATCCCCAGTATGTTGCCAAACCACAGGTAGGCAATTGCCGCGACCAGCACCAACGGCGCGCCGACGACGCAGAACAGCACCATGGCGGCCGTAAGCGGATCGCCCTGGCGCGTCATCTGCCAGATCCCCTGCAACACGTTAGCGTCAATACGCACGCCAAGCAGGTATAGCTTTAACAGCGGCTCGGTCCAGGCGAAGGGCATCAGCAGCAGCATGGTTACCGCCATTGCCGCCAGACGCGTCAATGACCAGTCCCGGCCATCGCGAATTTTGGCATCGCAGCATGGACAAAAAGCACTTTGGTGCGATTTCATCTTCGGCAACATAAAAAGCGTATCGCACTGGGGACAACGCTGATAATGTGCACGGGGCAGAGCCTGGCTTACCGTACGGACAACGATCTTTCGTGTCGGCGTAATTTGGGGTGTTTTTAGGGCCATCAGTCGCACACAGATTAGTATTGTTGAAAGTTATAATAACTCATGAACGGATTCATCTTGAGCATGAGCGCATTTAATGCTTATTTTAATAGGCTATGCGGTAACTATGTAAGATAACTAAGTGATTGAATAATGAACAAAACAGAATTCTACGCGGATCTGAATCGCGATTTTAAGGCATTAATGGCAGGGGAAACCAGTTTCTTAGCCACTCTGGCAAATACCAGTGCGTTACTGTTCGAACGCCTTTCTGACGTGAACTGGGCGGGCTTTTATCTGCTGGAAGGCGACACGCTGGTACTGGGGCCTTTCCAGGGGAAACTCGCCTGCGTGCGTATCCCGGTAGGTCGCGGCGTGTGCGGTACCGCAGTGGCGACCCGTCAGGTTCAGCGTGTCGAAGATGTTCATGCGTTTGACGGCCACATCGCCTGCGATGCCAGCAGCAATTCTGAAATCGTACTGCCGCTGGTGGTTAAAAATCAGATTATTGGCGTTCTGGATATCGACAGCACGGTCTTCAGTCGCTTTACTGCCGAGGATGAGCAGGGGCTGCGCGCGCTGGCCGCAAACCTGGAAAATGTTCTGGCAGACACCGATTATCATAAATTCTTTGCGAGCGTCGCAGGATAATCAACGGATAACGTAGCATTTACTGATAGCGTCATTATAATGTCGCCTGTTCATGCCTGCGCTTGTTGGCAACGTCCGTTGTAATCAGGAAATTTCATGGAAAATCAACCTAAGTTGAATAGCAGTAAAGAAGTTATCGCATTTCTGGCCGAGCGTTTCCCGCAGTGCTTCAGCGCTGAAGGTGAAGCGCGTCCTCTGAAAGTCGGTATCTTTCAGGATTTGGTCGCGCGCGTTGAGGGGGAGATGAACCTCAGCAAAACGCAGCTTCGTTCTGCCTTGCGCCTTTATACCTCGAGCTGGCGTTACCTGTACGGTATCAAGCCGGGTGCGACCCGTGTCGACCTTGACGGCAACCCGTGCGGTGAGCTGGACGAGCAGCACGTAGAACATGCGCGTAAGCAGCTTGAAGAAGCCAAAGCTCGCGTGCAGGCACAGCGTGCGGAACAGCAGGCGAAAAAACGCGAAGCCGCAGCGGCAAACGGTCAGGAAGACGCCCCTCGTCGCGAGCGTAAACCGCGCCCGGCACCGCGTCGTACTGAAAATAACGATCGCAAACCGCGTGCTGACAAACCAGCAGCTAAAGCCCCACGTGCGCCGCGCGAAGAGCCGCGCCACACCCCGGTTTCTGACATCAATGCGCTGAGCGTAGGTCAGTCTCTGAAGGTGAAAGCGGGTAACAACGCGATGGACGCCACCGTACTGGAAATCACCAAAGATGGCGTTCGTGTACAGCTGACTTCTGGTATGTCAATGATTGTACGCGCAGAACACTTGTTGTTCTGAAACGGAGGCCGAGCCTGGCATGAACACTTTTTTTAAGCTCACCGCGCTGGCTGGCCTGTTTGCTATAACAGGCCACGCTTTCGCTGTGGACGATATTACGCGTGTTGATCAAATTCCGGTTCTCAAGGAAGAGACTCAGCACGCGACGGTGAGTGAGCGCGTGACGTCGCGCTTTACTCGTTCGCACTATCGTCAGTTCGATCTCGATCAGGCCTTTTCGGCCAAAATCTTTGACCGTTATCTGAACTTGCTGGATTACAGTCATAACGTACTGCTGGCCAGCGATGTCGAACAGTTCGCTAAACGCAAATCCGAAGTGGGTGATGAGCTGCGCTCCGGAAAACTCGATCTGTTCTACGATCTGTACAACTTATCGCAAAAGCGCCGTTTTGAGCGTTATCAATACGCGCTGAAAGTGCTGGAACGTCCTATGGACTTCACCGGCAACGACACCTTTAATCTGGACCGCAGCAAAGCGCCATGGCCGAAAGACGAGGCTGAACTGAATGCGCTGTGGGATGGAAAAGTCAAATATGACGAACTGAGCCTCAAGCTCACAGGCAAAGACGAGAAAGAGATCCGTGAGACGTTAAACCGTCGCTACAAGTTCGCTATTCGCCGACTGGCGCAGACCAACAGTGAAGATGTTTTCTCGCTGGCGATGACCGCGTTTGCGCACGAAATTGATCCGCACACTAATTATCTCTCTCCACGTAACACCGAACAGTTCAATACCGAAATGAGCCTGTCTCTGGAAGGTATCGGTGCTGTGCTTCAGATGGACGATGACTACACCGTAATCAACTCCATGGTGGCCGGTGGCCCTGCATCGAAAAGCAAAGCGATCAGCGTAGGCGACCGTATTGTCGGTGTGGGCCAAACCGGAAAGAGCATGGTGGACGTGATTGGCTGGCGTCTTGATGACGTAGTTGCGCTGATCAAAGGGCCGAAGGGCAGCAAAGTTCGCCTTGAGATCCTGCCAGCCGGTAAGGGGACCAAAACCCGTATCGTTACTCTGACCCGTGAGCGTATCCGTCTGGAAGATCGCGCGGTGAAAATGTCGGTGAAAACCGTGGGTAAAGAGAAGGTTGGCGTTCTGGATATCCCAGGTTTCTACGTCGGCCTGACCGATGATGTGAAAGTGCAGCTTCAGAAGCTTGAAAAGCAGAATGTCAGCAGCGTGATCATTGACCTGCGCAGCAACGGCGGCGGGGCATTGACCGAGGCCGTCTCGCTTTCCGGGCTGTTTATCCCGTCTGGCCCGGTGGTACAGGTGCGCGATAACAACGGTAAAGTGCGTGAAGATGCGGATACCGATGGTGTGGTCTACTATAAGGGGCCGCTGGTGGTGCTTGTCGATCGCTTCAGCGCCTCTGCATCGGAAATCTTCGCTGCTGCCATGCAGGATTACGGCCGGGCGTTAATCGTCGGCGAACCGACGTTTGGCAAGGGCACCGTTCAGCAGTACCGCTCTCTGAACCGTATTTACGACCAGATGCTGCGCCCTGAATGGCCGGCGCTGGGCTCAGTACAGTACACCATTCAGAAGTTCTACCGCGTCAACGGCGGCAGCACGCAGCGCAAAGGCGTGACGCCGGATATTATGATGCCGACAGGTACCGAAGAGACGGAAACGGGCGAGAAGTTTGAAGATAACGCGCTGCCGTGGGATAGCATTGATGCCGCGACATTCGTGAAATCGGGTGATATGAAACAGTTCGGACCGGAACTGCTGAAAAATCACAACGATCGCATCGGGAAGGATCCGGAATTCCAGTACATCATGAAGGACATCGCGCGTTTCAACGCCCTGAAAGCAAAACGGAACATTGTGTCTCTGAACTACGCTCAGCGTGAGAAAGAGAACAATGAAGATGACGCGACACGTCTGGCGCGTATCAACGATCGCTTCAAACGTGAAGGCAAGCCTCTGCTCAAAAAACTGGACGATCTGCCTAAGGATTACCAGGAGCCCGATCCGTATCTGGACGAGACGGTGCATATCGCGCTTGATCTCGCGAAGCTGGAAAAAGAGAAACCTGCTGTGCAACCTGCTCCGACAAAATAATCCCCCAACAGGCACAAGAAATTGTGCCTGTTTCTTTTTGTTCCTCATCCTTCCGTCAGGCAGATTTCCAATTGTGTAAAGTTGTGTCTTTCTGGTGACTTACGCCGTCTGGATGCTTGAAAATAGCCGTAATACCCATACGATGTGGGTAATCGCATAGTGCGTTTTGTTAAACTGAGGTTAAAAGAATATTATGATGCGAATCGCGCTCTTCCTGCTCACCAACCTGGCGGTGATGGTGGTATTCGGGCTGGTGCTAAGCCTGACGGGAATTCAGTCGAGCAGCGTTCAGGGTCTGTTGATTATGGCGCTGCTGTTTGGTTTCGGTGGCTCTTTCATTTCACTGCTAATGTCGAAGTGGATGGCACTGAAATCCGTGGGCGGTGAAGTTATTGAGCAACCGCGTAACGATATGGAGCAGTGGCTGATGAGCACGGTTGCTCAGCAGTCAAAGCAGGCGGGCATTGCCATGCCGCAGGTAGCCATCTACCACGCGCCGGATATCAACGCGTTTGCTACCGGTGCGCGTCGTGACGCGTCCCTGGTGGCCGTCAGCACCGGTCTGCTGCAAAACATGAGCCGTGACGAAGCGGAAGCGGTTATTGCTCACGAGATCAGCCACATCGCCAACGGCGATATGGTCACCATGACCCTGATCCAGGGCGTGGTGAACACCTTCGTTATCTTTATTTCCCGTATTCTGGCGCAGATTGCTGCCGGGTTTATGGGTGGCAACCGTGATGAGGGTGAAGAGAGCAACGGCAACCCGCTGATCTATTTTGCTGTTTCAATGGTGCTGGAGCTGGTGTTCGGTATCCTGGCAAGCATTATTACCATGTGGTTCTCCCGTCATCGTGAGTTCCATGCGGATGCCGGTTCCGCGAAACTGGTGGGTCGTGAAAAGATGATTGCTGCGCTGCAACGTCTTAAAACCAGCTACGAGCCGCAGGAAGCAAACAGCATGATGGCCTTCTGCATCAACGGCAAGTCAAAGTCGCTGAGCGAGCTGTTTATGTCTCACCCGCCGCTGGATAAACGTATTGAAGCGCTGCGTAGCGGCGAATATCTGAAGTAACGTAATCGGGTTGAAAACAACCGGGCAGGAGTCCTTCTCCGCCCGGTTTTTTTATGCCTGCGCCTTTGGCTGGGTGACACGAAGACCGCTAATGACAGCCGCGAGGGTCGCCAGTGTCCCTGCGGTAATCAGCGCAACGTGTGTCGCATTCTGCCCGGCCAGGTTAAACATCAAGGCTACCAGTGCGGCCCCGGTGCTTTGCCCTAACAGTCTTGCCGTGCCCAGCATCCCGCTGGCGCCACCGCTGCGATGACGTGGGGCAGAGGTGATAATCGTGTGGTTATTAGGGGACTGGAACAGACCAAAACCGGCCCCGCACAGGATCATGCGCCAGATAATATCCAGATCCCCTGGCGAGGCGGGCAGGAGCGCCAGTGCAAACAGTCCCACCGCCATGACAACCAGCCCAATCGCCCCCAGAAGCCCGGCATGAACGCGCTCAATAAGGTAACCGGCCAGCGGGGCCATCACCATGGTTGCCAGAGGCCAGGGCGTGAGCAGCAAGCCTGTTTCCACTTCCGAACGGCCAATCACGCTCTGCAAAAAGAACGGCAGCGCAACCAGCGCCAGCATCTGGGCGCAGAACGAGCAAATGGAGGTACAAATGGATAGCGAAAACAGCGGAATACGCAGCAAATCCACCGGCAGTAACGGCACGGGCAGCGCCAGCTGACGTCGTACGAAGAAAAATCCGATGATAAGCATGGCAACGATTTCTGCGGCAATGAGCGACAGAGACTGCCCCTGCGCAAATCCGCTCAGCGCGGTAATCAGCAGGCCAAAGGTCAGCGCGTTCATCACGGCGCTGGGCAGGTCAAAACGCGGCATGGTGTTTTTCGGACCATTTTCCGGAAGATAGCGCAGGGCGAAGAAGATCGCCACAATACCCAGCGGCACATTAATGGCAAACAGCCACTGCCACGAGGCAACGGACAGAATGGCGGCGGCAATCGTCGGCCCGGCAGCGGACGACACGGCCACAATAAAGGAATTAATGCCCATGCCGCGCCCCAGGTGGCGGTGAGGATAGATAAGCCGTATGAGGGCCGTGTTCACGCTCATTAGCGCCGCGCCGCCAAAGCCCTGCGCGATACGCGCCAGGGTGAGGGTGTGCAGTGAATCGGAAAGGGCACAGAAGAGCGAGGTGAGGGTAAAGACCACCAGCCCGCACTGGTAAACCCGGCGATAGCCAAACATATCGCCCAGGAAAGAGAGTGACAGGAGGGAAATCACAATTGCTATCTGGTACGCGTTCACAATCCAGATAGAGCTTGCGGGAGAAGCATTAAGGTCTTTTGCAATGGTAGGAAGAGCAACGTTGGCAATCGCACCGTCAAGGACAGCCATCGAAATACCGATGACAATAGTGGCAATTGCCCCGTACCGCTGCGGTAAGGGCAGGCCATCAGAAACGTTTTTTTGCATGGGAAAAGAATGACTCAGCGTGAAATTATTTTCAGAGTAACTATTTTAGCATCGTTATTTCGGTTTTATGTCGCAGATTTGTAACGAAGTAAACCCAGATAGATTGCAGCACGCATCACACGAATTTATAATAAAAACCGGTTCTGATTTTTATAAAACACTCTCCATGAGGTGATAAATGGCAATCGCAGATTTGGATAAGCAGCCAGATTCTGTTTCTTCCGTGCTGAAGGTGTTTGGCATCTTGCAGGCGCTCGGAGAAGAGCGTGAAATTGGTATTACAGAGTTGTCGCAGCGTGTGATGATGTCGAAAAGCACCGTTTATCGCTTTTTGCAGACGATGAAATCATTGGGTTATGTCGCGCAGGAAGGAGAATCAGAAAAATATTCTCTGACGCTGAAACTGTTTGAACTGGGCGCCCGCGCTTTGCAAAACGTGGATCTGATCCGCAGCGCTGACATTCAGATGCGTGAACTTTCACGATTGACGAAAGAGACAATTCACCTCGGTGCGCTGGATGAAGACAGCATTGTTTACATCCACAAAATTGACTCCATGTACAACCTGCGCATGTATTCACGCATCGGTCGTCGTAACCCGCTCTACAGCACCGCAATTGGTAAAGTACTGCTGGCCTGGCGCGATCGCGAAGAGGTGAAGCAGATCCTTGACGGGGTGGAGTACAAACGCAGCACCGACCGCACCATTACCAGTACGGATGAACTGCTGAGCGTGCTGGATAACGTGCGTGAGCAGGGTTACGGGGAAGATAACGAAGAGCAGGAAGAGGGGCTGCGTTGCATCGGTGTGCCGGTATTTGACCGCTTCGGCGTTGTCATTGCGGGCCTGAGCATTTCGTTCCCAACGCTGCGTTTCTCTGAAGAGCGTCTTCATGAATATGTGGCGATCCTGCATACCGCAGCGCGCAAAATTTCAGAGCAGATGGGCTATAACGATTATCCGTTCTGATCGACGCTTTCAATAAAAACGCCGCAACAGTGCGGCGTTCTTGTAAGCGAAATTCAACGCTGATTAACCGTTATCAATCACATCAGATGATTTACGCAGCACAGGACAGTTGGTTAACCCGATGATCCCGCTGTCGGAATGAATGTACTGCGCCGTGCTTACCCCCCGGGCGGTAAGATATTTACACTGGATACCCAGACCCGCGGCATTTTCTTTGCTTCCCATTAATACGCCGTACCCACTTAATAACAGGCCGATCCACACAATGGCCAGTACAATTACTGTACGAATAAGTAAACGCATCGTTGCCTCTTTTTTCTTTGTTGTCATGGAGTAAGCGTAACGGGTTTACGCAGTGAAACAAGTGCACGATTCCGAAAAGCGTCTGTTGAAGGTACAGTTAGCCCCTGTTTAAGATAACCGTGATAACCTGGCTGCATCAGGTCATAAGACGGAGTGTGGAGTGAAAAAAATACGCTGGGTAATTCTGATTATAGTGTTGATAGCTTGTGTGGTGCTGTGGACGCAGACTATCAATGTGATGTGCGATCAGGATGTACAATTCTTTAGCGGCATTTGTTCAATCAATAAGTTTATCCCCTGGTAGAGGCCATTTTTACGCTGAGTGATGTCCTTACGTGGCGGCAGTGGTAAAATGACTGTTTTTACTGAGGTGGTGAAATGGGTGAGTTACTGAATTCGGGGCTGCTGAGCATTGCATCCCTGGTAATGTCTTTGGTGGTGCTGGTCGTTGGGCTGGTACTGTGGTTCTTCGTTAACCGCGCCAGCTCCCGCACAAACGAGCAGATTGAACTGCTGGAAGCATTGCTCGATCAGCAGAAACGGCAGAATGCGTTGCTGCGTCGTCTGTGCGAAGCCAACGAGCCGGAGGAGAAAGCGGTACCTAAGGACGCTGTTGCTCAACAACAGGACGAGGAAGACTTCATTCGCCTGGTAGCCGAACGATAGTTTGCCCGGAAAGGGAGGTGGCCTGACGTACGGCGTAAATCCCCTCCCTTATCAAATGTGATCCACAACATCCCAACGTATAATTAAGCAGCAGTTAACTATTGTTTCAGCATACTGAAAACTGGTGAATATTTATCCTTATTCGATAATTACCGTTTCGTTGAATAAATTGTGTGTTTTATCTTTCCCGAAGTGTTTTATTTTTATCGAAACGTTTTGCTTGCCTTGTTTTGAGGCAGAGTCATAAAAATTTCATTATTTTGGTGCAGAATAACGCTAATTAAATGGTGGATTTTAATACAATTAGCAAAATGTAATTAACATCCTATATTCCCTGACACATGTCGGTGCGTTGCAATGTTTTCAGCATAACTTTTCACAAAATGTTCTAACTCAGTCATTCTTTTAAAGAAAATCAGGGATTGGGATGGACGCTTTGAAATGATTGAGCTATGTTTAAAAAGTCTTTGATTACAGGGCACGTCAACGCACCCTGCGGGCAGTGAGGTCAGGTAGCGCTTCATTTGACAATTCGCATAACTGTGCAGATTGTTATGGAGTAACACCTGAATTTGTGCGGCGGATCGAGACATGTTTAAAAATGGCTTGCCATATTAAACGTTGTGTGTGATAACACGTTTTGGGTCAAACGAGGTACAGTTCTGTTTATGTGTGGCATTTTCAGTAAAGAAGTCCTGAGTAAACACGTTGTCGTTGAATACCGCTTCTCTGCCGAACCTTATATTAGTGCCTCAAGCAGTAATGTCTCAGTTTTATCTAAGTCAAAGCCTGCGGGCTAAGAAAACACTCTAAGGAATTTTGCAAATGGCAAAGATTAAAGGTCAAGTTAAGTGGTTCAACGAGTCTAAAGGTTTTGGTTTCATTACTCCTGCTGACGGCAGCAAAGATGTGTTCGTACACTTCTCTGCAATCCAGGGTAACGGCTTCAAAACTCTGGCTGAAGGCCAGAACGTTGAGTTCGAAATTCAGGATGGCCAGAAAGGCCCAGCTGCGGTTAACGTAACTGCTATCTGATCGAATCACTGCTGACTGAAGCGCTCAGCGCTTCGATCCCAGACATAAGCCTCGCCGATGCGGGGCTTTTTTATTCACTTATTTTTCAAAATATTACGTAATCCTCCGCTGTTATTATCTTGTTGCAAACCCGCGAGAATATTAGCATTGTTTTCCCGCCTTATTATCAGCTTTTCCCGTTAAATCAGGGCGTTGATCAACAGCCCTGGGGTTAAGGTGAAAAAAAAGACAATAACGACCACCGGAAACTTTACTCCGGCACGTTTTGCACTTCTGTGTCTCGCTATCTTTTGTAGTCTTGCGTTTCTGCTGGGCCGCGTGGCGTGGCTGCAAATTATCAAACCGGATAATCTGGTTAAGCAGGAGGATATGCGCTCCCTGCGCGAAGTGGCGATAGACGCCCCGCGGGGGATGATTGTGGACCGTGAAGGACGACCCCTTGCGGTGAGCGTACCTGTCCAGGCCGTCTGGGCCGATCCCAAAACAGTGCTGGAAAAAGGGGGGATCGGTTATGATTCGCGCTGGCAGGCCCTGGCAAATGCCTTACACCTTTCTCTGAGCACGCTCGCATCGCGAATCAACAGTAACCCGCACGGGCGATTTATTTACCTTGCCCGTCAGGTTGATCCCTCCCAGGCAAAGTGGATCGATAAGCTGCGTCTTCCGGGTATCAACCTTCGCGATGAGTCCCGCCGCTTTTATCCTGCCGGGCACGTGGCGGCGAACCTGATTGGCTTCACCAATATTGATGGTCAGGGCATTGAGGGTGTCGAGAAAAGCTTCAACACGCAGCTTACCGGGAAGGCAGGCGTGCGGCTGGTCAGGAAAGATCGCTACGGACATGTGGTGGAGAACCTCACGGAGGTGGCTCCCGTACCTGCACATAATATCCAGCTTAGTATCGATGAACGCCTGCAAACTATCACCGAAGACGCGCTGGATAATGCCGTGGCGTGGAACAAAGCTGAGTCAGGCGCGTCGGTGCTAATTAATATCCAGACGGGCGAAATTCTGGCAATGGCGAGCTTCCCCGACTTCAACCCCAACAACCGGGAAGGGGCAACGCTGGATGAT
Organism: Enterobacter cloacae complex sp. SHL022; assembly: GCF_049237785.1. Taxonomy (NCBI): domain Bacteria; kingdom Pseudomonadati; phylum Pseudomonadota; class Gammaproteobacteria; order Enterobacterales; family Enterobacteriaceae; genus Enterobacter; species Enterobacter cloacae complex sp. SHL022. The sequence goes on along the minus strand of NZ_JBMKJH010000001.1, from coordinate 241,130 downwards.
TTTCGCAATCGCGCGATCAGTGACACCTTTGAACCTGGCTCTACCGTTAAGCCTCTGGTGCTGATGACGGCGCTACAGCAGGGGCTGGTACAGCCTGACAGCGTCATAGACACGCATCCCTACACCATTGATGGCCATCGTATCCGCGATGTGGGCTACTATCCCGAGCTGACGATGACCGGCATCCTGCAAAAATCCAGTGACACGGGCGTGTCCCGTCTTTCGCTGGCGATGCCTGTGCAACGGTTACTGGATACCTATAAACACTTTGGCTTTGGCGAGAGTACCGGGCTTGGCTTAACGGGAGAAAGCGCAGGTTTACTGCCGCAGCGGAAATTCTGGAGCCAGTTAGACCGGGCGACCTTTGCCTTTGGATATGGCCTGATGGTAACCCCCCTCCAGCTGGCGCATGTGTATGCCACCATCGGCAGCTATGGCATTGAACGGCCTCTGTCCATCACCCGAATCGATCCGCCGGTGATTGGCAAGCGGGTGATGCCCGAGGAAATTGTTCACGAGGTGGAGCACATGATGGAGAGCGTCGCGTTACCCGGCGGTGGTGGAATCAAAGCGGCGGTGCGTAACTATCGCGTGGCGATAAAAACCGGGACGGCCAAAAAAATCGATGAACACGGTAAGTATGTGGATAAATACGTCGCCTATACCGCAGGCGTTGCGCCTGCCAGCGATCCCCGTTTTGCGCTGGTGGTGGTGATTAACGATCCGCAAAACGGTGCCTATTACGGCGGGGCCGTTTCCGCGCCCGTTTTCAGCGAAATCATGGGGAACGTTCTGCGTCTGGAAAACGTAAAGCCTGACGGGCTGCCGGCAGATTCTGACCATCTGATCGTGATGCATCACCCAGCCGTTTATAACCCTGGCGAATAGCGGTACACTTCGCCTTTTGGTTTACGCCCTGGAGCTGTCATGTCTTTCAGTTGTCCCCTTTGCCACGCGCCGCTGACGCGCGCGGAGAAAACGTTTATCTGTCCACAGGGACATCAGTTTGACCGGGCGAAAGAGGGCTATGTAAATCTTCTGCCGGTACAGCACAAGCGCTCCCGGGACCCGGGTGACAGCGCGGAGATGATGCAGGCGCGCCGGGCGTTTCTCGATGCCGGGCATTATCAACCGCTCAGGGATGCCGTTGTCGCCTTACTCCGTGAATATCTGACAGAAGGCGCATCCGCCATGCTGGATATCGGCTGCGGCGAAGGTTACTACACCGCCACGTTTGCTGACGTGGCGGCTGAGAAGGGCGCCGAAACGTACGGGCTGGACGTATCTAAAGTGGCTATCCGTGCGGCAGCCAAACGCTACTCAGCGGTAACGTTCTGCGTGGCCTCCAGCCACCGCCTGCCGTTTGAGGAAGCGAGTATGGACGCCGTGGTGCGTATCTATGCGCCGTGCAAGGCAGAGGAGCTGGCGCGCGTCGTTAAGCCCGGCGGCTGGGTTATCACCGTTACGCCAGGGCCGCGTCATCTGCTGGAGCTAAAAGGGCTGATCTATGATGAAGTTCACCTGCATGCGCCTCACTCTGAACAGCTGGCAGGCTTTGCGTTAAAGCAGGCGCAGTCGGTAGCGTATGAAATGATGTTGCAGGGAAGTGAAGCGGTGGCGTTACTGCAAATGACGCCGTTTGCGTGGCGGGCAAAACCAGAGGTGTGGGAAACGCTGGCAGCGCAGACAGAATTTCGCTGCCAGACGGATTTCAGCATCCATTGCTGGCAGCGCGAAGGTTAACCCGCGAAGTGTGCCCAAAGGATTTGGGCACCAATCCCGATCAACACGATACCGCCCAGAATTTCGGCGCGTTTGCCTAACAGCGGGCCAATGAACCGACCCACCATCATCCCCAGCGTTGACATGATCAGCGTGGCGCAGCCAATCGCCAGCGCGGTGGCGATAATATTGACCTGCAAAAACGCCAGACCGACACCCACGGCCATTGCATCCAGGCTGGTTGCGATGGCGGTTGTCACCAGAAGCCAGAAGCCGTGGCGTTGCAGCGGCGCATCATCTTCATCGCCGTTGCCACGAAAACCTTCAATCACCATACGTCCGCCGAGGAACACCAGCAGCACGAAAGCAATCCAGTGATTCCACTCCAGCACAAACTGGCTGGCGAGCATCCCCAGTCCCCAGCCGATAAGCGGCGTCAGCGTTTCGATAGCGCCAAAGATGAGACCGGTACGCAGGGCTTCGGAAAATTTAGGTTTATGGAGAGTGGCACCTTTGCCGATAGAGGCGGCAAATGCGTCCATGGACATGCCAAAAGCCAGAAGGATCGTAGCGGAGATATTCATAAGAGCGTCCAGACCGGGGATATCCATATGACACATCACTGCCCCCAGTAAACAGCAGTTGATGTATCTATGGTCTCGCCTGATCGCTTCTGGCACAGTAATTGTGCTTAAAAACGATCCGTACGCGCCACGTTTTTCAACGAGTATGTTGACACGTACATTTCCCGCAGGCAGGAAATCGGCTACTCCCCAACGACGGGCGCAACCTTAACATATTTTGAGAATATAAAACAACAACGAAGATGGCTTTATATAGCCACTATGTTGATAACGATTTTCATTTAGATTTATGCGTGAAAATATCGTTAATAAATATAAGTCAATTAACAGAGGAGATATAGCACCGGCTATATTGCTGGTTCAAGAATAATGCAATATATAGCCGATGCTATAATTATAAATCATTGAGTTTTAACAAGTAATTTGTATATCTTTTCCAGGTCATCAATATTTCTGACCCGGATGAGCAGGCGGCGTTGTTCTAATTGCATCACCAGAACCCCGTCTTCGGATAAATTCATCTCTTTAATACGGTTATATTCTATCCAGACATTGGCGAAGAAGAATCCGTGTTTTTTAAAAATGAGTTTTGGCGAGCGGATCCAGAACAGGTAAATCGCCATTAATGCCAGCGCACATAATAACCATGTGGTTAATATTGCGCCGTGGCTGGTCACATTATTGTAAATGAGGATGACTACCAGACCGGCGAAGATAAACGCATCAATACGTCCACGGCGTAAGAGGGGAAGGGTCAGCAGCGTCTCGCCGTGGCGGCGAGGCATAATAAACTCGTCATAGATCGCGTAAGCCAGAAGGGCAACAATAAATAAAACCAGTACGGTGTCCGTGACAGTCATTCATCCTCCAGATAAAAAGACCGGGGGCAAGCCCCCGGTCAGTAAAGCATTTTATTACAGACCCAGCAGGCCGACAGCGTAGCCCGCGATACCGATGACGAAGAAGCCAACGATGATCCAAAGCGGGTTCACTTTCTTACGCAGCAGCCACATACAGGCGAAGGTTAACAGCAGCGGTACCAGGCCCGGCATCAGCTGGTCCAGAATGGTCTGCACGGTGGTAACGCGCGTCTGACCATCCTGACCGGTGATCGTTGATACCACCAGCGGGATGTTTACGTGCGTCCACTTGTTAACCAGCGCCCCCATTACAAACAGGCCGAGAATTGACGCCCCCTCAGTCAGTTTTTGCAGGAAGCCGCCGCCCATATCCTTAACGATATCCACACCTTTACGATAGCCGTACGCCACGCCGTAGTAACGGGTCAGCAGACGCACCGCGTTGAACAGGATGAAGAACAGCAGAGGACCGAGCAGGCTGCCGCTCATGGCGATCCCGGCGCCCAGCGCCGCAAAGACCGGACGCACGGTACCCCAGAAAATCGGGTCGCCCACGCCTGCCAGCGGCCCCATCAGACCAACTTTGATACCGTTGATGGCACCATCGTCGATTTCAGCCCCGTTCGCACGCTGCTCTTCCATCGCCAGCGTCACGCCCAGAACCGGCGCCGCAACATAAGGATGGGTGTTGAAGAATTCCAGATGACGCTTAATTGCCTGACGGCGTGCTTCGTTGTTTTCCGGATACAGGCGTTTGATGGCCGGCACCATGGAGAAGCAGAAGCCGAGCGCCTGCATACGTTCGAAGTTCCATGAACCCTGAAACAGGTTAGAACGGATGAACACGCCACGAATATCACCCGGAGTGAGTTTTTTCTCAGTGGTAGTTTTTGTCATATCAACCATTTCGCTCACCTGTTAGTCCAGTTCGTTATCGAGATCGTTGTTACCAGCAGCCTGCGCAGGGGCACCCGCGACACGGTTGTATTTCGGGCTGAGCTGGATATAAAGAATCGCCATCACCGCACCAATCACACCCAGCGCAACCAGGTTGAAGTTGGTGAACGCAGCGGTAACGAAGCCGAGGTAGAAGAATGGCATCAGGTAGCCCGCGCGCATCATGTTGATGACCATCGCATAACCGACCACCACGATCATACCCCCGGCGATATTCAGACCGCTGGTGACCACTTCAGGGATCGCATTCAGCATGCCCTGAACTTCGCTGGTACCGACAGAAATCGCCACGATAACTGCAGGGATCGCGATACGCATCGCTTGCAGGAACAGGGAAGAAACGTGGATCCAGGAGAGCGCGGTGAGGTTGCCGTTTTCGGCCGCCTTATCCGCCGCGTGCTGGAAGGCCACGGTAATAGTACGGACAATAATGGTCAGCACCTGACCCGCTGCGGCCAGCGGGATGGCCAGCGCGATACCGGCACCAATACTCTGATGACCGGCGATAACCAGAACGGTCGAAATAATGGACGCCAGCGCGGCATCTGGCGCAACTGCCGCACCGATGTTCATCCAGCCGAGGGCGATCATTTCCAGGGTACCACCGATGATGATACCGGTTTTCATGTCACCGAGAACGGCGCCAATCAACGTACAGGCCACCAGAGGGCGGTGGAACTGAAATTCATCAAGTACGGACTCCATACCCGCAATACACGCGACGATGAACACCAGCACAATCTGAAGAGTAGTAATCTCCATTGCACTTCTCCTATTACATAAGCTCTATATGAAAAACCGGCCCGGGCTTATTTCCCCACTTTGCCGATCAAATCCATCATTTTCAGTTTCTGATCCGTGGAAACCTTACGGGCTTCCAGCTCGATACCGCGTGCATTCAGCTTGTTGAAGGCCTCGATATCTTTCGCATCCACTGAAATCGCGTTGTTGACCTGCGTTTTGCCCTGACGGAAAGCCATACCGCCAATGTTAACGGAGGTGATTTTCACGCCGCCTTCAACAATGCGTTCGACGTCTGTCGGGTTGGTGAAGAGAAGCATCACGCGCTCACCCGCATATTTCGGGTTGTTGTAAACGCGGATCATTTTGGCGACATCCACGACGTGCGCGGTGACGCCCGGCGGTGCAACCTGGGTAAGAAGGGTTTTACGGACAGTGTCGGCGGCCACTTCGTCACTGACCACGATGATGCGTTGTACGTTGGTCTCTTTGGTCCAGCGCGTCGCCACCTGGCCGTGGATCAGACGGTCATCAATACGCGCAAGGCCGATAACCATGTAATCGTTCGGACCCATTGGCTTCGCCGGTGCAGCGGCTTTTGGTGCAGCAGGGGCAGGGGCAGGTTTTTCAACCGGCTGCGCTTTCAGCGCCTTCACGCCTTCGCGACCGGTTTCCACCGCCAGCGCCACCAGCTCGTCAAAGCCTGGGTTGTCGTCACGCGCCATGAAGGTTTCCACCAACATCGGGATATTCACCCCGGCGACGACTTCATAATGCTCTTTATCGACGACAATGCGGCTGGCAGCGTTGAACGGGCTGCCGCCCCATGTATCCACGAGAAACAGCACGCCTTTGCTGGTATCCAGCTTCTCAAGCTGAGCAGTGTATTTTTCAATCAGCGTCTCGGCATTTTCACCGGGAACGAAATCGATCCAGCCGACGTTTTCCTGCTCGCCCAACAGCATTTCTGCCGTTTTGAGTAACTGCTCCGCAGCCCAACCATGTGTGCCTATGACAATAGCAATGGTCACTTGCTACCTCCTTTTATTATCATTTATACGTCTGCCAGGCAGGCGTACTGAGAATCGTATTGGCGAACCGAATCGATTCAGATAAGGGTTAGAGTTCAAAAAACTAAGACTTCCGCGAATTATTTTAGATAGTGAAAAAATAATTTATGTGATGAAGATCCGTAATTTAGCTACGCCTTACAGATTTTTCTCTAAGATAATCCGCGTGTGTTACAGAAGTTTGCAAAGGAACGTAAATCTTTGCTAAAAACCAATTGTCTCTGATATGTTTAGCGTCCGTTTAATTATTCAGGAGTATAGGGCTACAGCCCACTATATGGACCGTCACCGACGTCAGTCATCTTCCAGGCCATTCCGCGCCTTAATCACCGGCGATCTTCGCCACGCATCGACTCTCATTCCCTTTGAAATGCCCGACATTAGCGGGGCACCGTTTTGTCATTCCTTTAGCAGGAGCGTGTCATGGAATTCTTAATGGACCCGTCAATCTGGGTAGGCTTGCTTACGCTGGTCGTGCTGGAGATCGTTCTCGGTATTGATAACCTGGTGTTTATCGCCATCCTCGCAGATAAACTGCCGCCGAAACAGCGTGATAAAGCCCGTCTGATCGGCCTCTCGCTGGCGCTGATCATGCGTCTGGGCTTACTGTCTGTTATCTCGTGGATGGTCACCCTGACGAAGCCCCTGTTCACCGTCATGGATTTCACCTTCTCCGGCCGCGATTTAATTATGCTGGTAGGGGGACTGTTCCTGCTGTTCAAAGCCACAACAGAGCTGCATGAACGGCTGGAGAACCGGCAGCACGATGATGGCCACGGTAAGGGTTATGCCAGCTTCTGGGTGGTTGTTCTACAGATTGTGGTGCTTGATGCGGTCTTCTCACTGGATGCGGTGATTACGGCGGTCGGCATGGTGAACCATCTGCCGGTGATGATGGCGGCGGTGGTGATTGCGATGGCGGTAATGCTGCTGGCGTCGAAACCGCTGACGCGTTTCGTCAACCAGCATCCGACGGTCGTTGTGCTGTGTCTGAGCTTCCTGCTGATGATTGGTCTGAGCCTGGTGGCAGAAGGGTTTGGCTTCCATATTCCGAAAGGCTACCTGTACGCCGCGATTGGCTTCTCGATTCTGATCGAGCTGTTTAACCAGATTGCGCGCCGTAACTTTATTAAGCAGCAGTCGAATCAGCCGCTGCGAGCCCGTACCGCAGATGCGATTCTGCGACTGATGGGCGGGCGTCGTCAGGTGAACGTGCAGGCTGATAACGAGAACCGCAACCCGGTTCCGGTGCCGGAAGGCGCGTTTGTGGAAGAAGAACGCTACATGATCAATGGCGTGCTTTCGCTGGCTTCCCGCTCCCTGCGCGGTATTATGACGCCGCGCGGCGAAATCAGCTGGGTGGACGCCAACCTGAGCGTCGACGAAATTCGTCAGCAGCTGCTCTCCTCGCCGCACAGCCTGTTCCCGGTCTGCCGGGGTGAGCTGGATGAGATCATCGGTGTGGTACGCGCGAAAGAGATGCTGGTGGCGCTGGAAGAGGGCGTTAACGTCGAGGCCGTAGCGGCCGCGTCGCCCGCTATCGTGGTGCCTGAAACGCTGGATCCGATCAACCTGCTGGGCGTATTGCGCCGTGCTCGCGGGAGCTTTGTTATCGTCACCAACGAATTTGGTGTGGTACAGGGCCTGGTGACGCCGCTGGACGTGCTGGAAGCCATTGCCGGTGAATTCCCTGATGCGGATGAAACCCCGGAAATCGTTGCCGACGGTGACGGCTGGCTGGTGAAAGGCACCACCGACCTGCACGCGCTCTCGCACACGCTGGGCGTCGAAAACGTGGTCAATGATGATGAAGACATTGCCACCGTGGCGGGGCTGGTGATCTCCGTTAACGGGCAGATCCCGCGTATCGGTGATGTGCTGGAGCTGCCGCCGCTGCAAATTACCATCGTCGAAGCCAACGACTATCGCGTTGATATGGTGCGTATTGTTAAAGAGCACTCTGCGCACGACGAAGAAGAGTAACGTTATCTAGCGTAACGGCAGTAAGGGCACGATGTGTCCGTTGTGACGGGCTGGCGGAGAGTGGCTTTCCGCCAGCCATTTCGGAAACTCGCGCAGCGGCATTGGCCGCGCATACAAGTACCCCTGCAAAATATGTACGCTGTGACGGCGCAGGTAGCGTGACTGCTCCTCGGTTTCCACCCCTTCCGCAACCAGTTCAATATTCAGTCGCTGGCCAAGCGCAATAATAATATCTGTTACCGTTGAGTTCACGGCGTCGGTGCCGATCGCGGTGGTGAAGGATTTATCAATTTTCAGCACATCCGGATGCAGTTTTTCTAGCCATGAAAGTGAGCTGTTGCCGGTACCAAAATCATCAATCGCAAGTTTCACCCCTTTGCGGTGCAGCTCCCGCACGATGCGGTAATCCACATCCAGCAACGCATCGCGTTCGGTTAACTCCACGATCAACTGTTGAACAGGGCTGGCGTTAAACCAGATGCGGTTGAGATCCTGGATAAGCGCAGCGCGGCGAAAATGGCTGGCGGCCACGTTAATGCCGATATGGAAATCGCGCGAGGCAGGGAAATAGCCTATCTGCCGCACCGTTTCGCTGATGACGTAGCGGGTAAGCGGAACAATCAGGTTATGTTCTTCGGCCAGAGGGATAAAGACATCGGGCGAAATCCATCCCTGACGCGGGTTGTTCCAGCGCAGGAGGATCTCGACGCCGACGCATTCCCGGGTGCGGGCATTCACCAGCGGCTGGCAGAAGAGTTCAAACTCCCGGGCCGCAATTCCCATGTTGATTTCCCAGGTGAAACTGATTCGCCGCGCCGTGGCGAGCCAGGCGATATAGCCCATCAGTAAGCTGAGCATCAACGCCAGCGGCAGCTGGGTGGGCAGATTTTTTAACGCCATTTCGCCAGGCCCGGGGCCGCTCACCGTGACGCTGAAAGGGTAATGTTGTGACGACTGTTCCAGCAGGGAGGCGTTTTCATCGAAGGTCGGCGTAGTCGTCACCTGTTGCCCGTCGCGGAGGAAGTTATCTCCTACTCTCAGGACAACGTCGGTGATCTGCGGCCGCTGCGGCTCGAGAATCATTTTAGTGATGAGATCGATATTCACCACCTCCATCACCCCGTCGTTGCCGTCGCCCGCAACGGGAGACCACTGAATCAGTACCGGGCTGCCTTTTACCAGCCACCGGTCAGTCGACAGCAGCAGCCTGGATTCACTGACTGGAAGCTCCGGCACAAACTCACTGACGGGCACATTACGGCTGCCAAAGACGCTTGAGCAATACAGTATTCCGTCTTGAATGAGGGCGATGGAGCGTACGGTCTGGAGGATCGCCGCCTGTTTTCGCAGGATTAGATTTGCTTCGGAACAGGGTATGCCAACCAGTGAAAGTAGCGTTTCACGCTGGGCCTCTAACGAGAGAAGCACCTTATCAAGCGCACGCACGGTGTGGTGGGTAAAGTCGTGGATCCGATCCTGATTTATGTTGCGCTGTGAAATAAAGCGAATGCCCAGCGTCAGGACGAGCGTAACGAGCGCAACCGTGACACAGACGATAACGCGTTTTCGGCGATAGTCTTTAATGATCGTTTGTGCAGTTTGCATGAACGGTCGCCTGTTAAGCACCGGCCAGAAAAGCCAGACGCAACAGTGACAGTGTAGTGGGGAATACGTGAAGCGACGAGACGAGAGGGGAAAATTCGCCCATCTGTTGCAGATGGGCGAAAGGAAGGCTTAGTCGCACTGCACCTTAATGGCCAGACCGCCGCGCGAGGTCTCACGGTACTTCGCGTTCATGTCCTTGCCGGTTTCGTACATGGTTTCAATAACCTTATCCAGCGACACGCGTGGCTCGCTGGTACGGCGCATCGCCATACGCGAGGCGTTGATCGCTTTGACGGAGGCGATGGCGTTACGCTCAATGCACGGCACCTGCACCTGACCGGCAACCGGGTCACAGGTCAGACCGAGGTTGTGCTCCATACCGATTTCCGCCGCCACGCACACCTGCTCAGGGCTGGCGCCCAACAGTTCCGCCAGACCCGCTGCCGCCATAGAGCAGGCCACGCCCACTTCACCCTGACAGCCTACTTCGGCACCAGAGATGGACGCATTCATTTTGTACAGCGCGCCGATAGCGCCTGCCGCGAGGAAATAACGGATATAGATATCCGGTGTCACGGGCTCAATAAAGTGATCGTAATAGGCCAGCACCGCCGGAACGATACCGCACGCGCCGTTGGTCGGCGCCGTCACCACGCGACCACCCGCTGCGTTCTCTTCGTTAACCGCGAGGGCGAACATGTTCACCCAGTCGACCACGTTCATTGGGTCATTGGAGAACTTGTCGGTGGTGACCAGCATGCGGCGCAGCGCAGAGGCACGACGCGGTACGCGCAGAGGCCCAGGCAGAACACCCTCGGTGTTCATCCCGCGGTCAATACAGGCGCGCATGGTTTGCCACACGTTAGCAAAATAGTCTTCGATCTCTTTCTTGCTGTGCAGCGCCAGTTCGTTCTGCATCACCATGCCGGACAGGGACAGACCGGTCTCTTTGCAGTAGCCCAGCATCTCGGTGGCCGATTTAAACGGATAGGGCACATTGACGTCGCCCGCGCTCTCTTTACCAAAGTGTTCTTCGTCAACGATAAAGCCGCCGCCGATGGAGTAGTAGGTTTTACTGTAGATCTCTTTTTCGCCGCTCCAGGCGTGGATGGTCATGCCGTTTTCATGCAGCGGCAGGTTGTCGCTACGAAAACGCATCCCGTCATCCTGCGGGAAGTCCACTTCGTGCTGACCGTTAGCCAGCAGTAAGCGTCCGCGCGTTTCCACGTCGCGGATAAATGCCGGAATGGCATCAATATCAACAGTGTCCGGCATATTGCCTGCCAGACCCATAATAATGGCGATATCGGTGTGGTGGCCTTTACCCGTTAATGACAGTGAACCGTAAACGTCTACGGCGACACGGGTAACGCTTTCCAGTAATCCTTTTTCGACCAGATCATCGACGAACTGTTTACCGGCCTTCATCGGCCCTACAGTGTGGGAAGAGGAAGGACCAATCCCCACTTTGAACATGTCGAATATACTAATCACTTTCACACTCCTGACAGGGTTACTGGGGTTCCAGTAACGATGTTATAACTGCGCATAGTGTAAGAGGGAACACCAACCTCGGCTTAACTATTCACATGAATTAAACTAATGGTTAACGATGGTTTTGCTAATAGCGCGACGCCGATCGCAAACCTGCCAGAAAAGGGTGGAATGTAAAGTATAGTCAAGGCTTCAGGCCGATTTGCAGGGCCAGCTCACGAATGATGCCTGCCGTCATGCCCCAGACAAAATAATGCTGATACCACGACAGCCAGACCCGATGATCGTGTCCGCGGCGGTGAATATCCAGTGGGTGATAGCGGCCCAGACGAAGGGCCTCTTCCAGCGGCATTTCGAACACCGCTGAAACTTCATCGACGCTGGCGTGATACTGAAGATCGGGCGGAATAATGCCAACGACCGGCGTGACCTGAAAACCGGTTACGCTGTCCACTGGCGGCAGCACGCCGATCACCTCGACTGTCTCCGGGGGGATCGCCACTTCCTCATGCGCTTCACGCAGTGCGGCGGCAATCAGGGATGCATCGGTGCTGTCCACCGCGCCGCCCGGAAACGCAACCTGACCGGCGTGTTTTCGCATATGCGGTGAGCGCTGGGTAAGCAACAGACCCGGCTGCTCACGGCGCACGACCGGGATCAGCACCGCCGCCTGACGTTGATTCAGCGTGGCGCGGCTAACCTGGGGCCGCAGAAGCTGAAAGCGCGACAGAAAATCATCCAGCGTCAGGTTGTCTTTCTTCACCGTAAATTCTCCAGTTGTTTCAGGATACGATTCACTTTATCAAAGGTTTCCTGATATTCCGCCTCGACCTGGCTATCGGCCACAATGCCACCGCCTGCGGAACAGTACAGGTTACCGTCGCACGCCGTCAGGGTGCGAATAGTGATGCTGGTATCCATGGTGCCGCACAGACTCACATAGCCGATGCTGCCGCACCAGGCGTTGCGGCGATGTGGTTCCAGTTCGTCGATGATCTCCATCGCCCGGACCTTCGGCGCGCCGGTGATGGAGCCGCCCGGAAACGCGGCGCGGAGCAGATCGCAGGCGGTTCGCGAGGCCGGCAGGCGTGCGGTGATGGTGCTGACCAGATGATGCACCGCCGGGAATGGCTCCACGACGAACAGCTCCGGCACGCGCACGCTGCCCGGCTCGGCGACGCGACCAATATCATTGCGCATCAGATCGACAATCATCAGGTTTTCAGCGCGATCTTTGGGAGAGGCCGCCAGCGTCTCCGCCTGCTGGCGGTCGGCGTCGGCGTTGGCAAGGCGCGGCAGTGTGCCCTTTATCGGGCGGGTCTGAATCATACCGTCAGCCAGGTGAATAAAACGCTCAGGCGAAAGGCTGAGGATGGCGCCGTGTTCAAGGCGTAAAAATGCACTGAACGGGGCCTTATTGCTGGCATTGAGGCGGGTAAACGCCTGCCATTCGTCTCCCTTGTACGCCGCCTGGAAACGCTGGGCAAGGTTGACCTGATAACAGTCGCCACTGTGAAGATACGCCTGCACACGGGAGAATTTTTCCGCGTATTCCTCCGCGCTCATGTTCGAGCGCCAGCCGGAGGTCAGCATAAAGTGTTCCGGGGCGGCGGGCCGTTGCGCCTCAAGCCAGGCCAGACGCGCCTGTACGTCCCGGTGGCTCAGCAGAGAAACCGTCTGCTTACGGTGATCCACGATCAGCGCCCAGTCATACAGCCCCACCGCCATATCCGGCAGGGAAATATCCGCCTGCGCATGCTCAGGCAGCGTTTCGAAACGGCGACCCAGATCGTAACCAAACAGGCCCAGCGCGCCCCCCTGGAAAGGCAGATCCGGATCAGGTGTGGCAGTTAAGCCCAGAGCATCGATCTCGTTCTGAAGCCGCATCAGCGGATCGTCCGTTGGCGACAGCGCATCGGTCGTCAGCGTTTTAACCGGGTCGGCCACCAGAATATCAAAGCGGCTGTAGGGGTGATCCGCATGGCCGGAGTGCAGCAGCATGGCAAAAGGAAGGTGGCTCAGACGGGCAAACCAGAACTCCGCGGCGTCAGCACGCCAGGGCAAGGTCATAACAGTGGGGAAGCGCATGTTCATGTATGGCATACTACCGGGCAGCGTGAAATAATTAGCGCGAATAATTTAGCAGGAGTTAACGATGTTTGCAGGTTTACCTTCTCTCAGCCATGACCAACAGCAGAAAGCCGTTGAACGTATTCAGGAGCTGATGTCCCAGGGGATGAGCAGCGGACAGGCAATTTCCCAGGTCGCGGAAGAACTTCGCGCCACCCATACCGGCGAGCGGATCGTGGCGCGCTTTGAGGATGAAGATGAAGAATAACCGGCTTACACTGCCGCGATAATCTTGATCTCAACCTTATATTCCGGTTTCATCAGCGTGGCCTGTACGGTGCAGCGTACAGGCGCGTGACCCGCCACCACCCACGCATCCCATGCTTTATTCATCGCCGCGAAATCGTCTTTATTCGCCAGAAAAATCGTCGCATCCAGAATGCGGGATTTGTCGCTGCCCTGTTTTTCCAGTACGGCGTCGATCTGCGCCAGGGTGTTGGCGGTCTGCTCGAAGGCGTCGGCGTCCAGATTGGCAGGGACGCCGGTGTAGTACAGCGTCTGGTTGTGGATCACCACATCAGACCAGCGGGCTTCGGCATCAATGCGCGTAATTGTCATAAACGTATCCTCGTTATCTTTCGTCGTCAGGCGGCAAGACTGCCATAATGTTCCGCCGTCGTCACTATTTGGGGTGGCACCGGAGAGAAGGGGCTGACATAATCCCTGTGCAAAAATACAGTGAGAGAACACCGTGGCAGACGATTTTTCCCCAGAGGGTCAGTTAGCACAGGCTATCCCCGGCTTTAAACCGCGCGAACCCCAACGTCAGATGGCGCATGCCGTTGCGCACGCTATCGACAAGGCGCAGCCGCTGGTCGTGGAGGCCGGTACCGGTACGGGGAAAACGTATGCTTACCTCGCTCCTGCGCTGCGGGCGAAAAAGAAGGTGATCATCTCTACGGGATCAAAAGCGCTCCAGGATCAGCTCTACAGCCGCGATTTACCCACGGTGGCGAAAGCGCTGAAATACAAAGGGCGTCTGGCCTTGCTGAAAGGGCGTTCTAACTACCTGTGTCTGGAGCGTCTTGAACAGCAGGCGCTGGCGGGCGGCGACCTGCCGGTACAAACCCTGAGCGATGTGATCGTCCTGCGCGCCTGGGCCAACCAGACGGAGGAGGGGGACATCAGCACCTGCGCGAGCGTGCCGGAAGACTCCCCGGCCTGGCCGCTGGTGACCAGCACCAATGACAACTGCCTCGGCAGCGACTGCCCGCTGTATAAAGACTGTTTTGTGGTGAAAGCGCGTAAAACCGCGATGGACGCCGACGTGGTGGTGGTGAACCATCACCTGTTTCTTGCGGATATGGTGGTCAAGGACAGTGGTTTCGGCGAGCTGATCCCGGAGGCGGAGGTGATGATCTTCGATGAAGCCCATCAGCTACCGGACATCGCCAGCCAGTATTTTGGGCAGTCGCTTTCCAGCCGTCAGCTTCAGGATCTGGCGAAAGATATTACCATTGCCTATCGCACCGAACTCAAAGATACCCAGCAGTTGCAGAAGTGCGCGGACCGCCTGGCGCAATGCGCACAGGATTTCCGCTTACAGCTTGGCGAGCCGGGCTATCGCGGCAACCTGCGCGAACTGCTCGCAGACAAAAATATCCAGCGCGCGCTGCTGCTGCTCGATGATGCCCTTGAACTCTGTTACGACGTGGCGAAGCTGTCCCTCGGACGTTCAGCGCTGCTGGACGCCGCCTTCGAGCGCGCCACGCTTTACCGTGGGCGGCTGAAGCGGCTGAAAGAGATCAACCAGCCGGGCTACAGCTACTGGTACGAATGTACCTCGCGCCACTTCACCCTGGCGCTCACGCCGCTGACCGTTGCTGATAAATTTAAAGAGGTGATGGCGCAAAAGCCCGGCACCTGGGTCTTTACCTCGGCCACGCTGTCGGTCAATGACGATCTGCACCACTTTACCGAGCGCCTCGGCATTGAGCAGGCGGAATCCCTGCTTCTGCCGAGCCCGTTCGACTATGAGAGACAGGCGCTGCTGTGCGTGCCGCGCAATCTGCCGCTGCCTAACCAGCCGGGCGCGGCGCGACATCTGGCGGCCATGCTGAAGCCGATGATCGAGGCCAACAACGGGCGCTGCTTTATGCTCTGCACCTCACACGCCATGATGCGCGATCTGGCCGAGCAGTTCCGCGCCACCATGACGCTACCGGTGCTGTTGCAGGGGGAGACCAGTAAAGGCCAGCTGCTCCAGCAGTTTGTCAGCGCCGGTAATGCCCTGCTGGTGGCGACCAGTAGTTTCTGGGAAGGGGTAGACGTGCGCGGCGACACGCTCTCGCTGGTGATTATCGATAAGCTGCCGTTTACATCGCCGGACGATCCGCTTCTGAAAGCGCGCATGGAGGACTGCCGTCTGCGCGGGGGCGATCCGTTCGACGACGTCCAGCTGCCGGACGCGGTCATCACGCTTAAACAGGGGGTAGGGCGACTGATCCGCGACGTCACCGATCGCGGGGTGCTGGTGATCTGCGACAACCGCCTGGTGATGCGTCCCTACGGCGCGACCTTCCTCGCCAGCCTGCCGCCCGCGCCGCGCACGCGGGATATTAAACGCGCGGTCCGCTTCCTGGCGAACCCGACGGCGGAGTAATTCTTCCCGGAGTGTGTTAAGATGCGCGCCATTTTGTGACTGACCATTGCGAGAGCGCGACGACTGATGCGAATTCTGGCTATTGATACCGCGACAGAGGCCTGTTCCGTTGCCCTGTGGAACGACGGTACGATTTTTGCTCATTTCGAAGAGTGCCCACGGGAACACACCCAACGTATTCTGCCCCTGGTAAAAACCATTTTAACCGAGGGCAACACCGCCCTGACTGACCTCGACGCGCTGGCCTACGGCCGTGGTCCGGGCAGCTTTACGGGCGTACGTATCGGGATTGGCATTGCGCAGGGGCTGGCGCTGGGCGCTGACCTGCCGATGATCGGCGTCTCCACGCTTGCGACCATGGCCCAGGGAGCATGGCGCATGACCGGCGCCACCCGCGTGCTGGCTGCGATTGATGCCCGCATGGGGGAAGTCTACTGGGCGGAGTACACCCGTGACGAAAACGGCGTCTGGCACGGCGAAGAGACGGAAGCGGTGCTTAAACCTGAAGCCGTCACCGGGCGCCTGAAACAGCTCTCCGGTGAGTGGGCGACGGTCGGAACCGGCTGGGCGGCGTGGCCGGAGATGGCGAAGGACACCGGCCTTACGCTGGTGGACGGTAACATGCTCCTGCCCGCCGCCGAAGATATGCTGCCGATTGCCTGTCAGCTGCTTGCCGCAGGAAAAACCGTGGCGGTTGAACACGCTGAACCGGTTTATTTACGAAACACCGTCGCGTGGAAGAAACTTCCTGGCCGCGAGTGAATCTCAGTAACAGGAACTGAGAAAAAGGAGTCGCATCATGGCGGTTCAGACTAAAGTTGTACGCTTTTTTATGGCAGGCGCGGTTGCCATAGCACTGAGCGGGTGCGTCACCGTTCCTGATGCGATCAAGGGCACCAGCCCGACGCCACAGCAGGATCTGGTACGCGTGATGAATGCCCCGGAGCTGTATGTCGGGCAGGAAGCGCGGTTTGGCGGCAAGGTGGTTGAAGTGCTAAACCAGCAGGGGAAAACCCGGCTGGAGATTGCCACCGTTCCACTGGACGACGGCGCGCGGCCTGTTCTGGGTGAAGCCTCGCGCGGGCGGATCTACGCTGACGTCAGCGGCTTCCTCGATCCGGTAGATTTCCGCGGGCAGCTGGTGACCGTCGTCGGGCCGATTACCGGTTCGGTGGCGGGGAAAATCGGCAATACGCCATACAAATTTATGACCATGCAGGTGAACGGCTACAAACGCTGGCGTATCGCCCAGCAGGTGGTGATGCCGCCACAGCCAATCGATCCGTGGATGTGGGGACCGCATCCGTATCGTTACGGCTACGGTGGCTGGGGGTGGTACAATCCAGGCCCTGCACAGGTTCAAACAATAGTAACTGAGTAAGTTACTGTTATTGCTAGGAAAGAGACAGCGGCTCAGCCGCTGTCTCTGTTTTTTTACGGATAAAACGAAAAAAAAGAGTGACGCGCTTCGCAACCTGCAATCTGAACAATTAATAAACTGGTACGCTGAGTTAATATAATGTTAACAAACTGTTTATTATCGGGGCTGTGATGACGACGAACACTCATTTCAGAGGTGATGCATTGAAAAAGGTTTGGCTTAACCGTTATCCCGCGGATGTCCCTGCGGAGATCAATCCTGACCGTTATCAATCCCTGATTGAACTATTTGAACACTCGGTACGGCGCTACGCTGACCAGCCCGCGTTTGTGAATATGGGCGAAGTGATGACCTTCCGTAAGCTGGAAGAACGCAGCCGGGCGTTTGCGGCCTATTTACAGGAAGGGTTGGGCTTGCAGAAAGGGGATCGCGTCGCGCTGATGATGCCAAACCTTCTGCAATACCCGGTGGCGCTGTTCGGCATCCTCAGGGCAGGGATGATCGTGGTTAACGTTAACCCGCTCTATACCCCGCGCGAGCTGGAACATCAGTTGAATGACAGCGGCGCGGCGGCGATTGTGATTGTCTCCAACTTTGCCCACACGCTGGAAAAAGTCGTTGAAAAAACTCAGGTTAAGCACGTCATCCTGACGCGCATGGGTGACCAGCTCTCTACCGCGAAAGGTACGCTGGTCAACTTTGTCGTTAAATACGTTAAGCGGCTGGTGCCGAAATACCACCTGCCGGATGCCATCTCCTTCCGCCGCGCCCTGCATGCGGGCTACCGGATGCAATACGTAAAGCCGGAGATCGTGTCCGAGGATCTGGCCTTCCTGCAATACACGGGCGGCACCACCGGCGTGGCGAAAGGGGCGATGCTGACCCACCGTAACATGCTGGCGAACCTTGAGCAGGTTAACGCCACCTACGGGCCGCTGCTGCACCCGGGCAAGGAGCTGGTGATCACCGCGCTTCCGCTGTATCACATTTTTGCGCTGACCATGAACTGCCTGCTGTTTATCGAGCTTGGCGGTCAAAACGTATTGATCACCAACCCGCGCGATATCCCGGGGCTGGTCAAAGAGCTGGCGAAATACCCGTTCACCGCCATGACCGGCGTGAACACCCTGTTTAACGCGCTGCTTAACAATAAAGAGTTCCAGCAGCTCGATTTCTCCACGCTGCACCTCTCCGCGGGCGGCGGGATGCCGGTTCAGCAGGCTGTTGCCGAGCGCTGGGTGAAACTCACCGGGCAGTATCTGCTGGAGGGCTATGGCCTGACGGAGTGCGCCCCGCTGGTCAGCGTTAACCCGCATGACATCGACTACCACAGCGGCAGTATCGGTCTGCCGGTCCCGTCGACGGAAGCAAAACTGGTGGATGATGAGGATAACGAAGTGCCTCACGGTGAGCCAGGGGAGCTATGCGTCAGAGGGCCGCAGGTGATGCTGGGCTACTGGCAACGTCCGGATGCCACGGATGAGATCATCAAAGACGGCTGGCTGCACACGGGCGACATCGCGGTGATGGATGACGAAGGCTTCCTGCGCATCGTCGATCGCAAGAAAGACATGATCCTGGTGTCAGGGTTCAACGTCTATCCGAACGAAATCGAAGACGTGGTGATGCAGCACAGCGGCGTGCTGGAAGTGGCGGCGGTGGGCGTTCCTTCAGGCAGCAGCGGTGAAGCGGTGAAGATATTTGTGGTCAAGAAAGATCCTTCTCTGACCGAGGATGCGCTGATAACGTTCTGTCGCCGTCAGCTGACGGGCTATAAAGTGCCGAAGCTGGTGGAATTCCGGGATGAGCTGCCGAAATCCAACGTCGGGAAGATATTACGACGAGAATTACGTGACGAAGCCCGTGCCAAAGTGGACAATAAGGCCTGAGCTTCACGTTAATCGCCCAGACGCCGGTTAAGCCGGCGTTTTTTATGGGCGCAAACAAAAGAGAGTCCGATTTGAATTACCAGATGATCACTACCAACGACGAGCTGGCTTCGCTGTGCGAGGTGACGCGTGAATTTCCTGCTATCGCCCTGGATACGGAATTTGTCCGCACCCGAACGTACTATCCGCAGCTGGGTCTGATTCAGATGTATGACGGCAAACACGTGTCATTGATTGACCCCCTCGGCATTACCGACTGGGCGCCAATGCGCGAGCTGTTGCTGGATACCGCCGTGACCAAATATCTGCACGCGGGCAGTGAAGATCTGGAAGTCTTTCTCAACACTTTTGGCATCATGCCGCAGCCGCTGATTGATACCCAGATCCTCGCGGCGTTCAGCGGTCGTCCGCTCTCCTGGGGCTTCGCCGCGATGGTGGAAGAGTACACCGGTCTGACGCTGGATAAGAGCGAATCGCGTACCGACTGGCTCGCGCGTCCCCTAACGGCGCGTCAGCTTGAATACGCCGCGGCAGACGTCTTTTACCTTCTTCCAATTGCCGGCCAGCTTATGAAAGAGGCTGAGGCGTCCGGTTGGCTGTCTGC
Source organism: Enterobacter cloacae complex sp. SHL022 (assembly GCF_049237785.1). NCBI lineage: Bacteria > Pseudomonadati > Pseudomonadota > Gammaproteobacteria > Enterobacterales > Enterobacteriaceae > Enterobacter > Enterobacter cloacae complex sp. SHL022. Next base: position 221,508 of record NZ_JBMKJH010000001.1, on the reverse strand, counting down.
CGCACTGGACGAGTGCCGCATGACGCAGCAGCGTCGTCAGGAAGTGGTTGATCCGAAAGAGGCCTGGCGTGACATCACCAACGCCTGGCAGCTGCGCACCCGCCAGCTGGCCTGTCTGCAACTGCTGGCTGACTGGCGTCTGCGTAAAGCACGTGAGCGCGATCTGGCGGTTAACTTCGTGGTGCGTGAAGAACACCTGTGGGCGGTGGCGCGCTATATGCCGGGTAGCCTTGGCGAACTGGACAGCATTGGCCTTTCCGGGAGTGAGATCCGTTTCCACGGTAAAACGCTGCTCGCGCTGGTAGAGAAAGCTCAGCAGCTGCCGGAGGACGCACTGCCAGAACCACTGCTTAACCTGATGGATATGCCGGGCTACCGCAAGGCATTCAAAGATATCAAAGCGCTGGTGCAGACGGTGGCGGGGGAAAGCAAACTGAGTGCCGAACTGCTGGCTTCACGTCGTCAGATTAACCAGCTGCTGAACTGGCACTGGAAGTTGAAACCGCAAAATGGTTTACCGGAGCTGGTCGCCGGATGGCGGGGGGAACTGATGGCCGAACGCCTGAATACCCTGCTGGAAGGGTATCCGCGCTAAAGAATTGTAGCCCCGGTAAGCGCAGCGCCACCGGGGAAATTGCCGGGTGGCGCGATGCTTGCCCGGCCTACAAAACCACAACCGGATTAACGCGACTCTTCCGCTTCCGGAAGCGTCACGTTCAGCTCCAGAATCGAAATATCCCCGTCTTTTTGCTCCAGCTGAACGGTGACCATTTCTGGGTCAATCTGCACGTATTTGCAGATCACTTCCAGAATGTCTTTGCGCAGCTGCGGCAGGTAGTGCGGTTCGGCGTCGCTACGACGACGTTCCGCAACAATGATTTGCAGACGTTCTTTTGCGATGTTGGCGGTGCTTTTTTTCCGCGAGAGAAAAAAGTCCAGTAATGCCATAACTTATCCTCCGAACAGGCGTTTGAGGAAACCTTTCTTCTCTTCTTCAATGAAGCGGAAAGGACGTTCTTCTCCCAGCAGACGGTCAACGGTATCCGCATACGCTTTACCCGCGTCTGCCTGTGTATCCAGGATCACGGGCTCGCCCTGGTTAGAGGCGCGCAACACGGACTGATCTTCCGGGATCACGCCAACCAGTTTGATGCGCAGGATCTCCAGCACGTCTTCCATGCTCAGCATGTCACCTTTGTTCACCCGGCCCGGGTTGTAGCGGGTCAGCAGCAGGTGCTCTTTGATTGGCTCCTGGCCATTTTCCGCGCGACGGGATTTCGAGGCCAGAATGCCGAGAATACGGTCGGAATCACGTACTGACGAGACCTCCGGGTTGGTGGTGATGATGGCTTCATCCGCGAAGTAGAGCGCCATCAGCGCGCCGGTTTCGATACCGGCCGGGGAGTCGCAGACCACAAAGTCGAACTCCATCTTTTTCAGATCGTCGAGCACCTTTTCCACGCCTTCGCGGGTCAGGGCGTCTTTATCACGGGTCTGGGACGCCGGAAGAATGTAGAGGTTCTCGGTACGCTTATCTTTAATCAGCGCCTGGTTAAGGGTGGCATCGCCCTGAATGACGTTCACGAAGTCATACACCACGCGACGCTCGCAACCCATGATCAGGTCCAGGTTACGCAGACCGATATCGAAGTCGATTACGACGGTTTTCTTTCCCTTCTGGGCCAAACCAGTAGCGATGGCCGCGCTGGAGGTGGTCTTGCCAACGCCTCCTTTACCCGAAGTCACAACAATAATGCGTGCCATAGAAATTCCTTGTTAAAAGGGATCAATTTAACGGTTGAACGGTCAAAGCGTTATCTGCCAGTTGCAGACGGGCCGCTTTGCCATAAAATTCGGCTGGGATTTTATCGCTCAGCCAATATTCACCTGCGATAGACACCAGTTCTGCCGTCAGGTGAGTACAAAAAATTTGTGCTTCTCGATCGCCGCTGGCGCCCGCAAGCGCACGTCCACGCATCATACCGTAAACGTGAATATTGCCATCTGCAATCAGTTCAGCGCCCGCACTGACGTGGCTTGTAACAATCAGATCACAGTTTGGCGCATAAATGCGCTGACCGGAACGAACCGGCAGATCAATCAATCGCGTTTTTGTGACTGGGGCTACATTTTGCGCCGGAGGCGGGGGAGCGGGAACGGTTGCAGGCGTTGCACGTGGGGCTTTTTCTTTGCCCTCGTTTAACAAGGGCAAACCCGCGCGTTCAATTTCGGCTTTTAACTCTGCGTCTTTGCAGCCGCTAATGCCCACGATGCGCAACCCCGTGGAGGCGACGGCCTGCTGGAGCCGCTTCCAGTTAACCGGCCCCTCAAGGTCGCTTACATTGACGACGACAGGAGCATGCTTAAGAAAAGCGGGAGCCTGCGCGATTTTGTCTTCTAACGCCTGACGAATAACCTCGGGTTTTGCATCATGCAAATGAACCACTGATAAGGTGAAGCTACTGCCTTTAAGCTCGATGGGCGTATTTGACATCCTGGCCTTACTCAATTTGCTATTAACCGCAACACATCGCCGCGATATTCCGAAGAGTATCAGGCATGTTATAGTCAGGAGTATATTGAGGCAAGCAACCACCCGTTAATTCAGAGTAAAAACATGTTTTGTGTGATCTACAGAAGTACCAGCCGCGACCAGACCTACCTTTATGTCGAAAAGAAAGACGATTTTTCCCGCGTGCCTGAAGAATTAATGAAAAGCTTTGGCCGACCGCAGCTGGCGATGCTGCTGCCGCTGGACGGCCGTAAGAAGCTGGTGAACGCCGATCTGGAGAAAGTCAAAAAGGCGTTAACCGAGCAGGGCTATTATTTACAGCTTCCGCCGCCACCGGAGAATTTATTAAAACAGCATCTTGAGGTGAGCGGAAAGAAATAAGCCCGGGTCCTTCCGGGAACAACTCATCAACCGATTAGGGGTCGACCATGTATCAACATCATAACTGGCAAGGTGCATTACTGGATTATCCCGTCAGCAAAGTGGTCTGCGTGGGCAGCAACTATGCAAAACATATTCAGGAGATGGGCAGCGCCGTGCCGGAAGAGCCGGTTCTGTTTATTAAGCCAGAAACCGCACTGTGCGATATTCGCCAGCCGCTGGTTCTGCCGCAGGGACTGGGCTCGGTGCATCATGAAGTGGAGCTGGCGGTGCTGATCGGCGCGACGCTGCGCCAGGCGACCGAAGAGCATGTAGAGAAAGCGATTGCGGGTTACGGTGTCGCGCTTGACCTGACGCTGCGTGATGTTCAGGGCAAAATGAAGAAAGCGGGGCAGCCGTGGGAAAAAGCGAAGGGTTTTGATAATTCATGCCCGATTTCCGGTTTCATTCCGGTGAGTGAATTTACCGACGATCCGCAGAACACGCCGCTCAGCCTGAAGGTCAACGGCGAGATCCGCCAGCAGGGAACGACCGCTGACATGATCCATAAGATCGTTCCGCTGATTGCCTACATGAGCCGCTTCTTCACCCTGAAACCTGGCGACGTGATCCTCACCGGCACTCCGGAAGGTGTGGGGCCGCTGCTTAGCGGCGACGAACTGGATGTCAGTTTTAACGGCCTGTCGCTGAAAACCCGCGTGCTGTAAAAGCACCTTGCCGCCTGAAAAGGGCGGCAAAACTTGCATCAACGTGCCAGACTCGTTATAAGGTGCGCTCTATTTTGACGTGTGGACATCCCGATGAACGACATTCCTTTCTGGCAAAGCAAAACTCTCGACGACATGACCGACGCGGAGTGGGAATCGTTGTGTGACGGCTGCGGGCAGTGCTGCCTGCATAAGCTGATGGATGAAGATTCGGACGAGATCTATTTCACCAACGTAGCCTGCAAGCAGTTAAACATCAAAACCTGCCAGTGCCGCAACTATGAGCGCCGTTTCGAATATGAGCCGGACTGCATCAAGTTAACCCGTGAAAATCTACCGACCTTTGAGTGGCTGCCGCATACCTGCGCGTATCGCCTGCTGGCGGAAGGGAAAGATCTGCCCACATGGCATCCGCTGTTGACGGGGTCGAAAGCGGCGATGCACGGCGAACGTATTTCCGTGCGCCACATTGCGGTGAAAGAGTCCGAGGTGCGGGACTGGGAAGACCACATTATGAATCACCCTAATCGGTGATAATAAAAAACCCGCCGAGGCGGGTTTTTTATTGTTCACAATTGTGTCGAGTGGCGCTGCGCTTACCCGACCTGCAAAACTGACGTTGCCGTTCTGCTTTTACCTTCCAAAAAGATCGCGTTTCTTTGGTTTGAACGGCTGGGCAATCAGCACCAGCAGCGCCACCACAAAGTAGGCGACAAAAATGCCCACCAGCCACTGCGGCATCTCCAGCGTCAGGAATTCCCACTGGCGTACAGAGCAGTCACCGGAGGCCACAAACACCTGCGGCAGCCATTTATCCAGCGGCAGCCAGCTCGGGAAGCGGGCGGCAAAATCGCAGGTCATAAACGGCGACGGGTGAAGCTGCATTTGGGTGTGCTCCCAGGCAAGCGCAATGCCTTTCCCGGCGCTGTACAGCCAGATGGCAATTGCCGCATAGCGTAACGGTGATTTGGGTGCAATCGCACCTACCAGACCCGCGCCCATAATGCCGAACAGCGCACAACGCTCATAAATACACAGTACGCAAGGTTTCAGCCCCATCACATGCTGAAACCACAGCGCGACCATTTCCAGCGCAAAGGCGGTCAGGGCCATCAACAACCACGCTCCGCGACCGCGTGAGCACTGGTTCAAAAATCGCAACATAATCATTTCCCTGGAACATGCTTAGACAGCGCAGTGTAAACGAATTTTAATGCGCCGCAAGTATACCTGCTTGCAATAACCATTGCGTACAGGGAACGAGAGTAATTTTGATGCACAGTAAACCAACCAGGGTAAGCACCAGCGTATACGGCAGCGCCATCCAGACCATTCTTCCATAAGAAAGTCGTATGAGTGGTGCCAGTGCCGAGGTCAGAAGGAAGAGGAATGCCGCCTGACCGTTCGGGGTTGCCACGGAGGGGAGGTTGGTTCCGGTGTTGATCGCCACCGCCAGCAGCTCGAACTGTTCACTGCTGACAATCCCTTGCTCCATTGCGGCTTTGGCCTCATTGATATATACCGTCCCGACAAAGACGTTATCGGATATAGAGGACAACAGACCGTTAAACAAATAGAACAGCGTTAGCTGCGAATCTGGCGTAGCCTGAAGCACAAACGCGATGATCGGCGCGAACAGATGTTGGTCAATAATCACCGCCACGACGGCAAAAAACACCGCCAGCAGGGCGGTAAACGGCAGCGCTTCGGTAAAGGCTTTTCCAATAGCATGTTCGTCCGTAACGCCGCCCAGGCTGGTTGCAAGGATAATTACCGACAGGCCAATCAGCCCCACCTCGGCAAGGTGGAAGGCCAGCGCAGCGATAAGCCACACGCCGATGAAACCCTGTGCAATCAGGCGCAGCGTCTCCTGGCGCGTGCGTTGTTTGCGGCTCTGCTCGTCAAACTTATGCAGCTCCTGGCGGACCTGATCGGGCAACGTCGCGCCATACCCAAAGAGGTTGAATTTTTCGACCAGCACACAGGTGGCTAACCCGCAGACCAGCACGGGTACGCTGACCGGCGCCATGCGCAGGAAAAATTCGCCAAAATGCCACTCAGCTGCTTTGGCGATAATCAGGTTTTGCGGCTCCCCGACCATGGTCATCACGCCGCCCAGCGCCGTCCCCACGCCTGCATGCATCATCAGGCTGCGCAGAAATGCGCGGAACTGTTCCAGCACATCGCGGTTGTGCGCCTCAACGTGGCTGTCGTCCTGCAAGTTATCGCCAGGACGAGACGAGGCCACCCGGTGGTAAATCCCGTAAAAGCCGACGGCGACGCTGATCACTACCGCCACGACCGTCAGCGCATCCAGGAAGGCAGAGAGGAAGGCTGCGGCGAGGCAAAACGCCAGCGAGAGCAGCGTTTTCGACGGAATGCTCAACAGCAAACGGGTGAAGATAAACAGCAGAAGCTGCTTCATAAAGTAGATCCCCGCCACCATGAAGATCAGCAGCAGCAGGACTTCAAGATTCGACGCTATCTCGTTTTTAACATGCTCCGCGCTGGTCATTCCAATGACCACGGCTTCCAGCGCCAGCAGCCCGCCGGGCAACAGCGGATAGCACTTCAGCGCCATCGCCAGGGTAAAGATAAACTCGGCGACCAACATCCACCCGGCAACGAAGGGATCCAGCAAAAAGATAACGGGATTAACGACCAGGAATACCAGTAAAGTGAGTTTGTACCAGTCAGGTGACTGACCTAAAAAGTTGCGCCACAGCGCGCGCCCAAATGAAATTTCCACGACAGACGTCCTTTCCCCGTCAAATAAGACAAGACATCAGTATACGCAAAAATGGCGGCAGAGCGGGGGATTAAGCCATTTGTAAATTTCATAAAAATGAAACGGCGATCCCTCTTTTCTGTCTCTGCTGCGCTATCTGCCTCTGCACACCTCTGGTATGATGAGTGCAATTTGCTAAAGCTGTGTAATGGAAATCTCACTATGGTCATTAAGGCGCAGAGCCCGGCGGGTTTCGCGGAAGAGTACATCATTGAAAGCATCTGGAATAATCGTTTCCCTGCGGGATCAATTCTACCTGCTGAACGCGAACTCTCTGAACTGATTGGCGTCACCCGTACCACGCTGCGAGAAGTGCTCCAGCGTCTGGCGCGCGATGGCTGGTTGACGATACAGCATGGCAAACCCACTAAAGTGAATAACTTCTGGGAAACGTCCGGGCTGAACATTCTGGAAACGCTGGCGCGTCTCGATCACGAAAGCGTACCGCAGCTGATTGATAATCTGCTTTCCGTGCGCACCAACATCGCCACCATTTTCATCCGCACCGCGTTTCGCCAGCACCCTGAAGATGCGCTGAAGGTACTTGCTACCGCCAATGAGGTGGAAGACCACGCGGATGCCTTTGCGACCCTGGATTACAACGTGTTCCGTGGTCTGGCGTTTGCTTCCGGCAATCCGGTTTACGGTTTGATCCTGAATGGAATGAAAGGGTTATATACGCGCATTGGTCGTCACTACTTTGCTAACCCTGAAGCCCGCAGTCTGGCGCTCGGCTTCTATCATAAACTGAGCAAACTCTGCACCGAAGGGCTGCACGATCAGGTCTATGAAACCGTGCGTCGTTACGGCCACGACTCCGGTGAAATCTGGCACCGGATGCAGAAAACGCTGCCGGGTGATTTAGCGATTCAGGGCCGGTAAAAGAAAAAACCTCTCGATTGAGAGGTTTTTTTTCGCCGGGTGGCGGCTTCGCCTGACCCGGCCTACAGGTCCCGTAGGCCCGGTAAGCGTAGCGCCACCGGGCAAAAAATCCCACTACAGCGTATTCAACCGCGCCGGACACCGCTCCAGCAGCTCCACGCTGCCATCTTCGTTCTGCTGCTCCAGCAAGACGTCAAATCCCCACAGGCGATGCACATGCTTCAGCACTTCCTTACGCCCCTTATCCAGCGGTGCGCGGTTGTGCGGAATATAGCGCAACGTCAGAGAGCGATCGCCGCGCAGATCCACGTTCCACACCTGAATGTTCGGTTCAAGATTACTCAGGTTGTACTGGGACGACAGGCGCGAGCGGATCTCGCGATAGCCCTCTTCGTTGTGGATCGCGGAGATCTCCAGGAAGTTGTTGCGGTCATCATCCAGTACGGTGAAGAAGCGGAAATCACGCATGATCTTCGGCGACATGAACTGGCTGATAAAGCTCTCATCCTTAAAATCACGCATCGCGAAGTGCAGCGTTTCCAGCCAGTCGGAACCGGCAATATCCGGGAACCAGTATTTGTCCTCTTCGGTGGGCGACTGACAAATACGCTTGATATCCTGGAACATGGCAAAGCCGAGCGCGTACGGGTTAATACCGCTGTACCACGGGCTGTTATATGCCGGCTGGAACACCACGTTGGTGTGGCTGTGCAGGAACTCCATCATAAACCGTTCGGAGACTTTTCCCTCGTCATACAGGTGGTTCAGAATGGTGTAGTGCCAGAAGGTCGCCCAGCCTTCGTTCATCACCTGGGTTTGCTTCTGCGGATAGAAATACTGGCTCACCTTGCGCACGATGCGCAGGATCTCACGCTGCCAGGGCTCCAGCAGTGGGGCGTTTTTCTCCATAAAGTAGAGCAGGTTTTCCTGCGGCTCGGAAGGGTAGCGACGCGCCTCGGCGACGGTTTTCTCCTCTTCACGTTTTGGCAGGGTGCGCCACAGCATATTCACCTGGCTTTGCAGATACTCCTCGCGGCTTTTCTGCCGAGCTTTCTCCTCCTGCAAGGAGATCTTCTGCGGACGCTTATAGCGGTCAACGCCGTAGTTCATCAGCGCGTGGCAGGAGTCCAGCAGTTTCTCAACCTCGTCCACGCCGTAGCGCTCTTCGCAGTCGGTAATGTAGTTACGGGCGAAGATGAGGTAATCAACGATTGAGCTGGCGTCCGTCCAGCTGCGGAACAGATAGTTATTTTTGAAGAACGAGTTATGTCCATAGCAGGCGTGCGCCATCACCAGCGCCTGCATGGTAATGGTGTTCTCCTCCATCAGATAGGCAATACATGGGTTAGAGTTAATGACGATTTCATACGCCAATCCCTGCTGCCCGTGCTTATACAGCCGCTCTGTCTCAATGAATTTTTTACCAAACGACCAGTGCGGATAGTTAATCGGCATCCCGACGCTGGAGTAAGCGTCCATCATCTGTTCCGAGGTGATGACTTCAATCTGATGGGGGTAGGTATCCAGACGATAGAGTTTGGCCACCCGGTCGATCTCCGCCAGGTAGACATCCAGCAACTCGAAGGTCCAGTCGGGTCCATCGCTCAGACGGGTGCTGTCCCTGGACATGGAATCTAGTGTAGCCATTAGCGCGCCCTCGTTGTTGGTCGCTCTCTCTGACTGGAGAGCCTCCTTTCAAGCATAGATCACCCCATTCAAATACGCGGGGCGCAGAAATTTTTTCTTTGCGATTTCACGTTTTCGATACGGCAAAAAAAGCGGTGCTCACAGAATTTTCTACTGGTTAAAAATAACGCGCAGCAGGAGATCCCAAATAAGCGCTATCCCCTGATACAGCGGGATATGTGAGTTGAGTCACCATAAAAAAGTCATATGTTGAATAATATTTTCAACTAGGTTATCAATCTGTAATTAGATGATTGTTCTTTTGCTCATAATGGAGTGGCTATGCGTGTTGTCATACTGGGAAGTGGTGTCGTTGGCGTAACCAGCGCCTGGTATTTAAGTCAGGCGGGACATGAGGTTACCGTTATCGATCGCGAATCCGGTCCGGCGCTGGAAACCAGTGCGGCGAATGCGGGGCAAATCTCCCCGGGCTACGCTGCGCCGTGGGCGGCCCCGGGCGTTCCGCTGAAGGCGATCAAATGGATGTTTCAGCGACATGCGCCGCTGGCGATCAGCCTCGACGGCACGCAGTTCCAGCTTAAGTGGATGTGGCAGATGCTGCGCAACTGCGACACCCGCCACTATATGGAAAACAAAGGGCGCATGGTGCGTCTGGCGGAATACAGCCGCGACTGCCTGAAGGCGCTGCGTGCCTCAACGGGCATTGAATATGAAGGACGCCAGGGCGGCACGCTTCAGCTGTTCCGTACCGCGCAACAGTACGAAAACGCGACCCGCGATATCGCCGTGCTTGAAGATGCGGGCGTACCGTATCAGCTGCTGGAAGCCAGCCAGCTGGCGCAGGTGGAGCCAGCGCTTGCCGAGGTCGCGCACAAGCTGACGGGCGGTCTGCGTTTACCGAACGATGAAACCGGCGACTGCCAGCTTTTCACCCAGCGTCTGGCGCGCATGTGTGAGCAGGCCGGGGTGAAATTCCGCTTCAATACTTCTGTCGACAAACTGCTGTCGGAAGGGGAGAAGATTTACGGCGTGAAGTGTGGGGAAGAGGTAATCAAAGCCGATGCCTACGTGATGGCGTTTGGCTCCTACTCAACCGCGATGCTGAAAGGGATCCTGGATATCCCGGTCTATCCGCTGAAAGGCTACTCCCTGACCATTCCTGTGAAAGAGGACAGCGGCGCGCCGGTCTCGACCATTCTTGATGAAACCTACAAAATCGCCATCACCCGCTTCGATAACCGGATCCGCGTCGGCGGCATGGCGGAAATCGTGGGCTTTAATACTGAGCTGCTTAAACCGCGTCGTGAAACGCTGGAGATGGTCGTGGGCGATCTCTTCCCGCGCGGCGGCTTCATTGAGCAGGCGACGTTCTGGACCGGCCTGCGCCCAATGACCCCGGACGGCACGCCGATTGTGGGCCGTACGCCATACAAAAATTTGTGGACCAACACCGGCCACGGCACGCTTGGCTGGACCATGGCCTGCGGTTCGGGCCAGCTGCTGAGCGACCTGATCTCCGGGCGGACGCCGGCAATTCCGTTTGACGATTTGAGCGCCGCACGCTATCAATCAGGGTTTACCCCATCGCGTCCACAACACCTGCACGGCGCGCATAATTAAGGAGTCGCAATGTCCCGTCCTATTCTGGCCCAGCTGGATTTGCAGGCGCTGAAGGATAACCTGCAAATTGTTCGCCGTGCTGCGCCGGGTTCTCGTGTCTGGTCGGTGGTGAAAGCCAACGCCTACGGTCATGGTATCGACCGTATCTGGAGTGCGCTCGGCGCCACCGATGGTTTTGCCCTGCTGAATCTGGAAGAGGCCATCCTGCTGCGCGAGCGCGGCTGGAAAGGACCGATCCTGCTGCTGGAAGGATTCTTCCATGCGCAGGATCTGCCTCTGCTGGATAAGTACCGCCTGACGACCAGCATTCATAGTAACTGGCAGATCAAGGCGATTCAGGACGCGAAGCTGCATGCCCCGCTGGATATCTATCTCAAAGTGAACAGCGGGATGAACCGTCTGGGCTTTCAGCCTGAACGGGTGCACACGGTCTGGCAGCAGCTTCGTGCGCTGAAAAACGTCGGTGAGATGACGCTGATGGCGCATTTCGCCGATGCGGAAAAGCCGGACGGAATTGCCGATGCCATAGTCCGCATTGAGCAGGCGGCAGAAGGGCTGGACTGTCCGCGCTCGCTGTCGAACTCAGCGGCAACGCTCTGGCATCCTGAAGCGCACTACAACTGGGTGCGTCCGGGGATCGTTCTGTACGGCGCGTCACCCTCAGGTCAGTGGCAGGATATCGCCAACAGCGGCCTGAAGCCGGTGATGACGTTACGAAGCGAGATTATCGGCGTGCAGACGTTAAAAGCGGGCGATACGGTGGGCTATGGCAGCCGTTATCGGGCAGCGGGCGAACAGCGTATCGGTATCGTGGCGGGGGGCTATGCAGATGGTTATCCGCGCATCGCCCCGAGCGGCACGCCGGTGTGGGTCGATGGCGTGCGCACCGGCACGGTAGGCACCGTCTCAATGGACATGCTGGCCATTGATTTAACGCCGTGTCCCCAGGCGGGGATCGGGTCACCGGTTGAGCTGTGGGGCAACGAAGTTAAAATTGATGATGTGGCCGCTGCGGCGGGCACCGTTGGGTATGAGCTGATGTGCGCGCTGGCACCCAGAGTGCCTGTTGTGACGGTGTAACTTGTGTATGTGCCGGGTGGCGGCTTCGCCTTACCCGGCCTACAAAAGCCCGAAAGTAGGTCGGGTAAGCGTTAGCGCCACCCGGCAAAAAAGCAGCTACTCCGCCTCTTCCTCCATCGGCCTTACGCCGACTTTGCGCACCGCATTATCTTCTTTCTCGGCTACCGTCCAGATCATCCCGGCAAACTCCACCTGGTCACCGACGACCGGCGCAGCCCCTAATAATTGCTGAATAATTTCACCCAGTGTTTGCTGGTTATCGCGATTCTCCAGTCCACCTTCCAGGCCATAAATCAGCGCCACATCCGCAAAGCGGGCGCTGGCTTCGAGGATAAAATCGCCGAAGAAACGCTGGTCCAGCGCCACCGGGGGCGACTGGCTGAACAGCTTGCCGAGGGCAGGCAGGTCGCGCTCGCGGCCAATCACGCAGAGAATATCGTTCTCACGCAGCCGCGTGCTGCCGGTCGGGTGAAGCAGGGCGTTATCCCGGAACAGGGCGGCAATGCGCGTTTCAGCGGGCATATGCAGATCGCGCAGGGACGCGCCCACGCACCACTTATCGGCGCTTAGCTGGTAGACAAACTGTTCCCAGGGATTCTCAGGGTGAATATCCAGCCCCACGCGGGAGACCGGCCAGCCAATGGGCGGTACCACCACTTTGGCTTTTTTCGCCGCCCAGCCCAGCGACGTCCCCTGGAACAGCAGCGACACCAGCACCACGAAGAAGGCGACGTTAAAGAACAGGCGGGCGTTGTCCAGCCCGGCCATCATCGGGAACACTGCCAGAATAATCGGCACCGCGCCGCGCAGACCCACCCAACTGATAAATATCCGCTCACGCAGGTTAAATCCGCGGAACGGTAGCAGCCCGGCAAACACCGACAGCGGACGGGCGAAGAAGATCATCCAGGCCGACAAAAGCAGCGCCGGTACGGCGATAGGCAGCAGGTCCGACGGCGTCACCAGCAGGCCCAGCACCAGGAACATGGCAATCTGCGCCAGCCAGGCCAGACCGTCGAAGTTCTGCAAAATGGCGTGACGGTTGCGAATCGGTCGGTTGCCCAACAGGAAACCGCAAAGGTAAACCGCCAGAATACCGCTGCCGTCCAGCGCGGTGGTGACGGCAAAGATCAGGATCCCGCCGCTCAGGGCCAGCAGCGGGTAAAGGCCGGAAGGCAGCGTAATACGGTTGATCGTCTGCTGTAACAGGTAACCGCCGCCGAGACCAATGATAATCCCCAGGCCAAACTGCTGGAGGATGTGCCAGGCGAACATCCAGCTCAGGCCGGTTTCGTGCTGCTGGATCATCTCAATCAGAGTGATGGTCAGGAATACCGCCATCGGATCGTTACTGCCGGATTCAATCTCCAGCGTGGAGCCAACACGTTCGTTCAGCCCCTTGCCGCCGAGCAGCGAGAAAACCGCTGCCGCATCGGTCGAGCCGACGATCGCGCCAATCAGCAGGCCTTCCATAATATCGAGGTTAAACAGCCAGGCCGCCATCATACCGGTCAGGCCGGAGGTGATCAGCACCCCGACGGTCGCCAGAGACAGCGCCGGGCCTAAGGCAACGCGAAACGAACTTGCCTGGGTGCGCATACCGCCGTCCAGCAGGATGACCGCCAGCGCGAGGTTACTCACCATATAGGCGAAAGGGTAATTATCGAAGGGGATACCGCCGATTCCGTCGACTCCCGCCAGCATGCCGATAGCCAGGAAAATGACAAGAATAGGTATGCCAAGGCGCGATGAAAATGAACTTAATAAAATGCTGAAGGTTACCAGGATGGAACCCAGAATGAAAAGACTGATTATCGCTGTGGCACCCAATGTCGTCTTACTCCCACCTCAATGTGAACGCTGTTATTAAAACCCTAACATATTAACAACGGTAACTGCGTATTATTGAGGGGGAATAACGGCTTTTTTATGCCTTTAAGACCGGATGACCGCTGATTGTTAACCGACTGCCTGAATTATCGTGTACAAGGTGCGCCCGGGCGCCCAGCGGCAGCGTAACGGTTTGCTGCTCATGCCCGAAATCCAGGCCAGCGATCACCGGGATATCCAGGCGGGAACGAATGAAATCAATCATCGTTTCCAGGGAATAGCCTGCATCGTAATCGTTGGGGGCTGAACCGCTAAAACTGCCCAGCACAATGGCCGACTGCCGATCCAGGATCCCGGCGTGATACAGCTGCAACAGCATGCGTTCGACACGGAACGGATGTTCATTGATATCTTCCAGCACCAGTATGCCATCCGTGATCTGCGGCAACCACGGCGTACCAATTAGCGACACCAGCATCGCGAGGTTGCCGCCCCACAGCTGTCCTTCACATTCCCAGTGCGGTCCATTGCCTTGCCACTCGATGGTGAACGTCGGGTTTTGCAGGGCGCGCCAGAAATGGTCCTGCGTAAACGCATCCAGCTCCGGCGCGCCAAAGTTACCGGCCAGCATCGGGCCGCTAAAGGTAATGACGTTATGCAACGCCAGCAGGCCGAGCTGGATCGCCGTGAAATCGCTGTGTCCGCAGATTAACAGCGGATCCTGCTGCTGGCGCGCGGCCAGCCCGGCCCAGTCGATGCTCTCCAGCAGCCGGCTTGCGCCATAGCCGCCGCGCACGGCCAGCACAATGGTGTTTTCACCTTCCAGCGTCGCCAGGCTGTTGATATCGCTCAGTCTCTGCGCCTCCGTACCGGCAAAACGCTGCATGCGGCGGGGGATAATTGTCTGATTTTCTACCTGATGGCCCATTTCCAGCAGGCGTTGAACGCCCCGCTGTGCCGCCTCCTGATTGATGCAGTAGCCTGACGGTGCGATGAGATGAAACTGAGGCATGGCAATTCCTTGCTGAATGAGAATCTAATTGTCTATATCATGCCGCTTATACGCCGCCTGCTTCAAGGGGCGACGTACCGCGATGACCGGCTATAAGGATAGATGACGTGAAATTGAGATGGTTTGCTTTTTTGATTGTGCTGCTCGCTGGCTGTAGTTCAAAACATGATTATCAAAATCCCCCCTGGAACCCTGAAGTGCCGGTAAAGCGGGCCATGCAGTGGATGCCGATCAGCGAACAAGCCGGAAAGGCCTGGGGCGTGAGCCCGCGTCTGATCACGGCGATCATTGCCGTGGAGTCCGGCGGCAACCCGACGCTGGTGAGTAAATCGAATGCGGTGGGGCTGATGCAGTTAAAAGCCTCGACGGCGGGAAGAGAGGTCTATCGCTACATGGGCTGGAAGGGACAGCCATCCACCAGCGAGCTGAAAAACCCGGAGCGTAATATCTCTATGGGAACCGCTTACCTGAGCATTCTCGAGCATGGCATTCTGAAGGGGATTGACGATCCGGAAGTGATGCAATATGCACTGGTGGTGTCGTACGTTAACGGAGCCGGCGCGCTGCTCCGAACCTTCTCATCCGATCGCAAAGAGGCGATAGAAGAGATTAACGATATGGATAAAGATGAATTCTTCGAGCACGTTGTGAAGAATCATCCGTCAGCACAGGCTCCACGTTATATCTGGAAAGTCCAGAAAGCGATGGACGCTATGTAACGCCTTTGTCGGGCGGCAGCACGCTGCCCGACGCCTATCAGCGCACTTTATTCGCGCGTTCCCGCGCTTCACGCTCCAGTGAGAAGATGATGCGCTGTAGTTCGCGTTCGGCGCCTGGCCCGACATTCAGAAAGCGAAAGCTCAGTCGCGGCGTGGTAATGGTTTCGTTTTTGCTGTCCACCACCTTGCGCTCGCTGATGGCAATCAGCTGGGCGTCAAACCAGAAGCGTCCCCATCCGCCCATATCCAGCTCAATCTGACTAAAACGCATACCTTCCACCAGCCCTTCCGGCTTCGGCGTATCCATTAACGCGCCCATCCCGCCCAGTGACAGGTCGAAGAGACGAAAGCGAATCTCTTTTTTGTCCGGCATTTTTGCCTTACAGAAATAGGCCGGGTGAAGCGGAGCGCTGATGCGAAAAAACTCCCGGCGTTGCACGAACCAGAGGTTAGCGGGCAGGGGAGCGATAAACGCAGGCAAACCCTGGTACGCGATCGTGGTCAGACGAGGCAGCACAAACTCGACTTTCGCCCCCTGCGTTTCGGCCATCACCGAGAGATTCTCTGCCTGTAGCGCGGCACGGTTTTCATCGCTCTGGCTACCCAGATCGACGATCAGGTGCTCTGCCGTCACGTCCAGGATCTTGCTGATAAACTGGCTGGTTGACCAGTTGATGCGCAGCGGCACCTCGCCTTTTTTCAGGTCGCGTAACACCCCTAATACAGCCAGCGGATTTTGTTTCAGGAACTGCTCACTGTAGCTACTCACGCCAGATGGCTCCTCGATAGATGACAGACTGTCTCTGGGTTATCGGCACGCGGGCATGAAACTTAATACAAACGATCTGTTTTTCTCCGCCGATATTGATTTGCTAATGGAAATGATAATAATTGCCGTTCCCAATACCATCTAATAACAAGACGACACTATGAGCACTTCACGTTTTGCGTTATGCGCGTTGGCAGGCGCCGTCACGCTGGCATTGCAAACACAGGCTTTCGCAGAAGAATCCACCATCGTGGTGACAGGCACAGAGCAGGGCAGCGCGCTTCCTGCCTGGACCAACAGCGCCACGAAATCAGCCGTCGCGGAAAGTAAAACGCCGCAGGTGATCAACACCATTGCCGCTAAAGAGATTGAGCAGCGGCACGCCAGTTCGGTAAACGAGATCCTGCGCTATGCGCCGGGCGTTTCCACGGAGGTGCGCGGGAGCACCTCTTACATGAGCGAGTACAAAATCCGCGGGTTCAACGTCGATCAGGAGTTCTACAACGGCCTGCAACTTCCCTATAACGTCACCGGGAACACCAAAGCGCGAATCGATCCGCTGCTGATTGAGAGCGTCGATATCCTGAAGGGGCCGTCATCCGTGCTGTATGGCGGCGGCTCACCGGGCGGGCTGGTCAATATTCAGAGTAAAAAGCCGCAGAAAGAGGCGAAAACGGAACTGGGCTTTAATACCGGAAACCGCAATCTGAAGGAGGGATACCTGGACTCCACGGGGCAGATCGCGAACAGCGACTGGAACTATCGCCTGCTGGGCAAAGCGACGGAAAGTGACGAACAGGCGCACACCACGCGCTATGAAAACTATCTGGTGGCCCCCTCCGTGACCTGGCAGCCTGATGACAAAACGCGCCTGACCATTGACGCGCTGGCGCAAAATACGCCGAGCCTGACGCCGTCTGATCCGATGCCGCTAAGCTATCTGCGGTCTAAATACGCCGATCGTCGTGACTATGCCGGGGATGAGTGGAGCGGCTTTAAGCAGCGCCAGTGGATGCTGGGATACAGCTTTGAGCATGAGTTTGACAGTGGCTGGGGCTTTAACCAGAAAGCGCGCTACTTTGACGTGGACACCCACCAGCGCAGCGCCTATTCCACCGGGACGGGCAGCGAGGTCTACCAGCTTAACCGCTTCGCCTATACCACGGATGAAGATTTGCAGAGCTTCAATATTGATAACCAGGTCACCCGAACCGTCGCGCTGGGGGACTGGAAACATCATCTGCTGGCGGGCTTTGACTACCAGAAGCTGAACTCTCACTTCCATTATCGTTACGCCTCATCCACCCCGGGTATCGATATGCGTCATCCGGATCACTCGCAGATCGATAACGATGCGCTGGGGCTTGAAACCGCGCAGAAAAACCGACTCAGCTATCAGCAGAATGGCTATTACCTCCAGGAGCAGATTGCGTTTGGCGGGCTGAACATGCTGGCCAGCCTGCGCTATGACGACTACCGTTCCGTCACCACTAACTATCTGCAAAACGGTGACAAAGCCTGGGTATCGCAGGATCGCCTCACCAAACGACTGGGCGCGCTTTATGCCTTCGACAATGGACTCTCGCCGTTTATCAGCTATTCAGAAGGGTTCGCCCCAGTATCGCCGCAGGGCACGCTGACCGCGAAAGACGTTAAGCCCACCACCAGCAAGCAGGTGGAGGGTGGGGTGAAATACCTGCTGGCGGAATACGCAACCACCTTCACCGCCTCGGTGTTTAACATTCGTCAGAAAAATGTGGTGACCAGCGATCCGGGCTTCCTCAACTATCGCCAGACCGGGGAAGTGGAATCGAAAGGCGCGGAGCTTTCCGCTATGAGTCGTCCAACGGATAACCTGACGCTGATTGCCAACTATGCCTACACCCACGCCATCAATACCGAAGATGACAAGTACCAGGGCAAACGACCGACGCAGGTCCCTGAGAACGCCTTTAATCTGTGGGGCGATTACACCTTCGACAGCACGCCGCTGAGAGGGGTAACGCTGGGGGGAGGCGCACGCTACACCGGGCCGATGGAGATCTCGCCAGCCAACGACGCAGGCAAGCTGGGCGGTACGACGCAGTACGATCTGGCGGCATCTTACCGCATGGGCGAATTGGCGCCATCGCTGGAGGGGCTGACGCTGAAAGCGAGCGCGCAGAACGTCACCAACAAAGAGACGCTCACCTGCTATGACGCGACCAACTGCTGGATAGGCCGCGACCGCACCTTCCAGGTCGGGGCGAGTTACAGCTTCTGAAAAAAGCCCGGTGGCGCTAGCGGGTCACTTTATTGCACGGACCCTGACCCTCGCCCCTTTGGGGAGAGGGTCAGGGTGAGGGGCGCTACTGCGCCGCCTGTTTCGCAGGTGCAACATCATCGTTTGCCGCAGGCTGATTCTCCGGTACGGTGTCGCATGGCTTCTCTTTCGGGCAGACCATGTCCAGCATCCTGAGCGTCACGCCGTTACTCCAGCCGAAACCGTCCTGCAACGGATACTCACCGCCGCCACCGCCGGTACCGGTCGAAGAGACATCGTACTTCTCAACCAGTTTCTTCTCGCGATCGTAGGTATGCTGAACGTTTTTCAGGAAACGCCAGGTCACGTCCATCGCCACTTTCTGCTGACCATAGTTCTGCAACCCTTCCACCGCTACCCACTGCAACGGCGCCCAGCCGTTCGGCGCATCCCACTGCTGCCCGCTGTTGATGGTGGTGGTAGAAATACCGCCCGGTTTCAGCAGGCGCGACGATGCGGCTGCGGCCACTTTATCGGCGCGATCCTGTGATGCGGCCTTCACATACAGCGGGAAGAGGGCCGCGGCAGTCAGCTGATTACGCACCTTCCTGGTTTTCAGATCGTAATCCGCATACCAGCCCTCTTTATCGTTCCACAGGTGGCTCTCTATGGCTTTCTGACGCGCGGAGGCCAGCGCGTCATATTTACTTGCGCTGGCGGTATCCCCGTCTTCCTGGCTGGCACGGGCCAGCAGTTTTTCCATCTTAAACATCAGCGCATTCAGATCCACCGGCACGATGCTGGTGGTGCGGATGGTATCCAGCTTCTGAGGATCGTCCATCCAGCGGGAGCTGAAATCCCAGCCCGAGGCCGCGGCAGAGCGCAGATCGCGATAGATCTCGGTGGCCGGACGGTTAGGGTTATTTTTGGCGGTGGTGACGTCATCCAGCCACGACTCAGGGCGCGGCGTGTCCCGATCGTCCCAGTAGCGGTTGAGGATCGCGCCGTCATCCAGCTTCACCACGCGTTTGTTCGCCTGACCAGGCTGGAGCCCATCAGCCCCCTCCATCCAGTAGGCATACTCTTTTTCCATCTGCGGACGGTATTTCTTTAACGCGTCGCTGTCATGCGTGGCCAGCAATTCCACCATCAGCGAGAAGAACGGCGGCTGAGAGCGGCTCAGGTAGTAGGTGCGGTTACCGTTAGGGATATGGCCCCAGGTATCAAGCTCGTAAGCGAAGTTGTCCACCATGTCGCCGATCTTATCCCAGTGGCCGCTCTCGGCCAGCCCCAGCATGGTGAAATAGCTGTCCCAGTAATAGACTTCGCGGAAGCGTCCTCCCGGCACGACATAGGGTTTTGGCAGAGGCAGGAGGGAGTCCCATTTGTTCGCTTTGTCGGTGGTGCGGGTCAGAACAGGCCACAGATCGTCTATGTGTTCGCGCAGGCTCTGGCCCTCAGGGGGAACATATTTCTCACCCTCCTTCGGCAGGATAAAGTTCATCTCCACGAAGTGGCGCAGGTCAAAACCGGACTGGGTATGCTGCATCCGGTAATCCGCCAGGATCATTAGCGGGTCGCTTTTGGGAACGGCATCCGCGAAGGTTTTCTGATCCGGGAACAGTTTGGCGCTCTGTACGTCATTAAAGAGGGGGCCAAGAAGAATATCAGGTGAGCTTTGCTGGCTCGTTGGCTGGTCTTCAGCATAACCAAATGCGGTAACACCGAGTAGTGCGCCTGCCAACGCAAGGGGTAAAAAAGCGGGGCGTCGTGCGCGAGGTCTTATCATCGGTTCGTCTCCTGTCTTCACTGAGCAGCGTGACCGCTGTTGTCAATTACCTGAAAACCTTAGACGAATATCGTTAACTTCGCGTGTTGAATATCCCATTTTTCACATAACCAGATAATTCGGGTGCGCTTTCACAACACCGGGGGTGGATTACTTAATTTTTAACCACATCACAGAAAGGCCGGGTAAGCTTCAAGCCACCCGGCTTAAGCCCTACAACCCTTTTTTATCCATAAGCACCGCCAGATCCACCAGACGGTTCGAGAAGCCCCATTCGTTGTCATACCACGACAGGATCTTCACCATATTCCCGCCGATCACCAGCGTTGAAAGCCCGTCGATGATGGATGAGCGCGGGTCGCCCTGATAATCACGGGAGACCAGCGGTTCATCGCTGTAGCCCAGGATGCCTTTCAGCGGCCCGCTGACGGCGGCCTGACGGAACGCGTCATTCACCTCTTCGGCGGTCACGTTGCGGCTCAGCGTCACCGTCAGATCGACAATCGACACCACCGGAACCGGTACGCGCAGGGAATATCCGGTGAGTTTACCGTCAAGTTCGGGGATCACTTTCCCGAGCGCTTTTGCCGCGCCGCTGGAGTAAGGCACAATGGATAATGCTGCCGCGCGCGCGCCGCGCAGATCTTTTTCCGGCTGGTCATGCAGCGCCTGGCTGTTGGTGTAGGCATGCGTGGTGTTCATCAGCCCGTGTTCAATGCCAAACTGCTGGTGCAGCACCTGCGCCGCTGGCGCCAGACCATTAGTGGTGCAACTCCCGTTGCTGACTACAAAATGCTGGGCCGGATCGTACAGCGTGTGGTTCACGCCCATTACCACCGTCAGATCATCATTTTTAGCCGGGGCGGAAATAATGACGCGTTTTGCGCCGCCGCTCGTGATATGCACCGCTGCTTTTTCACGTTCGGTGAAGAAGCCGGTGGCTTCGATTACCACCTCAACGCCAGCGTCTTTCCACGCAATGTTTCCCGGGTCGCGTTCACTGAACACGGTGATGCGTTGCCCGTCAACCTGTAGCGCGCCGTCCGCCGCTTCAACGGGCACCGGCAGCGTGCCGAGCAGAGAGTCATATTTCAGAAGATGGGCGAGGGTTCTACTGTCCGTCAGATCGTTAATGGCCACAATCTGGAGATCCGGGTTGCCCAGCGCCGCGCGAAGAACATTACGTCCGATACGGCCGAAACCGTTAATACCGACCTTAACCATGATGCACTCCTTATCTGTGTTGTCTGGAGTGACTTTAGGTGTCAGGTCGGATGGCGTAAATGACAAAAAAGGATCAGATTACGCCATTCTGCGGCAGTGGAAGCGCTGGCGATATTCGCCCGGCGTGAGATGAAGCTGCTTTTCAAAAACGCGGCGCAGGTTGATGCTGGTCCCAAACCCGCTTTTTTCGGCAATGACCTCAAGCGGATACGAGGTCTGCTCCAGAAGCTGTCGTGCGGCGGCCAGGCGCGCTTCGGTGACATAACGGGCCGGAGGTACACCGACGTCACGCGTGAACACGCGGGTGAAATTGCGCGGACTCATGGCGACCCGTTCGGCCAGCCTTTCGACGCACAAATCTGCGGTGAGGTTTTGCAGGATCCAGCTTTGCAGTTCGCTAACCGGTCCGGTCGCGCCGGACTGCTCCAGTTTATAGCGGCTGAACTGTAGCTGGCCGCCAGGCCGACGCAGGTACATCACCATATCCTGCGCCACGTTGCGGGCGAGGGTGAAGCCGTAATCATCCTCCACCAGCGCCAGCGTCAGATCAAACCCGGAACTGACGCCGCCGGACGTCCAGACGGGGCCATCCTGAATATAGAGCGGGCCGCCCTCAACGTTGACCGCAGGATAGCGGGTTTTCAGGGTTTCCAGCAGCCGCCAGTGGGTCGTCGCCCGGCGCCCATCGAGCAGTCCGGCCTGTGCCAGCAGCAGGGCCCCGCCGCAGACAGAGGCGACGCGGCGCGCATGCGGCGCGGCCAGGTGCAGCCAGTCCACCACCGCGGTGCTTTCCTGTTCATTCATGCCACGACCGGTAATGATGATCGTATCCAGCGGCTCGCGCGGATCCAGCTCCGGCAGGCGATAGTCCGCCAGCAGGTTTAAGCCGGACTGGCCGTGGATCACCAGGTGAGGCTGGGTGGTGGCGATAATGATGCAGTAGCGGGGCTGCGCCAGGCCGTCCGGGTGCAGCCGGTTGGCCTGCATCAGAATGTCGGCGATACCGGCAGCCTCAAACAACATGCCACCGTCAGGTACGATAATCAGGATCTTCTTCATGTCCTGAAAAGTACCTTTATCACAAAATAAGTCAAGCGGCAGACAAACACCGTCGCAGAGACAAATGAGGCGTGCCGGGTGAAAGCGTGGAACGGCAGATGTTGGAAAGAAGTAAAAGAAATATGTAGTAACGGTAAAACTTTTTGCGTTAGGTTTACTGTTACTGCCGCTGAAACCCCCAGTTTATGGGCTGCAATGAAGTGTTCTGAACAATAAGAGAACAAAAAGATGTAGCCATGCTTAATTATTAAGGCTCAAAAAATAACCTCGGAGGATAATTTCGGCTAGGTTATTTCGGATCGCGAAATTAAATCCCTGCCATTTTCTTCACCGTCATTTGTTAATGCGGGACGCTCGCACCCAATAAAAGTTATCTTCCAGATGCAACAATGAAAATATCCCAGATATATCCCACAGCGCACAGAAAAAATGAAATTCTACTAATTATGGTAGTGGCGATAATAAGGGGTTACGTTAATGATAGTGGTTCTCTTTTGCCTTTTTAGCCATTAATTTTCATACAGTTACGCTAGAAATTCGTCTAAGAAAA
This sequence comes from Enterobacter cloacae complex sp. SHL022, assembly GCF_049237785.1. Lineage (NCBI taxonomy): Bacteria > Pseudomonadati > Pseudomonadota > Gammaproteobacteria > Enterobacterales > Enterobacteriaceae > Enterobacter > Enterobacter cloacae complex sp. SHL022. The sequence goes on along the minus strand of NZ_JBMKJH010000001.1, from coordinate 198,697 downwards.
AGACGATTTCAGCTAAGTGCGCATTTTTTATGAGATTAATCCTATAATGCATTGGGCGTATCATTAAACGCCATTAAGCAGGCAAGAAATATTGAATTGATGACAAGCTCATGTAAACTTGTCTACCGTTTGTCAAAATATGTCAGGAGCATGCTGGGCCCATTTCTGTTGGGTTCGTGCGGTAGCTATGCCTTAAAATAGTTACCTGCTGAAAATATCCCGACTATTTTAACAATAGCACCTAAGTCAAATTTTATCCCCCTCTCTTCATCCTCTAAATATCGCTACGGAAAAGCATATGAAACTGCGTGTATTGTTATCACTTCTGTTTGTTATGGCGGTGGCGGGCTGTAAGGCGCCGCAAAAACCAGCGATCACCGATGATACGATTGTGACCAGCCAGGTGAATGGCATCACGCTGACGCACCGTCACGCTGTTACCCCTCCGGCGGAGTTCACTCAAGTGAATGAACCGTATCGTGCCATGTACCCGGCATCCCTGATGAGCCGTCCTGACTACGGTGGAAAAGTGATCCGTACGCTTGAGACCGGCAAAACTTACGTCGTGCTGGGGCAGGTTGAACATTTCTGGATGGCGCTGGCCGATGAAGGGAGTGAACAGCTGATTGGTTATGTGCCGATGCGTGCCGTGATCAAGGCTGACCAGTACGAAGCCACCGTGCGTAAACAGGCACTGCGCCCGAAAGCGCGTAAGAAAACCACCTGTGTTGATGTCGATGGCAACAGCAAAGCCTGCAAAGACAGCGCGAACGGTACCTGGATCCTGAACTAAACGGGTTTCACGAGCATATTTTTATGAATAATAAAAATTTTCATCGGATGTGGTTCCCTTTTTTTGCGTTGATTTTCGCGCTGATCGGTGGTTGTACGTCGTCTTCACACAGCGACCCCTCCCGCTACAATCTTCAGTTTCAGGCTCATCCTCAAATCAATGATTCTGCGCCGCTTAAGGTCAGAGTGTTGCTGCTGAAATCCGATGCGGATTTCATGTCCAGTGACTTCTACTCCTTACAGAACAACGCGTCAGCCACGCTTGGCGCGAATCTGCTGAACAGCGATGTGTTCTTCCTGATGCCGGGCCAGCTTTCGAAAACCCTGAGCGGGCAAAGCTCACCGGAAGCGCGTTATATCGGCGTGATGGCGGAATACCAGGCGCTGGACGGCAAAAAATGGCGCGTCTCACTTCCTTTGCCTGTTCCCGGCGAAAACGCGATTTACCAGTTCTGGAAATGGTCCGCAGATGAACTCCAGGCCAGCGTCTTCCTTGACGTAAATGGTATCCGGGTCATCAGCCAGTAACGCCCTTCATAACAGGAAAGAGATCATCATGACGAAAGCAGAAAAGGTCGTCTGGACCGAGGGCATGTTCCTGCGTCCCCACCATTTTCAGCGGACAGAAAGTTACCTCCTCAACCACGTTCGTGAGTGGGGGGCCTTGCAGCGTTCGTATCTCTGGGGCTTTCTCGACCTTGAGCTGGATGAAGCGATGCTTCGCCAGGGCTGTATTGCCCTCAGCTACTGTAGCGGTTTGCTGCCTGACGGCACCTTTTTCCAGGTGCGCAGCGACCGCAACGGTCCGGCTCCGCTAAAAATCCCCGATAATCTCACCAATGAAAAGGTGGTGCTTGCGCTGCCGGTTCGTCGCGGTGGCCGTGAAGAGGTGATTTTCAGCGAGGAGCAGTCTTCTCTGGCGCGTTTTATTACCTTTGAACAAGAGGTGGAAGACGACAACGCGATGTCGGTCGGGGAGGCGACGGTTCAGTTTGGCCGCCTGCGTCTGACCCTGATGCTGGAGAAAGATCTGACGGCAGAATGGACCGCCATCGGCGTGGCGTACGTCGCTGAAAAGCGTAACGACAACCACGTGCGGCTGGATAACAGCTACATCCCGCCAATGCTGAACGCCAATAACAGCCCGCAGCTGTACGGCATGATCAATGACCTGCACGGCTTGCTGGTGCAGCGTAGCCAGCAGATCGGCGGCCGCCTGCGTCAGCCGGGGCGTTTCAATACGTCTGAGATGGTTGAGTTCACGCTTCTCTCGCTGATCAACCGCCACATTGGCGATGTCTCACATTTAAAAACGCTGCCGCTGCTTCATCCGGAAGCGCTCTGGCGCAGCTGGCTGCCGTTTGCCACGGAGCTCGCCACCTGGACGCCGCAGCGTACCGCAGAGAGCATACTGCCGGTATACGACCATGACGATCTCGCCGTTTGCTTCAGCAAACTGATGCTGATGCTGCGTCAGGGACTGTCGCTGGTGATGGAAGATCATGCCATCCAGCTGCCGCTGCACGAACGCTCCCACGGTCTGAACATCGCCACCGTGCCGGAGACCAGCATGGTCCGCGAATTTGGCTTCGTGCTGGCGGTAAAAGCCAATGTCCCCGGCGAACACCTGCAAACCCATTTTCCTGCCCAGATGAAGGTTGCGCCAGTCTCGAAAATCCGCGATCTGGTTCAGCTTCAGCTGCCGGGCATCATGCTTCGGGCAATGCCCGTCGCGCCGCCGCAGATCCCGTGGCATGCAGGCTACAGCTATTTCGAACTCGAAAGGGGCAGCGAACTGTGGCACGAGATGGACAAGTCCGGGGCATTCGCGCTGCATCTCGCAGGGGAATTCCCGGGTCTCGATATGGAGTTCTGGGCCATCCGTAGCCCGACAGAATAATAAAGCGAGCGCTTAATATGCAGGAACGACAGGATACCGGCAGTGATGCCGTGTTTACCGGAGCCAGTGGGAACAATCAGCTGGTGGCGGCCGCCAATCCGCTGCTCAATGCGATTCCGCAAATCCGTCATTCGGTTTCCCACGACGATCAGGTCGGGCTGCGCCAGCGCCTGATTGACGAAATTCGCCGTTTCGAGGTGCGATGCCAGCAGGCGGGCTTACCGTATGAAGTGATTGTCGGCGCGCGCTACTGCCTCTGCACGGCGCTGGACGAAGCCGCCGCGCTGACTCCCTGGGGAAGCAGCGGCGTCTGGTCAAGCAATGGTCTGCTGGTGACGTTTCATAACGAAACCTGGGGCGGCGAGAAGTTTTTCCAGCTGCTGGCGCGTCTGTCGCAGAATCCGCGCGAACACATTCTGCTGCTGGAGATGATCAACTACTGTCTGCTGCTCGGCTTTGAAGGCCGCTACCGCGTGCTGGACAATGGCCGGACCCAGCTTGAAACCATCAAACAGCGCCTGTGGCAGATGATCCGTGGCGTGCGCGGCAGCTACCCGCCGCCGCTCTCGCCGCACCCGGAAGATCGCCCCGTTCTGCGCAAGCTCTGGCGGCCGATGATCCCACTCTGGGCGTGCGTGGCGCTGGTCGGTTTTATCGCCTGCCTGTTTTATATCGTGCTGAACTGGCGTCTGGGTGATAACACCAGCCCGGTACTGGCGAAAATTTACCAGTCCCAACTGCCGGAAACCACGATCCAGCAGCCTGCGCGTCAGCTGCCGGCAGTGCTGAACCTGCGCGGCTTCCTGAAACCGGAAATTGATGCCGGTCTGGTGGCCGTTAAGGATGAGGCGGATCGCAGCGTGGTGATCCTGAAAGGGGACGGACTCTTTGCCTCGGCCTCAACGGTGGTGCGCGATCGCTATGAGCCGGTCATCGACCGCATCGCCCAGGCGATGAATAACGTCAGCGGCAAAATTCTGGTGGTGGGGTACAGCGACAACGTGCCGATCCGCAGCGCACGCTTCGCCTCCAACTATGAACTCTCGCTTGAGCGCGCCCGTTCGGTGCAAAAACAGCTCCAGGGTAGCCTCTCGCAGCCTGAGCGCGTCAAAGCCGAAGGGCGGGGTGAGATCAACCCGGTAGCGCCTAACACCACGCCTGAAAATCGCGCCCGTAACCGCCGCGTGGAAATTACGCTGCTGGTATCGCCTGACAATACCCAGGCCGAGCTGAACGGATTGCCGCAAGGAAACTAAGGATGCTGACTACTCTACTTTCTATACTGACCAATCGCATTCTGTGGAGCTTCCTGGGCGTAACGGCGCTCGCGGCGGTCATCTGGATGATTGGCCCGCTGTTGTCCATCGTAGATACCCGCCCGCTTGAATCAGAGCAGAACCGCGTCATCAGCATTGCGGTGGTCTACCTGATTTGGGCCCAGAGCCATATTCTGCCACGGCTGTATAACGCCTGGCTGAACCGTAAGCTGATGGACAAGCTCAACGAAAATACCACCAGCCCGGAGGCGGCCGATCCGCAGAAACGTCTGAACAGCGAGGAGCAGATCCTTGCCGGGCGTTTCGATGAAGCCGCCCAGATGCTGAAAAAAGCCCACTTCAGCAAAGCGGGACATGGCGCACAGTGGACGCAGCGCTTCAGCACGCAATACCTCTATCAGCTGCCGTGGTACGTCATTATTGGCGCGCCGGGTTCCGGTAAAACCACCGCGCTGGCCAACTCCGGGCTGCAATTCCCGCTGGCGGATCGCTTCGGTAAAACCGCGCTGCGCGGCATTGGCGGCACGCGCAACTGTGACTGGTGGTTTACCAACGAGGCGGTTCTGCTGGATACCGCGGGGCGCTATACCACTCAGGAGAGTGAGCAGGTTCAGGACGCCGGGGAGTGGCTGGAATTTATCAACCTGCTGCGTAAATACCGCCGTCGCCAGCCCATCAACGGCGTGATTATTACTATCAGTATTTCCGACCTGCTTTCGCAGTCCGCTGAGGCCTCCCGACAGCAGGCGGTCAACCTGCGCCAGCGTCTCTCCGAGCTGCATGAACAGCTGGGTATTCGCTTCCCGGTTTATGTGATGGTGACCAAAGCGGACCTGCTTAAAGGCTTCCGCGCCTGGTTTGCGGATTACGACAAAGCCCAGCGCGACCAGATCTGGGGCTTTACGCTGCCGTGGGAGCAGACCAAACACGCCGATTACGATCTGATGGGCAACTTCCAGCAGGAATTTTCCCTGCTGCAACAGCGTCTGGATGCTGGCCTTCCGGAAACCATGCTCAAAGAGCATGACGCCAAAACCCGTGCGGAAGCCTATCTCTTCCCGCAGGAGTTCGCCGCGCTGCGTCCGCTGCTGGCAGACTACCTGAGCACGGTCTTTGCCCGCTCAAACTTCGAAACCGAATTTTCGCCGCGCGGCATCTACTTCGCCAGCGGCACCCAGGAAGGGATGCCGTTTGACCGCGTGATGGGCGAGCTGAACCGCGCGCTCTCCTTACCTGAAGGGGAGGAAAGCACGCGCTGGGATTCGGTGAGCAAAGAGGCGCCGATACCGGGCGCGAAGGGTCAAAGCTTCTTCATTAAGAACCTGCTGCAAAACGTGATTTTCCAGGAAGCGGGTATCGCCGGGGAAAACCGCTGGTGGGAGCTTCGCAACCGCGCCGTGATGTGGTCCGGCTACGCGGCGCTGCTGGCTCTGCTGGTGATCCTGGGTGGCCTGTGGCTGACCAGCTACGCTAAAAATAAAGCCTATCTGGAAGAAGTGGACGCAAAAGTGCCGATGCTGGAGCAGCAGAGCAAGGCGCTGCAAAACCAGCCCCAGCGCGATCTGTTTGCGCTTCTGCCGCTGCTTAACAGCCTGGTGGATCTGCCGAAAAGCGATGCCTTCGACGTTAACGACCCGCCGGTTTCCCGCCGCATGGGGCTTTATCGCGGGGATGACGTCAGCGATGCCTCGCAGTCTCTGTATCAGAAGGCGCTGGATCAGATGCTGCTGCCTGCCGTGGCGATGCACATTACCACCTGGCTGCGCAACGACAACGGCAGCGACGTGGAATACAGCTATGAGGCGCTGAAAGCCTATCAGATGCTCTACCAGCCGAAGCACTATGACGGCAAATTCCTGCACTCGTGGGTAATGCTCAACCTGCAACGCAACCTGCCGCAGAACGTGACGCAGGCGCAGCTTCAGGAGCTGGAATGGCACCTGACCCAGCTGCTGGAGCCAAAAATTCAGGCTTCACCGTATGCGCAGGATGAGGATCTGGTGGCCCGTGAAAGGGCGCTCATCAAACAGCAGCCGCTCTCCACCCGCGTGTACGGACGCCTGAAACGTTTGCTGGAGCATGATGAGAACCTGAAGCCGGTTTCGCTTTCAGATCTCGGCGGCCCGCAGAGCGAGCTGGTGTTTTCCCGTAAGAGCGGCAAGCCGGTGAGTGAGGGCGTGCCGGGGCTCTATACGCCGGACGGCTACTGGAAGAGTTTTAACGACCAGATCGACAGCGTGACCACCGCCCTGCACGAAGATGATGCCTGGGTGCTGGGAGCAGCCACCGCCCAGGAAGATAAACAGCAGATCGATAACGCCGTGCGCCAGCTCTACATGCGCGACTTTATCGTCAACTGGGATCGCTTTCTCGCGGACATACAGCTCAACAACAGCGCCGATCTTTCCCAGCGCATCAACACCGCGCGCCTGCTTTCAGGCACCAACTCGCCGCTGCGCCGTCTGGTACTTAACCTGAGCAAGGTGCTGACCCTGTCGCGCACTGCGCCTGCCCCGGAAGATGCGCAGAAAGCGGAAGACCAAAGCAACCGCGCCACCCGTACGCTGGAAGCGCTGTTCAGCAACGGTGACAATGCCCCGACGCAGGGCGCGGTTGTGACGCAGGCGCCTGAGCAACTGGTGACCGACCACTATGCGCCGATGATTGAGCTGGCGCAGCCGCTGGAGAAGGGCGGTAAGACCATCGTCTTTGATGATTTTCTCAAGCAGGTTGACGAGCTTTATCGCTACCTGACAGCCGTTCAGGATGCAGCAAACAGCGGTATGCCCGCGCCGGGCGGCGATGCCATCAGCCGCCTGCAAGCCAGCGCGGGCCGTCTGCCGGGCGGGCTGCAAACCATGTTCAGTAATATGGCCGTGGGCGCCAGCAGCGATACCCAGCGTCGCGATCTGGAGAACGTGCGTAAGCGCATCAACGTGGAAGTGGGCGGGTTCTGCCGTCAGGCGATTGCCGGGCGTTACCCGCTGGTGCGTAGCGCCAGCACCGAAGTGACGCCGGACGATCTTGCCCGCATGTTCGCGCCGGGCACCGGGCTGATGGACACCTTCTTTCGCGACAACCTGACCAACAAGGTGGACACCACCCAGGCGAACTGGCGCTTTATGCCGGGCATTGACGGTAAAACGCTGCCGGGCAGTGAAGGGCTGCTGCGTCCGTTCCAGCAGGCGCAGTCTGTCCGCGATGCCTTTTTCGCCAACGGCGCGACCACGCCATCCTTTAAGGTGACGGTGCGCACCGTGCGGATGGACAACACCATTCTGAACCTGACGCTGGACGTGGACGGCCAACTGCTGCGCTACAGCCACGGTCCGCAGGCGGTGCAGATCATGACCTGGCCGGGGCCGGGCGGGACGAACCAGGTGCGTATGCAGCTCGGTCTGGCCAATGGCAGCACCGCAACGCTGGTGACTAACGGTTCCTGGGCACTCAACCGCTTTTTCGACAAGGCGCGCACCAGCCCTGGCGCGGGTAGCCTGAGCCGTCAGGCCACGTTCAACGTCGACGGACATCAGGTCACGCTGGAGTTTGCCCCGAACAGCATCCGCAACCCGTTCCAGCTTCCCCGTTTCTCATGCCCATAACCGCAAGGACAGCCGTATGACGAATACCCCTGCGATGAACCGTTATAGCTGGTATGGCAAATTACCCAGCGCCGGAGATTTTTTGCAGCGTCGCTTTCCGGATACCCTGCAACGCCAGTGGTCGCACTGGTTCCAGGTCGGCCTGCTGGCCTGGCAACAGGAAGAGCAGCGCAGCGGCGAGCGCCCGTTTTCTAAAGCCCCGGTGTGGAACTTTGTCGTCCCGCCGATGCTCGGTAGCCAGATGATTCAGATGGGCTGCCTGCTGCCGGGCCGTGACAGCGTAGGCCGCCACTATCCGGTATGCCTGCAACTGAGTTTCACTCCCGCCGAGTGGTCATCCCGCCTGCTCGGGCAGGCTGAGAGCTGGTACCAGCAGCTTGGTCGTCTGGGGCTGCACGCGGTGCGTAACAGCTATTCTGCCTCCCAGCTGGATGAAATGCTGATGACCATCCCGGCGCCCCAGCCGGTTGAGCCGCAAAAGCGCTCCGACATTCTCGACGTGATTGGCTATGACGACGAGGGTCAGAGCACGCTGGGCTGGCCGCAGGCGGCGGAGTGTTTTGATCCGCTGCGCCAGACCAGCTACTGGTGGACAAACCGCTGCGACGGCTATCCGCTGTACACCCACGTCCACAGCGGAAACTTCACCGGGCAGCTCTTTACGCTGCTGTTCGATCCGGCAGGCGGCGCCCGTCCGGGCCGCCACGGTCTTTACCCGCCTATGTTTGAATAAGCAGGGATCTTATGAATATCGATGAATTTCTCGCGCCGATAAGCCCCGACAACCCCTGCGGTGAAAACCTGGAGTACGACGCTGATTTCCAGGCCATGGGGCAGGCCAGTCAGGGCAAAGCCGAGCAGCAGTTTGGCGACACCATCATTCCGGCAGAGCCTGCCGACTGGAACACGGTGGAAAAACTCGCCACCAGCCTACTGGGACGCACCAAAGATCTTCGCGTCATGCTGGCGTTAACCCATGCCTGGACACGTCGTCGCGGGCTGGCAGGTTACGCCGACGGGCTACTGCTGGTGCAGGAAGCCCTGTCCCGTTACTGGGAGCAGCTTTACCCGCTGCTGGAAGAGTATGGCGAAACCGATCCGTTCTACCGCATCAACGCCCTCGCCGGGCTGAGTGATAAATCTGACCTGACGGTCGCGGTACGTAACGCCTCACTGCTCCGCTCAAACGGCGATGAGATTTCGCTCCGTGACGCCCAGGCGCTGCTTGACGGCAGTAAAACCGAGTGTCCGGATTATCCGGGCGGGCGTCCACGACTGATCGATGAGCTGGCCCGGGGCGATCAGCCCGGCACCGAAGCGGTAATCGTGATCAACGAACGCCTGCTGGCCATCCGCGAACTGCTTACCGGCTATCTCGGGGAAAGTGGCGTACCGGAGATGGAACAGCTGCTGAAAACCGTCGGGCTGGTCGCCAGCGCGTGTCAGGTGACCGACATCAGTAAGCTGCTGCCGAACCGTGACGCGCAGGCTGAACAGCACGCTGAGCCGCAGCCTGCGGCAGCGCAGCCCGTTCAGCCGGTCACCGACTGGCGCAGCGTGCAGGTGACCAGCCGCGCCGACGCGCAGCTAATGCTGGAAAAAGCGAAACAGTACTTTGCGCAGTACGAACCCAGCCATCCCGCACCGCTGATGATTGAACGGGTGCAGCGGCTGTCTGAACTCAACTTTATGGACATTATTCGCGACCTGGCGCCAGACGGCGTTAACCAACTGGAAAACATCTTTGGACGCCGCGAATGACGCGTCCTGGCATTATGACGACAGGCATGGAGTCTGCCGTTTCACCTTCACCGCGCATCTTTGATGGAGAACATCATGGCAATGAGTAACAGTGGACAGAAATTCATCGCACGCAACCGTGCTCCCCGCGTGCAGATCGAATACGACGTAGAGATCTACGGTGCAGAACGCAAAATTCAGCTGCCGTTTGTGATGGGCGTTATGGCCGATCTGGTTGGCAAGCCGGTGGAAAACCTGCCAGCCGTCGACGAGCGTAAGTTCCTGGAAATCGACATCGACAACTTCGACGAACGCATGAAGGCGCTGAAGCCGCGCGTGGCGTTCCAGGTGGATAACACCCTGACCGGCGAAGGTAAGCTCAACGTCGATCTGACCTTTGACAGCATGGACGACTTCCTGCCGGACGCGGTGGCCCGTAAAGTAGAGCCGCTGAACAAGCTGCTGGAAGCCCGTACCCAGCTCTCCAACCTGCTGACCTACATGGACGGCAAAAACGGCGCGGAAGAGCTGATTGCAAAAATCCTTCAGGATCCGACGCTGCTCAAATCCCTGAGCCAGATGCCAAAAAATGACGAAAGTGCGAAAGGTAGCGAGGAATAATCGATGAGCAACCAGACTCAACAACACGATCAGCAGGCGGGCCAGGCGTTCAGCCAGGACGAGTTCAGCGCGCTGCTGAATAAAGAGTTCCGCCCGAAAACCGATCAGGCGCGCTCTGCCGTAGAAAGCGCGGTTAAAACCCTGGCGCAGCAGGCGCTGGAAAACACCGTGACCTTCTCAAACGATACCTACCGCACCATTCAGAACCTGATTGCCGGTATTGACGAGCAGCTTTCGCAGCAGGTGAACCAGATCATTCACCACGAGGAGTTCCAGAAGCTGGAAAGCGCCTGGCGCGGCCTGAGCTACCTGGTGAACAATACCGAAACCGACGAGATGCTGAAGATCCGCTTTATGAGCATCTCCAAGCAGGAGCTGGGCCGCACCCTGAAGCGCTACAAGGGCGTGGGCTGGGACCAGAGCCCGATCTTCAAAAAAATCTACGAGCAGGAGTACGGCCAGTTCGGTGGCGAGCCGTTTGGCTGCATCGTAGGCGACTACTACTTCGACCACAGCCCGCAGGACGTTGAGCTGCTGGGCGAGATGGCGCGCATTGGCTCCGCGGCCCACTGTCCGTTCATCACCGGTACCGCACCGGGCGTGATGCAGATGGAGTCCTGGCAGGAACTGGCTAACCCGCGCGATCTGACCAAAATCTTCCAGAACACCGAATACGCCGCCTGGCGTTCACTGCGTGAATCGGAAGATGCCCGCTATCTGGGCCTGGTGATGCCGCGCTTCCTGTCGCGCCTGCCGTACGGCATTCGCACCAACCCGGTCGACAGCTTTGATTTTGAAGAGCAGACCGACGGCGCGAACCACAACAGCTACTCCTGGGCGAACGCGGCCTATGCGATGGCGGCCAACATCAACCGCTCCTTTAAAGAGTACGGCTGGTGCACCTCGATTCGCGGCGTCGAATCCGGCGGGGCGGTGGAAAACCTGCCGTGCCACACCTTCCCGAGCGATGACGGCGGCGTGGACATGAAGTGCCCGACCGAGATCGCCATCAGCGATCGCCGTGAAGCGGAACTGGCGAAAAACGGCTTTATGCCGCTGGTTCACCGCAAAAACTCCGACTTCGCCGCCTTCATCGGCGCGCAGTCCCTGCAAAAACCGGCCGAGTACCACGACCCGGATGCCACCGCTAACGCGCGCCTGGCCTCCCGTCTGCCTTACCTGTTCGCCTGCTGTCGTTTTGCTCACTACCTGAAGTGCATCGTGCGCGACAAAATCGGCTCCTTCCGCGAGCGCGAAGAGATGGAACGCTGGCTGAACGACTGGGTGATGAACTACGTCGACGGTGACCCGGCGAACTCCTCCCAGGAAACCAAGTCCCGCAAACCGCTGGCGGCGGCGGAAGTGCAGGTGCAGGAAATTGAAGACAACCCTGGCTACTACGCCGCGAAGTTCTTCCTGCGTCCGCACTACCAGCTGGAAGGTCTGACCGTTTCCCTGCGTCTGGTATCTAAACTGCCGTCGCTGAAGACGAAGGACGCGTAATGACGATTGCCGGCCCGAAGGGGCCGGCCATCTGAGCGGAAGAGCTTAGCTTATTTCTGTCAGTGAATAAGGATAGACGGTGAAACATATACTTGTGATCGCGACCAGTTTGCTGGCAGTTTCTACTCTCGCAAGCGCTGACGCTGGAAATTACAAATACCCTCAAGCGGAAGCATTGCCTCAGGATGACACATCGAACTTCCAACGCGATCCGACGCTGTTAACAGGGTACGATTTAAATCTGAGTGCAGAGCGTTTTGCTAAAGCCTGGCTGTCGAAAACGAATGAACGTGAACGCATTAAGGCAAATATGTATCTTCTCGGCGTAGTCGACGCGTCTGAGGGCACTGCATGGTGCAAGGGCAGGCCTTTTTTGCCAAATACAATACATGAGTTTCTCTATTCTCGTTTTGCGAACTTATCGAAACAGCAAGGCGAGGAGCGCGCTTCAAAAATCATCATTGACGGCATGAAAGAATTACGCCCGTGCAAAAAAGGAGAGTGACAAATGAGACCATTATACGAACAACTTAAACGTCAGCATTACTCTTCAAATCATACCCGCGCGGGTTTTGCCTCGGGTGAACAGGTTTTTTCAGAAATTGGCTACGATTATTCGACGATTATCAAGCAACAACCGGCATACGAAAATACCTGTGCGGTAAGAATGAGCCTGGCATTGTTAAAATGCAATGTTGAATTTACAGGGCGTTTACCCATAAAGACCGGTCCCTATAAGGGAAAAACAATCGAGCCTGGCGCAAAATTACTTGCCGATCAGCTTTATAAATCCCATGTGTTTGGCAAGGCAGAAATCTTTAAAGACCGCGAGGCTGGTGCACGCTCAATGTTGGGCCGAAAAGGTGTTGTTTTCTTCAATAAAATTGATGGGTATGGCGGTGGTCATATCGACCTTATCGAGCCTCTGAGTAATAATTCTTTTATATGTAACTCCGATTGCTTTCCGTACTGTCAGGAAATCTGGTTTTGGGAATTAAAATAATTATATTCAGGTGTTTAAAGACCGTATTTCTTTTGCTCACTTGCTTATCTTTTTCTGCTCGCGGTGACAACCCTTACGTTGATTTTTATCAGCAGCAAACATACCGGCAGGTGGTTAAAGATTTTGTCCTGGCGCGCTGCCTTGCGCAGGTAGCAGATAAAGGCAGTCAATTTTCTGCTGATGCGGCCCGCAGTGCGAGTGCATTTATTGAATGGATACCGTTTGATGCTGAAAACGGTACTGACAAAGTTAACGCCATTATTGGGAAGTATAAAAACCAAATTAATGGTTTCCACTCGGAGCGCAAACCTGATGTAAAAGGCGTAACCTTAAATTGTCTACGTCTTTATCATAGCGACGAACTGAATAAACTGGTTCCGCAGCTCATCATTGGCGATCCTGATCGTACCTGGATTCAGGATAATCCGCAGTAGTAAAAGACTTCACATTCTTTCCGTTCATTCAGGGGGAATGTAAGACTGTCAAATGACACGGGTCGTTTGATATGAGGCAGAGGTAAAATATGGACGGTTTTATTCAGCCCCATGCTTTCCTGTTTGCCATATAAGGGCTTTTTCGAAAGCAATATTGTTCATCCACGAAGAGTAGATATTATGGCTATTGATATGTTTCTGAAGGTCGAGGGTGTTACGGGCGAATCTAAAGATTCTAACCACACCGGCTGGACTGATATTACCTCCTTCTCCTGGGGCGCGTCCCAGCCGGGTAATATGAGCGTTGGTGGCGGCGGCGGTGCCGGTAAAGTTAACTTTAACGATCTGCACGTTAACGCTCTGATCGACAAATCCACTACAGCAATCCTGAAACACTGCGCAAGCGGTAAGCACCTGACCAAAGTTGAACTGTCCGTCTGCAAGGCGGGTGGTCAGCAGGTTGAATATACCCGCATCACCCTGGAAGACGTTCTCGTGACTTCCGTTCAGTACACCGGTGCCGACAACGGCGATACCGTTGGCGTGACCTATGCATTCCAAGCTGCGAAAGTGAAACAGCAGTACTGGGAGCAGACCACTGCCGGTGGTAAAGGTGCTGAAAGCAGCGCTGGCTGGAACATCAAAGAGAACAAAGAAGCGTAATTGTTCATCCATGACCGGGGAACCTCCCCGGTCATGATGATTGGTTCCAAATATGTTGCAGATGAATGATGATTAGAGAGTTAAGCGTAATATTAATCGCATTAGCCTGTAGTGCTTGCATTTCACCACCTGCACAGTATAAGAAACTTTCTGTTACGTTAAAAAAACAAAATCCCTTGTTTTGATATCAGACTGGATGCAAATTTTAATGGGCCTGTATCAGTTTTCGCACCATCTGTAATGAAACGCGTTGGTAATCAATGGAAAACTATTAATTCTCATGACCAACTTCCAGCAATGCATATCTGATTACAGAGGAGTGTATTCGTCTGAATGAGGTTGACTGGCGCAAAAGTGAGTATGATGTTGTATTGAAGATTGTCAATGAAAAAACTGCTATTCGATATGCTGCACGGTTAATATTAAAGAAAGGTATAAGTTGCGAGTTACTTTTAACGGCAAGTGAATGATATAATTTTCAAACCTCGGTGTTTTCGAGAGTGCATCGGCGTTTGAATGTTTATTTAATTATAAAATAATTAAACAATTCACCACTGCAAACTCTGGACAACTATGTGTGTTGATTAAAGGGTTTAAATATGACACATCGTTCAACCGTTAGCCCGGGCTACTGTGTGGTCCAACATCCTGGAACTTTAGATTATCAAGCTCGATTATTGTTTAATAATGTAAATAGCGAAGCCGCTAGATACTTTATGCAAATAAACAATGACACACCTTGGTTAAAACCAGGGCAGTTACTCATCGTGGCTGACCCAGACAACACGAATCAGTCATCGCAACTGAGTATTCTTTCCAGGGCAAAACAGAAAATTAACCATGCGCTGGCATCATTAAACACATCGGTTGCAGAGTATCTCCACGCTAATTATGACAATATTTCCGCATTGACTTCCTTAGGTGATAAACTAGCTGGGAATGCTGGTGATTTAGGTGAGAAATATTTCAGGCAAATTGAAAATATACTCATTAAAATTGAGAGGACTTATCAGAATCAGTTTATATCCCAAGGTTCTTTAATTGGTCAGCAGTTTTATATGGAAAGAAGGGTGTTATTCTCTCAGCTAAAACCTTTATTAAATAACCTAAGCAAGCTAACACTTAAGATTCAAACCTACGAAAATATTAAAAAAGCATTGAACTTATCAAGCCGCTCTATCGTCCATGAATGGAGTACGGTTGGTGTCGGCGCGATCCCTGGATATTCAGATTATATTGTACGCTCTTCTCGCGCGGCTAGTATTATGAAAGCAGGGGGCTGGATCTCACTAGGTTTCTCTTTTTTGAATACTTCTAATGATGTTTATAAAGCCTGTACTGTCGATCGTGAAGATGAATGTGGAAAAGTTGCTGTTACTGAATATAGTAAGTTTGGTGGAGGTACGCTTGGTGCTGCGGGAGGAGCCTGGGCTGCGTCTTTAGGTACTGGCGCTCTTTGCGGTGCAATGGGAATACCTACGATGGGTACTGGTGCCCTTGTGTGTGGAATTGTTGTAGGACTAGGCGCTACTTCTGCGGGAGCCTGGATGGGTACTAAAGGAGGGGCTGAATTGGGTGAAGGGATTAGTAACTTGATTTTTTCTGGGGACGAATAAATGTATGGAGATTTGCGTTTAATATTGCTTTTATTGGTTTTTTTAGGACTGTTTGCTTCTTTGTGTTTTTATTTTTATTTTTATCGTAAATATTCCCTGGAGCTATCAAAATCATTTCATATTTTGAGTGATAAGCAATATTTAGATGTAAACGATTATCTTTTTTATGAACAACTTGGTCTTCCCGGATTTGCGCATCGTGTGTTCCTTATGAAAAGGATTTTGGCTGGAAAAGCCACAAAGCAAAATAGCAAAAAAAATCTCCCTCCGGAGGCAGAGGCATTAGTATCATCGATATACGATTTCTCATGGATAAAAATGTTTTACAGGATGACACTTTTTGTTGTCTTTTTGATGCTTCTATTGTTCTTATTGATTGCTACAGGACCCTAAAAGCATGTCATCTTTATGCCTGGCAAATATAACGTTATTGTTTCTTGTGCTTTTATTTATTAACGTTGTAATCATGGATGT
Organism: Enterobacter cloacae complex sp. SHL022; assembly: GCF_049237785.1. Lineage (NCBI taxonomy): Bacteria > Pseudomonadati > Pseudomonadota > Gammaproteobacteria > Enterobacterales > Enterobacteriaceae > Enterobacter > Enterobacter cloacae complex sp. SHL022. Next base: position 183,072 of record NZ_JBMKJH010000001.1, on the reverse strand, counting down.
TTACAGTTCTCGGTTTTTTAAAAAACACGAGTCAGATTATAAGTGGCTCCTCTCTGAATATCGCCAAAAAGGCTATGATATCGACCTGATAACAAATTATGCATCGTTTTTTGGTTCACTGGCTAATTATCATAAAATAATCTGGTTTGTTCGTCTTCGCAAAGGCGTGAAGATGAAATTTACCAAAGACAGAAATGTTCAGGACGATGCCTATAAATTCGTTCAGGCATTACCGGAAGAGAGAATCGGCTGGATATTAAAACTGCATCGACGCTATAAAGCTCAGGCCTTTCTTTTCACGCTATGGCTGCTTATTGGCATTATTTTCCTGAATGTAGTCAAATAATTTTAATCAGCCCATAACCCCCAAACCCCGCCGTTTTCACCCCCGAGAGCGGCAGCGTTTGAGCGCTAATCATACCAGCAGGAATACGCCATGCGATTCACGATTATTTCTACGAAACCCGGTCATCAGCCGCCGCAAAGCAGCTGTGATTTTTATGCCCCGGGCGGCACCATTGGGCGCGGTACGGATAACAATCTGGTGCTGCCGGACAATGACCGCACTATCTCGCGTTTGCAGGCCATCGTTCACGTCGACGCCAGTGGCGAATGCCGCGTCACGAACCGCGGCAGCGTTACCCGCGTGGTACTGAATGATATCCCGCTGGAGCGTGGGCGTCAGGTTGAGCTTCAGGATGGGGATATTCTCGGTATTGATGATTATCGCATTGAAGTCAGCGAACTCATTCATGACACCCAGCCCGTAAGCCGCATGGCGGCCAGCATGCAGCAGGCGCGCCCAGCGGCGACACCTGCTCCGGCGCCACAACCGAAACCGGCCAGCGCCGCGCCTCGCGGAAAAGCTGAACCTACGGCCGTGCCGTCGGAAATCTGGGACAGCCTGATGCAGGAGTTTTCCATCTCCGACAGCATCTCCAGCAACCGGGCAAAACTACAGCCCGCGGCATCCCACGATCCGTTCTCTCAGCCTGCGGCCCCGGAGCGGAATGCCGAAGATCCGCTGGCAATGTTTAACGACGCCGAACCGTCGCTTGAACGTAAAAACGTTGACCCGGACACGCTGTTCAGCGATGAAGCGTTGTTTAAAAAAGAGAGCATCTTTGACGATGTCACCCCTTCAACGCTGGTACAGCCGGACGAAAGCAAACCTGCCCAGCCAAAGGAAGAGGCGTCGGACGAACTTGATCCGTTAGCCCTGTTTGGCGGGTCGGCGAGCGCACCTGCCGCGCGTCACGATGACCCCCTCGGCCTGATGGGTGGCGCGCCGTTAACCCATCCGGATGAAATCGTGGCCGATAAGCCGGAGCCAAAGCCTGAACCGCAAGCCGCACAGGAAGAGGATGCGCTGGCCAGCTCACCGCTGTTCGATCCGGAACCGACTGAACCACAGGATGCGCCGCGCGCGGAAGAAGAGCCCGCGCGTCCCGATTACGCTGGCTTCACCATGCCAACGCCGCAGGCCGTGGCGCGCAGCAACGCGCAGGCGCCTAAAGGCCGCCTGCGTATCGACCCGGTTAAAAACGCTGCTTCGCCTGCTGCCTCCGCGCAGACCGGCGAGCGGGGCGAGGTGCTTCAGGGCGAACTGCTGGAGGCGCTGCTGGAGGGCATGGGCCTGAGCGAAATGCAGCCGGTACCGCAATTCGACCGGGAAAATATGCGTCAGCTGGGGCAGATCCTGGGCATGTTCTCGCAGGGGACCGTGGCGCTGCTCTCCTCGCGCTCCATCCTCAAGCGTGGGGTGAAAGCCGATATGACCATGGTGCTCGACGATGCGAACAACCCGTTCAAACTGTTGCCGACCGGGAAAACGGTGCTGATCCAGATGTTCGGCACGCCGATGCCGGGCTTTATGCCGCCGACCAAATCGGTGCGTGATGCGCTAATCGATCTCCAGGCGCACCAGCTGGGGATGATCTCCGGTATCCGCGCCATTATCGCCGCCATGCTGCAATCCTTTAATCCGGAACAGCTGGAAGAGCAGGCGAAGCAGAACGGGATGACGTCACGCCTGGCGCTGCCGGGCAGCCGTAAAGCCGCGCTGTGGGATTATTTCGTTCGCAGCTATGGCGAGACGGCGGGCGAGATCGAGGACGACTTCCATACCCTGTTTGGCGAAGCCTTCCTCCATGCCTATGACATGGAGGTCAATCAGTACAAAGACTCACAAAGCGGATCGGAAGAAAAATGAATATCGCAACGGCTTCTCTCTCCCGCCAGGGGACGCGCGCCAGCAACCAGGATCAGACGGGAGAAACCATCGGGGAACGTTCAGCCTGCTTTGTCGTCTGTGACGGCATCGCGGGCCTGCCGGGCGGCGAGGTGGCCGCTGAGCTGGCCCGCAACAGCATTATTTCCCGCTTTGACGGCGACAAGCACCTGAATGCGCAGCATATTCGTGACTACGTCCAAACGGCGAACCGCACCATCCTCAGCGAACAACAGGCCGTGCAGGACTATCGCCGCATGGGCACCACGCTGGTCAGCCTGTTTATCGACAGGGATTACCGTCTGGCTTACTGGGCGCACGCCGGAGACAGCCGCCTGTACCTGTTTCGCCGCGGCTGGCTGTGGCATGTCACCACCGATCACAGCCTCGTCCAGCAGATGAAAGAAGCCGGGCATCAGACCGACGATCTCAACAGCAACCTGCTGTATCTGGCGCTGGGTATTGAGAATGGCGGACCGGAAGCGAGCTACAGCGATGTCGTGCAGGTTGAGGACGGTGATGCCTTCCTGCTCTGCACCGACGGTTTCTGGCACGGCGTCAGCGAAGAGCAGATGAAGCAGTCGCTGCACATGGTCAATACGCCACAGGAGTGGCTGACCTTAATGAACCAAATCATTCAAAAGAATGCCGAACAGGAGGGCAATGCTCAGGATAACTATACCGCCGTGGCGGTGTGGATGGGCAACCCTCAGGACACCACTTTGCTGCATACGCTCTCTGACGCAGCACAATTTCTTCCCTGCGGAACTGATTAGACACACAAGGATTGATATGAAACTTTGGCTATCGGGTTTGGCTCTTCTGACGGTGGCGACCACCGCACAGGCTGAAAACTTCCGCATCGTGCAGTCTCCTGCGCAGAAGCTGGATATCTGGATCGACAACATTAAAGACAATACGCCGCAAAGCTGGTGTAAGGCGGACGTGGCGCTGCGTATCGTGGCGAACGGCAAGAAAGAGGTTTCGGTGCTGGAAAACTTCGTGCCGCGCCTTGGCTCGCTGCTGGAGCACCAGTGCAGCAAGCTGAATACCCTGAACTGGACGCTTAACGATCCGGAAGGCACGACGCTTGCCCGGGGCACAGCGGCTAAAGCGCAGGACTGGGCGCTGGTGGTGAAACAGCAGGAAACGGCGGCGGCAACGACCACCACCTCAGGCGCGCTGCTGCCGCCTGACCAGAATCCGGAGACGCACACCGTGGCGGCAGATCGTACGCCATGGCAGGAGTTCACCCTTCAGGACGGTTGCCACCTGCGCACCTTCTGGGAGGGCGGTTCCTCCGCGCCGGCGCTGTTTATTCCGGATTCCGACACCACCCGCTGCGGCAACGGTAGCTGGCTCAGCGGCCACACCGTGGTGACGCAAAATCGTAACGGGACGCAGAAAGCGATTCCGGTCACCTACATTCACGGCTTCCCGGTGATGGGACTGAACAACGCGGTCGATCCTGAAAAGGCGCTGATCACCTCCGTCAACAAAGAGCGCATGGTCTTCAGCACCCCGAACAGCGACCAGAGCTGGATGATCCTGCCGTACGACAGCACTCTGAACGGCTGGAAGAGCAACGGCACGGTGGCGGTGGAAATCACCCGTGAGATCGCCAGCGACGACGCCAGACTCCAGGCGCGTATCGCAGAGGTGAAGAAGATCTGGAGCGCATGGGTTGCACCGGGCGCGGAGCTGAACGTTGTTCTGATTGACACGCTGCGTCCGCAGCTGCGCGATCCGGCAGTGGGCGCCTGGCGCGCGGCGAATTAAGGGGGGGCTATGAATACGCTTTATCAACGTCTGGCGGGTGAGTCGATTAGCGACGCGCTGCTTCGCCTGGAAGCCGAAATCAAAGCTCGTCCGGCGGATGCCGATCTGCGCGCCGCGTTTGTGCAGTTTCTGATCCTCAGCGGCAACTGGGCGCGCGCCCTGACCCAGCTGAAGAGCTGGCTGGCGCTGAAGCCGCAGGCAAAACCAACCGTAACGCTGCTGGAGCAGGCCATTCAGGGTGAACAGCAGCGGGCGCGCGTGTTCGCGGGAGAGGCGCGACCGGCAATGCCCGAGGCGCAGTGGCCGTGGCTGTCGACGTTAGCCCAGGCGCTGACCGAACGCGCCGGGCAAGCGCAAACGCTGCGCCTGGCGGCACTCGAACAGGCCCCGGCAAGCCGCGGGCAGGTCACGCTGGAGAATGAAGAGAGCCACACCTTTGAATGGCTGATGGACGGCGATGCCCGTCTGGGGCCGGTGTGTGAAACCCTGGTCAATGGCCGCTATTTCTGGGTGCCGTTCTGCGCCATCGATGCGATCCGTTTTCAGGCTCCGGCCAGCGTGACCGATCTGGTGTGGCGTCATGCGCTGGTCCGCCTCACGGACGGCACCGAGCAGGTGTGTCAGATCCCGGCGCGTTATCCGTTTGCTGACGGCGCTTCCGATAGCGTTAGACTGGGGCGCACCACCGAGTGGCTCCCGCTCGGCGACGACGGTGTCCTGTATGAAGGCATGGGGCAGAAAGCCTGGCTGAGCGAGCAAAGCGAAAGCCCGCTGCTCACCCTGAGCCTGGTGACGTTTGCTGCGGATGGTGCGGATGAGTAATCCCGCTGGCGAAGGCGATCTGCTGCGCAGCGGCTGGCAGGCCCGCAGCAGGCAGGAGAAGGTGGGGGCGCGGGACAAAATGCAGCCCTCACTGCTGGATCGCCTGACGGATAACGATCCGGAAAAAAAACGCGAGTCCGCCAACAGCAATCTGATTACCCACTCCGCGCTGCGTCGTAACGTCCTGCGGGATTTACAGTGGTTGTTTAATACCATCAACCACGATGCCTCCAGCGATCTGAGCGGGCTGACGCAGGTGAGCCGTTCCGTCGTTAACTTCGGCGTCGCGCCGCTGGCGGGGAAAAGAATGTCTGATATCGAATGGCACGACATTCAGCGCAAGCTCACCGAAGCGATTATTAACTTTGAACCGCGGATCCTGCCCCAGGGGCTTCAGGTTCGCTGCGTGTCCGATACCTCCTCGTTAGATCTGCACAACGTTCTGTCTATCGAAATCAAAGGCCGCCTGTGGTGCGTGCCGTATCCGCTGGAGTTTCTCTTTCGCACCGACGTCGATCTGGAAAACGGCCATTTTGAACTGAAAGATGCGGGGTAATGATGGAAAGCAAACTGCTCGAATATTACAACCGTGAACTGGCCTATCTGCGCGAGATGGGCGCGGAGTTCGCCGAACGCTACCCGAAAGTGGCGGGGCGGCTCGGCATGCGCGGCATCGAAGTGGCGGACCCGTACATTGAGCGCCTGATGGAAGGTTTCGCCTTCCTGACCTCCCGCGTGCAGATGAAAATGGACGCCGAATTCCCGCGCTTTTCACAGCGTATGCTGGAGATGATTGCGCCAAATTATCTGGCGCCTACGCCGTCGATGGCGATCGCTGAAATTCAGCCCGACAGCAGCCGGGGCGACCTGAGCAAAGGCTTTATTGTGCCGCGCGGCACCATGATGGACAGCCTGGCGCTGAAAAAAACCGGCGTTACGTGCAGCTATACCACGGCGCATGAGGTCAACCTGCTGCCGTTAAAAATTGAGCGGATCGAGCTGGGCGGCGTTCCCGCCGATCTGCCGCTGGCCCAGCTCGGCCTGAGTCAGCGGGGGATCAGCAGCGCCTTACGGGTCCGCATTGCCTGCGATGGCCCGCAGCATCTCGGGCACCTGAATTTTGACCGCCTGGAGTTCTTCTTAAGCGGCCCGGACATCGAGGCGCTGAAGCTGCTGGAGCTGGTGATGGAGCACCACGCGGGCATCGTCTGCCAGACGGTCAGCAAGCAGCCCCAGCGCCAGCTGCTGTCGTCTGACGCCCTGCGTCAGGAAGGCTTTGATGCGGACCAGGCCCTGCTCCCGGACGATCTGCGTAACTTTGACGGCTATCGCCTGTTGCAGGAGTACTTCGCGTTCCCGGCGCGTTTTCGTTTCATCAGCCTGAGCGGGCTGGGCAAGTTGATCCAGCGCTGCGAAGACGAAAAAGCGTTTGATATCTTCATTCTGCTCGACAAGAGCGACGATCAGCTGGAGCGCGTGGTGGATGCCAGCCACCTGGCGCTGCACTGCACGCCGGTGATCAACCTGTTCCCGAAAGTGGCGGCCCGGCAGAAGCTGAGCGAAAGCCAGCATGAATACCACCTGGTGGTGGATAACATCCGCCCGCTGGATTATGAAATTTATGCCGTGAAAAAAATCTATGCCAGCGCGGATGGTCAGCGGGACGACCAGACGTTTCGTCCGTTCTGGAGTACCTGGAGCGGAGACGCGGGCAACTACGGCGCCTATTTTTCCCTGCGCCGTGAGCAGCGCGTTCTCTCCGAACACGCGCTGCGCTATGGCACCCGCACGGGCTATATCGGCTCGGAGGTCTTCGTCTCGCTGGTGGATGCGCAGCACGCGCCGTGGCAGGAAAACCTGCGCTATATCTCCGCCGAGGTGCTGTGCACCAGCCGTGACCTGCCGCTGATGCTCCAGCAGGAGCTTGGGCAGTTTATTATGGCCGACTCCATGCCGGTGAAGGCGTTAACCCTGCGTAAAGGCCCGACGCCGCCGCGTCCGGCACTGGCCGAAGGGTTCAGCACCTGGCGGCTCATCAGCCAGCTGCAAATGAACTACCTTAGCCTGATGGACAGCGAAAACGAAGAGGGCGCTGCCGCGCTGCGTCAGCTGTTAGGGCTGTACGCCAACCTCGCCGAGACGCCGGTTGCCCGTCAGGTGGATGGCGTTCGTCACTGCGTGCTGGAGCCGGTGCACCGCCGCGTGCCGGAACCCGGCCCGGTGGTGTTCGCCCGCGGGATCGGCATCACCCTGACGGTGGACGAACGCGCCTTTTCCGGCGCCAGCCCGTGGCTTTTCGGCAGCGTGCTGGAGCGCCTTTTTGCCCGCCTGGTCTCCATCAACAGCTTTACGGAGTTCACGCTCAAGAGCCAGCAGCGCGGCGAAATCGGCTACTGGGCGCCTCGTATGGGTAAAAGGGCGCTGGTATGAGTGAAGCTGCCCCTGCAACGCTGCGCGTGCATCGCCTGACGCCGCTGCCCGATGCGTTCTGGCGCGGAGTTCGCGAGACGCCGTGGCGCTACGATCTGTTCCAGCTGTTAAGACGCATTGATGCCCAGGGCGGCGAGCGTTACCCGCTGGGGCGCGCACCGCTGCCTAAATTTGAGCCGCTGCGTATTGGTCAGCAGCCTTCAATGGGCTTTGCGCCGTCAACGGTTGCTGAGGTCCGGCAGCGGGAAGAGAACGGACTGCATGAGGTTTCCATTCTGAGCTTCGGCCTGTTTGGTCCTAACGGCCCACTGCCGGTGCACATGACTGAGTATGCCCGCGAGCGTATTCATCATCATCAGGATCACAGCCTCAGCGCGTTTGCCGACCTCTTTCACCACCGCCTGACGCTGCTGTTCTACCGCGCCTGGGCGGACGCGCAGCCTGCCGTTTCACTGGATCGCGACGACAACAGGCGCTTCGAAGGGTATCTGGCATCGCTGATTGGCATGGGGCAGCCTGCCCAGATGTCGAAAGGCAGCCTGAGCGCGCATGCCCGCTTTACTCACGCCGGGCACCTGACCCGCCACGGGCGGGACCCGGAAGGGCTGGAGAAAATCCTGCGCAACTATTTCAACGTGCCGGTCAGGCTGGTGGCCAACGTCCCGCAGTGGATGCCGCTCTCAACGCGGGAGCAGGCACAGCTGGGTGAGGGGCGTCGCCTGCCGCGCATGGGAGAGTCCGCTTTTCTCGGCATTGCGGTACGCGACGTGCAGCATAAATTCCGGCTCGAGATTGGCCCGTTGAGCGCAGACGACTACAACCGTTTTCTGCCGGGCGAAGGATGGGTCACCGAGCTGCGCGACTGGGTGCGACAGTACGCCGGGGTGGAATTTGAATGGGAAACACGGGTGATCCTGCGCGCCGATGCGGTGCAGGGCGCCACGCTCGGTAGCGCCGGGCGATTAGGGTACAACACCTGGCTCGGCCTTCAGCCTCAGCCTGTTCCGCGTGGCGATCTGGTGTATCGCGCAGAGCGATAATCCTTCCGTATACCGAATCATTGTTAATGGAAACTAACATGTCAGAAATTAGCCGTGCCGTGCTTTTCGGCAAACTGGATACGCTGTTATTTACCTCTCTGGAAAGCGCGACTGCCTTCTGTAAGCTGCGCGGCAACCCGTACGTTGAGCTGGTGCACTGGCTGCATCAGCTGATGCAGCAGCAGGATGGCGATCTGCAACAGGTCATCCGTCACTTCGCCCTTGATGAACAGCAGCTGACGCGCGATATCGTGGCGGCGCTGGATGCCCTGCCGCGTGGCGCGAGTTCCGTGTCTGATCTTTCCGAGCATATCGACAGCGCCGTCGAGCGCGCCTGGGTCTACGGCTCGCTGAAGTTTGGCGTCAGCCGCATCCGCGGCGGCCATTTGCTGATCGGCATACTGAAAACGTGGAATCTGGCTAACGTGCTGAAAAGTATTTCGGCGCAGTTCACACGTCTTAACGTTGAGGTGCTGGTCGAGCAGTTCGACGCCATTTGCGCCAGCAGCAAAGAGAGCCAGCAGGCCGCCGCCGCTGCGGACGCGCCTGCCGGGGCAGTACCGGCTGCGCAGGGCACGCTGGCGCAGTATGGTCAGGATCTGACGGCGCGCGCCCGGGAAGGCAAGATTGACCCGGTGGTGGGGCGCGATGAAGAGATCCGCCAGATGGTCGATATCCTGATGCGTCGTCGCCAGAACAACCCCTTGCTGACCGGGGAAGCCGGCGTCGGGAAAACCGCAGTGGTGGAAGGGCTGGCGCTGCGTATCGCCGACGGCGACGTGCCGGAGCCGCTGCAAAACGTTCAGCTGTGGCTGCTGGATATCGGCATGCTTCAGGCCGGAGCGGGCATGAAAGGGGAATTTGAGGCGCGCCTCCAGGCGCTGATTAACGAGGTGCAGTCCAGCGCCACGCCAATTATTCTGTTTATCGATGAGATCCACACCCTGATTGGCGCAGGCGGACAGCAGGGCACCGGCGATGCCGCTAACCTGCTCAAGCCAGCCCTGGCGCGCGGGCAACTGCGCACCATCGGCGCGACCACCTGGGCGGAATACAAAAAATACATTGAGAAAGATCCTGCGCTGACCCGCCGCTTCCAGACCGTACAGGTTCACGAGCCGGATGAAGCGAAAGCCGTACTGATGCTGCGCAGCACCGTGTCGCCGCTGGAAACCCATCATCAGGTTTTACTCCTCGACGAAGCGGTCAGCGCGGCGGTGAAACTGTCGCATCGCTATATCCCTGCGCGTCAGCTACCGGATAAAGCGGTGGCGCTGCTGGATACCGCCTGCGCGCGCGTGGCCGTCAGCCAGAGCGCGCCGCCTGCTCAGCTGGAAGACTGTCTGCGTCACCTGGCGGCCCTGGACGTGGAGCTGGAGATTGCTGAACGCGAAGCACGCGTGGGGGCGGGCGATCCGGCGCGTGTGGCGACCTTAACCGCCGAACGTGACGCATTCGAAACCCAACGCGAAGCTCTGGCCCGTCGCTGGGAAGAAGAGCGCACGCGGGTGCAGGAGATTATCCGTCTGCGTGCCGCGCTGTTTGCGGCGGGAGATGAGGATACGGCTGAACTGCGCGGCCAGCTGGCAGAACAGCAGCAGGCGCTGAAGATCTTACAGGGTGACGAACCGCTGCTGTTTGCCGCGGTGGATGAGAACGTGGTGGCTGCGGTGGTCTCAGACTGGACCGGGATCCCGCTGGGCCGGATGGTGAAAAATGAGATTGACGCGGTGCTGAACCTGGCCGACACGCTGAACCAGCGGGTTATTGGTCAGCGTCACGGTCTGGATCTGATTGCCCGTCGGGTAAAAACCTCGCGGGCGAAGCTTGACGATCCGAACAAACCGGTCGGCGTATTCATGCTCTGCGGGCCATCCGGCGTGGGTAAAACCGAAACCGCGCTGGCGCTGGCAGAGTCGCTTTACGGCGGCGAGCAGAACGTCATTACCATCAACATGAGTGAATTCCAGGAAGCGCACACCGTTTCGACGTTAAAAGGTGCGCCTCCGGGCTATGTGGGCTATGGTGAAGGCGGCGTCTTAACCGAGGCCGTGCGCCGTCGTCCCTACAGCGTGGTGCTGCTGGACGAAATTGAAAAAGCGCACCCGGACGTGCACGAGATCTTCTTCCAGGTCTTCGACAAGGGCTGGATGGAGGACGGCGAAGGGCGTCACATTGATTTCCGTAACACCATTATTATTCTGACCTCTAACGTCGGCACCGACCTGATCGCAGCCATGTGTGCCGACCCGGAACTGATGCCGGAGCCTGACGCGTTAAGCGGCGCCCTGCGCCAGCCGCTGCTGGAGGTGTTCCCGCCTGCACTGCTGGGCCGCCTGCTGGTGGTGCCGTATTACCCGCTGAGCGACGAGATGCTGGGGCAGATTGTGCGTCTTCAGCTCAGGCGCATTCAGCGTCGTCTGGAAGAGAATCACAACATTATTTCTGAATTTGACGACAGCGTGGTCGAACAGATTGTTCAGCGCTGTACCGAGGTTGAGTCGGGCGGGCGTATGGTGGATGCGATTCTGACCAATACGTTGCTGCCTCAGATGAGCCAGATTTTACTTACCGCCAGCCGCAGCGACCAGCAGTACCGACGTCTGCATGTCACCTGCGAGCAGGGCGAGTTCCACTGTCAGTTTGCCGCGTAATAATCATCAAGAGAACTGTAAAAGATGACGGATAATGATAACAATCGGACTGTCCCAAACGCGCTCCCGGTCGGGTACCGTTTCAATGAGTTTGAGATAAAAGAGGTGATTGGCGGCGGCGGATTCGGCATCGTCTATCGCGCCTGGGATCACCAGCTCGAACGCACTATCGCTATCAAAGAATTTATGCCTTCCTCCCTCGCCGTGCGCGGCGAGGATATGACGCTGGTGCTGCGCAGCGAGCGCTTCGGCAAAGCGTTTTCTGCCGGTCTGAACAGCTTCATCCAGGAAGCCCGCCTGCTGGCGCGCTTTAACCACCCGAACCTGCTGCACGTACTGCGTTTCTGGGTGCAAAACGACACGGCCTATATGGGGACGCTGTTTTACAGCGGTACCACGCTGTCGCGTCTGCGCGAAGAGAAACCGGAGCTGATTAACGAGGCGTGGATCCGCCGCATGCTGCCAATGCTCTTCGGCGCCATCAAAACGATCCACGACGAGGGTTATCTACACCGCGACATCTCGCTGGATAACATTCAGATTCAGGATAACGGCCTGCCGGTGCTGCTCGATTTCGGATCGGCGCGCCGCACCATCGGTAATCTCTCGGATGAGACGGAAACCATGCTGCGTCCGGGCTTCGCGCCTATCGAGCAGTATACCGACGACAATGAAAGCGAGCAGGGGCCGTGGACGGATATCTACGCGCTCGGCGCCGTATTGCGCACCCTTATCGTCGGCTCACCGCCACCGGTCAGCGTGGTGCGTTCGATTCAGGACACCTGCAAACCACTGGTGGAGCTGATGCCGCAGGGCTATTCCATTCCGCTGCTTCAGGCCATCGACAAGGCGCTGGCGCTGCATATGGAAGACCGTCCGCAATCCATTGAGGAGTTTGCGGCGCTGATCGAGATGCCCGTCGCCGGTATTGACGAGGTGTTGACCGCGAAGAAGACCGGCACGATGCTGGTGCCGGTGGAAAAGGAGGCATCTGCTTCCGCGCTGGACTGGCGACGTTACAAGCTTCCGGGGCTGGTGGCCGCGGGCGTGCTGGTTGGGGTGGTTGCCGGTGCGATGCTGTTCGGCGGCGGCAGTCAGGAAACGCCAGAGCAGACGGCGCAAACCCCTGCCGTGAGCCCTCCGGCTGAGACCTCATCCCAATCGGAAACCAGACCGGCAACGGCAGACGTGAGCGAGCCGGTAGCGCCACCTGCTACGGCGCAGCAGAGTGCGCCGCCTGTCGACGCCAGCCCGGTCGCGCTGGTCTACATCCGCATGCTTGATGGCGAGACGCTGAAGGTGAACGGCGAGTCTAAAGCGCTGCGTCCGGGGAATAACGGTTACGCATCGCTGAAATTGCCTGCGGGCGAGACCCGCATTGAACTGGAAGGCAATGGAAGAACGCGTACCCAGACGCTGGATATTGCGAAGCCAGGCACCTGGCTGGTGAATCCGTAAGCCTGCGGGTAACAGGACGGAGCGAATGTATAACATCAAGTTTGTCTATCTGTTCCACGAGAACGTCTCGCCAGCGCTGTTTGCGAAAATAATCCGCCCGTCCGTTGCCGGACAGTGGATTATGTCGGTTCCCGACCATTCGCTGCGCTCACTCTTCACGCGCTACGATCTGCTGCGCACGATCACCGGTGCGAATCCTTATCAGTCCGGGCGCGATACCCGTACGCTGATCGCGCAGGATTTAGAGATGGGCAGAGTGGTTGCCATTGACGAAAGTTTTCGTGACTGGTCATCAGTAACGGAAATTTTTTATATCAACGCCAAAGGGCAACTCCAGGCTGCCTCGCTGGTCGGCCTGGGCTGGTATCCGGTGAGTACAATTGTTGACCGCTACGAAACTATGGTGAGAACGTACGGATCTCGCCCTGCGCAAACGGTTCTGCCAAAACAGGTGGTGAAATCTAAAACGGCACAGGTGCCGGATGAACCTACTCCGGGCAAGGACGGTAAAACCTATGCCGGGCAGCTTCAGAAGATGACCAAAGCAGAACGCTGGCAGGCGCGTAAAGATCTGATCGCGAAGGGGAGCAATAGCCTTTATCCGGATGCCCAGATCGCCGCGAAACGTCTGGCGGCGAATAATATCGCGGTGGAAAAAGCGAAGCTTGCGGAAAATATTTATAAGACCGTGAACCCGCTGGAAACCACACCGGGCGTGCCGGAGGGATGGACGGATATCAGTAATGACGATGCGCTGTTAGGAAAGTTCGGGCTGAACAAATCCATGCTCTTTGACGATGATACGTCCCCCAATTTTCTGGCGCGCGTCTATCAACCGAAGCCGGAAGTGTTTGGTGCAGATATGAACCCCACGCTGGTATTCAGGGGATCGCGCGAGCCTGGCTTCGCCTCTCTGTCTGAGAATGTCTCCTCTCTACTGACCAAAGGGGAACTGGCGCCGGTGGTAAACGGGGCTGACTGGTCGAATAACTTCTCACAGGGCATGGGTATGGCTTCAGATTATTATAAAAAGGCCGTGAGTATCGGTAAGGAGCTGGCAAGGTCAGGCCAGAATATTGATATTGCCGGTCATTCCCTTGGCGGTGGTCTCGCCTCTGCAACCTCTATGGGCAGCGGGAAAGCGGGGTGGACGTTTAACGCCGCCGGCCTCAATGCCGGAACCGTAGAAAAATACGGCGGTAAGATATTAGGCAGTACGGATAATATCCAGGCGTATCGGGTTGAAGGTGAACTGCTGACGAAGATTCAGGAAGTTAACCCCTGGGAAGATCTGAAAACGATGAAAGGGCATGTCCCTTCGTGGATCCTCAAAGAGGAAATCTCTGCGCTGAGCCCTAATGCTGCCGGAATACCCCATGACCTTCCCGGTGGAACCGGAAGTGCGCTGGACCGCCACGGGATTAATCAGGCGATTGATTGCATAGAGCAACAGAAGGATGAGGATATTTCGATAATCGGGAGTCGATTGTGAAAAAAGGGTTGATGGCTTTTGTCGCGTTATGTTTTTTATTCATGATTCAGGGGTGTAAGCAGGATATGGACCTTAATCCACAGGACTACTTCAGCGGTCAGCAGCTTGAACTGGCGAAAGCGATTGAAGAAGGCGATGTCGACGCGGTGAAGACGCTTGCACCAGACAGCGATCTTAATAAACCGGGAAAGCAGGATATGACCCTGCTTTTTTGGGCCATCGGCAACGCGATTAATGATAAAAAGACATCGCCCCATTTAAAGGTGATTACGTTGCTTGTTAAGGCTGGCGCAGATCCGCTCCAGCCTCGACCGCAGGGAAAAAGCAGTCCTGCCGAATTTGCCCTAAAGGGAGACAGTGCGGACTGGATCGACGCGATGCTGGACGGTGGCCTCTCACCCAACGTGAAAGATAAGGTTTTCCACGAACCGATCGTCTTCCAGTCGCTTAAAGCGAAAAATACAGAGACGCTGGAAGCCATGCTCGATCGCGGTGCTGACGTCAACTCAACCAATTCACTGGGTAAAACGCTGGTGTTTGATGCGCTGGATAACCAGGCTTACGATCATGTCTTGTTGCTGCTCGATCGTGGAGCGGATCCGTCAATTAAGGCCAAAAATGGCTGGTCGATGAGCAATGCGCTCGCGGACGCGCTTAATGGACTCGAGCGAGGCAGTGAGCAATACGAGAAATTAAACGAAATAAAAGAGAAGCTCATCCAGAAGGGGGGCGAATGGCCACCCGCGCCGGTTAAGTGATTGCTCAACTGTCATGAACGCCAGAGATAAGGTTTTCGATTTCTGGGGATGCATGGATGCCCTGGCCGTTGTCTTATATTGTGCCCAGTCCATGCGGCATGACAAGATCCCTTTTATTTCCGATATACACGCCTTCAGTACGGTTGTGAACACGCTGTCTGCTGGTGGGTATAGCGCTCTGGTTATTCTTTTCTTTATTCTCGATTTTTTGTTGTTGCTCTCTTTTATTGCCTCAGCATGGTGCTTCTTCGCCCGGAATTTATACGCGAGCAGACTGGCACTCTACCAGGAAATACTGCGTCTGGTTGGGTTTCGCTACTCAGTTTCCCTTTTTCCCCTCGTGTTAAGTTTCACGGGCGTGATGAATGTCTGGCTAAATGGATTTTTATTCATTTTGTCAGAGTTTCTGAAAATCTATTCCCTGTGGATTTATAAATATGAAGGGGAAAGGCCCCCGGTTAAAGAGTAAGACGGCCAATAACCAGAACATTCACGTTTAAAAAAGCCTTGCGTTAAAAATATTCTCAGCATAAACCATTACGGAATAAAGATTATGCTCAACCGAATTACCGTCCAGCTCCCGGCCGAGGGGCTGCTTTTCTGGAAACTCTCCGGCCGCGAGGCGATGTCCGAGTCGTTCGCGCTGACGCTGACCCTGCTCGGCACGGATGCGCGCATTGACCGCAGCAGGCTGCTCGGTCAGCCGGTCACAGTGACCATCCCCACGCAGAGCCTGCTTACTCCCCGCTTTATCAACGGCAAGGTGACGCGCGTGGCGGTGAGCGCCGTTGAGCTGACGGGCACCCGCTACGCGGTGTACCAGCTGACGGTGGAGCCGGACCTGTGGCCGATGAAGCGCGACCGCAACCTGCGTATCTTCCAGGGCCAGACGGTGCCGCAGATTGTCAAAACCCTGCTGGGTGAGCATCAGGTTAACCTCGAAGACAAGCTCACCGGCAGCTACCGGGTGTGGGACTACTGCGTGCAGTATCAGGAATCGAGCCTGGACTTCATCAGCCGCCTGATGGAGCTGGAGGGGATTGCGTACTACTTCAGCCACGAGGCCGACAAACACACCCTGGTGCTCACCGACGCCGCCACCCAGCACCAGCCGTTCAGCGGCTATGAGGTCATTCCTTACCACCAGACGCCGTCCGGCGGCAGTACGGATGAAGAGGGCATCAGCCAGTGGGCGCTGGAGGATAGCGTGACGCCGGGGATTTACAGCCTCGATGACTATGACTTCCGCAAGCCGAACGCGTGGCTTTTCCAGGCGCAGCAGAACCCGGCGTCACCGAAACCGGGCAGCATCGACGTGTACGACTGGCCGGGTCGCTTTGTGGAGACAGGGCATGCGGAGTTCTACGCCCGCATCCGTCAGGAGCGCTGGCAGGTGGAGCATCAGCAGATTCAGGCGACGGCCACGGCGGCGGGCATTGCGCCGGGCCACATTTTTACCCTCACCAACGCGCCGTTCTTCAGCGATAACGGCGAGTATCTGGTGACGGCGGCGGGCTACCATTTCGAGGAGAACCGCTACGCGAGCGGTGAGGGGGAGACCATTCACCGCACCGATTTCAGCGTCATTCCGGCGTCGGTGTCCTACCGTCCGGCGCAGAGCACGGCGTGGCCGCGCACCTACGGCCCGCAGACGGCGAAAGTGGTGGGGCCGCAGGGGGAGAGTATCTGGACGGACAAATATGGCCGCGTGAAGGTGAAGTTCCACTGGGACCGCCTGGCGAAGGGCGATGACACCAGCTCCTGCTGGGTGCGCGTGTCGAGCGCCTGGGCGGGCCA
This sequence comes from Enterobacter cloacae complex sp. SHL022, assembly GCF_049237785.1. Classification (NCBI taxonomy): domain Bacteria; kingdom Pseudomonadati; phylum Pseudomonadota; class Gammaproteobacteria; order Enterobacterales; family Enterobacteriaceae; genus Enterobacter; species Enterobacter cloacae complex sp. SHL022. The sequence goes on along the minus strand of NZ_JBMKJH010000001.1, from coordinate 166,612 downwards.
GGGCTACGGCGGGGTGCAGATCCCGCGCGTCGGCGATGAGGTGGTGGTGGACTTTATCAACGGCGACCCGGACCGTCCGATCATTACCGGTCGCGTGTACAACGACGCGAGCATGCCGCCGTGGGCGCTGCCGGCTGCCGCGACGCAGATGGGTTTTATGAGCCGCAGTAAGGATGGCCACAAAGATAATGCCAATGCCCTACGATTCGAGGATAAGGCTGGGCAAGAGCAGATCTGGATTCATGCTGAAAAAAACATGGACACCGAGATCGAGAACTGCGAGACACATGACGTAGGGGTAGACCGTAAAAAAATTATCGGCCGGGATGAGCACGTAACGGTTAAGCGTAACCGGGACGTGAACGTGGGGGCGAATTCAACCAGCAACACGGGTAATCAGCACAAATTCAATGTAGGTAAAAACCAAACCGTATTGACTATGGATAAAGAGGGAAATGCTCTGCTGGAAGCGACAACCTCGATTAAGTTAAAGGTGAATGATAACTACATTCTTATCACGCCATCGACAATTGAAATTATCGTTTCCGAAGGGACACTCAAGGCTGAGAGTATTACTGTGGCATCCTTCAAAGGGACGGAGTTGACGAAGTTAGGCGGCGGAATAAATGCCGAGATGAAAGCTAATGATACTCTTCATCTCAATGGTACAAACCTGACAGATATTAAAGGCGCTGTTGTTAAAATTAACAGCTAATATGTAGAAGGATTTTTGAACATGGGACAGCCTGCCGCCAGAGCGACCATAGATGTCAGCGCACATTCGGGGCCAATACAGTCGGGAAGCCCGGACGTCATCATCGGTGGTTTTCCCGCCGCTCGAAAGGGTGATACGTTATCCTGCTCGACGCACGGCAGCGGTATTATTGTGGGGGGCTCCGGTACTGTCTTCGTTAACGGTATGCCACTTGCACGTCAAGGAGACAAGACGAAGTGTGATGTTAGCGGCTCACCGGCACCTGCCATACCGAAAGCAGCAGCACCTCAATATTGGGGGGGCACGCTGGCGAAAAATGCCGGCGAAGATGGGATGATGCACGGCGAACATTTTGATGCTCGTGTTCTGGGTGCGTACGCCAGCCTCGAAGATAAAAACCTCAACGGTGATTTTGATACCGCTTCAGCTGGTTTTGCGTTGGCGGATATTACAATTGGGAATATGAAAAGTAAGGATCTGCTACGGGCAGAAATGCGTAATAAACTCGCCGTCGCCAATGCGACGGGGTCTCTGTATGGTGGCGGCAACGATATTTATGGCTTGAATGCGAATGCCGCTGCGACAGGTGAACAATACGGTGGTTCGGTTGCTGCGGGTAAAGAAGGAACGTTGTATGGTGGAGTATCAGGGGATGTAACTATTGGTACAGCAGAAGCTAAAGCCGTATTAGAAGTTTATACCGGCAATGATGGGAAGTATGGTTTGACTGCTGACGCCGGTGCGGAAGCGAAAGGAGTGAAAGGCGAAGTTTCGGGTAACCTTGATATTCTGGGCATCGTTTCCGGAGAAGCAAAAATTGACGGTAGCTTTGGGTCTGCTGGTCTCGCGGGAGGTGGAAGCGCTTTCTGGGACACTAAAGATTATTCCGTTAACGTCAGGGTGACTGGTGGGGCTGCAGGGCTTGTAGGGCTTAAGGGTGATGCAAGTCTGAAAGTGGCATTTAAGCCTATACTGGATTTCTTTGACTATTTGTATGGCGAAGAGGATGAGCCAGCCGTCACCTCTGTTCTGACAGAAAGCGGGGATGGGACAATTATTACCGGGTGTGTTACTGTTTTGATAGGCGATTAAGGGATGTGAGAGGACAATGAAATAATGAAATGGGCTGGCTTAACGATTTTTATTTTAATCACTTTGATCTATATCTGGAATGGAAAAGATCTGTATACAAAAGAAGAATGGCGTGGCTTTGGAATAAAATTCATTTCAGTACTGATTGGTGCATTTGTATTGGTCATTGTTTTGGTTGGCTTTTCTAAGTTCATCCCGTTGCTTACCAGAGAAACTGCACGGTCATTATCAGTAATAATACCAGCTTCCTTTATGGCAGTGCTTCTGTCGAAGTTTTTTGTCGTGATGTTGAATAATATTTTCGATATTATTATGCGATTCCACAAGCGCTATAACACTGCAGCAAACTATACAAAATTATTATCACTATCTGGTAAGTATGGGGCAAAATTACGCCTGGTAGTAAAGTGTCTAGCCTCGTTAGGCTGTATCTTAATGTTCTATGGTATCTGGTTTGGCAGCACTGTCTGAGTTGAAGAGGTTTTATGAACACTGGTAATAATTATGCTTTTCCCATCGTCTCAACCGCAAGCAATGAAGAGATTAAGGCGAACTACTGGAAATGCCTGTATACCTCTGCTGATAAAAAAATGCTTCAGTACTGGGTGATTTTGCCAAATCGTGTTAAGCCAGCTGAACTGACCCCGCAGCACCTTCCTGAGGTCGGCTTGACTAACTTGGGTCGCTATGCCACCGATGATGCGCAACCCTATATGGAAGTTTGGGCCGCTTATGAACGCTGTCAGTGGGAGATGAATCCCTCTGATTGGCTGTTTAATAAACTGGAACTGATGGGCGAAAAAGTGTTGAATCAGCGCTTGATTGCGCATCCTTCCGGTAGTGGCCTTTTTGCAGATGTGCTAACTCTCAAAACGCACTCGTCCGGCGACGAGGTCATTTCACGTTATACCGTACAGAAAGATTACAATCCGCAAGAAGGAGGCGGAAATTATTTCCTGATTAAAGCGGCCTGTGCCGCTCGCGACTACCCTGCGCTGGCGAATGATATTTACTTTACTGTAGTGAACTGGGATTTACTGCATCGTAGTAACTTGGTTCTGGCTGAACTGCTTAAGACCGTGAACCTCAGTGCTAAAAACAGCAGTGGATTTAAAGTACCGGAATCCTGGCAGGTGAATCCCCTTACAGAAACGCGCCTGGTGGTCGAGCACTCGTTTGATGGCATTAACTACGGTGTCATTAATCTTTGCTTTTTTTCGCAGGAGATGTTGTTTACCGCGCAGGATGTTTTTAGCGTTTCGATTAAACGGTTTCACGATCGAGAACCTGCCGTTACGCTTAAGACTGAAGCACTTGCTACTATTCCAAATGAGTTTAATCCATCCCTCGGAAAAACACTGTGGACATGCCGGGGGGAAATGTTCAGCGCAGAGGAAGAAATGCGCGCTGTTTACCAGTGCTATATTTTTAGCGTGGGCAAAGTCTGGTGCTATGCAGAACTGATTGGCAGACACCGTAACTATCATGATTACCACTTCGAGGCGAATAAACGCTGCCTCGAAATCATCCTGTCAACATTCCATATAGAAAATGTCTAATCTTTGACTCGATATTCAGGACAAATTCATGCGTACGCGTAGCTTTTCTTTTTTTAGATGATCGGTGACTTTGTCGGTTTCCCTGCCCTGTCAATATCATCTCCACCATAAACCGTCACTATCAGGAGTCGAGCCTGGACTTCATCAGCCGTCTGATGGCGCTGGAGGGATTGCTATGCCGATATCCGTCAGGAGCGCAGGCAAGTAAGTCGGGCATCAGAAAATTCACACCACCACGGCGGCAGTGGTTACGCCAGAGCACGCTTTCAAAGATTCTTTCAAGTGAAAAGGATATATTTAAGTTGGATCATGAGTAAAGAAAATTATACCGCGCTGGATTATATCAATGATGCTATTGATGCAATTAATAGTCGATTAGAGAAATATCCTACATTTCTTTATATGTTATGGAGAAGAATCAGTAAGATTATATTAAATCTATTCTCATTGGTGTTGAAAAATATAAAAGTAAATTACACACATTGAATCTCGGAGTGCTTGCGTCCAAAGAGTTTGATACTACTGATGACGAAATTTCTCAGCATTGTCCAATGCTAGGTATATAGCTTCGCAAATGGTACAAGGATTTAAGATTATTCTTCCTCATGAGCAAGGCGTAGAATACTTAAAAAGGCAAAAAAGATATCGCAAGTGATGCGCAGTGTTTGATTACAATCTCCCTTCTTCAAATTAATCAAAGGTTTTTTGGTAAGAGAAAAGATGAATAATGGTCTGTCATATGACCCCCCCTGTTGCTCTATTTAAAGGGTGTGTGATGCAAGATCTTCACAGTAAAGACTCAGTAATCAATCATTATGCCGATCGTTATCAATGTTATATGCCAATTGATGTCCGTAATGGATTAAGAAGCAATAGTATAGATGCGTCGAATTCATCTCTCCCATGGGATGTAACATTACCTTTAGTCACGACTGAAGATGTTTCACGTGATAAAGCGCTTGGGGCGTTTGTGGGATTGGCTGTTGGGGACGCCGTCGGCACCACTCTTGAGTTTAAGAAAAGAGACAGTGAACATGTAGCAGATATGATTGGTGGCGGGCCTTTTCAATTAAAACCTGGTGAATGGACAGATGATACGTCCATGGCATTATGTCTGGCAGAGACTTATCTTTCAGAAAACAGAATGCACACCGATGTGCTTAGAAAATATATCCTGAAATGGTATCTTGACGGAGAGAATAGCAGTAATGGTCGGTGCTTCGATATCGGCAATACGACGCGGTTCGCGCTTGAACAGTATATGCGTGTCGGACCTTCCTGGTATGGTAATACAGAGAAACACACTGCTGGTAATGCTGGGGTTATTCGTCAAGCACCGGTGTCTATCTTTCGTCGAAAATCACTGCGTGCGATTTACTTCGAATCACAGGCTCAGAGTCGAGCAACGCATGGCGCGGTAGAATCAATTAACGCATGCCAATTTCTCGGATTGGTATTGCACTATTTAATCAACGGTTATCAAAAAGAAGAAGCTTTTTCGCCTCATGTTTTCCCACTGTGCGCGCGTGTAATGATCATAAACGCGGGTGAGTATAAGCACAAAACTCGCGACCAGATTCGTTCAAGTGGTTACGTTATTGATACGCTTGAGGCCGCGATGTGGTCCGTATGGAATACGGATAATTTCCGTGATGCCATTCTGCTGGCAGCCAACCTTGCCGATGATGCTGACAGCGTTGCGGCGACGGCGGGACAAATAGCGGGGGCGTTGTATGGTTATTCCGCTATCCCGCAGGACTGGAAAGATAAACTCGTACAACACGAACGTATTGCCACAATGGCGGGTAAACTATTCGATAGAGCACCTGAGGATAATTTTTTATAGTTAGAATTACCAAGGGTAAGCGAGGGCATATGATGACTTGCGATCAGGTATGGAATTTTTAGTTAACTGAATCTACTGCAATGAATGAAATGACAATGTTTGGTTACGTTGATAGAGCATTAACTTTAGCACAGAAAAGATATGCAGACGTCAAGAATCGTGATCCCCAATCCCCGCTTTTGCAAATGTACGACTCTATTGTACAACAATTATTATTTCTACGGGATTTAATCGAAGGCAAGGAAAAGGATAGAGCGAAATTATGGGATATGACGTTCGGTATGTATGCAGGGAAGGAGTTTGATCATTCTGATGAGTTGTTTTTTGAAAGGTTGTCAGATGCCTGGTTTATTGTGGATCAAATCCGCCGAGGGTTAAAGGTTAGGCTGCCGCATGAGGTCGATACCAACTATAATAAAAAGAAACAAAACCTCATGAAGAAATTCCCTGATGAATTTTAGTATTTCATATGAATAATATTTTTTATTATGGGTGAAAGGTGATTGACTTACATGCTGATTTAAATGCCTTGTTAAAATATGTTGATAGATATCGTAAATACTTACCCATTAGCAGACCTTCAGTCCAGCGAAGGATGCAGTATACGTATGATAATAAGCCATTAGAGTCATCCTCAAATAGTGATGTACAAAAACAATGGGATTTACCACCACCATGTAATATCTCACTAGCGCAATCACGGGATCGTGCGGTAGGTACGCTTATTGGTCTTGCTGTTGGAGATGCTGTAGGTACGACGCTCGAATTTTTGCCTCGTGACAGAGCATACGTCAAAGATATGACAGGAGGTGGGCCATTTCAACTTCGTGCAGGCGAATGGACGGATGATACATCCATGGCATTATGTCTTGCGGAAACGCTTCTTGAGAAAGGCGATGCTGATACTATATGTTTCAGGAATAAGCTTCTGGAATGGTATCAGCATGGTTATAACAGTTCAAATGGCGTCTGTTTTGATATAGGTAATACAACGCGATTTGCTTTAGAGCAATATTTAACAATTGGCCCAGGATGGAGCGGCAATACTGCTCCAGAAACTGCGGGTAATGCTTCCATTATCAGACAAGCCCCTGTCTCTATTTTTTTTAGAAAGTCATTAAGCAAAGCGTTTTATGAAGCTAAAAAACAATGTATCGCAACACACGGTGCCGCGGAAGCAATCAATAGCACGCAGTATTTAAGTTATTTGCTTGTGCATATGATTAACGGTAGCAATAAAGATTTTGTTTTTTCTCCGCACGTTATGCCGCTTCAGCCACGCGTAATGATTATCAACGCGGGTGAATATAAGCAAAAAACTCGCGATCAGATTCGTTCAAGTGGTTATGTTATCGATACGCTTGAAGCCGCGATGTGGTCCGTATGGAATACGGATAATTTCCGTGATGCCATTCTGCTGGCAGCCAACCTTGCCGATGATGCTGACAGCGTTGCGGCGACGGCGGGACAAATAGCTGGAGCATTATATGGTTATTCCGGTATTCCGCAGGAGTGGAAAAACAATCTTGTACAACATGAACGTATCGCCAAAATGGCTGGTGAATTGTTCGATAGAGCCCCCGAAGACACTTTCTTATAACTGTTTATCTCAATGAAACTACAGGAAAAGTAGTTTTATTTTGTGGCAAGCGAAGTCAATCTTACAGCTACTCATTATCACATCAACGGCGTTTCCGCTTTGCATACTGAGATGAGTTAACTTCTGGCACTGAGATTCGTCCATAGTGGAATAAAGATTATGCTCAACCGAATTACCGTCCAGCTCCCGGTTGAGGGGCTGCTCTTCTGGAAACTCTCCGGCCGCGAGGCGATGTCCGAGTCGTTCGCGCTGACGCTGACCGTGCTCGGCACAGACGCGCGCATCGACCGCAGCAGGCTGCTCGGCCAGCCGGTCACGGTGACCATCCCGACGCAGAATCTGCTGACCTCCCGCTATGTTAACGGCAAGATTACCCGCGTGGCGGTGAGCGCCGTGGAGCTGACGGGCACCCGCTATGCGGTGTACCAGCTGACGGTGGAGCCGGACCTGTGGCCAATGAAGCGCGACCGTAACCTGCGTATCTTCCAGGGCCAGACGGTACCGCAGATTGTCAAAACCCTGCTGGGTGAGCATCAGGTTAACCTCGAAGACAAACTCACCGGCAGCTACCGGGTGTGGGACTACTGCGTGCAGTATCAGGAGTCGAGCCTGGACTTCATCAGCCGCCTGATGGAGCTGGAGGGGATTGCGTACTACTTCCGCCATGAGGCGGACAAGCACACCCTGGTGCTGACCGACGCCGCGACGCAGCATCAGCCGTTCAGCGGCTATGAGGTCATTCCTTACCATCAGACGCCGTCCGGCGGCAGTACGGATGAAGAGGGCATCAGCCAGTGGGCGCTGGAGGACAGCGTCACGCCGGGGATTTACAGCCTCGACGACTACGACTTCCGCAAGCCGAATGCGTGGCTGTTCCAGGCGCAGCAGAACCCGGCGTCACCGAAACCGGGCAGCATCGACGTGTACGACTGGCCGGGTCGCTTTGTGGAGACAGGCCATGCGGAGTTCTACGCCCGCATCCGTCAGGAGCGCTGGCAGGTTGAGCATCAGCAGATTCAGGCGACGGCTACCGCTGCGGGCATTGCGCCGGGCCACATCTTCACCCTGACCAACGCGCCGTTCTTCAGCGACAACGGCGAGTATCTGGTGACGGCGGCGGGCTACCATTTCGAGGAGAACCGCTACGCGAGCGGTGAGGGGGAAACCATTCACCGCACCGATTTCACGGTCATTCCGGCGTCGGTGTCCTACCGTCCGGCACAGTCCACGGCGTGGCCGCGCACCTACGGCCCGCAGACGGCGAAAGTGGTGGGGCCGCAGGGGGAGAGTATCTGGACGGACAAATACGGTCGCGTGAAGGTGAAGTTCCACTGGGACCGTCTGGCGAAGGGCGATGACACCAGCTCCTGCTGGGTGCGTGTGTCGAGCGCGTGGGCGGGCCAGGGCTACGGCGGGGTGCAAATCCCGCGCGTCGGCGATGAGGTGGTGGTGGACTTTATCAACGGCGACCCGGACCGTCCGATCATTACTGGTCGCGTGTACAACGACGCGAGCATGCCGCCGTGGGCGCTGCCGGCTGCGGCGACGCAGATGGGCTTTATGAGCCGGACAAAAGACGGTTCCGTGGACAACGCCAACGCCCTGCGCTTTGAGGACAAGGCGGGCGCAGAGCAGGTGTGGATCCAGGCCGAGCGCAACATGGACACCAGCGTTAAAAATGATGAAACGCACACCGTTGGCGGCGCGCGCAGCCATTACGTGAAGAAAAATGAGCTGCATCGCGTGGAGGCTAATCAGATCCAGGCCGTGAAAGGCGGAACCGAGATCCTGACGGGTAAAGGCAAGCTGGATGCGGCGGTAGAGCAGTATGTTATTGCTTCCGGGACGAAGCTGCGGCTGGTCTCGGGTGAGAGCGCCATTGAACTCAACGCGAACGGCAAGATTAACCTGATCGGCAAAGAGTTTAACTTCTTTGTCGAAGGGGATGGGTATATCACCACGGGCGGTAAGCTGCATCTGAACACGTCGGGAACCAAGCCGGGCACTACGGCGCCGGGATCGGGGCATAAAGGGGATATTGATGCGGCGGTGCAGGCGAAATTTACGCCAAAAGATGAGTAAGGCCGGTGCGGTACTTATCGCATTATTAACGACGGGAATGGCTGAAGGAGACGCTCAGAAAAAGGATCTTTGGATGTTCATTTCCGGGATGAGCGCATCGCTTAAGACGTTATCCGTTACAACCCTTAGTAATGCGCCGTTATCGTTTAAGATGACCAGGCAAAATGAATATATCAATTTCTACAATGCCGACGATATCAAACTCGCCGATGGGACGAACATAACCGCAATTGAGTTACGTTTAAGCAAAGATAACGACGGCATGGCGCCTTTACTAAATTTTTCACCCTCCTCAGGTCAATGCATAACGCTTGATACCGTTAAAAAGCGCTATCCGCAGTTGAGGTTAACTGATTATCCGCGCGGCCGTTCGGAGAACGAAGTGACCAGCTATACAGCCCGAAAAGATATGAATGGACAAAAGGTGAGCTTCAGTTTCACCGTGAAAAATCCTCACTGTCTGGGTTCAGTCGTCATTAGCGCAGACTAAGAAATACTGCACTCATGTCCTGGCGGTTTCTTCTGGATGATAATTGCAATACACATTCAATAAATGACGATTAACGTGAAAAAACACACGCCGACATTTCTTTTTTCTGCCCTGATGTTTACCTGTCTCGGCAGCAATGTGGTTTTGGCTCAGGTGATGCCTCCCGTTCTGACAAAACGGGATTTTTCTGTGCAGATCAAAGATCAGCCTGTCGCATTGGGCGACCGATGGTCTCCTGATAGTGCCGGTAAAATTGATGTGCCGTGGGAAGGAAACTTTGTCGGTGAGGTTCCTTTTGACGGAACGAACTATAAATTCTACCAGCATCAAAGGGCTGGGTTAGAAATATTCAGTTCAAATCTCTGGTGGGATAAAGCTGAACGAAGCGTTGATGATTATATCGTGTCGCAGATTACGCTGACTGCCGAAGACTTCGCAACGCCGCGGGGTGTCCATGTGGGTTCAACAACCAGAGAGCTGAACAACGCATACGGCAATGGCCTTGTTGAAAATGATTCCGGGACCCAGTGGGTTTCCTATGCGTTGGGTAAAAAAGTACTCTCTTTTGAGATGAAGGGCGGCAACGTTGTGAAAATAACAATGAATTACGATAATAGTTCTTCAGAGTAAATTATGCCCAATAAATTTTTAGCACCCGCATTGTGCGCGGCTTTATTGGCTGGTGTCGTTGAAACCTCTACGGCACTTGAATTATCGCAGTACAATAAGCTCAATACGGTTAGTCACATTGTTAACGACAGTGAAGTGACAGACAATCTCAGGAAGACGCTGGGAAATCATTACCAGACCTTTATTGATAACTTTGATGTCTTCGGTGAACCGCATACCACCACAGGTGGAGGATTGTTTGTCGAAGGCTGGCTAAAGGATCTCTACCAGGAGAATGCGTCAGCGCTGGTCATCGATCCTGACGGCAAAATCTTTGCGGCCTGGGTGGTTCCGGAGTCGGACGTCATTCATTACCAGTCTTCTGATAATAGCCCGGTTATTCATGCCGATATTCAGCAATGGGCTGCCAGATTCAATGCTATGCATTTTGCAACGAACATCCAGGCAGGTCTCGCGTTTGACGGGGACTGGGCTGGCGAATTCGAGAACGACTCGACGTTAACACTGCGGTTAGCTGAATCAGGCAACCGGATCACCGGCTCTTATTGCTATATCTCCCAGAGAGGAAACCGCATAGATTGCCCTAAAGATGATGAGCAAAATCTTAGCGGTACGATCGCTGGCAATCGTGCCAACGTTGAGTTCAACTCATCATTTGGCGGCGTAGGCGGTCGGGCTGTTCTGGAAATAAAGGGGAGTGAGATGGAATGGCGTTTAGTTACTCCTCCTCAAAAAGGAAATTATTATGCTCCGCAGCGTTATACGTTACGTAAAGCCGCTTCGGTTCAAAACGCTGAAACCAGAAAACTGGACACCGAAAGGTTCGCTATTTCTCTTATAAATAAGTGCGGTCATTTTGATAGCGAATGTGACCAGATGGTCTATCTCGGCGTGCGCAAAAGCGATAACAGTACGATCTCCTTAAGGGGAAAAACGTTGCACGACTCCGCAGGTAAAATAATCGGCTCAACGTACAAGAATGGCGAGACCGTTTACACCGTAACGTATGCACCTGTGAAATTGGTTGTCAGCAAAGGCAGTCATGTTTTAGTCGAACAGTCAGGCCAGTGGCTTAAATAACTATACAGCCAGCCAAAAGGCCAGCACGGATTGGCCTCTTTTGTTTCTCACAATATTAATCATCCCGAGTTCACTTATGAAATACACCCTCCAGGAAGGTTCCTTTACCCTTTTTCCTGCCGCCTGGCAGGACAACAGCATGAACATCATTCGCGATGACGAAAGCGGGCTGTCCGTGGTAGTCAGCCGCGGCGTCATCCCGGATGGTAGCGATTACGAACAAGAGTTCCACCGTCAGTGGGAAGTCCTGCGCCCTCAGATGGGGGAGATCGCCCAGAGCGAATTTCAGCACGTAAAAGCCGGGCCAGACGGAAACATTAGCGGACTGGAAGTTGAGACCACCTTTGACCGTAACGGCCAGCGCCTGTGGCAAAAACAGCTGGCCGTGCAGACGCCGGGCAAACCGGTACTGATGATTTTTACCCTCTCGGCCTTAAAAGCCTTTACGGAAGAGGACGAGGCGCGCTGGAGCGCACTGAAGCAGAGTCTGACGCTAAACGACAACCGGAATGTGTAAGGCATGAGCGATAACAACGCGGCCCGTAAGGGCGACGAGATTATTCACTCCAGCATTTTTGCTGATATTACCAGCATTGTGGCGGAAGGTGCCGCCTATGCGGTGATTGGCGCGGCGGTGGGCGCGGCAGCGACCGTCGCGGCCCCACTGCTCGGAGCCGGGGCCGCAGCAGCAGGCGTGGCGGCGATTGGATCCAGCTGTCTGTTGAGCGGCATTATTGGTGGGGTTCTGGCGAACGTCGCCGGGATCACCGACGATATCAGCAACGCCGCTGAAGGATTAGGCAATGCGCTTTTCCCGCCGTCGCCTGCGGGTAAAATCACCACCGGTTCGAGCAATGTTCTGACAAATAAACTTCCCGGTGCACGCGCCGCCGGGACGTTAACGCCTGCCGATACCCCGTCCCCTGAGCCGCAGTCGCCGGGCAGCTTTGCCGACTACGCGGGTATGCTGCTCTCCGCTGCCGGACAGTTTGGCAGCGAAATGTGGCAGCCGAGCGTTGCCTCAGCCGCCGCAGGGACCTCGCCGCTGGAAGAAGACAAGGTGGCGTGTGATAAACACTCCGGGCCACAGTATCTGGCGGAAGGCTCCAAAAGCGTCTTTATCAACGGGCAGCCCGCGGTGCGTGCGAAAGATCGCACCACCTGCGAAGGCACCGTTTCCGACGACGTCTCCCCGAACGTGATCATCGGCGGCGACACCCTCACGGTCCGCGATATCAAAAGCGGTAAAACGCCGGGTCTGGCGTTGGGGATGATTGCGCTCTCCCTCCTGCGCGGGCGTCCGGGCAAGATCCTGAAAAACATGCCCTGCGCGCTGGCTGCTGCCGGTGGCGGGATGCTGGCTGATATGGCCGTCAACGCCGTGTTCGGCTCCTCGCACCCGGTTCACGCTGCTACCGGCGTGAAGGTGCTGAATGACGACGACGAACTCGATTTCTCGCTGCCGGGGCGCTTTCCGCTGCGCTGGCAGCGCAGCTACAACAGCCTGACCACCCGCGAAGGGCTTTTCGGTCTGGGCTGGGCTACCACCTTTGACAGCTATCTGACGCTGGAAGAAAACAATGCCACCTGGTTCGATGAAACCGGGCGCGAGCTGAGCTTTGAACTGCCGCCGGTCGACCGCGCGTTTTACAGCATTAGCGAAGGCATCATTATCCGCCGCAATGAGAGCGGCGACGTGGCGATAGCCGACGATGACGGCGCGGTGTGGCGTCTGTATAAACCGACCCGCGCTAACCCAGCCATCATGCGCCTGGCCTCCCTCAGCGACGAATACGGCAACGCGTTGCTGACGGAATGGGACGAGCACGGGCGGCTGGTCGGACTGCACGATGAGCCGCGGGCGATCGATGTCACCCTGCGCTATGACGATGAACGTTTCCCGCAGCGCGTTACCTCGGCGAGCCATTTTGACGGCAACCAGACATGGCCGCTGATGCAGTGGGGGTATGACGCGCGCGGCCAGCTGGCCAGCGCAACGGATGCCTCCGGCGTGGTTACCCGTGAATACCGTTATAACGATGATGGCCTGATGGTCTGGCACCGTCTGCCGGGCGGGCTGGAGAGCGAATACCGCTGGCAAAAATTCGACCACTGGCGCGTGGTGGAAAACCGCACCAGCACCGGCGACGGCTGTCGCTTTACCTATGATCTAGCCGCCGGGCTTACGACCGTCGAACACTACGACGGTCAGACGCGAAAGCATTACTGGAACGCGCAAAACCTCATTGTTCGCTACGTTGACGAGAGCGGTGAGAACTGGCGCTACGAGTGGGATGACAACGAACTCCTCACGCGTCGCATCGATCCGCTGGGTAATGCCGTTACCTTCGTCTATGACGACATGGGCAACCGGGTGCAGGAGATCGACGCCGACGGCAACACCCGCACCACCACCTGGCTGGAGCACCGCGCGCTTCCGGCGGCCATTATCGAAGCTGACGGCAGCGCCACCCGGTTCTGGTACGACGAACATCACGGGCTGAAGCGCGTGGTGGACCCGATGGGGCAGACCACGCTGCTGCGTCGGGACGAGTTTGGTCAGGTTGTGGAAGAAGTCGATGCCGCCGGGAACAGCCGCTACCAGGAGTACAACGAGGCCGGGCAGATGGTGCGTGCGACGGACTGTTCGGGCCGTGTGACACAATACCGTTATCATCCGCTGGGCTGGCTGGTGGCTGAGACAGCCGCCGACGGTGAAGAGACTCGCTACCGCTACGACGCCGCAGGGCGTCCGGTGCAGCTCGACCGACCAGAAGGCTGGACCGAGTCGCTCAAATGGAACGAACGTGGCCTGCCGGTGAAGCATGCGGGCGCCGATGGGAAAGAGAGCGAGTTCAGATACGACGAGGCAGGGCGCTTAACCGCCACCCGTAATACGCAGGGTGAAGAGGTGCGCCGCCGCTGGGACAGCCGCGGGCGTTTGATTGCCCTGGAAAACGAAAACGGCGAAGCGTATCAGTTCCGCTGGGGCGCAGACTCGCTGCTGCTGGAAGAGGTGGGGCTTGATGGCGTGGCCTCGCAGTATCGCTATGACGCCTGCGGGCGTACGATAGCGCGCACCTTTGCCGCCGGACATCCGGAGGCCATCACCCATGCTTTCGCCTGGAGCGCGAGCGGCCAGCTGGTCGCCCGCACCACGCCGGAAGGGCAGACCCGCTACCACTACACCCCGTCCGGCCTTCTGAGCCGGATTGGGCTGCATCCCGCACTTTCAGCCGATGCCTGGAGCGCCGAGGCCGAGCAGGAGCTTGTGTTTGAGTATGACGCGCTCGGGCGCGTCACGCGCGAAGCTGGCGAGCACGGTGAGCTGGCGTGGGAGTATGACGCGCTGGGCAACCGCACCTCCGTCACGCTGCCCGATGGCCGCGAGCTGAAGCAGTTCTACTACGGCAGCGGGCATCTGCTCAGCATTGCGCTCGATAAGCTGTCGGTCTCCGACTTTACCCGCGACGAACTCCACCGGGAGACCAGCCGCACCCAGGGGCTGCTGACCACCCGCAGCGAATACGATCGTCTTGGCCGACTGCATCGCCGGGACGTCTTTACCGGCAATGCGCAGCGCCCGTCGCCGCGCCGCTGGTCCCGCCGCTGGGATTACGACTATCGCAATAACCTGGTCCGCGAAGAGCGGGACGATAACCCGTTCAGCTGGTACCGCTGGCAGTACGACAGCGCAGGCCGGCTGCTGGTTCAGGACGGCACGCTGCCCGGCCAGGAGCAGTGGCGCTGGGATGCAGCCGGTAACCCGCTCGAAGGATCTGCTGAGAAGGTCACGCACAACCGCCTGACGCAGCTGAACGGCATTCGCTGGCGTTATGATATCCACGGCCGCACCGTGGAGAAGGATAACGGCCAGACGTGCTGGCACTACCGCTACGACGGCGAACATCGCCTGACGGAGGTCATCAGCCAGCCGCGGGACCGCAACAGGCCGCAGACGCTGGTCAGCTTCCGCTACGATCCGCTCGGGCGACGCATCAGCAAAACGCGCCGCCAGATGCTGGGCGGCCAGCCAACCGGTAAGCCAGTCACCACGCGGTTTGTCTGGGAAGGGTTCCGGCTGTTGCAGGAAGTGCACGGGGATGTGCCGCTGACCTACGTCTACAGCGATCAGGACAGCTACGATCCGCTGGCGCGTATCGACGGCGTTGATGCCCCGGAAATCTTCTGGTTCCACTGTCAGCCCAACGGCACGCCGGAGCGGATGACGGATAGCGAAGGACAGGTGCGCTGGGAAGGGGTAAACAGCGCCTGGGGCAAGCTGTTGCGGGAAAGCGAAACGCAGGTATCAGGATATTCTCAGAACCTGCGCATGCAGGGTCAATACCTGGACCGTGAGACAGGGCTGCACTACAATCTGTTCCGGTATTATGACCCGGACTGCGGACGATTTACGCAGCAGGACCCGATAGGGCTGGCGGGAGGGATTAACCTTTACCAGTATGCGCCGAATGCGCTGGGGTGGGTGGATCCGTGGGGGTTAAAATGTGGTTTTTCTCAAAAAGATCGTATAACACAAAGATGGGTGGATAGATTAACAGGGAAAAAACCCGCTGATGTTCATAATATTTTGACATCCAAAGGTTGGACGAGAACATATCCACAAGCCAATAAACCAGGAGCTATCCAACATATTCAATATGTCAAAACAACAAAATCAGGTACTACGTACAAATTAGATTATCATCCCGGAGGGACTCCAACTCAACCTAATATTCATGGTAATGATTACTGGAAAGTTTATCGCGAAGTTGATGGTGCTGATGTAGTATATGGGAGAATTGGTCATGGAGAGTTTAAAAATTATGATTTAATAACCGATTCACCTGTTTATGTTGACGGAGTTTTACTTAATGGGGGGGTATAAAATGATTGATTTTAATGCTGATATTTTATCAGGAAGAGCACTAGGTAACGTTTTTTTGGGGGATAATATCAGTAAGTACATAAGCGAGTTATATGCTGGCTATAAGGTAACTTACTTTGATTATTTCTTGCCTGATGATAAGAAAAGGCTTGCATATATTGTAGATGACACAATGACAATCGCTACCCTTGAAGATGGAACGATCATTTCTATTGGTTGTAACGTAAACTATAAGGGGAGGTATAATAAAATATTACAAACAGGCCAAACGATGGGGGAAATAATAGGGTTGACTTACAAACAGCGTATATTTAATGGCTGTATTATTATAAATGACGACTTTGGTTTTTCATTCGAGTTGCCAGCGCCA
This sequence comes from Enterobacter cloacae complex sp. SHL022, assembly GCF_049237785.1. Classification (NCBI taxonomy): domain Bacteria; kingdom Pseudomonadati; phylum Pseudomonadota; class Gammaproteobacteria; order Enterobacterales; family Enterobacteriaceae; genus Enterobacter; species Enterobacter cloacae complex sp. SHL022. The sequence continues at coordinate 150,260 of NZ_JBMKJH010000001.1, read as the reverse complement.
TATGATGAAATTGCAGATAGCATTGCACATGTTCCACTAGATCTTGTTCTTAATGAAATCCGTGTTGCTGATTACTCTGATTGGAACCCACAAAAAATAAAACGCTGAAGTGTGGGTTAGGGTTGATCCCTCGGATTATTTACTTTACATAAAACCCTAGGTAAGCATTTTCTGGAGTCATGACATCCACTGTCGTAAGTAAAATACCCAGCGCCCGTCGCAGCGCCGCTGGGATTACTACTACCGCAATAACTTGGTGCGCGAAGAGCGGGACGATAACCCGTTCAAATGGTACCGCTGGCAGTACGACAGACAGTGCCGGGCGTCTCCTGGTTCAGGACGGCACGCTGGCCGGAGAGGAGCAGGGGGTCTGGGATGCAGCCGCTAACCCGCTCGAAGGTTCTGTTGAGAACATTACGCACAACCGCCTGGCGCAGCTGAATGATATTCGCTGGCGTTATAATACCCATGCTTGCACTGTAGAGAAGGATAACGGCCAAACCCGAGGAACCGCAAAAAACCGCAGACGCAGGTCAGCTTCCGCTACGATCCGCTCGGTCGCCGCATCAGTAAAACGCGACGCCAGAAGCTGGGCGGACAGCCAACCGGCAAGCCATCACCACCCGGTGTGTCTGGGAATGACTGCCTACTGGGGGAAGCGCACGGGGATGTGCTGTTCACCTACGTCGACGAAAGTGGTCAGGACAACTACGATTTGCTGGCGCGTGTAGATAGTGTTGATGCTTCATATATCTTCTGGGTCCATTGCCAATCCAACGGCACGGCACAACTTATAACTGATATCTAAAAGCAGTAATTTTGGTGCAGGTTCGAGTATTGGTAATGTTTTTCCATAACAATCATATGGAACAAGAATAAAAGTCTAGGGAATATAATGAGTGATAAGATCATGCAAACAGTAGATCTGCTAATTTCACATAGTCAAATATTGTTACGATCCAGAGACTATGACGAAAAGCTGAGTCAGTGGGGAAAAGGTAATGTTTCTCAAGGCGCTGTTTTACACAAGGATTATGTTGTATTCGATCCATTACCAGAGGACGCATTTGGAGCAAACGTCAATATCAAAATAGATAATGCTTTTAAATTAGATCAAAATGCACAACGCTGCATTGTTGTTCCATTTTTTATTACGGATAAAAATAAGATCCAGATCGCATCTGCGACAGAGAAATTTGATGTAAGCATTAACGTAACCGGCAAGATTTATTCGCTCTTTTATGAGGTTTGTGAAGGGGACGAGATTTATTATAATTTTACTCTTGTGCCTGAAAAAGAAGCAATCCCTGCTAAGTTTTTATTAGACGACCCTTGGGGAGGGAAAAAATACAATCCTCTAAAAGAGGGTTTTTTTTAAAGTTAATAATAACTAAATCGAATGAAAAAAAATCATACGTTAAACAAGAAGTTCACCACATGAACCTCGTTAACGAAGTAATCTTTCCCTTCCGTACGCATCTTGCCTGCTTCTTTCGCGCCTTGCTCACCCTTGCAGGTGATAAAGTCTTAAAACGCGATAGTCTGCGCACGAATGAAGCCCTTCTCAAAGTCGGTGTGGATCTTACCGGCCGCGTGAGGCGCAGTCGCACCGACAGGGATGATTCACGCGTTCACTTCTTTCACGCCCGCGGTGAAGTAGGTTTGCAGGCTGAGCAGCTCATAGCCCGCGCGGATCACGCGGTTCAGCCCCCGCTCGGCCATGAACTCTTTATGGTCGCCGTCGATGATTTCAGCGATATCGGATTCAACCGCGGCGTAAACCGCTACCTCTACAGAACCTTTACCGCTTGAAGACTCTGCTGAGAAGGTCACGCACAACCGTCTGACGCAGCTGAACGTCATTCGCTGGCACTACTGTTATGACGGTGAACATCACCTGACGGAGGTCATCAGCCAGCTGCGGGACCGTAACAGGCCGCGGACGCAGGTCAGCTTCCGTTACCCTCATACATTGTGACATTCCCAACAGTCAATCAATATAGAGGTGATCCTTTGGGTTATCATCAAGCGTTACAGGTAAAATTAGATGTAACTGGCTTAGATGTAATTGAACCCCGGAAAAATACATTTTTGATCTTAAACACAAAAGATCTCGTTGTCTCTAAAAGAATTGTTAAAAGTGGGAGGAGTTGTGGTTGAGGTGAAAATATATTATAAAGGAAGTGTTGATTTTATTGCAGGTGAAGGGACTATTCTCAATGAGTTCATAGGAGAAGTAGCCACGCGACAAATAAATATTATAGATGGAAATTATTATGCTTCTTCCTCTTTGCTAGATAAAAAAGAAAAAGTTGGCTTCCTGCTGTATGATGGTAAGAAAAGCGACCTGAACTTAAGTGACGCCGAAGAAATTTCAAATGAGGAATTTGAAGTTTTCTGGCAAACATCAACGGGTTCATTGCAAGAAAAAAAGCGAATAAAATACTTGTCTGGAGATGCTGTGGAACCTTTGAAAAAATCCACAGTTATTGCTCATATTGTGAATAATAAAGGGAAGTGGGGTAAAGGTTTTGTTCTGTCCCTTTCAAATAAATATCCTGCGGCAAAAAAAAGCTATCTTAGTTGCTTCAAAGAAAATAACTTCCCAGAATTAGGGGTGGTTGATTTTGTTATGGTTGATGCTCAGGAGAAGATATTTATTGCGAATATGTATGCGCAGGATGGTATAAAGAAAAATATCAACGACAAAAAACAATACGTATGTTATGACTCTCTGAAAGTTTGTCTTGAAAAATTATCTGACTTTGCTTTAGTTAATCGCCTTTCTATACAAATGCCAAGGATAGGAGCTGGCCTCGGTGGTGGTGATTGGAATGTTATAGAGTCCTTAATACTAAAAAATATTTGCTATAAAATGATTGATTGCAATGTAATAACTTTATAATTTTAAATAAAATTTAACCATAGATTATGGTGTTTTTGGCGGTTTCTTAGGCAAAGTTTTTTATTTAAAAGGACAAGATCTTAAGTATTATAATATCTATAACAATATACTATTGATCAAGGGAACGAGTTTCACGACAACCAAAAATACGCCGAGGCTTTAGAGCAAAACCAAAAAGCCTGGCAAGCGCTTCCTGAGCCAAAGCTCGAATGGGAACTCGCCAACTGGATCGCTGCCTGCATGTACAGCGCATGTTTTGATCTTGCGGATTATGCTGAGGAAAACAAATGGGGAAAAACGACATTACGGACACGTGGATCGGATATAGACACTGCACCCTTAATCGATCTCGGCATGGTCTGTTATGAGTTAAATCAATTCGAGGAAGCGTATAAATATTTTAACGATGCTCATAACTACAGCAAAGAGCGTGCGTTTCAGGATAGACCTAAAAAATATCTAGAGTTCTATCTGCGCAAAAGGGATAAGTTCGTTACTCTATAAAAAAATCAAACATTACGCGTGGATCCGACAACGCCAGGTAGGTCGTGTGAATTACCATCAATATGGGCAGAATGGCTTGAAGAAGTAGCGATTCCAGGCTCCGGGAATGTAAGATAGGTTACTATATGAATATCAATAAAGATGACGAACTCCTTGTGATAGTTAAGTATGAAGGAAGATTTTATTGGTTCGTTGCGTTCAAGGAAATGTGGGTCTTAGACAGAGTAAAATGGGTAGAGGATTTTGTGAAAAGTGGGGTGGAAATAAACCTACAGAATACCCATAAGGAAAGATATGACATACCAGTTGTAAATGAAGAAAACGCGCAGATATTCATTGATGGTTTAATTAACGATGGTTATTCATACGATAAGGATGACATTGCTGAGGAGTTTTATAAAAGGCTTTCGCAAAAAACAATTTGGTGGGATATATATGAACTTATGCCGGATTTATTTATAGACTTTGATAATAAAAGATTATATTCGGAATATGTTGAGAGTATGCATTATCAAGAATATGTTCCTGATGGTTGGCAAGGTGAACTTGTTGATTTTTGCAGTAATGGATCGTTACCTCAAGATGAAATGTTCTGGATAAAAAATGAAACTGATCATAGAAGCGTTTTGATCGCTAAAGGATAAAATATATTTTCGGCAAACCATTTTTAGACAATGCAATGGTCGATTCAACACGCCAATTTGTGTTTGTGTTAAGCGAGACAAAGCCGTTACCAATCGTTTTGACCATCTTCAACGCTCAGGGTGAAAAACTATTTTGGTCTGCATCTCCTGAAAGTGCTATTTTCTATTACTTAACATTAAACCAGTCAAAGGAAGTGGTTGTTGTATGTAATTTTACAGTAATACAAAATGGCTGGCATAATTGGTTTTATTCTTGGGATATGAAGCGTAACGCGTTGTCTAGATCAGGACCTTCGTACTAAATTCACATTTAACATTAAAATTACAGCGACAAGAGTGCCTGAAACTGGCGTACGCAAAGGGGGTATACCTGCTAAAGGTGAGAGACTTGCCTGACCAGCAGAGCGTTTACACCAGCACCCTTTTCAGACGTTAAAATTTGCGACTGCCGACATCATTCTCTTTACCATGTAAAAAAAATCCACGCCCAAGCGGGGATTTTTCCCATTAAAAACAACTCAAAGGTTAAACAAGAAGTTCATCACATCGCCATCTTTAATGATGTAATCTTTGCCTTCCGCACGCATCTTGCCTGTTTCTTTCGCGCCTTGCTCTCCCTTGTAGGTGATAAAGTCTTCAAACACGATAGTCTGTGTACGAATAAAGCCTTTCACGAAATCGGTGTGGATTTTATCGGCCGCCTGAGGCGCAGTCGCACCCACAGGGATGGTCCACGCACTTCTTTTACGCCCGCGGTGAAGTAGGTTTGCAGGCTGAGCATCTCATGGCCCGCGCGGATCACGCGGTTCAGACCCTGCTCGGCCATGAAATCTTCACGATCGGCGTCGTTCATTTCAGCGATATCGGATTCAACCGCGTTCCAAAACGCTACCACTACAGAACCTTTATCGCTTGAAGAGTCTGCTGAGAAGGTCACGCACAACCGCCTGACGCAGCTGAACGGCATTCGCTGGCGCTATGACATCCACGGCCGCACCGTGGAGAAGGATAACGGCCAGACCCGCTGGCACTACCGCTACGACGGCGAGCACCGCCTGACGGAGGTCATCAGCCAGCCGCGGGACCGCAACAGGCCGCAGACGCAGGTCAGCTTCCGCTATGACCCACTCGGACGACGCATCAGCAAAACGCGCCGCCAGATGCTGTTTGGGCAGCCGACCGGCAAGCCGGTCACCACCCGGTTTGTCTGGGAAGGGTTCCGGCTGTTGCAGGAGGTGCACGGGGATGTGCCGCTGACCTACGTCTACAGCGATCAGGACAGCTACGATCCGCTGGCACGTATCGACGGCGTTGATGCCCCGGAAATCTTCTGGTTCCACTGCCAGCCCAACGGCACACCGGAGCGGATGACGGATAGCGAAGGGCAGGTGCGCTGGGAAGGGGTGAACAGTGCCTGGGGCAAACTGCTGCGGGAAAGCGAGACGCAGGTATCAGGATATTCCCAGAACCTGCGTATGCAGGGGCAATACCTGGATCGTGAGACAGGGCTGCACTACAATCTGTTCCGGTATTATGACCCGGACTGCGGAAGGTTTACGCAGCAGGACCCGATAGGGCTGGCGGGGGGGATAAACCTTTACCAGTATGCGCCGAATGCGCTGGGGTGGGTGGATCCGTGGGGGTTGAGCCGCGAGTGTAGCGGTAAAACAAAACCTGATTTCTATGTTGGTCCAAATGGCCCTAGTTCGACTATGCCTTCTACAGCATATCGTTATATGGATAGCAAATATGCTCCACAGACAATAGAAAATAAATCAGCCCCGTTAAGTTATTTTGGGTATACGAAATATAAATCTGCACATGAAGCCAGGGACGCCTATCAAATTTTTTATGAGAAAGGTAATCCTGATTCATGGAGTGATGCACGTTTATTAGGTGAGTTTGATACATTACAACTGTATAAAAATGGAGTGCCTCAGGTGCAAGTACCTCTTGCCAATGGTGGTCGAGGGCCTGGATATGAGCTTTTCACCAGTGCATATCCTGAGTATGGTAAAGGTGGGGCATTACAGTTGCTACCAATCGAACGTAATTACCCTGTTATTTTTGAACGTGTTACTATAATTCCGGAGTAAAAGCGATGACAGATGAAGAGTTACGAAAGAATCTTGTTTTTTTAATAAAAAAATATGTTCCGGAAAGTCAACAAAAAGCATTTTATGATGATATATCAAAGTCTACTGTGCCAGTGAAAGGTATTTTAGCTGACTTTAATAAAATCAAAACCAGAACTGTTGATGAAGTTGATGGAGATTTAATACGGGATATTTACTTTTATTTTTGTTGACAGATAATTACGTGGGGGATTTATTTTTCCGTTCGTTTTTATATTTTTTTGGTTGGGAATGGCTCGGTAAAGAGATGAAAATTATCTTTACCGGCAATCAAAATATCAGCAATGGCGTTTAGGAAATTATTAGTTACGCTGATCTCACAGAAAAAATAATTGAAAATATTTAATTATGCTGGTGATTTGTATAATGGAGAGGACTAAATCAGGCGGTTAGTTGTTGCCGAATATCCTAATTAAACTATAATGGGGGTTTCAGGGTTTGCGCTTGTTACTAACATGCTGCTCAAAGTTTGAGCAGCAGGGGAAGGGTGCTTCCCCTATCAGTTTTCATATTACAGCTAATCATTAACCCCTTAAAGAATTTCACAAGCATTTTATTTTTAATGGACTGACCCCACATTATCGGTAGAACGATAATAAAAATCGAGGTAATGTAATGAATGATAAAAAAATACAAATAGTTGAGCTACTGATTTCACATAGTCAAATGTTGTTACGATCCAGAGACTATGACGAAAAGCTGAATTACTGGGGAAAAGGCAATGTTTCTCAAGGTGCTGTTCTTCACAAAGATTATGTTATATTCGACCCATTACCAGAGGACGCATTTGGAGCCAACGTCAATATCAAAATAGATAATTCTTTTATATTAGATGAAACTGCTCAACGCTGCATTGTAGTGCCATTTTTTATTACAAATAAAAATAAGCTTCAGGTCGCATGATTGAATTTAAATTCAACCCGATTACCGGTGAGCTAAACCTTGATGGTCTTCCTTTAAAAATAGATACTGAAGAAGGCTTTTGTAAGTGTGATTTATATCACGAATTAGTAAAACGCAAAGCTGTAAATAAAAATATGTCGAATCACTACCTTGTTGACTCAGTAATGTTTTTCGATAAAGAATTTCAAGTTACTATACGCCCGGTGTGCTATGGTTTTCATTTTATGCTTCATCTTGTTGATAAAAATAGTCAATACTATAAATCATTAAATGATTGGAATGCACGAACTAATGTTCACATGCTAAATGAATCAGTGAAAAGCCTGTCTGACTGGCTGAAAGAATCACTGAACCTGGACACGCCTGATACCACGGAAACAGACATCATTAGGTGGAACTTTGAGTGGGGGCGGGTTTCAGTCTCATATGAGACAAAGTCATTTAATCATGGGGTATATATAGTTTGGAATATAAAGTAGTCACTTCCAAAAAAGGTGGTTTAGATATGTTAGAAATGAAACTTGATGTTCATACTGGATTTGTAGAAATTAACAACTACCCCATCGAATTAAAAGATGTTGATACTTTTAAAAATTCCGCATTTTACAAGTTTTTCTCGCCATTGACTACAGTAGGTCCTTTTTATTTCGCTATCGATAATGTTAAATGGAAAGATCAAGTTTTCATTTTGGAACTGAGGCCTTCAGCATTTTCTTTTTCTCCATCATTATTCCTTACTAGTAAGGATGGAAGTTTTTATAAAACGTTAGAGGATTGGGATAAAAGGGCTAGTCTGAGTAATTTATCGGATGAGCAGCAGCGTTTGACAGTATGGGTTGAGAATGAAATTACATCAAAGCCTAATCTTAAAATTAACAATCCCCCATATGGATTTCAATGGAGGCATGAATGGGGAAATATTGTTGTACAGTCTAATGAAAAAAGCTTCGATTGTGGTGTTTATATAGAATGGAATGTTTGACTAAATGATGTTAATGATTAATAAAATCCTCCATTTCTTATAGCCTTACTTTTTTATTGATAAACTTAAAATTTAAATAATGAAACTTACTAATCGACTGAAAAAGAAGTTATTAGTCCTTGATGGCATTGACAATGATTTCATAGAGTATGGAAAGGAAATAACATGCCCTGAATGCGAGGGGGTAATAGTCTACTCTATCGTAAACTCATATGAGTTTGACACGCTCACAGAAGAGGTAAAATGCTTTTTGGTTAAGAAAATGAGAGGTGTGAAGCTTGATAGTGAACATAAGAAATATAGCTATGATGAAAGCCAATTAGATGTTTCGAAAAACACATGTTCAAAGTGTTTAAAAGAGTTTTCCGCTATATTAACGTATAAAGAAGTGCAGCCAGCCCGATACCGGGTATATCTTGTGGGGCTTTTTGAAGGTGATTTGAAGCAGATCAAACTTTAAACGTTGAGGTTTACCAATGATTGAAAATCTCATTTGTATTAAAGAAAAAGACCTGCTTCAATGGGCGTGTGGTGAAAGTAACATACTTGTTAGTGTGCCATTTTTAAGCTATGCATTGGTCGACTTAACACGCCAGTTAGTCTTTGTGTTAAGCGAGCCTAAGCCATTACCAACCGTTTTGACCATCTTCAATGTGCAGGGCGAAAAACTATTTTGGTCTGCCCCTCCTGAAGGTGCGACTTTCTATTACTTAACATTCAACCTGTCAAAGGAAGTGATCGTTGTCTGTAGCTATCCAGCAAAAAAAAATGGCTGGCATGATTGGTTTTATTCCTGGGATATGAAGCGTAACGTGTTGTCTCAATCGGGCCCTGCGTATTAAGTTCAAAAGCGCCAAAAAAATGATAACTATAACCGGTGGCAAAAAAGGAACTGTATCAGCAGTTATATCAAGCAGTTTAAAAAAGGCTACGAGGAAAAAGTTGACTACGGTTTACATTGTCATATTGACGTATATAAACCCCTTGAGGAGGTTGACGCAACGATACCTTCTCATGTTGAGTGACTAAAAAAGGGTATTCAGAGGGGATATTTCTGACTTCCGGAAGACGGATCCCAAGAACTGGTGGGGTCATTCTCGCTAAATCTGAGAGTCCTGCATCTCTTAAAGAGCGCTAGCGCGAGGGCTCTTTTCAGGCGTTAGGCTTGTGTCTGCCGAAATCATTCCCTTAGATTCCAGCATGAAAACTGATCTCTTAGACAATGTGTTTTAACCTCACAATAAAAAAATCCACGCCAAAGCGTGGATTTTTTTCATTCAAATCAAACGTTAAACAAGAAGTTCATCACGTCGCCATCTTTAACGATGTAATCTTTCCCTTCCGCACGCATCTTGCCTGCTTCTTTCGCGCCTTGCTCACCCTTGTAGGTGATGAAGTCTTCAAACGCGATAGTCTGCGCACGAATGAAGCCTTTCTCGAAGTCGGTGTGGATCTTACCAGCCGCCTGAGGCGCGGTCGCACCCACAGGGATGGTCCACGCACGCACTTCTTTTACGCCAGCGGTGAAGTAGGTTTGCAGGTTCAGCAGCTCATAGCCCGCGCGGATCACGCGGTTCAGGCCCGGCTCTTCCAGACCCAGCTCGGCCATGAACTCTTCACGGTCGGCGTCGTCCAGCTCTGCAATATCAGATTCAACGGCAGCGCAAACCGCAACCACTACAGAACCTTCAGCCGCGGCAATTTCACGCACTTTGTCCAGATACGGGTTGTTCTCGAAACCGTCTTCGTTAACGTTGGCGATGTACATGGTTGGCTTCAGGGTCAGGAAACTCAGGTATTTGATCGCCGCTTTGTCTTCGTCAGTCAGGTTTTTCAGCGCGCGCAGCATGCCGGCATTTTCCAGCTGTGGCAGACATTTTTCCAGCGCAGCCAGTTCCGCTTTCGCGTCCTTGTCGCCGCCTTTGGCTTTCTTCTGCACGCGGTGAATGGCGCGCTCGCAGGTGTCGAGGTCAGAGAGGGCCAGCTCGGTGTTGATGACGTCGATGTCGTCAGCCGGATCCACTTTGTTGTTAACGTGGATAATGTTGTCGTTCTCGAAGCAGCGCACAACGTGGCCGATCGCTTCGGTTTCACGGATGTTGGTCAGGAACTGGTTGCCCAGGCCTTCACCTTTGGAAGCGCCTTTTACCAGGCCCGCGATGTCCACGAACTCCATGGTGGTTGGCAGAATGCGCTGCGGCTTCACGATTTCCGCGAGCTGGTCCAGACGCGGATCGGGCATAGGAACAACACCGGTGTTCGGCTCGATGGTACAGAACGGGAAGTTCGCCGCTTCAATACCTGCTTTGGTGAGCGCGTTGAACAGGGTGGATTTGCCCACGTTTGGCAGACCGACGATACCGCATTTGAATCCCATTTCTAAATCACCTTAATATCTTGATAATCAATCCGTTAACGATAACCGATTGAAGAAAAGTAAATAACTACGCCTATTATACACGTAACCCGCGCGACGCGCGGTAAAAAAGCCCCAGGGCGCCGATTATTGCGCTTTGAAAGCGTGCAGTCGATTGGTGGCTTTTGTCAGGCCATCCTGAAGCCAAATCTCGGTGCAGCGGGCCGCTTCGTCCACCGCTTCGTCAATCAACTTCTGCTCAGAAACCGGTGGTTTACCCAGTACGAAACCAACAACTTTGTTTTTATCGCCCGGATGGCCGATTCCCACGCGCAAACGGTGGAAATTAGGGTTATTACCCAGTTTGCTGATGATGTCTTTCAGACCATTGTGGCCGCCATGACCGCCGCCCAGTTTGAATTTCGCCACGCCTGGCGGCAGGTCCAGTTCGTCGTGGGCCACCAGGATCTCATCCGGATTGATGCGATAAAACGTTGCCATGGCCGCCACGGCTTTGCCGCTCAGGTTCATAAAGGTGGTTGGCACCAGCAACCGCACGTCAGCACCCGCAAGATTGATGCGTGAGGTATACCCGTAAAACTTGGGTTCTTCACGCAGGGGAGCGCGCAAACGCTCCGCCAGCAGATCAACATACCAGGCACCGGCGTTATGGCGGGTAGCGGCATACTCTGCGCCCGGATTGGCGAGGCCGACAATCAGTTTAATCGTCACAATTTACTTCCTAATGGGTTCCAGATCTGGCGCGTAGTTTACTGTCTGGCGCGCCGCTTGACAAAGTTCTGCCTGCGGTACACCGAAATGCGAATAATTTCTTCTTTGAACAATTAGAATTTCAAGCTGTTCAATGTCTTATTTGTAAATTTTTGTCCGGGAGTTATCAGTAAATGTGATCATTCACGCAACTCATATAAGAGGCGTTGTCTATACTTTACACACAAGGAGAAGGGGCTTTTCCCCTGACAACCCAAAGTTCCGGAGGTGACATATGAAACGCAAAAACGCTTCAATGCTCGGTAACGTGCTAATGGGGTTGGGACTGTTCGTGATGGTCGCCGGTGTCGGTTATTCAATCTTAAACCAATTACCGCAGCTTGACCTCCCACAATACTTTGCGCATGGCGCGGTGCTGAGTATCTTCCTCGGTGCGGTACTGTGGCTCGCCGGGGCGCGCGTGAGCGGACATGAGGAAGTCTGCGATAAATACTGGTGGGTGCGTCATTACGATAAACGATGCCGCCGCGACCAGCGCAAGCATAGCTAGTGCCCCATAAAGAACACCGAAACGACTTCATCTGAAGTCGTTTTTTTTTGCATGACGCATTGACCCTCACGTAACGTAAGGCTTCAGAGTAACAACACTGGCAGAACAAAAGGAGCCGTTATGTTGATACAGGTGGGAGAACTGGCGAAACGTGCCGGGATCACCGTGCGGACTTTGCATCACTACGAGCAAACAGGGCTGTTGTTACCTTCTGCCAGAAGCGCGGCAGGCTACCGGCTTTATAACCTGGCGGATGTGCAGCGTCTGCATATGATCCAGACGCTGGCAAAAGCCGGGCTGGAGCTTGCCGAAATCAGGGATTTTCTGAAACAGCGTTCGCTGTCATTAGCCGAATTACTCGACGGGCAAATCACTCTGCTGGACAAGCAACTGCGTAGTATCCATACGCTGCGCAACCGGCTGGTGGAATTGCGTACCGGGCTGACCGACGATGCGACGCCGGATCTGGAATCCTGGCTACAGACTCTGGAGTTAATGAATATGTACGATCGCTGGTTTAGCAAAGAAGAGTTGCAGCAACTGCCGTTTGCGGTAGAGAAAGAGGCGCTGGCGGATATCTGGTCGGGGCTGGTGAGGGAGGTTAAACACTTGCTGGAACAGAACGTCAGCGTCACGGACGCGCGGGCGACCGATTTGGCTTCACGGTGGATGGAACGCCTGGAGCAGGATACCGCAGGCAAACCGGAATTTTTGACCCGCCTGAACGAGATGCACAGCGTGGAGCCGCAGATGCAGGAGCAAACCGGCATTACGCCGGAGATAACTGATTACATCACGCGGGCGTTTGCCGAATCAAAGCTCAGCATCTGGGAGAAATATCTCACTGCCGAAGAGATGGCCTTTACCCGGGCGCACTACTTTGACCGGATGATGGAGTGGCCGCCGCTGGTGGCGAAGCTGCATCAGGCGCAGCGAGATAATCTCAGTCCCGCTTCTGACGATGCGCAAAAGCTGGCAGAAAAGTGGCTGGTTTTATTCCAGTCCTATGCGGGAACAAACCCGCAGACCCAGCAAAAATTTCGCCTCGCCATGCAGCAGGAGCCGCATCTGATGAAAGGCACGTGGATGACGCCTGCCGTGCTTGAATGGCTCCAGCAGGCGATCGGGGTGATGATGCAAAGACGCGTCTCTGCATCAGATGACTCACAGATCCGCTAATGCAGCTTCACGGTTAGGGTAGAAGGACAATCGGCCAGGGATCGGCTGCACGCCTGCGCGCGCCATGGTGCGCAGGGGCTGGAATTCGAGGTTACTTATCCGCAGCTCGCAGCCTTCCGGCAGGCGGGCAACAAAGCGCTGGAAGGCATCCAGACCGCCGGCATCCAGCACCGGGACGGCATCCCACTTCAGCACCACAATCCGTTTGCCCGCGATGCGGGATTCCAGATCGCTGAACAAACCTTCCGCTGCGGCGAAGAACAGCGGACCAATCACGCGCAGCACCAGCACATCGTCAGGCACCTCAACGTTAACCGGGGAGAGACGCGTCATCTGCGCGATGCGGCGCATAAACAGCAGCGAGGCCAGCACTATGCCGACGCTGATAGCGATAACCATATCGAACAGCACGGTCAGCGACATGCAGATCAGCATCACGATAATGTCGTCTTTCGGCGCGCGGCGCAGCAGGTTAACCACCTTATGCGCCTCACTCATGTTCCAGGCCACCATCAGCAGCAACGCAGCCATGGCAGAGAGCGGAAGCCATGAAAGCAGCGGGGCAAGGATCAGCAGCGCCATGATCACCAGCAGGGAGTGAATGACCGCCGAAACCGGTGATGTCGCGCCCGCACGTACGTTCGCGGCGGAACGGGCAATCGCAGCCGTAGCCGTAATACCGCCGAAGAACGGTGCAACGATGTTCCCTAAGCCCTGGCCGACCAGCTCGCTATTGGCTTTATGCTTAGTGCCGGTCATGCCGTCGAGCACAACGGCGCACAGTAGAGATTCAATCGCGCCCAGCATGGCCATGGAGAATGCGGCGGGCAGCAGAGCTCGAAGGGAATCCCAGCTCAGGATAAAGCTGGAACCCGGCATGTCCCACGGCAGAACCAGCTGCGGCAGCAGCTGCGGAATACCGCTACCCTGTGAGCCGTCCGCCAGAACATAGTGGAACTGGGAGCCAATGGTGGCGACCTGTCCACCGAGCAGGTTGACGACGCCCATCACCGCGCAGCCCAGCAGCAGAGCGGGGAGATGCCCCGGGAGACGAATACCTAAGCGAGGCCAGACGATGAGTGTGCCGAGGGTAACGATGCCAATGGCCGCATCGCCCAGGTTGGCCGTCGGCAACGCCATAAACAGCGCGCCCACTTTCTGTAAATAGTGCTCCGGAACATGGGCCATTTGCAGGCCGAGGAAATCCTTGATCTGCATGGTTCCGATGGTAATCCCAATCCCCGAGGTGAACCCCAGCGTTACGGAAAGGGGAATATATTCAATCAGGCGACCAAAGCGGGCCAGACCAAACAGAATTAAAAAGATGCCGGACATCAGGGTGGCAACCAGCAGGCCTGCCAGACCAAACTGTTGGGAAACCGGGTAGAGGATCACCACAAAGGCGGCCGTCGGGCCGGAGACGCTGAAGCGGGACCCGCCCGTCAGCGCAATCACAATCCCCGCAACGGCCGAGGTGTACAGCCCGTACTGCGGCGCGACGCCGCTACCAATCGCCAGCGCCATCGCCAGCGGGATGGCAATAATCCCGACGGTGATCCCGGCTATCAGGTCACGAACAAAGCGTGACGACGTGTATTTCTCTTTCCAGCAGGCGTCGATGAGGGCGCGAAAGGGCAGAACATGTGAGGAGGTTACTTTTTTCACAATTATCTATCATCCGTGTGCGCATCATCTGTCATATGAATGGCAGGTGAAGGAGGCATAAGTCATACAAATAAATACTATAAACAAAAAAACCCGCCGTAGCGGGTTTTTTGGCCGTGTTCGATCAGTGTTCGAACATTGCAGAGATCGATTCTTCGTTGCTGATACGACGAATCGCTTCGGCCAGCATCCCGGACAGAGTCAACGTACGCACGTTTGGCAGCGCTTTGATCTCGTCGCTCAGTGGAATGGTATCGCACACCACAACTTCGTCAATGACGGAGTTACGGAGGTTGTTTACCGCATTGCCGGAGAAGATCGGGTGAGTGGCGTAAGCGAATACGCGTTTCGCACCACGCTCTTTCAGCGCTTCAGCGGCTTTACACAGCGTACCGCCGGTATCGATCATGTCGTCCACCAACACGCAGTCACGGCCAGCCACGTCACCGATGATGTGCATCACCTGAGAAACGTTAGCGCGCGGACGGCGTTTGTCGATGATCGCCATGTCGGTATCGTTCAGCAGCTTCGCGATAGCACGCGCACGTACCACGCCGCCGATGTCTGGAGAAACCACAATCGGGTTGTCCAGATTCAGTTGCAGCATGTCTTCCAGCAGGATTGGGCTGCCGAATACGTTATCAACCGGCACGTCGAAGAAGCCCTGAATCTGCTCTGCGTGCAGGTCGACCGTCAGTACGCGGTCAACGCCGACGCTGGACAGGAAGTCAGCGACAACTTTAGCGGTGATTGGCACACGCGCGGAACGGACGCGACGGTCCTGACGTGCATAACCAAAGTAAGGAATAACAGCAGTGATACGGCCAGCAGAAGCACGACGCAGCGCGTCGACCATAACAACCAATTCCATCAGGTTGTCATTCGTTGGAGCACAGGTGGACTGGATGATGAAAATATCACCACCGCGTACATTTTCATTAATTTGTACGCTGACTTCGCCGTCGCTAAAGCGACCTACAGCGGCGTCGCCGAGGGAAGTGTACAGGCGGTTGGCAATACGTTGTGCTAGTTCCGGGGTGGCGTTACCAGCAAAAAGCTTCATATCAGGCACGAGAAGAACCTCAGGCATGCGTCCAGTGGTGGATAGCGTTCGCCGCAAACTGCGGGGCCTAAGCAAACGCTATCCAGGCGGTGTATTAAAGAGCGCGATGCAACGTCTGGAACAGGGTGACGTTGTCACCGAAACTCAGTCTGCGCCAGAATGGCCTGCTGTAGGGGGGAGATGTTCATCCCGCGTGCTACAAAACCATGCAGCCAAACCGGCGCTTGCTCAAGCACCTGACGGGCGGCGGTTTCGGTGTCAAATTCAGCAAAGACACAGGCCCCTGTACCGGTCAGGCGCGACGGCGCGTATTCTAACAGCCAGGAAAGCACCGCATCAACCTCGCGAAAACGTTTTCTTGCGATATCCTCGCAATCGTTGCTGAATTCACAATTTAATAACGTTTTTATTGACCGTACCGGGGTATTTCTTTTCAGGTCAGGATCTTTAAAGATGACCGGGGTAGGAATGCTCACGCCAGGGTGAACGATCAGATACCATTTTTCCGGCGGATCGACCGGCGTGAGGATTTCACCGACACCTTCAGCGAACGCCGCGTGGCCGCGCACAAACACCGGTACATCGGCGCCCAGCGTCAATCCTAACGCTGCCAGTTCGTCCGTCGTCAGACCGCAGTCCCAGAGGTGGTTAAGCGCCACCAGTACGGTCGCGGCGTTCGATGAACCGCCGCCAAGACCGCCGCCCATTGGCAGGCGTTTGTCGATACGGATATCCGCACCGCTTCCCGCTGGCAGACGACCCGACGACGACGCCGTTTTCATCAGAAGGCGAGCAGCGCGCACGATCAGGTTATCCTCATGCGCCACGCCGTCGACCGGCGTCAGCAGGTGAATCTGCCCGTCCTGACGCGGTTCGATGGAGATCGTGTCGCCGTAATCGACAAACTGAAACAGCGTTTGCAGGGTGTGATAGCCGTCAGCGCGCTGTCCGGTAATGTAGAGAAACAGGTTCAGTTTTGCGGGAGAGGGCCAGTGGGTCATCATTTAACGATCCAGTTGTCCATTTTCAGCTTGATACGCTGGCTACCCTGCGTCAGCTCCATATTGGACGGCAGCGACGGTTGAGTCTTGCTGTCATACGCGCTGTACACCACTTTCCAGGTTTTACCGCCCTGAGTGTAATTTACCTGGCTCAGACGGTATTGATCGTCGAGCGTGTAGTCGGTTGCGTCACCCGGCAGGCCAAGGATCCACTGGCGCAGACTATTGAGCGGAATCGGCATCCCGGTCAGCTTGCCAATCATCTCTTCGGCGTCGGTTGCCGTGTAGTGCTGGCCTTTGTTATCGGTAATCTGCGCTTCGCCAGGCTTCGCGTTCAGCTCCAGTTCGGTGCTGCCCAGCGGGTTCAGCAGCAGCAGGCGATAGTTGTCCTGACCCGTTTGCTGCCAGAAGAAGCGAGCGTAAACTTTTTGCTCGTCAGAGAGATAAGCAAATGCACCGCGGGTCTGATACTGGCTTAATTTCAGCACGTCCTGCTGGTGCTGACGCCACTGCGGTGAGTCAGGGCTTTTGCCCGGGCCTTTCGGCTGATGAACGGAACAGGCGGTCAGAACCAGGGCCGCCAGAGGCAGCAGGCGAATCATTCGGGTCATAATGATGACAAATCCTTGAGATACGTTGCAGTTATAACTGTTAATGCTAGCGTTGAAGGGTGCCACCGTCTACGTTCAAATTATCTCAAAGCGTGGCGTAAGCTATTACTCCGAAAGGGGGCAGTCTCTTTTATTGATCTCGCGCATCCTGTATGATGCGTCCTGCTAACCTTATTAACGCTGGTACTACTCCCGCTCAACATGACCCTATTAGCACTCGGTATTAACCACAAAACGGCCCCGGTTTCACTGCGAGAACGCGTTACGTTTTCGCCGGATACGCTCGACCTGGCGCTGGACAGCCTGCTTGCACAGCCGATGGTGCAGGGTGGCGTGGTGCTGTCGACGTGCAACCGTACCGAGCTCTATTTAAGCGTGGAGGAGCAGGACAACCTTCACGAGGCGCTGATCCGCTGGCTATGTGACTACCACAACCTCAACGAAGAAGAGCTGCGCAACAGCCTGTACTGGCATCAGGATAACGATGCGGTCAGCCATCTGATGCGCGTGGCCAGCGGTCTGGATTCGCTGGTGCTGGGCGAGCCGCAGATCCTCGGCCAGGTGAAAAAAGCCTTCGCGGATTCCCAGAAAGGGCATCTGAAAGCCAGCGAACTTGAACGAATGTTCCAGAAGTCATTCTCCGTGGCGAAGCGTGTGCGAACCGAAACCGACATTGGCGCCAGTGCGGTTTCGGTTGCTTTCGCGGCCTGTACCCTTGCCCGTCAAATCTTCGAATCGCTGTCGACCGTCACCGTACTGCTGGTGGGGGCGGGCGAAACCATCGAGCTGGTGGCGCGCCATCTTCGCGAACACAAGGTGAAGAAGATGATCATCGCCAACCGCACCCGCGAACGTGCACAGGTGCTGGCAGATGAAGTGGGCGCTGAGGTGATTGCGTTGAGCGACATCGATGAACGTCTGAAAGAGGCGGACATTATTATCAGCTCTACCGCCAGCCCGCTGCCGATTATCGGGAAAGGGATGGTCGAGCGTGCGCTGAAATCCCGCCGCAATCAGCCGATGCTGCTGGTGGATATCGCCGTTCCGCGTGATGTCGAACCGGAAGTGGGCAAACTGGCGAACGCCTACCTGTACAGCGTGGATGACCTGCAAAGCATCATTTCGCACAACCTTGCCCAGCGTAAGGCGGCGGCTGTGCAGGCGGAAACTATCGTTGAGCAGGAAACCAGTGAATTTATGGCCTGGCTGCGCGCGCAAAGCGTCAGCGAGACCATCCGCGAATACCGCGGTCAGGCGGAGCAGGTGCGTGATGACCTGACGGCCAAAGCGTTAGCGGCCCTTGAACAGGGCGGCGACGCGCAGGCGATTATGCAGGATCTGGCCTGGAAACTGACCAACCGCCTGATCCATGCCCCAACCAAATCTCTTCAGCAGGCTGCCCGTGACGGGGACGATGAACGCCTGACAATTCTGCGCAACAGCCTCGGGCTGGAATAGCGCCCTATACCCATTTTCTAAGACAAGGTGCATTTACGCCTATGAAGCCTTCTATCGTCGCTAAACTGGAAGCTCTGCACGAGCGCCATGAAGAAGTCCAGGCGCTGCTCGGCGATGCCGGGACCATTGCCGACCAGGAACGTTTTCGCGCGCTGTCGCGTGAATACGCGCAGTTAAGTGATGTTTCAAAATGCTTTACCGACTGGCGACAGGTCCAGGAAGATATCGAAACCGCGCAGATGATGCTCGACGATCCTGAGATGCGCGAGATGGCGCAGGAAGAGTTACAGGATGCGAAAGCGCGTTCAGAAGAGATGGAGCAGCAGCTTCAGGTGCTTCTGCTGCCGAAAGATCCGGACGATGAGCGTAACGCCTTTGTGGAAGTCCGCGCCGGTACCGGCGGCGACGAAGCGGCGCTGTTCGCCGGGGATCTGTTCCGTATGTACAGCCGTTATGCCGAATCCCGTCGCTGGCGCGTGGAGATCATGAGCGCCAACGAAGGCGAGCATGGCGGCTACAAAGAGGTTATCGCCAAAATCAGCGGTGACGGCGTGTACGGTCGACTGAAATTTGAATCCGGCGGTCACCGCGTGCAGCGCGTGCCTGCGACGGAATCGCAGGGGCGCATTCATACCTCGGCCTGTACGGTGGCGGTGATGCCGGAGCTGCCGGAAGCGGAACTGCCGGATATCAACCCGGCGGATCTGCGCATCGACACCTTCCGCTCTTCAGGGGCAGGTGGTCAGCACGTTAACACCACCGACTCCGCTATCCGTATTACTCACCTGCCCACCGGGATTGTGGTTGAGTGTCAGGATGAACGTTCCCAGCACAAGAACAAAGCTAAGGCGTTATCCGTGCTGGGCGCCCGTATCCACGCGGCGGAAATGGCGAAACGCCAGCAGGCGGAAGCCTCTACCCGCCGTAACCTGCTGGGCAGCGGCGACCGTAGCGATCGTAACCGCACCTATAACTTCCCGCAGGGGCGCGTAACCGACCACCGCATCAACCTGACGCTGTACCGTCTGGATGAGGCAATGGAAGGCAAGCTCGATATGCTGATTGAGCCTATCGTGCAGGAATACCAGGCCGACCAGCTGGCGGCACTGTCCGAGCAGGATTAATGGATTTTCAGCGCTGGTTACGCCATGCCGCCAGTGAGCTTTCTGCAAGTGAAAGCCCGAAGCGCGACGCCGAAATTCTGCTTGAGCATGTGACGGGTAAAGCCCGCACGTATCTGCTGGCTTTCGGCGAAACCGCGCTGACCGCTGAACAGCAATCGCAGCTGGAGACGCTGCTTGCCCGCCGTAAAACCGGCGAGCCGGTGGCGCATCTGGTTGGCGAGCGCGAGTTCTGGTCCCTTCCACTGTACGTCTCAGCGGCCACGCTGATCCCGCGCCCGGACACCGAGTGTCTGGTGGAGCAGGCGCTGGCGCGGTTACCGGCGCAGTCGTGTCAGATCCTCGATCTCGGCACCGGCACCGGGGCGATTGCGCTGGCGCTTGCCAGCGAGCGGCCAGACTGCACCGTGACGGCGGTAGACGTGATGCCTGATGCGGTCGCCCTCGCGCGGCGCAACGTTGAACGGCTGGGGCTGAACAATGTTTCCGTTCTGCAAAGCAGCTGGTTTGCCGCGCTTGAAAGCCGCATGTTTGAAATGGTTGTCAGCAATCCGCCCTACATCGACGAAGACGATCCGCATCTCGCGCAGGGCGACGTGCGTTTTGAACCGTTGACCGCGCTGGTCGCTGCGAATCAGGGACTTGCGGATCTTGATCACATTGTGACAACGTCACGACAACATTTGATTCCCGGTGGCTGGCTGCTGGTGGAACATGGCTGGACGCAGGGAGAGGCGGTGCGAGCGCTGTTTACGCATGCCGGATACGCTGCCGTGGAAACCTGCCGGGATTACGGCGGCAATGAACGTCTGACGCTGGGGCAGCGGTCATGAGCCTGTTTACGCTGCTGATCTCCGTTCACCTGGTTTCCGTTGCCCTGACCATTGGCTTTTTTATTGCCCGCTACTGGTGGCGCTACAACAACAATCCGCTGATTAACGCCCGCTGGGTACGCATCGCCCCGCACTGTATCGACACGGTGCTGTTCCTTTCCGGAGCCGGGTTAATGTGGAAGACCGGCTATCTGCCATTTACTGATAAAGGCGCATGGCTGACTGAAAAGCTGTTTGGCGTTATCATCTACATCGTTTTGGGTTTTATCGCGCTTGGGCGTCATCGTCCGCGCAGCCAGCAGACAGGGTTTATCGCCTTTTTGCTGGGTCTGGTGGTGCTGTACATCATCATTAAACTCGCCACCACAAGAATACCGTTACTGGGGTAAGTCATGAGGTCCTTAGCCGATTTCGAATTTAACAAAGTGCCGCTCTGCGATGGTATGATCCTGATTTCAGAAATGATCCGCGACGATTTTACGTCACAGTATGTTTACGCTGAACTGGAGAATCTGGTCAGCCTGGCGCGCGAAGAGATCAATCAGGCACGTCCGCAGGACTGGCAATTAGAGAAGCTGATTGAGCTTTTCTACGGCGAATGGGGTTTCTGCGACACGCGAGGCGTGTACCGCCTGTCTGACGCACTGTGGCTGGACCAGGTGTTGAAAAATCGTCAGGGCAGCGCCGTCGCGTTGGGCGCCATTTTACTGTGGGTTGCGCACGAGCTGGAGATTCCACTGGTGCCGGTCATTTTCCCGACGCAGATGATTTTGCGGGCGGAGTGGCTGGACGGTGAGATGTGGTTAATCAATCCGTTCAACGGCGACACGCTGGATGAGCATACGCTGGACGTCTGGCTGAAAGGCAACATCAGCCCGATAGCTGAGCTGTTCAATGAAGATCTCGATGAAGCCGATAACGCTGAAGTGATCCGCAAGCTCCTGGATACGCTGAAGTCTGCGCTGATGGAAGAGCGTCAGATGGAGCTGGCCCTGCGCGCAAGCGAAGTGCTGTTGCAGTTCAATCCGGAAGATCCGTACGAAATCCGCGACCGCGGCCTGATTTATGCGCAGCTCGACTGCGAGCACGTGGCGCTGAATGATTTAAATTATTTCGTCGAACAATGTCCGGAAGACCCGATCAGCGAGATGATCCGCGCGCAGATCAACGCGATCGCGCATAAACACATTACACTGCATTAATCTTAATTCCGATTCACACCTGAATAAGGCGATCCTATGAAACAAAAAGTGGTTAGCATTGGTGATATCAACGTGGCAAACGACCTGCCGTTCGTGCTGTTTGGCGGTATGAACGTGCTGGAATCCCGCGATCTCGCTATGCGCATCTGCGAACACTACGTGACCGTGACCCAAAAGCTGGGTATCCCGTACGTGTTTAAAGCCTCTTTTGACAAAGCCAACCGCTCCTCCATTCACTCCTACCGTGGCCCGGGCCTGGAAGAGGGGATGAAGATTTTCCAGGAGCTGAAACAGACGTTTGGCGTGAAAGTGATCACCGACGTGCACGAGGCGTCTCAGGCACAGCCGGTGGCTGATGTGGTAGACGTGATTCAGCTTCCGGCGTTCCTCGCTCGCCAGACTGACCTGGTAGAAGCGATGGCGAAAACCGGTGCCGTGATTAACGTGAAAAAACCGCAGTTCGTGAGCCCAGGCCAGATGGGTAATATCGTCGACAAGTTTATCGAAGGCGGTAACGACCAGGTTATCCTGTGCGACCGTGGTTCAAACTTCGGTTATGACAACCTGGTTGTGGATATGCTGGGCTTCAGCGTGATGAAGAACGTCTCTAACCAGTCTCCGGTGATTTTCGACGTGACCCACTCCCTGCAATGCCGCGACCCGTTTGGCGCCGCGTCTGGCGGGCGTCGTGCGCAGGTGACCGAACTGGCGCGCGCCGGTATGGCAACCGGCCTGGCGGGTCTGTTCATTGAAGCGCACCCGGATCCGGCTAACGCGAAATGCGACGGTCCATCCGCGCTGCCGCTGGATAAGCTGGAGCCGTTCCTGAAACAGATCAAAGCGATTGACGATCTGGTGAAGAGCTTCGACGAGCTGGATACCAGCAACTAATAAAAAAACCCGCTTCGGCGGGTTTTTCTTTGCCCGGCGGCGCTACGCTTGCGCGGGCCTACGGGTTTTGTAGGCCGGGTAAGCGCAGCGCCACCCCGCAAAAAAATTACGCAAATATCGTCATCAGATACGCAATAAACAGCGCCATATGCGCCGCGCCGTTCAGCACATTGGTGCGGCCGGTGGAGAAGGAAATCTGGCACAGCAGCAAGGATGCCACCATCACAATCATCTCTGGCGCACCCAGCGCAAACTGCAATTCATTTCCCGTCATAAAGGCAATCAACGTCACCACCGGAACGGTAAGGGAGATGGTCGCCAGAACAGAGCCAAAGAACAGATTCATCGCCCGCTGCACCTGATTATTGAGCACCGCTTTCAGCGCTCCCAGGCCTTCTGGCGACAGGATCAACAGGGCCACCAGGAAACCGGTAAAGGCGACCGGCGCGTTCAGTTCAGTTAACAGCGCCTCCAGCGGGTTCGCATTCATCTTGGTGACCGCAATAACGGCAATCAGATGCACGATCAGCCAAACCGTGTGCCACGCGCTGCTGTGAGCCGACGGCTTACCGTGATGCGGGTCATCGTCGTCACCGTCGTCTTCATGCTCGTAAACAAACAGGCTCTGGTGCGTTTTGGTCTGGATCAGCAGGAACACGCCGTACATCGCCGCGGAAATCAGCGCCACCAGCAGCGCCTGGCCGGTGGTGAAATTTGCACCCGGCAGCGCCATCGGGAATACCAGCACAATAATCGCCAGCGGGAACAGGGCGATCAGGTACTGTTTAATGCCAAAAAGGTTCATGTACTGGGTGGCAAATTTGCGACCACCTAATAAAAGTGAAAAACCGACCAGGCCGCCGGTAACAATCATAATGATGGAATAGAGCGTATCGCGCATTAGCGTTGGCGCGGCGTCGCCGGTGGCCATTAATGCGGAAATGAGACTGACTTCAAGAATCACAACCGAAAGGCTTAAAATTAATGACCCATACGGCTCTCCAAGACGGTGGGCTAAAACATCCGCATGGCGTACCACGCTAAATGCACTGGTTAAAATACCCACCAGAGCCAGAATATTGATCCCCACAACCACTGGCAATGACTGACTGCTTCCCCAGAAGAGCAGCACAGCCAGTGCCAGAACCGGGAAAATGAGAGAGGTCTCCTTGTGGCGGGTTTTCACCGCCTCGTGTGTTGCTGTCATGTGTTTCTCCAACAATGCAGGTGCTTGTAATTATAGATAGATTTTAAAGGTATTAAACTAACAGAAATCTGTTAAATACCCTGTATTTTTTACTTAGTTTTACCCTTTATTATAATTTTTATGCCTGAGGCTTATAATGGCCTATCTCTATTAAATATTAATTTAATAACAATGACTTGCATTTTTATATTGTTCATTTCTTTCTGTTGGCTGGCACCCTCGCGTATCGTCGTCCACACTTATCTTTTAGCCAAAAGAGAGGTTAACGATGCCATACAAATCGAAAAGCGAATTACCAGATAACGTGCAAAACGTATTGCCTGCCCACGCCCAGGATATCTACAAAGAAGCCTTTAACAGCGCCTGGGATCAGTACAAAGATAAAAAAGATCGCCGGGACGATGCCAGCCGCGAAGAGACGGCCCATAAGGTGGCCTGGGCCGCCGTAAAAAATGACTATGAGAAAGGGGACGATGATAAATGGCACAAAAAGAAATAGCCGCGAATAATACGCTGCCTCCCTTTTGACATTTCAGGCGGTTGACCTGCCGCTGTATTGCATCTGGCCCGCGAATTGCTTATCGTTGCTCAACTGCTGTTAAAATGAACAGCCCAGAATGCCGGGAAGGCGAATTACAGAAGTCGCAAGGAAGCATGCAGTGGCGGAGGTGGAATGTGTTAACGCGTGATTTCTTGATGAAGGCAGATTGTAAGACGGCATTTGGTGCTATTGAGGAATCGCTTCTGTGGTCGGCTGAACAACGTGCGGCGTCGCTTGCGGCAACGCTGGCCTGCCGCCCGGATGATGGCCCGGTCTGGATCTTTGGTTACGGCTCGCTGATGTGGAACCCGGCGCTCGAATTTGTTGAATCGGCAACCGGAACGCTGCCTGGCTGGCACCGCGCCTTCTGTTTGCGCCTGACCGCCGGACGCGGCAGCGCGTGTCAGCCAGGACGCATGCTTGCACTAAAAGAGGGCGGGCGCACCACGGGCGTGGCATACCGGCTGCCGGATACCACGCTGGAAGATGAGCTGACGCTGCTGTGGAAGCGCGAGATGATCACCGGCTGCTATATGCCCAGCTGGTGCAAGCTGGAACTGGATGACGGCCGCACCGTCAACGCGCTGGTGTTCATTATGGATCCGCGCCACCCGCTGTATGAAGCCGACACCCGAACCCAGGTGATTGCCCCGCTGATTGCCGCCGCCAGTGGACCGCTGGGTACTAACGCCCAGTACCTTTTCTCGCTCGATCAGGAGCTGACGCGTCTCGGTATGCAGGACGACTGTCTGAGTGAGCTGGTGGTGAAGGTGAAAGCTCTGCTGGAAGGGAACCCGCTCAGCAATACGCTGCGGCCGGGTTTTGCCTGATAATACGCCCGGCTGGCCGGGCGTTTATGGTTATGCCGCCACGTAACTTACGGAATGTTCGAGCGACTGGCTGTGGCTGTCGATCAGCACATCCCAGGTGCCGGTGTAAGGCACCGTCAGCCAGGCCTTGTCGTCCTGGACGGTAAGGATATCTGCCTGCGATTGTTTCTGTCCTTTCGAACTTATCAGATGGATGCGGCAACGCTCTGAGCAACGCACCACTACCGTATCCCCGCCAAACAGTTTCAGACTTGTTTTAACTCGTGCCATTTTATACCCCGTCGTTTTTGCCCATCCCGAGCGTGATGTTGTTCACAATTTACTCATTGCATAACACCAAAGGGGCAGGGGTGGGATGCTGATTTCGATCAAAAAATGGCGCAACGATTAAACAAAAATGACAAAATCCCTGAAACCTTTCAGCGGACGCACTTTTTCCCTGTTTAACGCGCGTCCGGGAAAAATTATATGCGGAAATGGCCTGCGGTCTCAGCAAGGTCGCCCGCCTGGCTTTGCAGCGCGCTGGCCGCCGCAGCAGACTGTACAACAAGCTCGGCGTTCTGCTGCACCATGCGATCCAGATGAGTCACCGCGTGGTTAATTTCATGGATCCCTTTCATCTGCTCGCGGGTGGCAATAGATATTTCACGCATAATGCCTGACACGCTCCCGACGCTGGCGCGGATCTCATCCATGCTGTCGCCCGCAAGGTGCACAAACCGGGAGCCGGTTGCAACGCTTTCGGTGGTGGAATCAATAAGGGATTTGATCTCTTTCGCCGCCTGAGCGCTGCGGCTGGCCAGGTTACGTACTTCCCCCGCAACGACCGCGAACCCACGGCCTTGTTCCCCGGCACGCGCCGCTTCCACCGAGGCGTTAAGCGCCAGAATATTGGTCTGGAAGGCAATGCCGTCAATGACGCTGGTGATATCGCCGATTTTCGCGGAAGCCAGTTCGATGGACTGCATGGTGCTGATGGCCTGAGCGACGACGTCACCTCCGCGGGATGCGGCGGCAGAGGCCTTGCTCGCCTGCTCATTCGCTTCTGCTGCCGACTCGTTTGACTGCGTGACGGAGGCCGTGATCTCTTCCACGGCGCTGGCGGTTTCGCGAAGGCTTGATGCCGCCTGCTCGGTACGCCCGGAAAGATCCTGATTACCCGCCGCAATCTCATGCGCGGCGTTTTTCACTGAGGCGCTGGCATCACGCAGCTGGACCATCACCACAGAAAGCTTATCGCTGAAGGCGTTAAACGCCTGCGCGATTTGCGCCACTTCATCGCCTCCCTTATCCGGCAGACGCTGCGACAGATCGTTAGTACCGTTGGCAATGTTGTTCATCGCGTCACGGATACCGGACAGCCGCTTAAGCAGGCGGGCAATCAGGAGGTGCATGAGGGCTCCGCTCAGCAGGGCGAGGATCGCCAGCGACAGTGCAGATGCTTTAAGCAATGAGCGCATCCCGGCGGTGGCATCGCCGTTATCAAGCGCCACAACCAGCAGCCAGTGCGTCCCCGGCACGGCGGTGGCCAGGAACGTTTTTTCGCGTCCGTTTGACGTTCCGTCAACCAGGTTGCCGCTTTTCAGAGTGGCAAAATCGGTCCCTTTGATCGTTTCAGTAAACGGCTTAAGCGTCAGCGCAGGATCGCTGCCGGCAATTACGGTGCCGTTGCTGTCCAAAAGCAGTCCGCTGCTGGCCGGAGTCGGGTGAATACCGCGCACGTTAGCCACCACGCTGTCCATTGCCACATCGCCCGCCACCACCGCTTTCAGGGCGCCTTGCTCTTTAACGGGTACCGCGAACGTCACCACCAGTTTCCCGGTGCCCGCGTCCACATAGGGTGCAGTCACTACCGGGCCATCAGCGCTGACGACCTGCTGATACCACGGGCGAAGGGTGGGATCGTAATCAGCGGGCACCCCGGTTGGGTCAGAAAATTTAGCCGTTTTGCTGGCATAACCCGCGTAGACGTTGGTGAATCCACCCGCCAGTGCAAGCTGTTTAAACACCGGAACCGGATCGTCGCTGAGCGCGACCGACTGCGCCGAAGTGATGACGGTCATTTTGCTGTTCACCCAGTCGGCAATCGCCATGTTGTGGCTGGCGCTGGTGCTGGTCAGAATATCGCGCTGCGACTGCTGGTTATCCTGGCGCGTGACCTGAAAGTTAATAATGGTATTAAGAAGAAGGGCGACGACCAGACAGCCTGTCGTCGCAGCAATGATGCGGGCGCGAATCGAACTGAACATAAGTGTAATACCTGCTGTGTTGTTTCCATGCCTATCGGCAACGGCGCAGGTAAACTTGATGCTGAAACCGCGTCCATAAGAAAATAATATTTTTATCGGGTTATTATTAAAAAGTTAATACTTTATCGGCGGAAAGCGTCCATTCAGCCAGCTCGACCAGCGTGCCAATTTCCACGCCGTCAATTAGCGGCAGTCCGGTAATGCCGCGCCCGTCGGTACAGGTTTTGCACAGTTTGACCGGAACATTTTGCGCGGTCAGGATCTCCAGCATTTGTTGAATGTTGTAGCCCTCTGCGGGTTTCTGCCCCTTCAGCCCGGCCGTGACAGCGTCGGACATCAAAAAGAGGCGTAGCTCCAGCCCACTCTCCTTATCGCGCAGCGCGATTGCCAGGCGCAGGCTGTTAAAAAGGGATTCACTGCCGTAGGCCGCACCGTTGGCGACGATCACAATCTTCTGCATGTTGACTCCTGTTCTCTGAAAAGGCACGAATATTGCTTCTCGTACCGAAGAATATGTATCGGGGAGAGAAACGATGACGATAGTGGCTGGCAGT
Organism: Enterobacter cloacae complex sp. SHL022; assembly: GCF_049237785.1. Taxonomy (NCBI): domain Bacteria; kingdom Pseudomonadati; phylum Pseudomonadota; class Gammaproteobacteria; order Enterobacterales; family Enterobacteriaceae; genus Enterobacter; species Enterobacter cloacae complex sp. SHL022. Next base: position 122,144 of record NZ_JBMKJH010000001.1, on the reverse strand, counting down.
TCCCCTGGCGCAACCGAATGGTTCCAGCGTGCGAGAATGTTGCGTGAGGAACAGCTCGGCAGACTGGCGCAGCTGGGCGCACTGGTGAACGGCATCAGTCGACTGGTGCATATGCTACAGTGCGAGCGCGGTGCGTCAAATGTCTGGCTCTGCTCGCAGGGCAAATTGTACGCGCCTGAATGCCAGGCCAGCAGGGCCCTGGTGGATGAAAACCTTGCCGCATTGCACCTTCTGTTTAACGAACCGCTCCCGGGCAGCGCCCTCTGCGAACGTATTGCCAGCGCACTGCACGGCCTTGAGACGCTGACGGCGCTGCGTGATGGCGTTACAGGTCAATGCGTCACCGCGCCGCAGGCGATGGAACATTACAGCCGCATACTGCGTCATCTGCTCAGTATCGTACCTCAACTCAGCGACAGCATTGACGATCCGCACATCGCGGGCCGATTTGTGGCCCTTTACAGCCTGATGCAGGGCAAAGAACTTGTGGGACAAGAGCGGGCGCTGGGGGCTATTGGTTTCACCCAGGGATTCTTTGACGATGAAACCCGCCAGCGGCTGGTGGATCGCATTGATGGCCAGCAGGCCTGCTTTGAGGTTTTTATCTCCCATTGCACTCCAGACGTGCAGGAGTCATTTACCCTCAACTGCCAGCCGGGTCTGGAGACTGAAAAACTCAGGCGTGAAGCGTGCACCCGCCAGCCTCCGGCAGATAACGGCGATACCGCCGTCAAATGGTTCGCCCTGCAAACCGCGCGCCTTGAGCACCTGCGCACGCTGGAGGAGGTGGCAATTGCCGATCTGATGACGGCAGTTGAGGAGCGTCGCTGTAGCGAAAATCTGCACGCAGACGATGAGCACGACGATATCCTGGCGCGATTTCCTGACAGACCGCTGCTGCCGCTGGTGCGCCAGCAGGCGCGTGAAATTGAGCAACTCTCCCGTCAGCTTGCTTCCCTGCGCGACACGCTGGAGGAGCGTAAGACCATCGACAAAGCCAAAAGCGTGCTGATGACGCACCAGAACATGAGCGAGGAGCAGGCGTGGACTGCCCTGCGCAAAATGGCGATGGATAAAAACCAACGCATGGTGGATATCGCCCGTGCGCTGCTTACGGTGAAAAATTTGTGGAAGATACCCCCTGGGGAGTAGTTGCACAGTCAGTGGGCAATTCATGCCTGATTGAGGTGCGTAAAACAGCGCTCTCCTTGCAGAAACCCCGTAACGCCGGGGATGAAAAGCTGGCATTACCTTTGCATTAACAGATTAACCATTTTCGACGATGCGCCAACGGCGGTGCATGCGTCTTCAGGATAAAGGCGTCCAGCGGTGCTTCAGCACCGTCGGGCGCTTTTTTTTGCCTTTTTTCAGGAGCAATTATGGCGGATTTGTCGAGACGGCGATTATTGCAGGCCAGCATGCTGGCGAGTGGTGCGATGCTGTTGCCGGGTGTCATGCAGGCCGCATGGGCGGCGGGGTCAGATAAGCCGGAGCAGGATACCGTGCGTATCGGGTTTATACCTCTGACCGACTGCGCGCCCGTGGTTATCGCGGCCCTGAAGGGGTTCGATAAAAAACACGGCATTACCATTGTACCGACCAAAGAGGCGAGCTGGGCGGCGGTGCGCGACAAGCTGGTGGCGGGCGAGCTGGACGCTGCGCACATTCTTTACGGCCTGCTGTACGGTCTGGAGCTGGGTATCGCGGGCAAGCCGCAGCAGATGGCGAACCTGATGACCCTCAACCAGAACGGTCAGGCCATTACGCTCTCCAGCGATCTGGCGGAGAAGGGCGTTCGTGACCTCGACGGGCTGAAAAAGCTGATTGCGCAGCAGGCGCCGGGAACTTACACCTTCGCGCATACCTTCCCGACGGGAACGCACGCCATGTGGCTCTACTACTGGCTGGCCAGCGCGGGGATTAACCCGTTTGACGACGTGCGCACCGTGGTGGTGCCGCCGCCGCAGATGGTGATGAACATGCGCATTGGCAACATGGTCGGGTTTTGCGTTGGCGAGCCGTGGAACGCGCGGGCGATTAACGACCGCATCGGGTTTACCGCCGCCACGTCACAGTCCATCTGGGCCGATCACCCGGAAAAGATCCTCGGCACCCGACGCGACTGGGTGGCGAAAAATCCGCACACCGCACGGGCGCTGGTGAGCGCCGTGATGGAAGCCGCGCGCTGGATCGAGGCGTCAGCGGAAAACAAACGCGAAACCGCGCAGATCCTCTCGCGCCGCGCCTGGCTCAACTGCAAGGAACAGTATCTCACCGGACGTATGCTCGGCGAGTACGACAACGGGGTCGGTCAGCGCTGGCAGGATGCGCACCCGATCCGTTTCTTCAACGAGGGTGCCGTGAGCTACCCGTATCTCTCCGACGGCATGTGGTTCTTAACCCAGTTCCGCCGCTGGGGCTTGCTCAACGCCGCGCCGGATTACGCGGGCATTGCACAGCGCATTAACCAGACCGCGGTCTGGCAGGATGCCGCGACCGCCGTGGGCGGCATGTTCACACCGTCATCACCGTATCGCAGCAGCACCCTGATGGACGGCACCGTCTGGAACGGCACCGATCCGGAAGGGTACGCCAACCGCTTCGCCATTCACCGTAAAGGGGCCTGAGTATGCAGCATCTGCAAAATACAAAACCACAAGAGACGTCAGAGAGCGGGGAAGTGATAGTCCTGCCTCCGTTACAGGTTCGCCGTCGTGCGCCCGCGTTTACGCGTCGGATGAATGATTTTTTACAGCGCGTCATCCCGGCGCTGCTCGGTCTCGGCCTGCTGGTGGTGCTCTGGCAGCTGGCGGCGATAAACAGTAAAGGCTTTCCGACGCCGCTCAGCACGCTCGATTCGGCCATGACCCTGTTTGCCGATCCGTTTTATCGCGACGGGCCAAACGATATGGGCATTGGCTGGAACGTGCTGGCGTCGTTGCAGCGCGTCGCCATCGGCTTCGGTCTGGCGGCGCTGGCGGGCATTCCGCTGGGCTTTTTGATTGGCCGCTTCACCTTTTTCTCCCGCATGTTCAACCCGCTGATCGCGCTACTGCGTCCGGTCAGCCCGCTGGCCTGGCTGCCTATCGGCCTGCTGCTGTTCCAGAAAGCGGAGCCTGCATCGAGCTGGACTATTTTTATCTGCTCCATCTGGCCGATGGTCATTAACACCGCCGAAGGGGTGCGCTGTATTCCGCAGGACTACCTCAACGTGGCCCGGGTGCTGCAACTCTCAGAGTGGACCATCATGCGCCGCATTCTTTTCCCGGCCGTGCTGCCTGCGGTGCTGACCGGGGTACGTCTTTCCATTGGCATTGCCTGGCTGGTGATTGTCGCCGCCGAGATGCTCACCGGAGGTTTAGGCATTGGCTTCTGGATCTGGAATGAGTGGAACAACCTCAACGTCGAAAACATTCTCATCGCCATCGTCATCATTGGCGTGGTCGGGTTGCTGCTGGAGCAGGGGCTGATGCTGATCGCCCGTCGCTTTAGCTGGCAGGAAAAATAAGGAGTGAAGATGAAACCGTTAATTCAGGTCCAGGCCGTGAGCCAGCGTTTTTCCACCGCCAGCGGCGAGTTTCTGGCGCTGCAAAACGTCTCTTTTGATATCCACGAGGGCGAAACCGTCAGTCTGATTGGTCACTCCGGCTGCGGCAAGTCGACGCTGTTAAACCTGATCGCCGGGATCACGCTGCCGACGGAAGGCGGGCTGATTTGCGACAACCGCGAAATCGCCGGGCCGGGGCCAGAGCGCGCGGTGGTGTTTCAGAATCATTCGCTGCTGCCGTGGCTGACCTGCTTCGACAACGTGGCGCTGGCGGTGGATCAGGTCTTCCGTCACACCATGAGTAAGGCCGAGCGCAAAGCGTGGATTGAGCACAATCTCGACCGGGTGCAGATGGGCCACGCGCTGCACAAGCATCCCGGGGAGATCTCCGGCGGCATGAAGCAGCGCGTCGGGATTGCCCGCGCGCTGGCGATGAAGCCGAAAGTGCTGCTGATGGATGAGCCGTTTGGCGCGCTCGATGCGCTGACGCGTGCCCATCTTCAGGATTCGGTGATGCAGATCCAGCAGGCGCTGAATACCACCATCGTGCTCATCACCCACGACGTGGACGAGGCGGTACTGCTCTCTGACCGCGTACTGATGATGACCAACGGCCCGGCGGCCACCGTGGGTGAGATCCTGCGCGTCGATCTGCCGCGCCCGCGCAACCGGGTGCAGCTGGCGGACGACAGCCGCTATCACCACATGCGCCAGCAGATCCTCCATTTCCTCTACGAAAAACAGCCGAAAGCGGCGTAATGAGGGGGCACGATGCGACTGGTCATTATCGGTAATGGTATGGCGGCAACCCGGCTGATTGCGTCGCTCACCGGGCGTGTTCCCGGTCGTTTCGCTGTCACCGTCATCGGTGACGAGCCGGAGCAGGCATACAACCGCATCCAGCTTTCGCCAGTGCTGGGTGGCGAAAAGCAGGCGGAGCACATCTGTCTGCACGATGAAGACTGGTACACGGCACGAGGCGTGACGGTGCTGCGAGGAGAAACGGCGCTCGCAGTAGACGTCAACGCGCGTGAAGTGCATACCTCTGCTCGCACGCTGGGCTGGGATGCGCTGGTGTTTGCTACCGGTTCTACCCCTGTTGTGCCGCCGATCCCCGGCGGCGATGCGCCGCATGTGTTCACCTTTCGCACCCTGGCAGAAACCCGCGCCATCCAGAATATCTCCGGGCCGGCGGTAGTGCTGGGCGGCGGCGTACTCGGCGTGGAGGCAGCGGCAGCGCTGGCGCGCAAGGGTGACAACGTCACGCTCGTGCATCGCGGTCCGTGGCTGATGGAACAGCAGCTGGATCAGCAGGCGGGACTGTTGCTGGAAGAGGCGCTGGCGGCGCGGGGCGTTAGCTGTGAACTCGCCTCCGGCATCACCGCCATCGCTGACGATGCCGTGACGTTGCTCGACGGACGCCGCATTGCCGCCACGCGCGTGGTGCTGGCAACCGGCGTGCAGCCCAACGTTGCGCTGGCAAATGCCAGCGGCATTCGCTGCGCGCGCGGCATCGTGGTGGATCAGGAGATGCAAACCTCCGTGCCGGGTATCTACGCCATCGGCGAGTGCTGCGAAATTGACGGCCAGACGTTTGGCCTGGTGGCCCCCTGTCTGGCGCAGGCGGATATTCTTGCCGCGCGGCTGGCCGGGGAGGTCACCGCGCCGTTTACCCTGACCGACAACGGTGTGCGCCTTAAGGTGACCGGCGTGGATCTGTTCAGCCTCGGGCGCGCGACGGCGCAGGCGGACGATGTGGTCTGGAGTTCATGGGATCCGCTGACCCGTCACTATCGACGTTTACTGATCCATCAGGAGGCGCTGGCTGGCGTGCTGCTGCTGGGTGACTGCCGCAGCGCGGCAACCTTTACCGATTTACTGGCAACGGCTGCGCCCGCCCACGCGGACTGGCTGTTCGATCGTTTCACAACGCAACCGCAGGTTGCAGGACAGAACGCTATGACAAAACCTACTCTGGTGGTGGTTGGGCACGGTATGGTCGGCCATCATTTCCTCGAAGACTGCGTTAACCGCAATTTGCATCAGCAGTATCAGATTATTGTTTTTGGCGAAGAGCGCTATGCCGCCTATGACCGCGTGCATCTGTCGGAATATTTTGGCGGACGCAGCGCGGACTCGCTCTCGCTGGTGGCGGGGGAGTTCTTTGCCGATAACGGCATTGAGCTGCGCCTCTCCCAGCAGATCGTTGCTATCGATCGTGATGCACACGTAGTGCGTACCGCCAGTGGCCATGAGACTCACTGGGACAAGCTGGTGCTGGCGACCGGCTCGTACCCGTTCGTACCACCCGTTCCGGGCAACGATCTGCCGGGTTGTTTTGTCTACCGCACCCTCGACGATCTGGACAACATTGCGGCCCATGCGGCAGGCTCTCGCCGCGGTGTGGTGATTGGCGGCGGCCTGCTGGGGCTGGAGGCGGCGAATGCGCTTAAGCAGCTCGGGCTGGAAACTCACGTGGTGGAGTTTGCGCCGAACCTGATGGCGGTGCAGCTCGACAGCGACGGCGCGGCAATGCTGCGCAAGAAAATTGAGGCGCTGGGCGTAGGGGTACACACCAGTAAATCGACGACGGAGATTGCCACCGCAGACGACGGGCTGGTGCTGCGCTTTGCCGATGGTGAACAGCTGGAAACGGACATGGTGGTCTTCTCTGCCGGTATTCGTCCGCAGGACGCGCTGGCGCGCAGCAGCGGGCTGGTTATCGGCGAGCGCGGCGGGATCTGTATTGACGACGGCTGCCGGACTTCCGATCCGGACGTGCTTGCCATCGGCGAATGCGCGCTGTGGGAGGGAAAAATCTTTGGCCTGGTGGCCCCGGGCTACCAGATGGCGCGCGTGGCCGCCGCTGTGCTGGCGGGTGAGGAGAAGCGCTTCACCGGCGCGGATATGAGTACCAAACTCAAGTTGCTGGGCGTGGATGTGGCGTCGTTTGGCGATGCCCATGGGCGCACGCCGGGCGCGCTGAGCTACCAGTGGATGCACGGGCCGCAGCAAATCTACAAAAAAATTGTGGTCAGCCACGACAGCAAAACCCTGCTGGGTGGCGTGCTGGTGGGCGATGCCAGCGAATACGCCACGCTGGTGCAGATGATGCTCAACGGCATCAGCCTGCCAAAAGAGCCGGAAACGCTGATCTTACCCGCGTCGTCAGGCAGCGCGCCGAAAGCGCTGGGCGTGGCGGCGCTGCCGGAAAGCGCGCAGATCTGTTCGTGTCATAACGTCAGCAAAGGGGATATCTGCCAGGCGGTAAGCGCGGGCGCAACGGATATCGGCGCCATTAAGCAGTGCACCAAAGCGGCGACCGGCTGCGGAGGCTGTAGCGCGCTGGTGAAGCAGGTGATGGAGTTCCAGCTTGCGGAGCAGGGCGTGGAGGTGAAGAAAGATATCTGCGAACACTTCCCGTACTCGCGTCAGGAGATTTACCACCTGGTGCGCGTCAACCATATCCGCACCTTCGACCAGCTTATCAGCCGCTACGGTCAGGGGCACGGGTGCGAGATCTGTAAGCCGCTGGTGGGATCGGTATTGGCTTCCTGCTGGAACGAGTATCTGCTGAAACCGGCGCATCTGCCGTTGCAGGACACCAACGACCGCTTTTTCGCCAATATTCAGAAGGACGGAACGTACTCCATCGTCCCGCGGATGCCTGCGGGTGAAGTGACCGCCGACGGGCTGATCGCCATCGGCCAGATCGCGAAACGCTATAGCCTTTACAGCAAAATTACCGGCGGGCAGCGTATTGACCTGTTTGGCGCCACGCTCGAACAGTTGCCGGAAATCTGGCAGGCGCTGGTGGAGGCCGGGTTTGAGACCGGACATGCCTACGGGAAATCTCTGCGCACGGTGAAATCCTGCGTCGGGTCGACCTGGTGCCGCTACGGCGTGCAGGATTCCACCGGCCTCGCGGTCAGGCTGGAGCACCGCTACAAGGGCCTGCGCGCGCCGCACAAAATCAAAATGGCGGTCTCCGGCTGTACCCGTGAGTGCGCAGAGGCGCAGAGCAAAGACGTGGGGGTGATTGCCACGGACAAAGGCTGGAACCTCTATCTGTGCGGCAACGGCGGGATGAAGCCGCGCCACGCGGACCTCTTCGCCAGCGATCTGGACGACGAAACGCTGATCCGCACCGTTGACCGTTTCCTGATGTTCTACATTCGCACGGCAGATCGTCTGCAACGTACCAGTACCTGGATGGATAACCTGGAAGGCGGCCTCGACTATCTGCGCGAGGTGATCCTCAACGACAGCCTGGGGATCGCCCACGAGCTGGAGCAGGAGATGGCCCGGGTGGTGGAGACCTACCAGTGCGAATGGCAAACCACCCTCAACGATCCTGATCGCCTGGCGCTGTTCCGCACTGCGGTGAACGTCCCCGCCGCGGAGGAGAACAAGCGCTGGCAGGAAATTTGTAATATCGATGAGATCCCGGAGCAGGCGGGCATCGGTGCGCATCTTGGGCGCAAACCGATTGCGCTGTTCCGCTTTGGCAAAAACGTTTATGCCCTCGACGATCGGGAGCCGGGTAGCCGCGCGAACGTGCTTTCACGCGGCATCCTCGGCGATGCGGCGGGGGAACCGGTGGTGATCTCGCCGCTCTACAAGCAACGTATTCGTCTGCGCGACGGCTGTCAGGTGGAGAATGGCGAACCCGTGGTGCGCGCCTGGCCGGTAAAAATTGAAAACGGCAAGGTATGGGTTGGAAATGAAGAGCTGGTGATGCGTGCGGAGGCCTCATGACCGAAACCCGGACAACGTGCCCTTACTGCGGGGTGGGCTGCGGCGTGGTCGCCAGCGCAGACGGTGATAAGGTGAGCATTCGGGGGGATGAAACTCATCCGGCGAATTTCGGTCGTCTGTGTGTAAAAGGATCTGCCCTCGGGGAAACCACGGGGTTGCAGGGACGCCTGCTGCGCCCGGTGGTCGATGGCCGGGAGGTGGCATGGCCGCAGGCGCTGGGCGAAGCGGGCGAGCGGTTACGGAACATCATCAACGAATGGGGGCCGCAGGCGGTGGCGTTTTATGCCTCCGGCCAGCTGTTGACCGAGGATTACTATGCCGCCAACAAGCTGATGAAAGGCTTTATCGGGGCGGCGAACATTGATACCAACTCGCGGCTGTGCATGTCATCGGCGGTGGTGGGCTACAAACGCGCCTTCGGTGAAGACGTGGTGCCGTGCAGCTACGAGGACGTGGAAAACAGCGATCTGGTGGTACTCGTTGGCTCAAACGCGGCCTGGACGCATCCGGTGCTGTATCAGCGGCTGGTGCAGGCAAAGCACAACAATCCGCAGATGAAAGTGGTCGTGATCGATCCGCGTAAAACCGCCACCTGCGATATCGCCGATCTCCACCTCGCGCTCAGACCCGGCAGCGACGCCGGGCTGTTTGTGGGGTTGCTCAATCTGATTCAGGGGCGGGGCGAGTGGCCGATCCCTCGCGTGGCGGCGTTTTGCGATCTGCCTTCAGACGAGATTGGCACCTTCTACGACTGGTTTATCACCGCGCCACGCGCGATCACGCTCTACACCATGGGGATCAACCAGTCCTCCACCGGCAGCGACAAGTGTAACGCCATCATTAACGTGCATCTTGCCAGCGGGAAGTTCAACCGTCCTGGCTGCGGCCCGTTTTCGCTGACCGGACAGCCAAATGCCATGGGCGGGCGGGAAGTGGGCGGGCTGGCGAATCAGCTGGCGGCGCACATGAACTTCGAGCCGGACGATCTTTCGCGCGTGGCGCGTTTCTGGGGAACGGAACGGCTGGCGCAGACCCCGGGCCTGATGGCGGTGGAATTGTTTGACGCCATTGCGCGCGGCGAGGTGAAGGCGGTGTGGATCATGGGCACCAACCCTGCCGTGTCGCTTCCCGACAGCCACGCGGTGTGTCAGGCTCTGGCAGCCTGCCCGCTGGTCATGGTATCTGAGGTGATGCAGGAGACGGACACCAGCCGGTTTGCCCATATCCGTTTTCCCGCCCTGGGCTGGGGCGAGAAAAACGGCACGGTGACCAATTCTGAACGCCGTATCTCCCGCCAGCGTGCCTTTCTGCCTGCGCCGGGCGAGGCCAGACCGGACTGGTGGATAATCGCCCGGATGGCAGACCAGCTCGGTTATGGCGATGCCTTCGCCTGGGAACACCCTCAGGAGATATTTTGTGAACATGCGGCGCTGACGGCGTTTGAAAATAACGGCGAACGGGCGCTAAACCTGCGCGAACTGGCGTCGCTGTCGCGAGAGGCGTGGGACGCGCTGGCGCCTTATCAGTGGCATGCCGGTGATTTCCCGCAAAGAAATCTTGTACCGGTTGATCCTTCCTCGCATGGGGCAGGCGTCGACGAATTGTACCCCTTGATACTGAATACCGGGCGGATCCGCGATCAGTGGCACACCATGACGCGCACGGGGTATGTTCCGCGCCTGATGCAGCATATTGATGAGCCTTTTGTTGAGATGAACGCAACCGATGCGGCGCGCGCTGGGCTGACTGACGGCCAGCTGGCGCGGATAAGCTCCCCGCGCGGGGTGATGGTTGCCAGAGTACGTATCTCCACCGCGCAGCGTGCGGGCGAGCTGTTTGCGCCGATGCACTGGAACGCGCAATTTGCACGGCAGGGGAAGGTCAATGCGTTGGTAGAAGGGCGGATTGATGCCGGTTCCGGCCAGCCGGAGAGTAAACAAACCGCGGTGAGGATCATGCCCTGGCTACCGGCCTGGCAGGGTGAACTGTATGCCCGCGAGCTGCCAGCGCTGCCGCCGTCGGTCTGCTGGTGGCGTAAAGCCTCACGTCTGACGGTGGCGGGGGAGCAGCCGTTGCTGTCGTGGGTCAGGGCGTACGCCAGCGGTCGGGGCTGGCAGTTACAGGTGGCACAGACGGGAGAACGCAGCAGCGTGCTCGCCTGGCATCACGGCGAGCTGATGCTGGGCTACTGGGAGGGCCATACGCTGCCGGCGCTGGCGCATGCGTTTATTGAAGAAGCCTTTGCTGCTGCACCCGTACAACTCGCTGAACGCCATGCGCTGCTGCACGGACAACGGCCGGGCGAAGATGCCGATCCCGGGCGAATTATCTGTAGCTGCTTCAGCGTGGGTGAAAATACGATACGTAAGGCGATAGCCGGAGGCTGTGATTCTGCCGCAGCGCTGGGCGTGAAGCTGCGCTGCGGCACGAACTGCGGCTCCTGCGTGCCGGAGCTGAAAGCGCTGTTGGGATAATAGTGCAAGGGCGTCGGTTGGCGGCTTCGCACCGGTACGAATTTGTAGGTCGGGTAAGGCGAAGCCGCCACCCGACAAATCTTTTCAGGATATTCCTGAAATTTCTGTTAAGACTGGTTTTCAGGGCTTATGGCGTTAACATAATAAGTGTTTGTTCATAAACACAGGTTCTGATTGACGACGTTGAAGGCTGTATCGTCCCGCATCCGTTTTTTGCTGTTACTCTCCCTTTTTACGGCTGGAGCCGTTCACGGTGCGCCGAAATCCTTCGTGCAGCAGGCGCAGAATCCGTTTGATAATAACGGCGATAGCCTGCCGGATCTCGGTATGGCGCAACCGACCACCGAAGGCGAAAAGCATCTGGCTGAAATGGCAAAGGCCTTCGGTGAAGCCAGTATGACCGATAACGGCCTGACGGCCGGGCAGCAGGCGCGACAGTTCGCGTTTGGCAAAGTGCGGGATGCCGTCAGTGGGGAAGTCAACGAGCAGATTGAATCCTGGCTTTCACCCTGGGGAAACGCCAGCGTCAATGTACTGGTGGATGACGACGGCAACTTTAACGGCAGCAGCGGTAGCTGGTTTATCCCCTGGAACGACAACACCCGTTATCTGAGCTGGAGCCAGCTTGGCCTGACGCAGCAGACAGATGGGCTGGTGAGCAATGTCGGGATCGGGCAGCGCTGGGTTGCCGGAAACTGGCTGCTGGGCTACAACACCTTTTACGACAACCTGCTGGAAGACAACCTGCAACGTGCCGGGCTGGGCGCAGAGGCGTGGGGTGAAAACCTGCGCCTGTCGGCCAATTACTACCAGCCGTTCGCTGGCTGGCAGCCGCGTTCCGACATCCGCGAGCAGCGCATGGCGCGCGGGTACGACGTAACGGCCAAAGCCTGGCTTCCCTGGTTTCATCACCTGAACACCAGCGTCAGCTTTGAACAGTATTTTGGCGATAACGTCGATCTGTTTAACAGCGGTACGGGATATCACAATCCGGTTGCGGTCAACCTGGGGCTGAACTATACCCCCGTTCCGCTGGTCACCCTGACGGCTGCCCATAAGCAGGGGGAGAGCGGCGTTAGCCAGAATAACCTCGGGCTGAAGCTCAACTATCGCTTTGGCGTGCCGCTGGCGAAACAGCTTTCCGCCGGGGAAGTGGCGGCGACGCGCTCGCTGCGGGGCAGCCGCTATGATTCACCTGAGCGCGATAATCTGCCCGTGATGGAATTCCGTCAGCGCAAAACCCTCTCGGTATATCTGGCCACGCCGCCGTGGGATCTTAAGCCAGGCGAAACCGTGATGCTGAAGCTGCAAATTCGCAGCAAGCACGGTATCCGGCAGATCCACTGGCTGGGTGATACCCAGGCGCTCAGCCTGACCTCACCGGCAAACGGCAACAGCAGCGATGGCTGGAGTGTGATCATGCCTGCATGGGATGATTCAGAAGGGGCGAAAAACGCATGGCGGCTAACGGCCGTGGTGGAAGATAAGGATGGGCAGCGTGTCTCCTCCAATGAGATCACGCTTTCCGTGGTGCAACCGCTCGTCGCAATGCCTGCCGACGATCCACGGTGGAAGTTGCTGCCGGATGAGTAAGTTAAAAAATGCGCTCCTGATGCACCCAGACGGCGGCTTCGACGCGGGATTTTAACTTCATTTTTTTCAGCATGTGTTTGACATGCACTTTGACCGTGCTCTCGGTGATGTCCAGACGGCGGGCGATCATTTTGTTCGGCAGCCCCTGGGCAATCAGCTTCAGAATGTCACGCTCGCGCGGGGTCAACTGGCTGACGTCGCGATCAGACGTGGCGCGGTTAGCACGCAGGCTGGCGGCCAGTACCGGCGTTAACGCTTCACTCAGCACCATCTCGCCTGCGGCAGCCTGTTGCAGCGCCTTGAGCAGATCTTCCGGCTCCATATCTTTCAGCAGATAGCCGTCTGCCCCTCGCTTGAGGGCGGTGACCACGTCTTCTTCATGGTTTGAGACGCTGAAGACCACCACCCGGCCAGAGAGGGATTTCTCCCGCAGCTTGTCGAGGGTTTCCAGGCCATTCATGCCCGGCATGTTGAGATCGAGCAAGATCAAATCAGGATCGAGCGATTCGGCAAGTTCAATACCCTGTTCGCCGTTGCTGGCTTCCCCGACGACGGTGATATCTGGCGCCATGCTGACAAGCTGTTTAACGCCAGTGCGCAGCATCGGATGATCGTCAATCAACAGGATAGATGCCGGTTCCTGATTAGTCATGGTTTTCTCCTTGAGCAGTTATGAGGGGCTTTTCGGGTATAAAGGTGACCACTACTTCGGTGCCACCTGACTCTCCCCGGCGAACCTGGCAATCACCGCGCAGGCTTTGCGCGCGGTCTCGCATGATAATTAAACCATAATGGTTCGTTCGTTCGGCATTTTCCGGCACGCCGCGGCCGTTATCCTGAACCCTGAGCTTCACCTGATTATCCTGGCAGCTGACGGTGACCGTAACGGCCGTCGCCTCGGCATGCTTGAGCACGTTGCTCAGGGCTTCACGGGCAATTTGCAGCAAATGGATCGCCTGGTGAGAGGGGACAAAACGCGGTGGCAGCTGGTAATCCAGCTTCACCGGGAAGCCCAGCCGGGCACTAAACTCCTGACAGCTGGACTCCAGCGCAGGGCGCAGCCCCGGCTCGGTGAGCTGCAAACGGAAGGTGGTCAGCAGCTCGCGAAGCTGAACCCACGAGGTGTTAAGCTCGTTGCGGATCTGGCTGAGCAGCTGTTTGCTGCTCTCGGGCATGCCTTCGTCCTGCATTTGCAGGCAGCTCACCTGCATCTTCATGCAGGAGAGGGACTGGGCGATGGAGTCGTGCAGCTCGCGGGCGATGGTGGCACGCTCCTCCATCACGATCAGCTGCTGCTGTTTCTCCTGGTGGCGGTCGAGCGCCAGCGTGGCCGTGAGCTGCTCAACAAGCGTATCGACCAGCTGCTGCTGGTCGTGGCTCAGGTGACGTCCGGCGGGCAGGGTGGCCAGCAAAATACCGTACTGGGTATGGCTGTCCATCAGCCGCCACTTGAGGGTCGTGCCGCTGGTGGTAAGCGGCGGCAAGCCGCGCGGGCACAGATGACACCCTTTATCGTCGCAGGAGATGTCCGACTGACAGGTAAATTCCTGATGGTTTTCCTCATCTTCAACGTCGTAAACCCGAAGCTCAAGATCGCGGAGCAGAGTCAGGTTTTGCAGGCCGTTCAGTACTGGCGAGAGACGTTCGCAAAGCGGTACCTGCATATGCAGGCGACGGTTCGCCTGCCAGAGGAAAGAGAGGATCTCGTTTTTTTGCTCAAGCCCGGCGGTTTTCTCCTGGACGCGTTGTTCCAGTACCGCGTAGCTCTCTGATAGCTCTGCCGACATGGTATTGAGCGCCTCGCCAAGCATCGCCATTTCGTTGCGCCCGCTGATGTGCGTGCGCTGGGTAAAATCGCGCTGTGTGACGGCGCGGGCCATCGCCAGGAGCTGTTTCCAGGGGTTAAGCAACCGCGCGCGCAGCCAGATAACCGTGAAAATCAGCAGCAAACCCATAAACAGCGCCATTGCGCGGTGAACCATCACCACACGGTCAATGCGTAACTCTGTGGTGCGATCGAATGAGGAGACAAGATGATCGATGCGTGACACAAACCCGGCGACATCCTGGGCGACCGTTTCCCGGTCTTCCGCCCGCTTTAAGCCGGGCTCCAGCTGGGTATGCCAGTAGCCCTGAAGCGCCTTAAGCTGAGATTGCTGACCGTCACGGATGGCGGCTCTTTCCAGTTCAGGGCTGAATGCGGTACGCTCCATTTCGTCGATAAGCGGTTGGTCAGCCTGCGTCAGCGGCACCGACGCCAGTAGCCGGTAACTCTGCATACGTAGCGAGCCTGCCTCGTTGATGGCATGCGCGTTACCCTGTACACCCTGTACCAGCCAGCCAGAAATAGCCATGCCGGTCACACCGATAGCGGTGGACAGCAGAACAATAAGCGCCAGCTGGTTAACCAGCGTCAGCGGAGATAAACATCTTTTTAACATAGAGTTGCCGGGCTCCTGACGTGACCTGATTGCAGGAATGGCGCTATTCTGGTGCATACCCTGGAGTATACCCATACCAATAAAGGATTACCTCTAAATTGCCAGAGAGGTAACGGTTAGTGGGTGGACGAAGCAGGGATGCCTCAGCACCGTGAAAAACCACACCTTTTTTACGTTTTGCATCTACTCATTAAGAGTGATGGCTTTTTTTTTGCCGCAAAACCTCCCACTTTTCCTTTGATTTATATCAACTTACCGCCGCTCTAAAGCCCTAATGTTTGCAGCATCATTCGAGAATCAGAGGTGTCTATGAGTCACTCTTCCGCTCCCGAAAGGGAAACTGGTGCCGTTATTACAGACTGGCGTCCAGAGGATCCGGCGTTCTGGCAACAGCGCGGCCACCGTGTAGCAAGTCGTAATCTGTGGATTTCCGTTCCATGTCTGTTACTGGCGTTTTGCGTCTGGATGTTGTTCAGTGCGGTTGCGGTTAACCTGCCAAAAGTGGGCTTTACCTTTACCACCGACCAGCTGTTTATGTTGACCGCGTTGCCGTCGCTTTCAGGCGCACTGCTGCGCGTTCCTTATGCGTTTATGGTGCCGGTCTTTGGTGGTCGTCGCTGGACGGCTTTCAGTACCGGGATCATGATCATACCGTGCGTGTGGCTCGGTTTTGCGGTGCAGGATACCTCCACACCGTTTAGCGTGTTCGTGATTATCTCTCTGCTGTGCGGTTTTGCGGGGGCGAACTTTGCGTCCAGTATGGCAAACATCAGCTTCTTCTTCCCGAAAGCGAAGCAGGGTGGCGCGCTGGGCATTAACGGCGGCCTGGGTAACATGGGCGTGAGCGTGATGCAGCTGATTGCCCCGCTGGCGATCTCTGTCTCCATCTTTGCGGCCTTTGGCGGCGGCGGTGTGACGCAGCCCGACGGTTCCGTGCTGTTCCTGCAAAACGCCTCCTGGATTTGGGTACCGTTCCTGGTGGTCTTTACCCTGGCGGCGTGGTTCTTCATGAACGATCTGTCCGCGTCCAAAGCGTCATTGAGCGAGCAGCTGCCGGTTCTGAAGCGTGGCCACCTGTGGGTGATGGCGCTGCTGTATCTGGCGACCTTCGGCTCGTTCATCGGTTTCTCCGCAGGCTTTGCCATGCTGTCTAAAACCCAGTTCCCGGACGTGCAGATCCTTCAGTTTGCCTTCTTCGGTCCGTTTATCGGCGCGCTGGCACGTTCGCTGGGCGGGATGATCTCCGACCGTCTGGGCGGGACGCGCGTTACGCTGGTGAACTTTGTTGTAATGGCCATCTTCTGTGCGCTGCTGTTCCTGACGCTGCCTGCGGGTGGTGAGGGGGGTAACTTCTTTGCCTTCTTCGGCGTCTTCATGGTGCTGTTCCTGACCGCCGGGCTGGGCAGTGCGTCTACTTTCCAGATGATCTCTGTCATCTTCCGCAAGCTGACCATGGACCGCGTGAAAGCGCAGGGTGGGAGCGACGAGCAGGCAATGCGTGAAGCCGCCACCGATACCGCTGCGGCGCTTGGGTTTATCTCTGCGATAGGCGCGATTGGCGGCTTCTTTATTCCAAAAGCGTTCGGTATCTCACTGGATCTGACCGGCTCACCGGCGGGTGCGATGAAAGTATTCCTCGTCTTCTATATCGCCTGCGTGGTCATCACCTGGCTGGTATATGGCCGTAATACCAAGAAAAACAAGTAAGCTTGATTATCCGTTTGCGCGGCCTGAGTGCCGCGCTTTTTTTAATCGCTGAATAGTTACAACATACTAATGGCGTTACCCGTGGTCACCCGCAGGTAACGCTGTGATCGCCATCGCTTTACAGGTGTTTCTACCCCTTAATACCTAAGATGTTAAATTTTGCCTCGCTTATTGTACGATATATAAAATATATCTATATAAATCACAAGGTTAAGAAATATTAACGACTACCGCTTTGGTGGTATTTGATCTAATACCCCCCCTCAGAGTCCCCCTTCGTCTTGATCGTTATCAATTCTCACCATCTTTCATAGCGTTACCTTCGCTGCAAATCAGCAATGTCGATTTAGAGAGCCACAGGCTCCACACAGGAGATACCCGATGAGCAAATTTTTGGACCGGTTTCGCTACTTCAAACAGAAGGGTGAAACTTTTGCCGATGGGCACGGCCAGGTTCTGGATACCAACCGGGACTGGGAAGACGGTTACCGTCAACGCTGGCAGCATGACAAAGTTGTCCGTTCTACCCACGGCGTAAACTGCACTGGCTCATGTAGCTGGAAGATTTTCGTTAAAAACGGTCTGGTGACCTGGGAAATGCAGCAGACCGATTATCCGCGTACCCGTCCGGATATGCCGAACCACGAGCCGCGTGGCTGCCCGCGTGGGGCCAGCTACTCCTGGTATCTCTACAGCGCAAACCGACTGAAATACCCGCTGATGCGTAAACGCCTGATGAAAATGTGGCGTGAAGCGAAAGTGCAGCACAGCGATCCGGTTGATGCCTGGGCCTCCATCATTGAAGATGCCGACAAAGCGAAAAGCTTCAAGCAGGCGCGTGGTCGCGGTGGTTTCGTTCGCTCTTCCTGGAAAGAGGTGAACGAGCTGATTGCGGCTTCCAACGTCTACACCGTGAAAACTTACGGTCCTGACCGTGTGGCAGGCTTCTCGCCAATCCCGGCGATGTCGATGGTCTCTTACGCCTCCGGCGCGCGCTACCTGTCACTCATCGGCGGAACCTGCCTGAGCTTCTACGACTGGTACTGCGACCTGCCGCCAGCGTCGCCACAGACCTGGGGCGAGCAGACCGACGTGCCGGAGTCCGCTGACTGGTACAACTCCAGCTACATCATCGCCTGGGGCTCTAACGTTCCGCAGACCCGTACCCCGGATGCGCACTTCTTTACCGAAGTACGTTACAAAGGGACCAAAACCGTTGCCGTGACCCCGGACTACGCCGAAATCGCCAAGCTGTGCGACCTGTGGCTGGCGCCGAAACAGGGTACCGATGCCGCCATGGCGCTGGCGATGGGCCACGTAATGTTGCGTGAATTCCACCTCGACAAGCCAAGCCAGTATTTCACCGATTACGTGCGTCGCTACACCGACATGCCAATGCTGGTGATGCTCGAAGAGCGTGACGGCTATTACGCCGCAGGCCGTATGCTGCGTGCCGCTGATCTGGTGGACGCGCTGGGTCAGGAAAACAACCCGGAGTGGAAAACGGTCGCCTGCAACAGCAACGGCGAGCTGGTGGCGCCAAACGGCTCTATCGGCTTCCGCTGGGGCGAAAAAGGCAAATGGAACCTGGAGCAGCGTAACGGCACCACGGGTGAAGAGACGGAACTTCGTCTCAGCATGCTGGGCAGCCAGGATGAGATCGCCGATGTCGGCTTCCCGTACTTTGGTAATGAAGGTTCCGAGCACTTCAACAAGGTTGAGCTGCAAAACGTTCTGATGCACAAACTGCCGGTTAAGCGCCTGCAACTGGCGGACGGTTCTACTGCTCTGGTCACTACCGTCTACGATCTGACCATGGCGAACTACGGCCTGGAGCGCGGCCTGAACGATGAAAACTGCGCGACCAGCTATGATGACGTGAAGGCTTATACCCCGGCCTGGGCGGAGCAGATCACCGGCGTGCCACGCGCGCAGATCACCCGTATCGCGCGTGAATTTGCGGAAAACGCCGACAAAACCCACGGTCGCTCCATGATCATCGTCGGTGCCGGTCTGAACCACTGGTATCACCTCGATATGAACTATCGCGGCCTGATCAACATGCTGATCTTCTGCGGCTGCGTCGGGCAGAGCGGCGGCGGCTGGGCGCACTACGTGGGCCAGGAAAAACTGCGTCCGCAGACCGGCTGGCAGCCGCTGGCGTTTGCCCTTGACTGGCAGCGTCCGGCCCGTCACATGAACAGCACCTCCTACTTCTATAACCACTCCAGCCAGTGGCGCTACGAGACGGTTACCGCCCAGGAACTGCTGTCGCCGATGGCGGATAAATCCCGCTACAGCGGCCACCTGATTGACTTCAACGTGCGCGCTGAGCGTATGGGCTGGCTGCCGTCTGCGCCGCAGCTGGGCACGAACCCGCTGCGCATTGCGGAAGCGGCGAAGAAAGCGGGCATGTCACCGGTTGACTACACCGTTAAATCCCTCAAAGACGGCTCAATCCGCTTCGCGGCAGAACAGCCGGAGAACGGTAAAAACCATCCGCGTAACCTGTTCATCTGGCGCTCTAACCTGCTGGGTTCGTCCGGTAAAGGCCATGAATACATGCTGAAATACCTGCTCGGTACCGAAAACGGTATTCAGGGTAAAGATCTCGGCAAGCAGGGCGGCGTGAAGCCAGAAGAAGTTGAATGGAAAGACAACGGTCTGGACGGCAAGCTGGATCTGGTGGTAACGCTGGACTTCCGTCTGTCCAGTACCTGCCTGTACTCCGATATCGTGCTGCCTACCGCCACCTGGTACGAAAAAGACGACATGAATACGTCGGATATGCATCCGTTTATTCATCCGCTGTCTGCGGCCGTTGACCCGGCATGGGAATCAAAAAGCGACTGGGAAATCTACAAAGACATCGCGAAGAAATTCTCCGAAGTCTGTGTAGGGCACCTGGGCAAAGAGACCGACGTGGTGACGCTGCCAATCCAGCACGACTCCGCTGCCGAACTGGCGCAACCGCTGGACGTGAAGGACTGGAAAAAAGGCGAGTGCGACCTGATCCCAGGCGTAACCGCGCCGCACATTATTCCGGTTGAACGTGATTACCCGGCAACGTACGAGCGCTTTACCTCTATCGGCCCGCTGATGGAAAAAATCGGTAACGGCGGGAAAGGGATCGCCTGGAACACCCAGAGTGAAATGGACCTGCTGCGCAAGCTCAATTACACCAAAGCGGACGGCCCGGCGAAAGGCCAGCCGATGCTGAACACGGCGATTGATGCGGCGGAAATGATCCTGACCCTGGCCCCGGAAACCAACGGCCACGTGGCGGTGAAAGCCTGGGCGGCCCTGAGCGAGTTTACCGGTCGTGACCATACGCACCTGGCGAAGAATAAAGAGGAAGAGAAAATCCGCTTCCGCGATATTCAGGCCCAGCCGCGCAAGATTATCTCCAGCCCGACCTGGTCTGGCCTCGAAGATGAACATGTGTCCTATAACGCCGGATACACCAACGTTCACGAGTTGATCCCATGGCGCACGCTTTCTGGCCGTCAGTCTCTGTATCAGGACCACCAGTGGATGCGTGACTTCGGTGAAAGCTTGCTTGTGTACCGTCCGCCAATCGATACCCGCTCCGTGAAAGCGGTGATGGGTGCGAAATCAAACGGTAACCCTGAGAAGGCGCTGAACTTCCTGACGCCGCACCAGAAGTGGGGTATCCACTCCACCTATAGCGACAACCTGCTGATGCTGACCCTGTCGCGCGGGGGGCCAATCGTCTGGATGAGCGAAGCGGACGCCAAAGATCTGGGTATCGAAGATAACGACTGGATTGAAGTGTTCAACAGCAACGGTGCCCTGACGGCACGTGCGGTGGTGAGCCAGCGCGTACCGGCCGGGATGACCATGATGTACCACGCGCAGGAACGTATCGTTAACCTGCCGGGGTCTGAGATCACCGAACAGCGCGGCGGTATTCACAACTCCGTGACCCGTATTACGCCGAAGCCGACCCACATGATCGGTGGTTATGCCCAGCTGGCCTACGGCTTTAACTACTACGGTACCGTAGGATCGAACCGCGATGAGTTCGTGGTGGTACGTAAGATGAAGAATATTAACTGGTTAGATGGCGAAGGTAATGACCAGGTACAGGAGAGCGTAAAATGAAAATTCGTTCACAAGTCGGCATGGTGCTGAATCTGGATAAATGCATCGGCTGTCATACCTGCTCAGTCACCTGTAAAAACGTCTGGACCAGCCGTGAAGGTATGGAGTACGCCTGGTTCAACAACGTGGAAAGTAAGCCGGGCACCGGCTTCCCGACCGACTGGGAAAACCAGGAGAAATGGAAGGGGGGCTGGATCCGTAAAATCAACGGCAAACTGCAACCGCGCATGGGTAACCGTGCCATGCTGCTGGGTAAAATCTTCGCTAACCCGCATCTGCCGGGCATCGATGATTACTACGAGCCATTTGATTACGACTACCAGAACCTGCACAACGCGCCGGAAAGCAAACACCAGCCGATCGCCCGTCCTCGCTCGCTGATCACCGGCCAGCGCATGGACAAAATTACCAGCGGTCCAAACTGGGAAGAGATTCTGGGCGGCGAGTTCGAAAAACGCGCCAAAGACCAGAACTTCGAGAACATGCAGAAGGCGATGTACGGCCAGTTCGAAAACACCTTCATGATGTACCTGCCGCGCCTGTGCGAACACTGCCTTAACCCGGCGTGCGTGGCGACCTGCCCAAGCGGCGCCATCTACAAGCGTGAAGAAGATGGCATTGTGCTGATCGACCAGGACAAGTGCCGCGGCTGGCGTATGTGCATCACCGGCTGCCCGTACAAAAAAATCTACTTCAACTGGAAGAGCGGTAAGTCTGAGAAGTGCATCTTCTGCTACCCGCGTATCGAAGCCGGTATGCCGACTGTCTGCTCAGAGAGCTGCGTAGGTCGTATCCGCTACCTCGGCGTGCTGCTGTACGACGCGGACGCGATTGAAAATGCCGCAAGCACCGAGAACGAGAAAGATCTGTATCAGCGTCAACTGGATGTCTTCCTCGATCCAAACGATCCGAAGGTTATTGAGCAGGCGCTTAAAGACGGTATTCCGCAGAGCGTGATTGACGCCGCACAGCAGTCTCCGGTGTACAAAATGGCGATGGACTGGAAGCTGGCCCTGCCGCTGCACCCGGAATACCGCACGCTGCCGATGGTCTGGTACGTGCCGCCGCTGTCTCCGATTCAGTCTGCGGCGGATGCGGGTGAACTGGGCAGCAACGGCATTCTGCCGGACGTGGAAAGCCTGCGTATCCCGGTTCAGTATCTGGCCAACCTGCTCACCGCCGGGGATACCCAGCCGGTACTGCTGGCGCTGAAACGTATGCTGGCGATGCGTCACTTCAAACGTGCGGAAACCGTTGACGGCGTGAACGATACCCGCGCGCTGGAAGAGGTTGGTCTGACCGAAGCGCAGGCGCAGGAGATGTACCGCTATCTGGCAATCGCTAACTACGAAGATCGTTTCGTGGTGCCGAGCAGCCACCGTGAACTGGCTCGCGAGGCCTTCCCGGAGAAAAGTGGGTGTGGCTTTACCTTTGGCGACGGTTGCCACGGGTCAGACAGCAAATTCAACCTGTTCAACAGCCGCCGCATCGACGCGATGGATGTGACCAGCAAAACGGAGCCGCACCAATGATTGAACTCGTCATTGTTTCGCGTCTGCTCGAGTACCCTGATGCTGCGCTTGTGCAGCATCAACAGGAACTCTTTGATGCACTCGCGTCATCTGAAAACCTGGATAAAGAGGATGCCCAGAAGCTGGGCGTTTTCCTCCGCGATCTGCTGGCGCGCGATCTTCTTGATGCGCAGGCGGACTACAGCCAGCTGTTTGACCGGGGTCGTGCCACGTCTCTGCTGTTGTTCGAACACGTTCACGGTGAATCCCGCGACCGTGGTCAGGCGATGGTGGATCTGATGGCCCAGTACGAGCAGCACGGTTTGCAACTCGACAGCCGCGAGCTGCCGGATCACCTGCCGCTGTATCTGGAATATCTGGCGCAGTTGCCGAAAGAGGAAGCGCTGGGCGGGTTGCAGGATATTGCTCCCATTCTGGCGTTGCTCGGCGCGCGTCTCCAGCAACGTGAGAGCAGCTATGCAGTCCTGTTTGATCTGCTGGTGAAACTGGCTAACGCCTCGGTTGACAGTCAAAAAGTGGCGGAAAAAATCGCGGATGAAGCCCGGGACGATACCCCACAAGCACTGGATGCCGTCTGGGAAGAAGAGCAGGTGAAATTCTTTGCTGACCAGAGCTGTGGCGAATCTGAAATCTCCGCGCATCAGCGTCGTTTTGCCGGAGCGGTGGCTCCGCAATATTTGAATATCTCTAACGGAGGACAGCACTAATGCACTTCCTGAATATGTTCTTCTTTGACATTTACCCGTATATCGCGGGCACCGTATTCCTGGTGGGAAGCTGGCTGCGTTATGACTATGGCCAGTACACCTGGCGTGCTGCCTCCAGCCAGATGCTGGATCGTAAAGGGATGAACCTGGCGTCAAACCTGTTCCACATCGGGATTTTGGGGATTTTCGCCGGTCACTTCCTGGGGATGCTGACCCCGCACTGGATGTACGAAGCGTGGCTGCCGATTGACGTGAAGCAGAAGATGGCGATGCTCGCCGGTGGCGCCTGCGGCGTGATGACCCTGGTGGGTGGTCTGTTGCTGCTGAAACGCCGTCTGTTCAGCCCACGCGTGCGGGCTACCACGACCGGAGCGGACATCCTTATACTCTCCCTGCTGATGGTGCAGTGTGCGCTGGGTCTGCTGACCATTCCATTCTCTGCGCAGCATATGGACGGCAGCGAGATGATGAAGCTGGTGGGATGGGCGCAGTCTGTCGTGACCTTCCGCGGGGGCGCCTCTGAGCATCTGGACGGCGTGGCGTTCATCTTCCGCGTTCACCTGGTGTTGGGTATGACCCTGTTTGTGCTGTTCCCGTTCTCTCGCCTGGTGCACATCTGGAGTGCGCCGGTGGAGTACCTGACGCGCAAATATCAGGTTGTGCGTGCCCGTCGCTGATTCGCTGTATTAATACAACCCCGCATATGCGGGGTTTTTTTTGTCCCCGATCCAGGGTTTCGTGCGGATGCCGGGTGGCGGCTGCGCCTTACCCGGCCTACAGAATTCACTATGCTCGAATCGAACCCTGGTCGAAGCTTCTTATCCTTCCCCGCATGGGAGAACCATGGGGCATTGTGCTTTGAGAGAGTGCTGTAGCATCTAGAAGTGATGGTGGTGGGGGAAGGATTACTCAGCGCTTCGCGCTTCGCCCTTCGGGTCGTTGCCTGCGGCAACGCTTTCTCGCTACGCTCGAATCGAACCTTGGTCGAAGCTTCTCATCCTTCCCCGCACTGAAGAACCATGGGGCATTGTGCTTTGAGAGAGTGCTGTAGCATCTGGAAGTGATGGTGGTGGGGGAAGGATTCGAACCTTCGAAGTCGATGACGGCAGATTTACAGTCTGCTCCCTTTGGCCGCTCGGGAACCCCACCAGGGGTAATTCATATTTTGAGGTAAAGCTGGAGATGGTGGTGGGGGAAGGATTCGAACCTTCGAAGTCGATGACGGCAGATTTACAGTCTGCTCCCTTTGGCCGCTCGGGAACCCCACCACGGGGTAATGCTTTTAACTGGCCTGCTTCCTGTTGGAAGCGGGGCGCATCATATCAAATGAGACGCCCCTGTAAAGCATTCCTTTAGGAAAATGAAGCTGTTTGCCTGCTTTTTATCCGCAAAGGCGTAAAGCTAATCAATTCATTTTCCGAGGGATTAAAGAATAATCGTTCTGTTGCCGTACACAAAGACGCGCTGGGCAAGTACCTGATACAGCGCACGGCTTAGTACGTTCTTCTCAACGTCACGGCCAGCACGCATCATATCTTCTGCCGTGTAGGTGTGATCCACGTGAATCACGTCCTGCATGATGATTGGGCCTTCATCCAGATTATCATTCACGTAGTGCGCGGTTGCGCCAATGATCTTCACCCCACGCTCGTATGCCTGGTGATACGGACGCGCGCCAATAAAGGCTGGCAGGAAGGAGTGGTGGATGTTGATAATCTTGTTCGGGAAGCGCGCCACGAAGGATGGCGTCAGCACGCGCATATATTTCGCCAGCACCACGTAGTCCGGGTTATGCGCTTCAATCGCAGCAGCCATCAGGTTGTCGTGCTCTTCACGGGTATGGCCTTCGTGACTGACCAGCTCAAACGGAATGTCGAAACGTTCTACCAGCGTACGCAGCGTCTCGTGGTTGCCAATGACGGCGGCAATTTCGACGTCCAGGCCACCGTAGTTGGCTTTCATCAGCAGATCGCCCAGGCAGTGCGCCTCTTTGGTGACCAGAATGACAATACGGCGACGGCCCGCCGGGTTCAGCTCGCGCACCGAGCCTTCCGGCAGGGCGCTGTCCAGATCGGCAAGCAGGGTTGTGTCGTTGAAAATGCCTTCCAGTTCGGTACGCATAAAGAAGCGACCGGTACGGTGGTCAACGAACTCGTTGTTCTGCACGATATTCAGTTCATGCTTGTAGCAAATGTTGGTAATTCGTGCGATCAGCCCTTTTTGATCGGGACAGATAGTGCGCAGAACTTTACGTTGTAATGATTGCATCGCCGGGAAATCCTGTTTATGTATTTGCGAAGTCTGAGTTGTCAGGCATTACTGCCGCAACACTTTTTAAATTTTTTTCCTGAACCACAGGGGCAGGGATCGTTACGACCGAATTGCGGACGTGTGCCGTCAATATAATACCATTGCCCGCTGTCCTTTAAGAACCGTGAGCGTTCAATGATGGCGCCGGGTTTGTTTTGTTCGCTAAAGCGGGCGACAAAACTGACATAGCCCTCGTTGGCATCGCGGCCGGGAGCGGCTTCAAAGACGGTGAGGCCCAGCCAGACGGTGTTGGCAAATCCGGCTTCAATCTCTTGGCGAAAATCGGCAGCATGGCAGGACGGATGCCAGGTTTTAATCAGGTAGTCTGCGTTTTTGATCACAAAAGCAGTATACCGCGAGCGCATAAGGTGTGACGGCTCTGGTGCAACCTGCTCGCCAGAAAGATATCGCTGGCAACATAGGCTATACTCCAGAGCGCTACCACAGGGGCAGAGTTGAGACACGATTCTCTTCCTGGAACAAAAAATAAGGCGTTAAACGCTTAAGGTAGCAATATGTTAACTGAGCAGGTGCGTTGACGCTATGTCGGGAATCCAGGGGAAGTAAAACAGGGCTAATGAGAAAGGTAAAAATTGGACTGGCGTTGGGCTCAGGTGCAGCCCGGGGTTGGTCACATATTGGCGTTATCAATACCTTAAACCAGATGGGGATTGACGTTGATATTGTCGCAGGATGTTCTATCGGGTCGCTGGTCGGATCTGCGTACGCCTGCGGTAAGCTCCCGGAGCTTGAAAGCTGGGTGCGCTCCTTCAGTTACTGGGATGTGCTGCGCCTGATGGATCTCTCCTGGCAGCGTGGCGGCCTGCTGCGCGGCGAACGCGTGTTCAATCAGTTTCGCAAGATAATGCCCCTCGCTGACTTCAGCCACTGCCAAATGCCTTTCGGGGCCGTTGCAACCAACCTCAGTACGGGCAGGGAGTTATGGCTCACCGAAGGGGATATTCATCTCGCCGTTCGTGCATCCTGTAGTATGCCTGGGTTAATGGCGCCTGTGCCTCACAACGGCTACTGGCTCGTTGATGGGGGCGTAGTGAATCCTGTACCCATCTCTCTGACCCGCGCCATGGGGGCGGATATCGTCATTGCCGTGGATTTACAGCACGATGCTCACCTCATGCAGCAAGATTTGATGCCGGTTAATCTTCAGAGCGATGATGCGGAAGAAGAGAAACTTGCCTGGCATGCTCGATTACGCGGCAGAATAGGGCGCCTGGCTGCCCGTCGCGCGGTGACCGCACCGAACGCCATTGAAATCATGACGACCTCTATTCAAATTCTTGAGAATCGCCTGAAGCGAAACCGTATGGCTGGCGATCCTCCGGATATTCTTATTCAACCCTATTGTCCACAAATCTCTACCCTTGATTTCCACCGGGCTGAGGCCGCCATAGCAGCGGGCTCGTTAGCCGTCGAAAAGAAAATAGATGAACTGTTGCCTTTTGTGCGTACAGCACGTTGAGCACTTTTTTGATTACTTCAGCAAAATCTGACAGGCGATAGTACCAATAGCATGCCACTATTGAGTAACTGTCAGCCAGGGGAGGAACCATGACACAGCCATTGGCCGGAAAACATATTTTGATAGTAGAAGACGAGCCCGTTTTCCGATCGCTACTGGATTCGTGGTTATCCTCACTGGGTGCAACCACGTCCCTTGCCGAAGATGGCGTCGAGGCACTGGAAAAAATGGCCAGCATGGCGCCGGATCTGATGATCTGCGATCTTGAGATGCCGCGCATGGACGGATTAATGCTGGTAGAAAACCTGCGTAATGAAGGTTATCAGACACCGATACTGGTGATCTCGGCCACCGAAAATATGGCGGATATTGCTAAGGCGTTGCGTTTAGGTGTGCAGGATATTCTGCTCAAACCGGTTAAAGATTTGAACCGTCTGCGTGAAACGGTGTTGGCCTGCCTGTATCCCAATATGTTTAATTCCCGGGTGGAAGAAGAAGAACGTCTTTTCCAGGACTGGGATGCTTTAGTCAGTAATCCTCTCGCGGCCGCGAAGCTGCTTCAGGAACTTCAGCCGCCGGTGCAGCAAAATATCTCTCATTGCAGAGTAAATTATCGCCAGCTGGTAGCGGCTGACCAGCCTGGACTGGTGCTGGATATTGCGCCGCTCTCGGATTCCGACCTCGCTTTTTATTGCCTGGATGTTACCCGAGCGGGAGATAACGGCGTTCTGGCGGCCTTATTACTCCGGGCGCTGTTTAATGGATTGCTACAGGAACAATTATCCCATCAGGGGCAACGACTTCCTGAGCTAGGCAGTTTACTAAAACAGGTCAACCAACTTTTTCGCCAGGCCAATTTACCGGGGCAGTTCCCGCTTCTGGTTGGCTATTATCACAGCGGGTTGAATAACCTTATTCTGGTGTCTGCGGGATTAAATGCCACACTGAATACTGGCGAACACCATATTCAGGTGAGTAACGGCGTGCCGTTGGGTACGCTGGGAAATACTTACCTTAATCAAATTAGCCATCGCTGCACCTCCTGGCAGTGCCAAATTTGGGGTGCCGGAGGGCGGTTACGCTTAATGTTGTCCACGGAGTAAGCAGTCAGATTTTATTTTTCAGATTGCTTTACCTGTGTTTTTGCTGGCAGTGCTACTATCGCTGCAAGTTTCATGCGTATTTGTCTTAATTGATCGGCAACGCGTTCTTTTCAGACCCGTATTAGTGGCTGAGACTGTATACTCAACGCGTTATTCAATGCATAAAAGTTCAAAACTTGAACAGTTCAGGAGAATTTCAATGGCTGCCCTTAATTCGAAAGTCAGAAAGGCCGTTATCCCGGTGGCGGGATTGGGTACCAGGATGTTGCCAGCGACGAAGGCAATCCCAAAAGAGATGCTGCCTCTGGTTGATAAGCCATTAATCCAGTATGTCGTGAATGAATGTATTGCAGCAGGTATCACCGAAATTGTGCTGGTGACGCATTCATCTAAAAACTCTATCGAAAACCATTTCGATACCAGTTTCGAACTCGAAGCAATGCTGGAAAAACGCGTTAAGCGCCAGCTGCTGGAGGAAGTGCAGTCTATTTGTCCTCCACACGTTACCATTATGCAGGTTCGTCAGGGCCTGGCGAAGGGCCTGGGGCATGCAGTATTGTGCGCACATCCTGTAGTGGGTGATGAGCCGGTCGCGGTTATTCTGCCTGATGTGATCCTTGATGAGTACGAGTCCGATCTTTCCCAGGAAAACCTGGCGGAAATGATTAAACGCTTCGACGAAACCGGCAGCAGCCAGATTATGGTTGAGCCAGTCGACGACGTGACCGCTTACGGCGTGGTTGACTGCAAAGGCGTTGACCTGCAACCTGGCGAAAGCGTACCGATGGTTGGCGTTGTTGAAAAACCTAAAGCGGACGTCGCGCCGTCTAACCTTGCTGTCGTTGGTCGTTACGTACTGAGCGCTGAAATTTGGGCGCTGCTGGCGAAAACGCCTCCGGGTGCGGGCGATGAAATCCAGCTGACGGATGCTATCGATATGCTGATCGAGAAAGAGACCGTGGAAGCCTACCATATGAAAGGTAAGAGCCATGACTGCGGGAATAAGCTCGGTTATATGCAGGCATTCGTCGAATATGGTATTCGCCATAACAGCCTGGGTGAAGAATTTAAAGCCTGGCTCAAAGGTAGCGTGGGTATTAAGTAATAAACTCACCAGCCTGTGAACAAGACCGGTGTGGCGTCGCCCACCGGTTTTTTTATGCCTGTCACTCTGTAAATGACGGGGGATTGTCAAGGACGTTAAATACGGAGCCTCACAATATGACAGAATGTAAGGAGATGTTCGGGCGGATATTACAGGCATAAAAAATCCCGCATTAAGCGGGATTTTTCAGAATCTTTCCAGATTAATCCTTGATCAGGAAGTCATCCAGTTGTTTACCTTGTTCGTCCATTGCTTTCTTGATTACAGCAGGAGTACGGCCCTGGCCAGTCCAAGTTTTCTCTTCGCCGTTCTCATCGATGTAGCTATATTTAGCAGGACGTGCCGCGCGTTTTGCTTTGGTACCGGTTTTAGCCGCAGCCATGCTGTTCAGCAATTCGTTTGGATCGATACCATCGGCAATCAGCATTTCGCGATACTGTTGCAGTTTACGTGTACGTTCTTCGATTTCAGCCGCAGCTGCGCTTTCTTCTTCACGACGTTCGTTAACTACAACTTCTAATTTTTCGAGCATTTCTTCAAGCGTCTCAAGGGTACATTCTCTTGCCTGCGCACGAAGAGTACGGATGTTGTTCAGAATTTTAAGTGCTTCGCTCATTGTAGTAATCTCAAACTTATAATGGGGGTGGGTTTGTTGTCCTAATAATAGAGCCTTAATTTCACTTGTGCAATAGGTGGGAATGTAAGGAATTCAAAAAATACAAAATAAACGACGCTATTATTAATTACGCTAACTTAAATTTCATTGTTTGTTGGGGCTGCGAGATATCGTTTCAAACGGCAAAAGCGCGTCATTTGCATGTTTGTTTTGTGACTTTTACCTCAGGAATTATAGTTGCGGTTGATAAATATCAGCCTTTTGTATTACCCCGTGTAAACGCAGCGAAGCCAGGAATAGTTAATAAATAGTGAATTTTAATGAACGAAGAAGACACTATAAAAAGAAGTGTTATCTCTGGTTGCGGTCTCACCTTATTGTCAGTGTTTAATGCCTTTACTGCCTGTTTTAACGCATTATTTTGCGCTACTCGCGAAGGATTTACCGGTGCATGGCAGGTTGGAGTGTGCTGCTCGCCGCAGCTGACGGTACAAAATATGGTACAATGATCCATCGGGAATATTTCACATTGATTAGGGTTCTTCGGCCAATGGCACAACTTTATTTCTACTATTCGGCAATGAATGCAGGGAAATCGACGGCGTTACTGCAATCCTCATACAATTATCAGGAGCGGGGGATGCGTACCGTTGTTTATACCGCCGAAATCGACGATCGCTTTGGGGCAGGGAAGGTAAGCTCAAGAATAGGGCTTTCATCGCCTGCAAGGCTGTTTAACCCTGAAACGGACCTGCTGGAGGACATTCGTGCCGAGCATGCCTCTAAGCCTGTCCATTGCGTGCTGGTAGATGAAAGCCAGTTTCTGACCCGTGAGCAGGTCCATGCGCTTTCAGAGGTCGTTGATGAGCTGGATATTCCCGTTCTTTGCTATGGATTACGTACCGATTTTCGTGGGGAGTTATTTGCCGGCAGCCAGTATCTGCTCGCCTGGTCGGATAAGCTGGTTGAGCTGAAAACAATCTGCTTTTGTGGCCGCAAGGCAAGTATGGTTCTTCGCCTGGACCAGTCGGGTAAACCCTATGCTGATGGCGAGCAGGTGGTGATAGGAGGCAATGAACGTTATGTCTCGGTCTGCCGCAAGCATTATAAAGAGGCGCTGGCTGTAGGCTCGCTGACGGCGTTACAGGGCGACAATCGAAAATAACATGAATGTTTTACCGATCCTCAGATATAAAAAAACCCGCCGCTGGCGGGTTTTTTATCACACTGTCAACTAAGCGTTTTTCTTCGCTTTCTTGTCAGCCTTTACAACTGCGGGGATTTCAACTTTTACGGCTGCGACATCGCTTTCAGTGAAGTTACGACCGTAATAAGTATCCAGCAGGATCTGTTTCAGTTCGGAAATCAGTGGGTAGCGCGGGTTAGCACCAGTACACTGGTCATCGAATGCATCTTCAGACAGCTTATCTACGTGAGCGAGGAAGTCAGCTTCCTGAACGCCTGCTTCGCGGATAGATTTAGGAATACCCAGTTCCGCCTTCAGACTTTCCAGCCATGCCAGCAGTTTTTCGATCTTCGCGGCAGTACGGTCGCCCGGTGCGCTCAGACCCAGGTGATCTGCGATTTCAGCATAACGACGGCGCGCCTGTGGACGGTCATACTGGCTGAATGCAGTTTGCTTGGTTGGGTTATCGTTGGCGTTATAACGGATAACGTTGCTGATCAACAGGGCGTTCGCCAGACCGTGAGGAATGTGGAACTGTGAACCCAGCTTGTGCGCCATAGAGTGACAGACACCCAGGAAGGCGTTAGCAAACGCGATGCCCGCGATTGTTGCCGCACTGTGTACACGTTCACGCGCAACAGGGTTTTTCGAACCTTCGTTGTAAGAAGCTGGCAGGTTTTCTTTCAGAAGTTTCAGCGCCTGCAAAGCCTGACCGTCAGAGAACTCAGAAGCCAGTACGGAAACGTAAGCTTCCAGAGCGTGAGTTACCGCATCCAGACCACCGAACGCACACAGTGATTTCGGCATTTCCATGACCAGGTTGGCGTCAACGATAGCCATATCTGGCGTCAGTGCGTAGTCAGCCAGCGGGTATTTCTGACCGGTTGCGTCATCAGTCACAACGGCAAATGGCGTCACTTCTGAACCAGTACCGGAAGTGGTGGTGACGGCGATCATTTTCGCTTTCACGCCCATTTTCGGGAACTTGTAGATACGTTTACGGATATCCATAAAGCGCAGCGCCAGTTCTTCGAAGTGAGTTTCCGGATGCTCGTACATCACCCACATAATTTTCGCAGCGTCCATTGGGGAACCGCCACCCAGTGCGATGATCACATCAGGTTTGAAGGAGTTCGCCAGTTCAGCGCCTTTACGTACAACGCTCAGGGTTGGGTCAGCTTCAACTTCAAAGAAGACTTCAGTTTCCACGCCAGCCGCTTTCAGAACAGAGGTGATCTGGTCTGCATAGCCATTGTTGAACAGGAAACGGTCAGTCACGATGAGCGCACGTTTGTGGCCATCAGTAATCACTTCATCCAGCGCGATTGGCAGAGAGCCGCGGCGGAAGTAGATAGATTTCGGAAGTTTGTGCCACAACATGTTTTCAGCTCGCTTAGCAACGGTTTTCTTGTTGATCAGGTGTTTTGGACCAACGTTTTCAGAGATGGAGTTACCACCCCAGGAACCACAACCCAGAGTCAGGGAAGGTGCGAGTTTGAAGTTGTACAGATCACCGATACCACCCTGAGAAGCAGGGGTGTTGATCAGGATACGTGCCGTCTTCATCTTCTGACCGAAGTAAGCAACACGCTCAGGCTGGTTATCCTGAT
Organism: Enterobacter cloacae complex sp. SHL022; assembly: GCF_049237785.1. Classification (NCBI taxonomy): domain Bacteria; kingdom Pseudomonadati; phylum Pseudomonadota; class Gammaproteobacteria; order Enterobacterales; family Enterobacteriaceae; genus Enterobacter; species Enterobacter cloacae complex sp. SHL022. Next base: position 89,850 of record NZ_JBMKJH010000001.1, on the reverse strand, counting down.
CGGTGTACAGGCAAGAGGTGTGGCCGATACCGCCCATTGCCACCAGTTTCTCTGCTTTTTCTACCGCGTCATCAAAATCTTTCGCACGGTACATTGCCAGCGTTGGGGAGAGTTTCTCGTGAGCAAACGGCTCACTTTCATCAACGACTTTCACTTCACCAATCAGAATCTTGGTGGTAGCAGGGACGCTAAAGCCAGCGAGTTCAGCAATTTTATACGCTGGCTGACCTACGATAGCTGCGTTCAGCGCGCCATTTTTCAGGATCACGTCCTGAACGGCTTTCAGTTCTTTACCTTGCAACAGGTAGCCGCCGTGGCTGGCGAAACGTTCACGAACGGCGTCGTATACCGAATCAACCACGACAACAGACTGTTCAGATGCACAGATAACGCCGTTATCGAAGGTTTTAGACATCAGCACAGAAGCAACTGCACGCTTGATATCTGCCGTTTCGTCGATCACAACAGGGGTATTACCTGCGCCTACGCCGATGGCGGGTTTACCGGAGCTGTATGCTGCTTTAACCATACCAGGACCACCGGTCGCCAGAATCAGGTTAATGTCCGGGTGATGCATCAGAGCGTTGGACAGTTCAACAGAAGGTTGGTCGATCCAGCCGATCAGATCTTTTGGCGCACCCGCAGCAATGGCTGCCTGAAGCACGATATCTGCTGCTTTGTTGGTGGCGTCCTTCGCACGTGGATGCGGAGAGAAAATGATTGCGTTACGAGTCTTCAGACTGATGAGAGATTTGAAGATGGCGGTAGAGGTTGGGTTAGTGGTTGGAACGATACCGCAAATGATGCCGATCGGTTCTGCGATGGTGATGGTGCCGAAAGTATCGTCTTCTGACAGCACACCGCAGGTTTTCTCATCTTTATAGGCGTTGTAGATATACTCTGAAGCAAAGTGGTTTTTGATCACTTTATCTTCAACGATACCCATGCCGGATTCGGCAACGGCCATTTTAGCGAGAGGGATTCGAGCATCAGCAGCAGCCAGAGCGGCCGCGCGGAAGATTTTATCAACCTGTTCTTGGGTGAAATTGGCATATTCACGCTGGGCTTTTTTTACGCGCTCGACGAGGGCGTTCAGTTCAGCGATATTGGTAACAGCCATAATGCTCTCCTGATAATGTTTAAACTCTTTTAGTAAACCAGCGCTCGATACGTCTGACAGTATAGTCAGAGCCGATCCCACTTGCGTAACACACAGTAAAACAAAGGATTACTCACTGCTCCAGCTCACTAATTTACTAAAAGAGCCTTACCTTAGCATCATACCTTTTTGATAGGTGATCTCCCTGGCGGCGTAACCAAGATTACTCACTTCTGAGTACGAAAATTATGATCAAGATCAATTTTGTCCTAAGCTGATACCTTTCAGCAGGGTTATTTTGTGCTAATTATTCTACTGTTAAATAATTAAGTAACTATTGGAAGCGGCAATATCATTGATTACACAAATGTTTAACATCATGAATTGATAACGTTTAAGAACAGATTTCTGGTGAAGTGTGCGGCTAAAAAGCGTATCTTCAGCGCGGATTTATCATGACACGCAGTTTCTCCCTGGACATGCTCAATTGCGGAGCTTAATGTGATTCAAACGCTCTTTGATTTCCCTACATATTTCAAGTTTTTTATCGGCTTGTTTGCTCTGGTTAACCCGGTAGGGATCATCCCTGTCTTCATCAGTATGACCAGCTATCAGACGGCTGCGGCACGAAATAAAACCAACCTGACGGCAAACCTGTCGGTGGCGATCATCCTACTTACGTCTCTTTATCTCGGGGACGCCATTCTTCAGGTCTTCGGCATCTCGATTGATTCGTTCCGTATAGCAGGCGGGATCCTGGTGGTGACGATTGCCATGTCGATGATCAGCGGCAAGCTGGGGGAGGATAAACAGAACAAACAGGAAAAATCAGAGACAGCTATCCGCGAGAGCATTGGGGTTGTGCCACTGGCACTGCCGCTGATGGCGGGCCCGGGGGCGATCAGTTCCACCATTGTCTGGGGAACGCGCTACCACAGCCTGATGCACCTGATTGGCTTTTCCGTCGCCATTGCGCTGTTCGCGCTGTGCTGCTGGGGCGTATTTCGTATGGCGCCATGGCTGGTTCGCTTGCTGGGACAAACGGGCATCAACGTGATTACCCGTATCATGGGTCTGTTGTTAATGGCGTTGGGCATCGAATTTATCGTTACCGGTATAAAAAGTATTTTCCCCGGGTTAGTACACTGACTTTCATTTGAAAGAGCGGAGCCAGCGGCTCCGTTTTTTTTACGTGATTATCTGCAAATCATATAAATAAAGTTGAAATAGGCGCCAGTCATAATAAGTTCTACTAATAACTCTCTTTTGTTGTTTTTCAAGAGGTTGTTTATTTTCATTTCCCCTTGCCGCGCATAAATCCCTCAAACCCTCTGTTATTTTACTCACATGATACTCTGGGGCTTGCTGACAGATAACCGAAATGATATTAGTAATTTCGATGCTGACTCAGACGAATGTGCTAAATAATAATCAATTGTTAAATTATCGTGAAAAGTCGTTCAACTAAGCCATGTCGTCGCGTTTGGAGCAACAAAATTTCTTATCTGTATGAATTATATCTCTTTTTGTTGATTTCGGCGTAAGCCAGGGTTGGCGCCTTAGTTATGCCAGCCATCGTAAAAGAGAAATGCTTAACAAATTTGCAAAATGTATTGGCGAGAGTTGGCACCATTTGGTACTTTCCGGCCTTATATTTTGCAGCATTAAACAAGTTGATGAGAACTATTTTCATATAGCCCTCACGTAAGATATCCAACGCATCTCTCTGACAGGGGAGCGGTGTAAAGAATCGACGCAAGACCGCCGTACGAGCGGTCAGTAATAATGAAGTCGGTGATAGCAAGAAGTAAAAAAGAACCTGACAGTAGCAAAAAAAACTCCTGCGCTGTACAGGCCCCAACAGGGGATTACACAACTGGCGAAGGCCAGTCATTATAATGAGTGGAGTATCAACACAATGTCCATCATCACAAAAAAAAGTCTGGTAGCGGCGGGGATTTTAACTGCGCTAATCGCGGGCAACGCTGCAATGGCTGCGGACGTTCCTGCTGGTGTTCAGCTGGCTGAGAAGCAAACGCTGGTACGTAATAACGGTGCGGAAGTGCAGTCTCTTGATCCGCACAAAATTGAAGGTGTTCCAGAGTCTAACGTTAACCGCGATCTGTTTGAAGGTCTGCTGGTGACTGACGTAGACGGCCACCCGGCTCCGGGCGTGGCGGAAAAATGGGACAACAAAGATTTTAAAGTCTGGACCTTCCATCTGCGTAAAGATGCGAAATGGTCCGACGGTACGCCGGTTACCGCCGAAGATTTCGTCTATAGCTGGCAGCGTCTGGCGGATCCAAATACCGCCTCCCCGTATGCGAGTTACCTCCAGTATGGCCATATTGCCAATATCGATGACATCATCACGGGTAAAAAGCCAGTAACCGACCTGGGCGTAAAAGCCATCGATGCCAACACCTTTGAAGTGACGTTGAGCGAACCTGTTCCGTACTTCTATAAGCTGCTGGTTCACCCGTCCGTCTCCCCGGTACCAAAATCCGCGGTGGAAAAATTTGGTGAAAAATGGACGCAGCCTGCGAATATCGTGACCAACGGTGCATATAAGCTGAAGGACTGGGTCGTTAACGAACGTATGGTGCTGGAGCGCAACCCGCAGTATTGGGATAATGCGAAGACCGTTATCAATCAGGTCACCTACCTGCCAATCTCTTCTGAAGTGACGGACGTAAACCGCTACCGCAGTGGTGAAATCGACATGACCTATAACAACATGCCGATTGAACTGTTCCAGAAGCTGAAAAAAGAGATCCCGAAAGAAGTTCACGTCGATCCGTATCTGTGCACCTACTATTACGAAATTAACAACCAGAAAGCACCGTTCACCGACGTACGTGTTCGTACCGCACTGAAGCTGGCTCTGGATCGCGACATTATCGTGAATAAAGTGAAGAATCAGGGCGACCTGCCAGCTTACAGCTACACCCCGCCTTACACCGACGGTATGAAGCTGGTTGAACCTGAATGGTTCAAATGGTCCCAGGAAAAACGTAACGAAGAAGCGAAAAAACTGCTGGCTGAAGCTGGCTATACCGCCGACAAGCCGCTGACCTTTAGCCTGCTGTACAACACCTCTGATCTGCATAAAAAACTGGCTATTGCCGTCGCGTCTATCTGGAAGAAAAACCTCGGCGTGAACGTGAAGCTGGAAAACCAGGAATGGAAGACCTTCCTCGATACGCGCCACCAGGGAACCTTTGACGTGGCACGTGCAGGATGGTGTGCGGACTATAACGAACCGACCTCATTCCTGAACACCATGCTGAGCGACAGTTCGAACAACACCGCACACTATAAGAGCCCGGCGTTTGATAAGCTGATTGGCGAAACCCTGAAGGTGGCAGATGACGCCCAGCGCGCCGATCTGTACGCGAAATCAGAACAACAGCTCGATAAAGACTCTGCGATCGTTCCGGTTTACTACTACGTTAACGCCCGCCTGGTGAAACCATGGGTAGGGGGTTATACCGGTAAAGACCCGTTGGATAATATTTCCGTTAAGAATCTTTATATTATCAAGCATTAATGGCAATACGTGGGGCGAGCGAGCTTGCCCCACTGTGTCTATTTTGTAACATTCATCAGGCACACGCCAGAAGGTACGGGCAATGTTGAAATTTATCCTGCGTCGCTGTCTTGAAGCGATTCCAACGTTATTTATTCTAATTACAATTTCCTTCTTCATGATGCGTCTTGCACCGGGCAGTCCTTTTACCGGTGAACGCACGCTTCCGCCAGAAGTTATGGCCAACATCGAAGCGAAATACCATTTAAACGATCCTATCACCACGCAGTACTTCAACTATCTGAAGCAGCTTGCACACGGTGATTTTGGTCCGTCATTTAAATATAAAGACTATTCCGTTAACGACCTGGTGGCGTCCAGCTTCCCGGTATCGGCTAAATTAGGAGCTGCTGCATTTATCCTGGCCGTTGTTCTCGGTGTCACTGCGGGCGTTATCGCCGCGCTTAAACAAAATACCCGATGGGATTACGCCGTAATGGGGGTCGCAATGACCGGGGTGGTTATCCCCAGCTTCGTTGTTGCGCCGTTGCTGGTCATGATATTCGCCATAACCCTGAAATGGCTTCCCGGAGGCGGCTGGAACGGCGGGGCGCTGAAGTTCATGATATTGCCGATGGTGGCATTATCTCTGGCCTACATCGCCAGTATCGCCCGTATTACCCGCGGTTCAATGATTGAAGTCCTGCATTCGAACTTCATCCGTACCGCCCGTGCGAAAGGGCTGCCGATGCGCCGGATTATTTTCCGTCATGCCCTCAAGCCTTCACTGTTACCGGTACTCTCCTATATGGGGCCTGCTTTCGTCGGCATTATCACCGGTTCAATGGTGATTGAAACCATTTATGGCCTGCCGGGCATCGGGCAGCTGTTTGTTAACGGGGCGCTTAACCGTGACTATTCGCTGGTGCTGAGCCTGACGATCCTCGTGGGCGCGCTGACCATTCTGTTTAATGCCGTTGTCGATGTGCTGTATGCCGTTATCGACCCTAAAATCCGTTACTAACTGGAGCACGCCATGATGTTGAGTAAGAAAAACAGCGAGGCGCTGGAAAACTTCAGTGAAAAGCTGGAGGTTGAAGGTCGTAGCCTTTGGCAGGACGCCCGCCGTCGTTTTATGCATAACCGCGCCGCCGTTGCCAGCCTGGTCGTGCTGGTGCTTATTGCGCTGTTTGTCACCCTGGCGCCAATGCTCTCTCAGTTCACCTATTTCGATACGGACTGGGGCATGATGTCCAGCGCGCCGGATATGGAATCCGGGCACTATTTCGGTACCGACTCTTCCGGGCGTGATTTGCTGGTGCGAGTGGCGATTGGCGGCCGTATCTCCCTGATGGTTGGCATCGCGGCGGCGCTGGTGGCGGTGATCGTCGGCACGCTTTACGGTTCGCTTTCCGGATACCTCGGCGGGAAAGTGGACTCCGTGATGATGCGTCTGCTAGAAATCCTGAACTCCTTCCCGTTCATGTTCTTCGTCATTCTGCTGGTGACCTTCTTTGGTCAAAATATCCTGCTGATCTTCGTGGCGATCGGGATGGTGTCCTGGCTGGATATGGCGCGTATTGTGCGCGGCCAGACGCTGAGCCTCAAACGTAAGGAGTTTATCGAAGCCGCACAGGTTGGTGGTGTTTCTACCGCCAATATTGTGGTGCGTCATATCGTTCCTAACGTGCTGGGCGTGGTGGTGGTATACGCCTCCCTGTTGGTGCCAAGTATGATCCTGTTTGAATCTTTCCTGAGCTTCCTGGGATTAGGTACGCAAGAGCCGCTGAGTAGCTGGGGCGCTCTGTTAAGTGATGGCGCAAACTCCATGGAAGTGTCACCGTGGTTACTCCTGTATCCGGCGGGCTTCCTGGTCGTCACCCTGTTCTGTTTCAACTTTATCGGCGATGGCCTGCGTGATGCCCTCGACCCGAAAGACCGTTAAGGAGCGCCGTCATGACTATTATTGAAACGGCAACCGCGCCACAGGCGCAACAGCGGACCAGCGCACTGCTGGACGTTAAAGACCTCCGCGTGACGTTTAAAACCCCCGACGGTGATGTTACTGCCGTTAACGATCTCAACTTCGACCTGCGTGCCGGTGAAACGCTGGGCATTGTGGGCGAATCCGGTTCCGGTAAATCCCAGACCGCATTCGCGCTGATGGGCCTGCTGGCGTCAAACGGCGTGATCGGTGGTTCGGCGACGTTTAACGGAAAAGAGATCCTGAATTTGCCGGAACATGAGCTGAATAAGCTGCGCGCGGAGCAGATTTCAATGATTTTCCAGGATCCGATGACGTCCCTGAACCCCTATATGCGTGTGGGCGAACAGCTGATGGAAGTGCTGATGCTCCACAAGGGGCTGGGTAAAGCCGAAGCGTTTGAAGAGTCCGTCAAAATGCTGGATGCGGTGAAAATGCCTGAGGCACGTAAGCGCATGCGCATGTATCCGCACGAATTCTCCGGCGGTATGCGCCAGCGCGTCATGATCGCGATGGCATTGCTTTGTCGGCCAAAACTGCTGATCGCTGATGAACCGACCACCGCTCTGGACGTGACCGTCCAGGCGCAGATCATGACGTTGCTGAACGAGCTGAAGCGCGAGTTCAACACCGCCATCATCATGATCACCCACGATTTAGGCGTCGTTGCCGGGATCTGCGACAAAGTGTTAGTCATGTATGCAGGTCGCACGATGGAATACGGTAATGCCCGCGATGTGTTCTACCAGCCAGCCCATCCGTACTCTATCGGGTTGCTGAATGCCGTACCGCGCCTTGATGCGGAAGGGGAGTCGCTGCTGACTATCCCGGGTAACCCGCCAAACCTGCTGCGTCTGCCAAAAGGCTGTCCGTTCCAGCCGCGTTGTCCGCATGCGATGGAAATCTGTAACAGCGCACCGCCGCTGGAAGCGTTTGTCCCTGGCCGTCTGCGCGCCTGCTTTAAGCCGCTGGAGGAGCTGGTATGAACGCAATCGACGAAAAAAGAAATGTGCTGCTCGAAATCGCTGACCTGAAGGTCCATTTCGATATCAAAGACGGTAAACAGTGGTTCTGGCAGCCTGCCAAAACCCTGAAAGCGGTGGATGGCGTCACGCTACGCCTGTACGAAGGGGAGACCCTGGGCGTGGTGGGTGAATCTGGCTGCGGCAAATCGACATTTGCGCGTGCGATCATCGGCCTGGTGAAAGCCACCGACGGGAAAGTGGCCTGGCTTGGCAAAGATCTGCTGGGGATGAAGCCGGATGAATGGCGCGACGTGCGCAGCGACATCCAGATGATTTTCCAGGATCCGCTGGCGTCCCTGAACCCGCGTATGACCATTGGCGAAATCATTGCCGAGCCGCTGCGCACCTATCATCCGAAGATGCCGCGCCAGGAAGTTCGCGATCGGGTGAAAGCGATGATGCTCAAGGTGGGTCTGTTACCTAACCTCATAAACCGCTACCCACATGAGTTTTCCGGCGGTCAGTGCCAGCGTATCGGTATCGCACGCGCGTTGATCCTTGAACCAAAACTGATTATCTGTGATGAACCGGTTTCGGCGCTGGACGTCTCCATCCAGGCCCAGGTGGTTAACCTGCTACAGAAACTGCAACGGGAAATGGGGCTGTCGCTGATCTTCATCGCCCACGATCTGGCGGTGGTAAAACACATTTCGGACCGTGTGCTGGTCATGTATCTGGGCCACGCCGTGGAGCTGGGTACGTATGATGAGGTGTACCACAATCCGCTGCACCCTTATACCAAAGCGCTGATGTCTGCGGTTCCCGTTCCGGATCCCGATCTGGAAAAAAATAAAACCATTCAGCTTCTGGAAGGTGAACTGCCTTCGCCAATCAACCCGCCTTCAGGCTGCGTATTCCGTACGCGATGCCCAATAGCCGGGCCGGAATGTGCAAAAACACGGCCGGTTCTGGAGGGCAGTTTCCGACATGCGGTTTCCTGCCTGAAAGTAGACCCGTTATAATCGCAAGGGCTGACATGATGTCAGCCCTTATTTTTCGAGGTTAATGTGTCGCGATTATTCACGTCGGCCCGTCAGCGGCTGTATCACCTTTTATTTGATCCTGAGACGGTTTCCGGTCGCCGTTTCGAAGGCCTGTGTGGTTTATTTGCCCTGATTAGCGTCATTATTATCTTTATCGAATCCGGCGCCGGAACGCAGTACCATATGACGTATGAGGAGTGGCACGTTTTCGTCTGGCTGGAATTGATTGTCACGCTGGTGTTTACCGCGGAATATGTGCTGAGGGTCATTAGCTGGCCAAATCCGGCGAAATACGTTTTCAGCTTCTGGGGATTTATTGATTTAGCCACCATCCTGCCGCTGTATGTCATGTGGCTGTGGCCTGAGATCAGTCTGAATTATGTGTTTGCCTGGCGCGCAATGCGGGCGATTCGCGTGTTACGAATTCTCAAACTGCTGCGCTTTATGCCGTCGCTGCGGGTTTTTTGGGTCGCCATTGTCAGCGCTCGCCACCAGCTGATTCTCTTCTATTCGTTTATTGCTATCGTGATGATCGTTTTTGGCTCCCTGATGTATTTAATCGAAGGGCCAAAATACGGGTTTACCACGCTTAATGCGTCTGTTTACTGGGCTATCGTCACGGTGACCACCGTGGGCTATGGCGATATTACCCCGCATACGCCGCTCGGACGTATTGTGGCATCGGTTCTTATCCTGATCGGCTATTCAGTTATAGCGATACCAACGGGGCTAATTACCACCCATATGAGCAGCGCCTTCCAGAACAGCAAGCAGCAACGCAAATGTCCGAATTGTCAGCAGGGGAATCATGAACCCGGCGCGCGGTTTTGTCACCGCTGTGGAAATGCCTTACCGGATTAAATAAAAAAGGCTGCGCGGGCAGCCTTTTTTATTATTCGCGCCAGAGAATATGGCACAGTTTGTGATCTTTCTCGCGGCACAGCAGGACGCGGGCAAAGATGTCGTTAATTTCTCCGCCGTCTTCATCTGCCAGGCCAATCACCACCTCTGCGAAGAAGTCCGGGTTGAGGTCAAAATCGACGTGTTCGGCCCAGTCTTCAGCCGGATCGAACAGCTCAGCACCGCCACGCTCTTCAAATTGCAGGTTGAAAAGAATGACGTCAGCAGGGTCGAGATTATCGACCGCCAGCTCGAGAAAAATATCGTAGGCCTGTTCGAGCGTTTCGTCTTCGGTCAGGCGATTGTTCAGATCCATTTCCATGATGACTACCTGTTAAACATCGTTGGGCACGTTTTACAGCAATGGGCTAAAGAAGTAAAACAGTCGTTCGGCAATTCGCTGCCACAGCGGACGTTTCGCCCACAGTCTGGCGTCCAGCAGGCGTGAGCGGGAGATATAATCGTCCTGAACCGCTGCCAGATCGCCACCGAACCCGGCGTCATCAATGACCAGCGTAATTTCAAAATTCAGCCATAGACTGCGCATATCGAGGTTAACGGTGCCCACCAGGCTCAGCTCTCCGTCCACCAGCACGCTCTTGGTATGTAACAGCCCGCCTTCGAACTGATAAATTTTAACGCCTGCGGCCAGCAGCTCACTAAAGAACGCGCGGCTTGCCCATCCCACCAGCAGCGAATCGTTCTTGCGCGGCATAATAATGCTCACATCCACTCCGCGCTGTGCCGCTGTACAGATGGCATGCAGAAGGTCGTCGCTGGGAACGAAATAGGGCGTGGTCATGATCAGATATTCCCGCGCGGAGTAGGCGGCGGTCAGCAGTGCCTGATGGATCAGATCTTCCGGGAAGCCAGGACCGGATGCGATAGTGTGGATAGTGTGCCCGCTGGCTTCCTCAAACGGCATGATATTGCCATCCGGGGGCGGGGGAAGAATGCGTTTACCGGTTTCAATTTCCCAGTCGCAGGAGTAGACGATACCCATTGAGGTCGCGATCGGTCCCTCCATCCGCGCCATCAGATCGATCCATTGCCCCACGCCGGAATCCTGCTTGAAGAAGCGGGGGTCAACCATGTTCATGCTGCCGGTGTAGGCGATATAGTTATCGATCAGAACCATTTTCCGGTGCTGGCGGAGATCCATGCGGCGCAGAAAGACGCGGAAAAGATTCACTTTCAGCGCCTCGACCACCTCGATACCGGCGTTGCGCATCATGCCTGCCCACGGGCTACGGAAAAAGGCCACGCTGCCGGCGGAGTCCAGCATCAGGCGGCAGTGGATACCGCGACGTGCAGCGGCCATTAGTGATTCGGCGACCTGGTCCGCCATGCCGCCCGGCTGCCAGATATAAAACACCATCTCGATATTATGCCGTGCGAGCTGGATATCACGGATCAGCGCCTGCATCACATCATCGGAAGAGGTCATCAGTTGCAGTTGATTACCTTTTACCCCAGCAATCCCCTGGCGGCGTTCGCACAGCTTGAACAGAGATGCGGCCACGCTGCTGTTCTCTTCAGCGAAGATATGCTTGCAGGCTTTAAGGTCGGCAAGCCATTTCGCCGTGGAGGGCCACATGGCGCGGGCGCGTTCGGCGCGGCGTTTACCCAGATGAAGTTCACCGAAAGAGAGATAGGCGATGATGCCCACCAGCGGCAGAATATAGATAATCAGAAGCCAGGCCATGGCGGAAGGTACCGCTCTGCGTTTCATCAGAATGCGCAACGTCACCCCGGCAATTAACAGCCAGTATCCTAAAATGACCAGCCAACTCACCACGGTGTAGAAGGTTGTCATAAATAAAAAATCCTTTTGAAAGCGTATTGTTATGAGTTTACGCATCAGGATTCATCTGGCAAATAAAAACACCAGATAAAAGCGCTGGTTTGCCGCCTGCTTAGGCATATAATGGCATCTCTGTTAGAGAAAGAGTTGTAGACATGAAGCGCAGTAGAACTGAAGTTGGGCGCTGGCGCATGTTGCGACAGGTGAGTCGTCGTAAGGCTCGTTGGCTGGAAGCACAATCCCGCCGCAATATGCGTATCCACGCCATCAGAAAATGTGGCCTGAACAGACACCGTAACGCGCTGTTGTTCGCGGTCCAGGACATCTGAAAAGCATGAAGGGCACCGTAAAGGTGCCCATTAAACATCCAGGCTATCAATTTTTGCAGTCTCTTCCCATCTGCTTTCCGCGATATACTGAGTCCCCTTAACGTCATGATATTAAAAGATGAATCCTTATCTCTGGATTTTTATTGTACTTTTGGCGCTGGATGCGCTCAGGGAAGATTTAGGACTTTCGTCATTTTCCTCATTGGCAGATTATGTTTTCGCATGCGGAATACATTGGCTTTATTAAAGGAACAAAGGATGAACGGAAAAGTAATGGCAGCACTCTTTGGGATTGCGATATTAAGCGGTTGTGCCAGCAGCAAAACCTCACCCGAACGGCACGCGTTTTATTTCGTGTCGCATCAGTCCAGCTTTACTGGCGGCAATTACACCTCCAGCGTGCAGAAAAATTATCAGCTGAACGTGGCGCAGTTCCGCGAGCTTTATGCCCGGGGCAAAGCTGACCGCGCGGAAGGGCGGACTCAGGCTGAAGCCAGTGAATACGCACAAAGCATTCGCGATCAGCTAAAAGAAAATGCGACGTCTCAGGAATTGTTCGCAGGCAACACGAAGGATAAATGGTCATCGGACATGGACAGTAAAGACGCCATATTATTTGGCAACGAACTGGCCGCGACTTATCTTGATGGCTATAACGGCGTACAATAGCGCAACTGATTAAGGGGATACCGTAATTACCGGTATCCCCGCTGTTTTTGAGCGAAAGGAGTGAGACGTGTTTGCGGAGTTTGGTGTACTGAATTTCTGGACCTATGTTGTCGGCGCATTTTTTATCGTGCTGGTTCCAGGACCGAACACCTTGTTTGTGCTGAAAACAGGGATTGGCCACGGCGTTAAGAAAGGCTATCTGGCAGCCACCGGTGTGTTTATTGGTGATGCCGTGCTGATGTTTCTGGCCTGGGCGGGCGTCGCCGCGTTGATCCAGACCACTCCGGTATTATTTAATATTGTCCGCTATCTGGGCGCGTTTTATCTGCTGTGGCTGGGCGGGAAAATGCTCTGGTCCGTTATGATGCGTCAAAAAAATGCGCACGAAAGTAGCGCCGAACCGGCAAGCGCAATCCTTAAGCGTTCGCTGGTGCTGAGCCTGACGAACCCGAAAGCGATTCTCTTTTACGTGTCGTTCTTCGTACAGTTCATTGATGTCAATGCGAAGAATACCGGCACGTCGTTCCTGATCCTCGCCACAACGCTTGAGCTGATCAGCTTCATGTACATGAGCTTCCTGATTTTCTCAGGCGCGTTTGTCACGCGTTACCTCAAAACCAAAAAGAAACTGGCGAAGCTGGGGAACGGGCTGATAGGTCTGCTGTTTGTCGGATTTGCGGCGAGGCTGGCGTCGCTGCACTGAATGAAGAAAAGGCTCCCGAGGGAGCCTTTCGTTTCAGAATACTTTTTTATACGGACGAACCGTGACTTTCTCGTACACGCCGGCTGCGACGTACGGGTCTGCTTCTGCCCAGGCCTGCGCGGCTTCAAGAGATTCAAACTCGGCAATCACCGTGGAGCCGGTAAAACCCGCCGCGCCCGGATCGTTGCTGTCAACGGCAGGCATCGGGCCTGCGGTCAGCAACCGACCTTCATCCTGTAGCAACTGTAAACGCGCCAGATGGGCAGGGCGAACGGAAAGACGTTTTTCCAGAGAATCAGGTACATCTTCAGCGTAAATCACGTAAAGCACGGCAAAGCTCCTTAACCGGTAAAAGTGACAATTACGTTATGTGAAAGCACAAATGACTGCAATGTAAAGATAATAACAATGTTAAAACCCTGATCTGGATGCCCCTTTTTTGCCCTCATGTACGCTTAAATTGCGCCATGACAAAGTGTCTTATTGAATATGATTGCTATTTGCATTTAAAATCAAGGTTCGGTTTTTTAACGTTGATGATTATGACTTCGATGACCCTTGATTTACCTCGCCGCTTTCCATGGCCGACGCTGCTTTCCGTCGTTATTCACGGTGCTGTCGTGGCGGGTCTGCTCTATACCTCGGTTCATCAGGTTATTGAAATGCCGGCGCCAGCGCAGCCAATTTCTGTGACCATGGTATCGCCTGCGGATCTTGAGCCGCCGCAGGTTGCGCCGCCGCCGCCACAGCCCGTTGTTGAACCCGAGCCGGAGCCAGAGCCCGAGCCGGTTCCTGAACCGCCGAAAGAAGCGCCGGTGGTGATCCATAAGCCGGAGCCGAAACCTAAGCCGAAGCCAAAACCCAAGCCGGTCAAAAAGGTTGAAGAACGTCCGAAACGCGAAGTGCGTCCGGTTGAGCCACGCGCCACGCAGCCGGTTGAAAATGCCGCCCCGTCACGTCCGCTGATGAATAACACCACGACCGCGACAAAACCGACGGTAACGGCGCCAGCAGGCCCGCGCGCGCTGAGCCGTAACCAGCCGCAGTACCCGGCACGTGCTCAGGCGTTACGTATTGAAGGGCGTGTACGGGTGAAATTCGACGTTACGGCCGATGGACGTGTCGATAACGTGGAAATCCTGTCCGCACAGCCGGCGAATATGTTTGAACGTGAAGTTAAATCGGCCATGCGCAGGTGGCGCTATGAAGCCGGTAAACCCGGCAATGGGTTGATTGTGAACATTGTCTTCCGCCTGAACGGCGGGGCACAGATGGAATAAAAGAAGCCTCCGCAAGGAGGCTTTTTTTTACCTGAGGATCAGCTCCGTGGAAGCTGGCGGGGCTTACCGTCGCTATCCACCGCCACATAGATGAACAATGCCTCCGTCGCCTTATAGCGCTGACCAATCGGTTCAGAAGAGACTTTTTTCACCCAGACTTCAATGTTGATGGAGACAGACGTAGTGCCGCGTTTTACGCAGCGTGCATAACAGCACACCACGTCCCCCACCGCGACAGGACGCAGGAAGGTCATGCCATCGACCCGGACGGTTACCACGCGCCCGTGTGCAATCTCTTTTGCCAGGATTGCACCGCCCATATCCATCTGCGACATCAACCAGCCGCCAAAAATATCGCCATTGGCATTCGTATCCGCAGGCATTGCCAGTGTGCGTAAAACCAGTTCGCCCTGTGGGGCGTCATTTGTTGTCATTGTTTTTAAACTCGTAACTGAAGACTTCAGGCGGGATGCTACTATGATTTCTGGCTGGAGAGAATAGGGTTAGCGCCCGCAGAGCAGGCGCCTTAGGGTCAGAAGGACAGGGTCACGCCTGCGTAATACGCACGGCCTGGTTCGTTATAGGTCGATGCACCGTCATTTTCACGGTAAATCTGCTTGTCAAAGAGGTTGCTGATGCCGGCATTCAGGCGCAGGTTTTTGGTCAGCTGATAGTTACTGCCGATACCCACGATGGAATACGCGCCGATCTCTCTGTTGGACATCGCATTTTCCTCTTTGCGGATTTCAGCGTTTTCTCTGGGCTTCTGGCGGCCGTACATCGTCCAGCTTACGTTGGCTGAAAGCTTGCTGTTAACCTCCCAGTCCAGCATGGTGTTGACGGTATATTTGGGGATAATCGACAACGGATTACCGGTGTCTTTACTTTTAGACTGAATCATATACGTCGCATTAGTACGCCAGGTTAGCGTGTCGCGAATAACAGGGACGGTGAGGTTGCCTTCCAGCCCTTCAACAACGGCCTTACCGCCGTTCTCCCATTGCAGGATATTTGCGCCGCTGCTTGTCTGGCCCAGCACGTCCGTTCCTGAAACGATCTTGTTTTTGTAATCGTTGCGGAACCAGGTTATGCCCGCCTCGTAGCCTTCCAGCGCAAAGGCCAGGCCAATCTCTTTGTTCACGCTGATTTCAGGATCCAGATCCGGGTTACCTAACAGGTAACAGCTTCCTTCGGAAACGTTGTTCGGGCAGCCATTACCGCGGGTGGAAAGCAGATAGCCTTCGCTGGATTGATACAGATTTGGCGCTTTAAATACCCGAGCGATACCCGCTTTAACCTTGAACATGTCACCCAAATCCTGGGAGACGTTCAGGCTAGGGCTCCAGTTGCTGCCGAACTGATTGTGATAATCAAAGCGGAGCCCTGGGATCAGGTTGGTGCCCTGACGCGCTTCAATATTGTCCTCAAGATAGATGCCAGTGAGGTCAGCGCTGTTTTTGCTGTTGCGCTCAGAAGCCGTACCGGGAACGCCGTTAATCACTTCTCCCGACACATTTGTCGCCTGCATTGAGGCCGGATCGTTCAGTTCATCACGGTTCCATTCTGCACCCACGGTTAGCGTCTGTTCGACCAGCCAGAAGAAAGGAATGTTCAGCTCACCCGTTGAACGGTATGACTCCAGCCGGCTGGTATCGTATTTATCGCTATTGATCATCCCCTCAACTTTGCCCGTAGAGCCTTCTTCCAGGCGGGTGTTGTTGGTCTTTTCATAATAGACACCGAACTTTGACTGACCCCAGTCCCAGATGCCGTTGTGCGTAATGCCATAAGACTGGCGGTACATTCGGTTGGTTTCGTGTCCATACAGGGACGACACCAGACCGTCAGGGCTGACGTTGCTGTTGCTGTATTGAGTATCACCCGCGTAGATATTGCCCTGGCGGCTGTAGCTGTAGTCGAAATCGATAATCTGCTGTGGCGTGAGTTTCCAGGAGAGCAGGGCATTGATGTCCTTGTTGCGCACGCCTTCACGTCCGGCGGCGTAAGAGCCATTTTGCGCGGTGTTGATGTCCTGAGCATCTGCGTCAGTTTTATTGATATTCCCGTACAGGCGCATCGTTAACGCATCGCCCGCAAGGGGGCCGCTCAGATCAAAATTAGCGCGTTTTGTCGACCCCTCTTTATCATTTTCAGGCTGGTTAGTGTACAGGGAGAGTGAGCCGTGCCAGTCGTTGGTCGGGCGTTTGGTAATGATGTTGACGACGCCGCCGGCCGCCCCCGAACCATAGCGGGCGGCAGCAGGTCCCCGGAGCACTTCAATGCGCTCAACCATCTCTGGCGGAACCCAGTTAGTATCCCCGCGGGTGTCGCGCTCCCCGCGCCAGCTGTAGCGCACCGAGTTACGTGACGTCACCGGCACACCGTCAATCAGAATCAGCGTGTTCTCCGGCCCCATACCGCGGATGTCGATCTGGCGGTTGTTACCGCGGCTGCCTGTCGCGCTGTTTCCGGTGAGGTTAACCCCGGGCATTTTGCGAATAATTTCTGAAAGATCGTTAACCGGTGGATCCTTTTCTATGTCCTTTGCCGTGATGATGGAAACCCCCGGCTGTTGCTTCAGCGCCTCTTCAGCGGTGGCCTGAACAACCATTGTTTCACCATCGGTGAGAGTCTCTTCCGCTGCGTGTGCGCTCTGGTATAGCGTTGAAAAAATGGCGAGCGTAAGTGTAGCCGGGGCAAATCTTATTATGTTATTCATCAACTCATTTCCATTTGTTAAAAATGCGATGACGAATATTAATGATAGTCATTCTCATTACAATAAAGTGACAGCAATCTCCATAAAATCTTCATGATTCAGACATTTTCGCAGGAAGGATGTAGAGAAAAGAGAAGGCGGGAAAAGAGGCCAGACCGCGTGGCGATCTGGCCAGAAGGATCAGTGCTTGTCATCCTGCGGCATGTGGCGATAAATATAAACGCCGCTGAGCAGGGTGAAGATAAGAGTCAGCGCCGTCAGGCCAAACACCTTGAAGTTGACCCAGATATTCTGCGGGAGCCAGAATGCGATATAGATATTCGCCAGACCACACAGAATAAAAAATAGCGCCCAGGCGATATTCAGACGCCCCCACACAGCCTGCGGCAGGGTCAGTTCTTTCCCCAGCATGCGCTGGATCAGTGGCTTCTTCATCACCCACTGGCTGATGAGGAGTGCGCCCGCAAACAGGCCGTAAATCACCGTGACCTTCCATTTGATAAATTCATCATTGTGGAAGAACAACGTCAGACCACCAAACACCGCCACCATCAGGAAGGTGATGAGCGCCATCTTTTCAACTTTGCGATAGCGAACCCAGCTGTAAATCAGCACCACAGCCGTTGCCACAATCAGCGCCAGCGTGCCGGCATAAATGTCGTACAGCTTATAAAAAGCGAAAAATACGATCAGCGGTAAAAAATCAAGAAACTGCTTCATTCTGCGATCCCAGTTACTGACGAATTAACATGTACAGGCGGAACAAATAGACCAGCAGCACGGCTGAAATCAGATTGCTCAGCGTATTGGCGACAACCGCTCCGACGTTTGGCGTTAACACCGCAAAATTCGGCGCAAACAGCAACAGCAGAGTCTTGGCCAGCAGCCAGCTGATAACGGCCGGGGCGACCAGTCGCATATTGGCCCATGCGAGCCTGATGCTGCTGCGCATGGCGGTGAAAATGCCCAGTTTGTCCTGCACAACCATTACTGGCGCGAATGAAAGCACGATAGCCAGCAGCACGCCCGGAACGACCACCAACATGATCCCCATCTGGACCAGCAGCGTGGTCAGGAAGATGAGGATAAACAGCTTTGGCAGCACCGGAGCACTGGCCCCGATTGCACGTAACGCGCTGACGCGTTGGCCGGCAGATACCAGTTGGATCATCAGCAACACGCCACCCGCCAGAATGGCGTTGCCAATCAGACCCGAGAAGGTAGATGCCGCAGATGCGCGCAGCAAGATTTGCTGTTGCTCTGGCGTCATATTCTGCACAAGGTCAAACAACCCTGCGCTGCCTGCAAGATGATCCCCCTGGCTCAGCGTGGCAATCTGTTCATCACTGGGTGAGAACGCATGACCCAGCACCACCGTAATAAAGGCGCACAACAACGCGATCAGTAAAAAGGTAATGAACTGATTGCGGAAAAAATTTCCCGTGTCACGGTAGACAGACTTCGCCGTGATAGACATGCACTCTCCTTGAGTATTGCAGGTGTTAATTAGCCGGCAATTGTACACCGGATAACACGCTGGTGGCAGCATCAAGGCTTGTATGGAAAAGCATATCTTTGTAAAGCGGCGGTAATCCATAGCGGGCGCGGGCGCGATTGCATGCCTCATTGACCTGCCCATCCTCTCCCGACATCGCGAAAGTGCGACACGGGCTGGGGCGATCCGCGTAAATGGAGCAGCGGGTGGATACCCCAGGTTCACCTTCCAGTGCCACACAGCGGCTCTGTTTTTGATTGGTGCCGCGCATACAGCGCAGAAAAGGGGTTAAGGGTTCAGTGAGATCGACCGGAACGGTGCCGCCGCCATCGCTGGCTTCAGCCCAACAGAAAGAGACTCGAAAATACGCACAACAGGCTCCGCACGTCATGCACGGGTTATGATCACTCATGGCACACCTGCAAAAGTAGAACGCATCAAATCACATTGTGAGAGCGATAAATTATCCAGCCGCTACAGGAAGCGCAAGAGAGGGAAAACAGAAAATTTTGTAACCATGAAATGCCAAAAATTGACGCGGTAACAACTTATTGCTTTATGAGGTGTCACCAAAAATTAACCTAGATCAATGAATGTTAACTTACTGGTTTTAATGTGATCTGTGTTAGATCACTTATTACTCATTTGTGAGTATATTCTCCTCCGCAATTAAAACCACAACGATGGAGCGGATATGAAAAAATTAGCGGTGGCAGCCCTTATCTTAAGCAGTCTCTCTGGCGGCGCTTACGCGCATGAAGCAGGTGAATTCTTTATTCGTGCCGGTTCGGCAACGGTACGTCCAACGGAAGGGTCCGACAATGTGCTGGGTATGGGCGGGTTTAACGTCAGCAATAACACCCAGTTAGGCCTGACGTTTACGTATATGGCAACGGATAACGTTGGCGTCGAGCTTTTAGCCGCCACGCCATTCCGTCACCGCGTCGGTTTAGGACCGACCGGGGACATTGCCACGGTGCACCATTTGCCACCAACGCTGATGGCGCAGTGGTACTTCGGCGATTCCAGCAGCAAGGTGCGCCCTTATATTGGTGCAGGCGTTAACTACACCACCTTCTTTGATGAGAAATTTAACGATACCGGTAAAGAGGCCGGGCTCTCCGATCTCAGCCTGAAAGACTCGTGGGGCATGGCGGGACAGGTTGGTCTGGATTATCTGATTAATCGTGACTGGCTGATCAACGCCTCTGTCTGGTATATGGACATTGATACGGACGTGCGCTTTAAAGCTGGCGGGCAGCAGCAAAGTATCAATACCCGTCTGGATCCGTGGGTATTTATGTTCTCAGCAGGCTATCGTTTCTGACAGAAGATATATCCCCTGTCAGCCGGTGATTGCTGTATGGTGGTTGTTCCACACACCTGTCTGGAGGGGATATCCCCAACATCAAATTTGAGTGTCCGGTTTGTGCAGGTAAACAGTTTCAGTTCACGACGTTCAGCCCAGCACATAGCCTACCTCACGGTGCTATCTGTTCCGTTTGCGGAACACGTCTCACCATTCATTCATGCCTGCCGAAGCTCAGACGACGACGGTGGCCAAAGCCAGTAAACTAGAAAAGGCCTCTGAGAGGCCTTTTTCGATCGTGAAATCACTTCTGAATTAAATAACGAATGGTTGGTCCGTCCTGCTGGATATCCAGCACGGTATAGCCGTGATTTTTGGCATCAAGCGGAATGTTATTGATCGACTGGGGGCAATCGCTCACCACTTCCAGAATTTCACCTTTCTTTAGCTGCGGTAGCGCTTCAAGCGTGGCGACGGCCGGGTAAGGGCAAGGTTCACCCACCATATCGAGACGATAATCAGGCACGATCTCTTTCATGCGGCATTCTCCTGAGTTTCAGTTTTGGCGGTGGCGCGTCGGAAGAAGCGCTTCTCTTGTGCAACAACCAGTAAGAAGGCGATGAGCAGCAGGGCATAGGTCACCAGGAGCCCCCCGAGTGGACCAAAGGTTTTCAGCAGGTTGACCTTGTCCCAGTTTGTTGCCAGCACCGGAGAGACGTCATCCCAGTAGCAGGCCAGAAGGGTAGAGCCAATCACGTTACCCAGACCCACCCACCAGTAATGCACCTGGCCTTCCACAGCGCGATACATCCAGCCGGTTTCACACCCGCCCGCCAGCACAATGCCAAAGCCAAACAGCAGCCCGCCAATCACGGCATTTGGGCCCGCCCACATAATTTTTGGCTCCACGCCGAGCTGAACATAGCTGAAGATGCCAATTGCGCTCACGGCCATGCCGGCAATGATCGCCTTCGCCATCATGGTGCGTCCGGTGATCCACATATCGCGAAACGCGGAGGTAAAGCAGATCTGCGCGCGTTCGATCAGCAGACCAAAGCCGACGCCGAACAGCATGGCCAGACCGAGTTTGGGCTGATTCATTGCCGTGCAAATCGCCCAGGCAACCATAGCAAAAAAGACCAGCATACCGACGCGGAAACGACGACGCGCCTGATCGGGTTTTTGCGTTAACGGAGAGGCAGCGCTAACTTTCGTCATTTTCACCGGAATGCGGAACAGCGGCAGCAGGGTGAATTTAGCACCGAAGTAGGAGCCGATGGCGGTGGCGACGGCAAAGAACCAGGCATGCAGCGAGAACTGCGGAATGCCGGTAAAGAACGCGGCCAGATTACAGCCCATCGCCAGACGAGCGCCAAACCCGGCAATGATGCCGCCGACCACGGCCTGCATAATGCGGATGCGGCTTTTCGGCATGCGCAACTTAACGTTGTTGGCCCACAGCGCGGCCGCAAAACAGCCGCCGAACATGCCAATGATCATCATCCCGTCGATGCGGGTCAGCGGTGTGCCCTCAAGATGGATCAGTTTGAAGTAGCCCCACTCTTCGGCATGGACGCCTGCCAGCTGTAATAGCTGCCCACCCCAGCGGGTAAACTCGCCCGTAACAGCCCAGAAGGTGCCGGTAATACCGAAATAATAGGTAGAGAGAATGCCTGCCGCGATAACGGCCGGAACAGGTGACCAGAACTTAACCAGGTAAGTCTGTTTGAAGGAATACCATGACATGAATAACCTCTGAACTCAGAAGGGTAACGCTAAAAAGAGCCCAGATCATACGCTTACGCGAAAGTTTGGAAAGTCATTCACACCGAAAATATCGACAGGATCAATTTTGACCTGCTTCTTTCAGCAAGAGAGGAGGGAAAACCGCCTGACGCCGGGGCCAGACGGTGTTAACGGTTACGCCTTGCGCGTGGCCGCTTTCATGGATGTGACGAATGCGTGTAATTCAGCCAGCATCTGCTGTGGCTTATCCACGTTCTTCTCGATAATTTTCACGATAGCCGAACCCGAAATGGCCCCGGCGGCTTTCGCGTCAATCGCCGCAGTAACCTGATCCGGTGAGGAAATGCCAAAGCCCTGAAGCGGCGGTGCAGCATGGTATTCTGCAAGCTTCTCCACCAGATGATGCAGCGGCAGCGCGGCTTTGTTTTCCGCACCGGTGACGCCCGCACGGGAGAGCAGGTAGGTGTAACCTCGTCCGTAAGAGGCAATCTGGCGCAACAGATCGTCATCGGCATTCGGTGGACAGATGAAAATCGGCGCGACGTTGTGGCGCATTGCCGCCTGACGGAATGGCGCAGACTCTTCAACGGGCACGTCAGCCACCAGCACGGAGTCAACGCCCACGCGGGCGCACTCTGCGTAAAACGCATCAATACCGCGGCTGAACACCAGGTTGGCGTACATCAGCAGGCCGATCGGAATGGTCGGGTGCTTCTGACGGATCGCCGCCAGCATTTCAAAGCACTGGCTCGGCGTCACGCCCGCGGCAAACGCGCGTAGCGTTGCGTTCTGAATGGTCGGGCCATCCGCCAGCGGATCGGAGAACGGAATACCGAGCTCCAGCGCGTCGGCACCGGCATCAATCAGGGTGTCGATAATCTTCAGCGACTGCTCCGGGCCGGGGTCGCCCAGCGTCACGAAGGGAACGAACGCGCCTTCCTGGCGGGCTTTCAGTTGTGCAAATGCGTTGTCGTAGCGTTCCATCAGATTTCCCCTCGTGCTTTCAGAATATCGTGAACGGTGAAGATATCTTTGTCACCGCGACCGGAAAGGTTTACCACCAGCAGCTGCTCTTTTTCCGGGTTTTCCTTCATCATTTTCAGCGCGTGCGCCAGCGCGTGGGAAGACTCCAGCGCCGGGATGATCCCTTCATTGCGGCACAGCGTTTTGAAGGCCTCCAGCGCTTCGTCATCGGTGATGGAGACATAATCCGCGCGGCCGGTGCTGTTCAGGAACGCGTGCTGCGGCCCTACGGACGGGAAATCCAGCCCGGCAGAGATCGAGTAAGACTCCTCAATCTGCCCTTCATCGGTCTGCATCATCGGGGCCTTCATGCCGAAGTAGATCCCCACGCGGCCATGCTTCAGCGGCGCACCATGCTCGCCCGTTTCAATGCCGTGGCCGGCAGGCTCAACGCCAATCAGCCCAACGCTGGTTTCGTCGATAAAATCGGCAAACATGCCGATGGCGTTAGATCCGCCGCCAACGCAGGCGATCACCGCATCCGGCAGGCGACCCTCTTTTTCGAGGATCTGCGCTTTAGTCTCTTCGCCGATCATGCGCTGGAATTCACGCACGATGGTCGGGAACGGGTGCGGGCCCGCGGCGGTACCGAGCATGTAGTGGGCGGTTTCGTAGCTGCCAGACCAGTCGCGCAGCGCTTCATTACAGGCATCTTTCAGCGTGGCAGAACCGCTGTGCACCGGGATCACTTCCGCCCCCATCAGACGCATACGGAACACGTTCGGCGACTGGCGCTCAACGTCCTTCGCCCCCATGTAAATGCGGCATTTCAGGCCGAGCAGGGCGCTGGCGAGCGCTGAGGCCACACCGTGCTGCCCCGCGCCGGTTTCGGCGATGATTTCGGTTTTACCCATCCGCTTCGCGAGCAGCGCCTGGCCCAGCACCTGGTTAGTTTTATGCGCGCCACCGTGCAGCAGATCTTCACGCTTAAGATACAGCGTAGTTTTAGTGCCTTCGGTCAGGTTGCGGCACCTTGTCAGCGCCGTCGGACGACCGGCGTAGTTTTTCAGCAGGTCAGTAAACTCCGCCTGAAACGCCGGATCTTTCTGTGCGCTCACGAACGCTTCTTCCAGCTGGCGCAGCGCGGGCATCAGGATTTGTGGGACATACATCCCACCGAACTCACCAAAATACGGGTTAAGTAATGTCGTCATCTTCTCTTCCTTAATATGCACGCAGAGTTTTAAATACCGATGCCAGCTTGCTGGCGTCTTTAATGCCCGGTTGGGACTCTACGCCTGAATTGAAATCGAGGCCGGCGCAGCCGGTTTTGGCCGCTTCCACACAGTTATCGGGGCTTAATCCCCCCGCCAGCAGGACATTGTCCAGCACTTCGCCACGCAGCAGTGACCAGTCGAAACGCTGCCCCGTGCCGCCCTGGCCGTTGTCGAGCACGTATTTATCAACATGCTTCAGGTTACGCGCGGGCAGGGTGGCGCCAACGCTTTGCGCTTTCCAGATCTGAACCTGAGGCGCCAGAGCATGTCGCAGAGCATCAATGTACGCCTGATCTTCATCGCCATGCAGCTGAACCGCGCTCAGGGATAACGCGTCCGCTTTAGCCGCAACGTCGTTAATATCCGCATCGCGGAACACGCCCACGTAGTTCAGTGGCGCAGCCGCCATCACCTTGCGCGCCTGTTCCTCATTAACGGCGCGAGGAGAGGACTCAACAAAGATCAGACCACCATAGATTGCGCCCGCTTCATATGCGGCCTGCGCATCCTGTTCACGGGTCAGGCCGCAGACTTTGTTCTCACCCAACAGCACGCGGCGCACGGCCGCATTAAGATCGTCGTGTTCCATCATCGCGGAGCCGATCAGGAAACCGTTGGCAAAGTGGCTGAGTTCGCGCACCTGAGCGTAGCTGTTTATCCCGGATTCGCTGATCACCGTGACGCCCGCGCCCAGACGCGGCGCAAGCTGGCGCGTACGGTTGAGGTCAATCGACAGGTCGCGCAGGTCGCGGTTGTTAATGCCGACCACTTTGGCTTCCAGCGCGATGGCGCGCTCCAGCTCCTCTTCGTTGCTCACTTCGGTCAGCACGCCCATATTCAGGCTGTGCGCGACGGCGGAGAGCTGGCGATACTGCTCGTCATCCAGCACGGAGAGCATCAGCAGGCAGGCATCGGCCTGGTAAAAGCGCGCCAGCCAGATCTGATACGGGTCGATAATAAAGTCTTTGCACAGAATCGGCTGCGGCGCGATGCCGCTGACTACGGGCAGAAAATCGAAGCTGCCCTGAAAATATTTCTCATCCGTCAGCACAGAAATGGCAGACGCATGATGCTTGTAGATACCGGCAATACGCGCCGGGTCGAAATCGTCACGGATCACGCCTTTGGACGGAGACGCTTTTTTACACTCCAGAATAAACGCGGTACGCGCGCCCTGGAGCGCATCATAAAAACGACGGCTGCTCGGAACGACGTCATTCTGAAAACTGGCGAGCGGCTGCTGTTGCTTGCGGGCTTCCACCCAGATGGCCTTATCGGCGACGATTTTCGCTAAAACGGTCTGCATTATTTACCCTCTTGCCGCAAGTGCGGTAACGCGATCGTAAGCTGCACCGGAGCGCAGTACGTCCAGAACTTTTTGGGCGTTGGCTTTCAGATCTTCCTCGCCATGTAAACGCATCAGCATGGCTACGTTGGCCGCCACGGCGGCCTCATGGGCGGCCTCACCTTTACCTTGTAATAAGCGCGTGAGAATGTCACGGTTTTCTTCCGGCGTGCCGCCCGCCAGGGCGTCCTGATGGTACGGGGTCAACCCGAAGTCAGCGGCCTCAAGCTGATAGTTCAGCACTTCGCCGTTATTCAGTTCCGCCACCAGCGTGGGCGCATGCAGGGAAACTTCATCCATCCCGCCGCTGTGTACCACGGCGGCGCGTTGGTAACCGAGGACGCGCAGCGTCTCCGCAATCGGCAGGACCAGCTCCGGGCTGTAAACGCCAATCAGCGCCAGCGGCGGGTGCGCCGGGTTAATGAGTGGACCGAGCACGTTAAACAGCGTGCGGGTTTTAAGCTGCTGGCGAACCGGCATCGCGTGGCGGAAACCGGTGTGATACTTCGGCGCAAACAGGAAACAGACGCCCAGGTCATCCAGCGCTTCACGGGAACGCTCGGCGTTCATGTCCAGGTTGATACCGAAAGCTGCCAGCAGGTCGGACGATCCTGAACGGCTGGACACGCTGCGGTTGCCGTGTTTCGCCACTTTCAGACCGCATGCCGCGGCCACAAAGGCGCTGGCGGTGGAAATATTGATACTGTTACTGCCGTCGCCACCGGTCCCGACAATATCGGCAAACGGGTAGTCCGGGCGCGGGAACGGGGCGGCATTTTCCAGCAGCGCGGTTGCCGCCCCGGCGATCTCCTGCGGGCTTTCGCCGCGCACTTTCATGCTCACCAGCGCAGCGGCCAGCTGCTCAGGCTTCAGCTCGCCGCGCACGACGGCGGAGAACAGCTGGTGGCTCTCCTGCTGGCTCAGGGTCTGAGCCTGATACAGTTTTTCCAGAATCGGTTGCAGGGTGTTGGTCTGCTCCAGCTTTTGCAGCGCCCAGTCGAGCGTTTGCTCCAGCAGGCGCGCGCCGTTGGACGTCAGGATAGATTCCGGGTGGAACTGCATCCCGCAGACGCGATCCGCATCATGACGCACCGCCATCACCATCCCTTCAAACGAGGCGTTAATGGTCAGCCCGGCCGGAATGTTGCTGCCAACCAGCGAGTGGTAACGCGCTACCGGAAGCGGGTTCGGCAGCCCGGCAAACATCGCCTGACCGTCATGTTCAATACTTGACGCTTTGCCATGCAGGATCTCCCCCGCCTGACCCACGTAACCGCCATAGGCTTCGACAATCGCCTGATGGCCAAGGCAGATGCCGATAATCGGCAGCTTGCCGCGCATACGGGTCAACAGCTCAGGCATACAGCCTGCTTCGCTCGGTGCGCCTGGGCCCGGGGAGAGCATCAGCACCGGGTTTTGCATGGTCGCCAGACGGTCAATCAGCGTCTGGGCCGGAACGTGGTTGCGATAGATAACAACGTTGTGACCATTCGCACGCAGCTGATCTGCCAGGTTGTAGGTAAAGGAGTCGATATTATCGAGCAGCAGAATGTCAGCCATCAGAAAATCTCCTGTGCATGGTGTGCGGTAGCAATGGCGCGCAGTACCGCGCGCGCTTTACTGCGGGTTTCGTCGGCTTCCGACTGCGGAACAGAATCCAGCACAATTCCGGCCCCGGCCTGGACGGTGGCAATGCCGTCCTCAACGTAGGCGGAGCGGATCACGATGCAGGTATCGAGGTCACCGTGAGCGGTGAAATAGCCCACGGCACCACCGTAGCTGCCGCGACGGCGTCCTTCCGCTTCGGCGATCAGCTGCATAGCGCGGACTTTCGGCGCGCCGCTCAACGTGCCCATGTTCATGCAGGCGCGGTAGGCGTGCAGGACGTCGAGGTCGTGGCGCAGCTCACCCACCACGCGGGAGACCAGGTGCATGACGAAGGAGTAGCGGTCGACTTTGGTCAGGTCCGCCACGTAGCGGCTGCCAGGCGTGCAAATGCGTGCCAGATCGTTACGCGCCAGGTCAACCAGCATCAGGTGTTCGGAGAGCTCCTTATGGTCGGTACGCATTTCCAGTTCAATGCGGCTGTCGAGATCGCGGTCCAGGGAGCCATCGGCACGACGGCCGCGTGGGCGGGTTCCCGCTATCGGGTAGATCTCAATCTGGCGGCTGGTGGCGTCGTACTTGAGGGAGCTTTCCGGCGACGCGCCAAACAGGGTGAAATCATTGTCCTGCATAAAGAACATGTAAGGGCTTGGGTTGCTCTTTTTAAGCACATCGTAAGCCGCCAGCGGCGACGGGCAGGGCAGTGAGAAGCGACGGGACGGCACCACCTGGAATATCTCCCCGGCACGAATCGCTTTTTGCATCTGACGCACCACCGCGCCGTACTGATCGTCGGTCTGACTCACCTCGCAGGTCAGCTTTTCAACACGCTGCACCGGGAGCGCGGGCGGTGCTTCCGACATCTGCTGTTGCAGTTGGGCGATGCGCTGCGCGAGGCGATTTTTCTCAGACGCAGACGGCGTGAACAGGCTGGCCTGGATGCGGGTGTATTTTTTCTGATGGTCGATCACCAGCAGGGTTTCGGCCAGGTAGAAGCAGTAGTCCGGGCAGCGGTTACCCTGCTCGGTTTGGGGTAAATCTTCAAAGCCAGCAACCAGGTCGTAAGCAAACAGCCCGCCAAAGAACATTGCTTCGCGCTCATCTTCCGGTACGGCCACCAGATTTTGCAGCAGACGGAAGGCGTCAAAAACGGAGAGCGAGCAGAGGCGAGCATCCTCATCCAGCAGCTGGCTTACCGGTGGGAAATGCAGAATTCTCAGGTCCGGATGACGCTCATTTTCAATACCTGAAGGCAGAGCCGCATCCAGTAGCGGCAGCAGCGACGCGCCATTCTCAGATAACGCCTTAATAGTGACGGTGTCACCCGACGCGGTAATGCGCAACGCGCTGTCAACCAGCAGCAGGCTTTTGAGATCGTCCTTGCTGTCGATGTCAGCAGATTCCAGCAGCAGCGTCGCGGGACGTGCGCCGCACACCTGATGAAACAGCGCGGTAGGGTTATGGCGATAGGCCGCCTCGCAGGTCAGCAGTTCGAGGTGGGGTTTGGCTGTTTGCATGTTGTTGTTCTCATATTCTGTTCAAAAAAAAGCCCGCTGGGTAGCGGGCTGGGTATCTGTTTGCTTATCGCAGACGCGTGACACTGCCCGAAGATCAGGAAGTACGCCACCAACCGTGCAGAGCGAAATGTGCTGTCATTTTCAGATACCTTTCTCGTGTGAACTTGCGTACTAGTTAACTAGTTCGATGGCGTGTTGTCAACCCCTGATTTCAGTATTTCACGGTTAGTCGGTATCATAGGGGCTTCGGATGTCTCCAACCTGTTATGGGAAGTGCTTTGAGCGATACCACCTACGCCGTAATTTATGATTTACACAGCCATACGCAGGCTTCAGATGGCCTGCTGACACCCGAAGCTCTGGTCCATCGCGCCGTTGAAATGCGTGTCGGCACGCTGGCAATAACCGATCACGATACCACTGACGGCATTCCCGCCGCGCGCGCCGAGATTGTCCGCAGCGGACTGGCGCTGGATCTGGTGGCCGGGGTTGAGATCTCGACGGTCTGGGAAAACCACGAAATTCATATCGTTGGCCTGAACATCGATACAGAACATCCGGCCATGCGTGCTTTTTTGCAAGAACAAAAAACACGCCGCAATCAACGCGCGGAGATGATTGGCGAACGTCTGGAAAAAGCGCATATTCCCGGTGCGCTGGAAGGCGCGCGAAAGCTGGCGAACGGTGGGGCGGTGACGCGCGGCCATTTCGCCCGTTTTCTGGTGGACGCTGGTAAGGCGACGACCATGGCGAATGTCTTTAAAAAGTATCTGGCGCGCGGGAAAACCGGATACGTTCCCCCACAGTGGTGTACAATAAAACAAGCTATTGATGTGATTCATCATTCTGGCGGTAAGGCCGTGCTGGCCCATCCGGGGCGGTATAATCTTTCTGCTAAATGGCTGAAAAGACTGCTGGCACACTTTGCCGAATGCGGCGGTGAGGCGATGGAAGTTGCCCAGTGTCAGCAGGCACCCAATGAACGTTCGCAGCTCGCGACCTACGCCCGTCAGTTTGGCCTGCTTGGCTCACAGGGTTCAGATTTCCATCAGCCCTGCGCGTGGATTGAACTGGGGCGCAAGCTCTGGTTACCCGCGGGCGTTGAGCCTGTCTGGCAGCTCTGGGAACAGCCACAGCAAATTGAAGAGAGGGAAGTATGAGTCAGTTTTTCTATATCCATCCGGATAACCCCCAGCCACGGCTGATTAATCAGGCCGTGGAGATCGTCCGCAAAGGCGGCGTTATTGTCTACCCAACCGATTCTGGCTACGCGCTGGGCTGTAAAATTGAGGACAAAGGGGCGATGGAGCGCATCTGTCGCATCCGCCAGCTGCCGGACGGCCACAACTTTACCCTGATGTGTCGCGATCTCTCTGAACTGTCGACCTACGCTTATGTTGATAACGTGGCCTTTCGCCTGATTAAGAACAACACGCCCGGTAACTACACCTTCATTCTGAAAGGGACAAAAGAGGTGCCGCGTCGTCTGTTGCAGGAAAAACGTAAAACCATCGGCATGCGCGTGCCGTCGAACCCGATTGCCCAGGCGCTGCTGGAAACCCTCGGCGAGCCGATGCTCTCCACATCGCTGATGCTGCCGGGCAGTGAGTTTACCGAGTCCGACCCGGAAGAGATCAAAGATCGTCTGGAGAAGGTGGTGGAGCTGATTATCCATGGCGGCTATCTTGGCCAGCAGCCGACCACCGTGGTGGATCTCACCGAAGACGCGCCAGAAGTCATTCGTGAAGGCGTGGGCGATGTTAAGCCTTTCTTGTAAGGGTGTAAGCAGATATACTACGCGGCCATCAAAGCAGGGCGCCGCCCTGTTTTTGACCTGATTCGACGCCTGTGAAGGCGACACCTGAGGAAGCTCAATGAGCGAGAAGTTACAGAAAGTGCTGGCGCGTGCCGGCCACGGTTCGCGCCGTGAAATCGAAGCCATTATTGAAGCAGGCCGCGTGAGTGTGGACGGTAAAATCGCCACGCTCGGTGACCGCGTTGAAATCGTACCGGGGCTGAAGATCCGCATTGACGGCCATCTTATCTCCGTGAAAGAGTCTGCTGAACAGATCTGCCGCGTGCTGGCTTACTACAAGCCGGAAGGCGAACTGTGTACCCGCAACGATCCGGAAGGTCGCCCGACGGTGTTTGACCGTCTGCCAAAACTGCGTGGCGCCCGCTGGATTGCCGTAGGACGTCTGGACGTGAACACCTGCGGCCTGCTGCTGTTCACCACCGATGGTGAACTGGCAAACCGTCTGATGCACCCGAGTCGTGAAGTGGAACGTGAATACGCCGTTCGTGTTTTCGGCCAAGTTGATGAAAACAAACTGCGCGACCTGTCGCGTGGCGTTCAACTGGAGGACGGCCCAGCGGCGTTCAAAACCATCAAGTTTACCGGTGGTGAAGGCATTAACCAGTGGTACAACGTTACCCTGACAGAGGGACGTAACCGCGAGGTGCGTCGTCTGTGGGAAGCGGTCGGTGTCCAGGTGAGCCGTTTGATTCGCGTCCGCTATGGCGACATTCTGCTGCCGAAAGGCCTGCCACGTGGCGGCTATACCGAACTGGATCTGACGCAAACCAACTACCTGCGCGATCTGGTTGGCCTGACGCCAGAAACCACGTCGAAAGTAGCGGTAGAGAAAGATCGTCGTCGCATGAAGGCGAATCAGATCCGCCGTGCGGTGAAGCGTCACAGCCAGGTTAGCAGCAATCGCCGCTCTGGCAGCCGTAATAACAACGGTTAATCGAAAAGCCCGGTGAATATACCGGGCTTTTTTTCTTCAGTAATCTATCCCCATTTGCGCTTTGATACCCGCATCGAACGCATGCTTAACCGGACGCAGCTCGCTGACGGTATCGGCCAGCTCCAGAATATCCCGATGACACCCGCGCCCCGTGACGATAACCGTCTGATGCGCTGGGCGGTTTTTCAGGGCAGCCAGCACGGCCTCCAGAGGCAGGTAGTCATAAGCCACCATATAGGTGATCTCATCCAGCAACACCATGTTCAGCGACGGGTCTGAAAGCATTCTTTTGGCATGCTCCCAGACGGCGAGGCAGGCTGCGGTATCGGTTTCCCGGTTCTGGGTATCCCAGGTAAAACCGGTCGCCATCACCTGAAACTCAACGCCATGCGGCTCGAGCAGATTACGCTCGCCGTTGGGCCATTCACCCTTGATAAACTGGATCACGCCCACTTTCTGCCCATGTCCGACTGCGCGGGTGGCGGTACCAAATGCGGCGGTGGTTTTTCCTTTACCGTTGCCGGTGAACACGATGAGGATCCCGCGCTCGTCCTGAGCGGCTGCCACGCGTGCATCAACCTGTTCTTTCAGACGCTGCTGGCGCTGCTGATGACGATCTTCACTCATTGCGATATCCCCGGTTTGCGGCCTGGCTGGGCATCGAAGGTCATTCCGGTTTTACGACGGCTGTCGTCACCCATCAGCCACAGGTAAAGAGGCATAATATCGGCCGGGGTTTTAAGCTTTTGCGGATCTTCTGTCGGGAAGGCGCTGGCACGCATTTTGGTGCGTGTACCGCCCGGGTTAATACAGTTAACCCGCAGGTGGCGGCTTTGGTACTCTTCGGCCAGCACCTGCATCATTCCTTCGGTGGCAAATTTTGAGACGGCGTAAGCCCCCCAGTTCGCACGCCCCTGACGCCCCACGCTGGAGGAGGTAAAGACCAGCGAGCCGGAATCGGAGTTGAGTAATAAAGGAAGCAAGGCCTGGGTCAGGAAGAACGTCCCGTTGACGTTAACCTGCATCACCTGCTGCCAAATCTCCGGATCCTGTTCATCCATCGGGCGCACTTCGCCCAGTAACCCCGCGTTGTGCAGTACGCCATCCAGACGCGGATAATGCGTGCTGATACGCTGGGCAAGGGCCTGACATGACGCTGGCGTACAGGTCAGCAGATCGAGCGTATACCAGGGCGTGGGGGTACCGCCGGCGTTTTCGATTTCACGGGCGACGGCCTTGAGCTTTTCTTCATTACGTCCCAGCAGAATAAGGCTCGCACCGTATTCAGAATAGGTCAGCGCCGCTTCGCGACCAATCCCGTCGCTGGCACCGGTAACCAGAATGATGCGGTTCTGTAGAAGGTTTTTTTGTGGCTGATAATGCACGGTGGCTCCTCAGGCGCATTGGGCGTGACTTGCACCTTTATTTATGACTTTTCGGCTTTATGCCCGAAACAGCGTCAGAATTCAATCAGTCTACAGGACAGATCGCTGGGAAATTAACAATTTGCAAAGATTTAAACCAGAAACGGGGGATTCCTGAAGCCGCCTCGCAGAGGTAATGTCCAGAGCGAGACGCCTGCGCAGGGCTGTTGTACACTGGCGTGAAAGATTCGTGGTTAAATCAAGGTGGAACGCGTGGAATTACTTTCTCAGTATGGGTTGTTTTTGGCCAAAATCGCGACGGTGGTTATAGCTGTCGCGGTGATTGCCGTCCTGATTGTCAACCTGACGCAGCGTAAGCGTCAGCGTGGTGAGTTACGCATTACCCGCCTGAGCGAACAGTATAAAGAGATGCAGGAGGAGATGTCTCTGGCGCTGCTTGACGATCATCAACAGAAGCTGTGGCTAAAAGCCCAGAAGAAAAAACATAAGCAGGACGCCAAAGCTGCGAAGGCGAAAGCTAAACTCGCCACGCCACAGGCTGACGCAAAACCGCGCGTCTATGTGCTCGATTTTAAAGGTAGCATGGATGCGCATGAAGTCTCCTCACTGCGTGAAGAAGTGACGGCGGTGCTGGCCGTGGCGACAGTCCAGGATCAGGTGGTGGTACGCCTTGAAAGCCCGGGTGGCGTAGTGCATGGGTATGGACTGGCGGCTTCGCAGTTACAACGTCTGCGGGATAAACAGATCCCGCTCACCGTAGCGGTAGATAAGGTCGCGGCGAGTGGCGGCTATATGATGGCGTGCGTGGCGGATAAAATCGTCGCGGCACCGTTCTCCATTATCGGCTCGATTGGGGTAGTCGCGCAGATCCCTAACTTCAATCGTTTCCTGAAAAATAAAGAGATCGACATTGAACTGCATACGGCGGGCCAGTACAAACGTACGCTGACGCTGCTCGGCGAAAATACCGAAGAGGGACGGCAGAAATTCCGGGAAGATCTGAACGAAACCCACCATCTGTTCAAAGATTTCGTGCACCGCATGCGCCCAACGCTGGACATTGAGCAGGTGGCTACGGGCGAACACTGGTACGGCACGCAGGCGCAGGAGAAAGGGCTGGTGGATGAAGTGGGTACCAGCGACGACCTCCTGCTCAACCTGATGGAAGGCCGTGAGCTGGTGGGGGTGCGCTTCACCCGACGTAAGCGCCTGCTCGACCGTTTTACCAATAGCGCGGCAGAAAGCGCGGATCGCCTGCTGCTACGCTGGTTGCAGCGCGGACAAAAGCCGCTGCTGTAAAGAAAAACGCGAGGCAGATGCCTCGCGTTTTCGTTTTAATCGACCAGGTGGTACTTCTCTGAGAGGGTATGCGCCAGGTATTTAAACATGTTAAATACGGCGGTGCTTTTTGGGGTGGGTAATCCTTGTTCATCAAGGAAGTATTCACCGCTGAACACCAGCACGCCATTACGTTGTTCCACGCCAGTCGCTTCAATCCCCGCCAGGGTGTCTTCATGGTCGCGAATGAGTTTGTTTGCTTCGATAAGCAGTGAAGCTCGGTCAATGGGTTGGGTCGTATTCTGCATATTCCACTCCTTAAACAGTGACAATAGTCTACGCCTGGGTCGCTTCGGGGGCAAATTTTCCCTGTTATCCGAGGGGATAAGGAACAGGGGCTGGCTGGCGGGATTTGCTTTTGCATGCTAATAAAGTTGCGTAACGAATTTTATCAGGTACAGTGTGCGCTTTCGTCATTCTGGCAACAGAATTGCTTGACATTCGACCGGGAATTCGTCACGAATGAACTTTGATGTGAGAAAAATACCCGAAAACTCAATGACCTGGATGTCGCCATTCTGACGTTCGGTAACACATAGGGGTTGATATCCCCTGACGACGTCGCAATATCAATGGCTCGTCGTCAGCGGAAGGGAAATCAACGTGCGGCGTATTCCTGGAAGAATTAAATTAGGTAAAGGTGAATATGGGTAAAGCTCTCGTCATCGTTGAGTCCCCGGCAAAAGCCAAAACGATCAATAAATATCTGGGCAATGACTACGTGGTTAAGTCCAGCGTTGGTCACATTCGCGACTTGCCGACCAGTGGCTCAGCCAGCAAAAAGAGCGCAGACTCTACCTCCACCAAAGGGGCTAAAAAGCCTAAAAAGGATGAACGTAGCGCGCTTGTCAACCGCATGGGTGTTAACCCATGGCACAACTGGGATGCACATTACGAAGTGCTGCCAGGCAAAGAAAAAGTCGTTAACGAGCTGAAACAGCTTGCTGAAAAAGCAGACCACATTTATCTCGCAACCGACCTTGACCGCGAAGGGGAGGCCATCGCATGGCACCTGCGGGAAGTGATCGGGGGTGATGACAAACGCTACAGCCGTGTAGTGTTCAACGAAATTACAAAGAATGCGATTCGTCAGGCGTTTGAAAAGCCGGGTGAACTGAATATCGACCGTGTTAACGCTCAGCAGGCGCGTCGCTTTATGGACCGCGTTGTTGGCTACATGGTCTCGCCGTTGCTGTGGAAAAAGGTCGCTCGCGGCCTGTCTGCGGGGCGTGTGCAGTCTGTTGCTGTTCGTCTTGTTGTTGAGCGTGAACGCGAGATCAAAGCGTTCGTCCCGGAAGAGTTCTGGGAAGTGGATGCGAATGTCACCACGCCGGGCGGCGATGCGCTGCCGTTGCAGGTGAGCCACCACAACGACAAACCGTTCCGACCTGAAAATCGCGATCAGACCATGGCCGCCGTGGCGCTGCTGGAAAAAGCGCGTTATCAGGTTCTGGATCGTGAAGACAAACCGACCAGCAGCAAGCCTGGCGCACCGTTTATCACGTCAACGCTTCAGCAGGCGGCGAGTACGCGTCTGGGTTACGGCGTGAAGAAAACCATGATGATGGCCCAGCGTTTGTATGAAGCGGGTTACATCACCTACATGCGTACTGACTCCACCAACCTGAGCCAGGACGCTGTCAACATGGTGCGCGGCTATATCGAGGACAACTTCGGTAAGAAATATCTGCCGGACAGTCCTAATCAGTACGCCAGCAAAGAGAATTCTCAGGAAGCGCACGAAGCGATTCGACCTTCTGACGTTTCGGTTCTGGCAGAATCGCTGAAAGATATGGAAGCGGACGCCCAGAAGCTGTATCAGCTGATCTGGCGCCAGTTCGTAGCCTGCCAGATGACGCCAGCGAAATACGACTCCACCACGCTGACCGTCGGCGCGGGTGATTTCCGCCTGAAAGCGCGCGGCCGTATTCTGCGCTTCGACGGCTGGACAAAAGTGATGCCTGCGCTGCGTAAAGGTGATGAAGACAGAACGCTGCCTTCAGTCAACAAAGGTGACGAGCTGTCGCTGGTTGATCTGGTCCCGGCTCAGCACTTCACCAAGCCACCTGCGCGCTTTAGCGAAGCATCGCTGGTAAAAGAGCTGGAAAAACGCGGCATCGGTCGCCCGTCCACCTATGCGTCAATCATTTCGACCATTCAGGATCGTGGATACGTTCGCGTTGAGAACCGTCGTTTCTATGCTGAAAAAATGGGGGAGATTGTCACCGACCGTCTGGAAGCGAACTTCCGCGAGTTGATGAACTATGACTTCACCGCGCAGATGGAAGACAGCCTTGATGAGGTTGCCAGCCATAAGGCAGAGTGGAAGAAAGTTCTCGACAGCTTCTTCAGCGATTTTACCAATCAGCTTGAGAAAGCCGAGAAAGATCCTGAAGAGGGCGGCATGCTGCCGAACCAGATGGTACTGACGAGCATCGACTGCCCAACCTGTGGCCGTAAAATGGGGATCCGTACCGCGACCACGGGCGTGTTCCTCGGTTGCTCTGGTTATGCGCTGTCGCCGAAAGAGCGTTGCAAAACCACCATCAACCTCGTGCCGGAGAACGAAGTTCTCAACGTGCTGGAAGGGGACGATGCGGAGACTAACGCACTGCGCGCCAAACGCCGCTGTAAGAAATGCGGCACGGCGATGGACAGCTACCTGATCGATCCAAAACGCAAACTGCACGTTTGTGGCAATAACCCGACCTGCGATGGTTATGAGATCGAAGAAGGTGAGTTCCGCATTAAGGGCTATGACGGTCCGATCGTTGAGTGTGAGAAATGTGGTTCCGAAATGCACCTGAAAATGGGACGCTTCGGTAAGTACATGGCATGCACCAACGACGACTGTAAAAACACGCGTAAGATCCTGCGTAACGGTGAAGTTGCGCCGCCGAAGGAAGATCCGGTTCCGCTTCCTGAGCTGCCGTGCGAGAAGTCAGACGCGTATTTCGTGCTACGTGACGGCGCTGCCGGGGTATTCCTGGCGGCCAACACCTTCCCGAAATCGCGCGAAACCCGTGCGCCGCTGGTAGAAGAGTTGTACCGCTTCCGTGACCGTCTGCCGGAAAAACTGCGTTACCTGGCCGATGCGCCACAGCAGGATCCGGAAGGCAACAAAACCGTGGTGCGCTTCAGCCGTAAAACGAAGCAGCAGTACGTGGCGGCAGAGAAAGAGGGCAAAGCGACCGGATGGTCAGCCTTCTTTGTCGACGGGAAATGGGTTGAAGGCAAGAAATAATCTTTCCTTACCGTAACTTACCTGTGAAAGGGCCGGACTTCCGGCCCTTTTTTATTACGTAGTTATTATTTTTTGTTCCGTACTATACAGCCTGGCTATAAATGATATAGTGGTTATAGTTAACCCGTTTTTTATTATCAAATCGTCTTAAGCGATTGACGCATGCGCTAAATCGGATGGTCTGGCATGAAATTACAGCAGCTTCGCTATATCGTTGAGGTCGTCAATCATAACCTCAATGTCTCTTCCACCGCAGAAGGTCTTTATACCTCTCAGCCCGGCATCAGCAAGCAGGTGCGTATGCTGGAGGATGAGTTAGGTATTCAGATATTTGCCCGCAGCGGTAAGCACCTCACGCAGGTCACGCCGGCTGGACAGGAAATCATACGCATCGCACGGGAAGTGCTCTCCAAAGTCGACGCCATTAAATCCGTCGCCGGGGAACATACCTGGCCCGATAAAGGTTCTCTGTATATTGCCACCACGCACACCCAGGCGCGTTATGCGCTTCCCGGGGTGATCAAAGGTTTTATCGAACGCTATCCCCGCGTTTCCCTGCATATGCATCAGGGCTCACCGACGCAAATCGCAGAGGCCGTGTCTAAAGGCAATGCAGACTTCGCTATCGCGACGGAAGCGCTCCATCTGTACGATGATCTGGTCATGCTCCCGTGCTACCACTGGAACCGCTCTATTGTTGTGACCCCGGATCACCCGCTGGCGGGGAAGGATGAAGTGACAATCGAAGAACTGGCGCAATACCCGCTGGTGACCTATACGTTCGGCTTTACGGGCCGGTCTGAACTGGACACCGCGTTTAACCGCGCCGGATTAACGCCACGGATTGTCTTTACGGCGACGGATGCGGACGTCATAAAAACGTATGTGCGTCTGGGCCTGGGCGTTGGGGTTATTGCCAGCATGGCGGTGGATCCTGTCTCAGACCCGGATCTGGTGCGTCTGGATGCGCATGATATTTTCAGCCACAGCACCACCAAGATAGGTTTTCGTCGCAGCACGTTCCTGCGCAGCTATATGTATGATTTTATTCAACGCTTCGCGCCACATTTAACGCGCGACGTGGTGGATACAGCTGTAGCGTTACGCTCCAATGAAGACATCGAAGAGATGTTTAAAGACATTAAACTTCCCGCCAAATAATCACACCCGGTATCTTTCTGGTACGGAAAGATACCGTCATTCCCCTTTAAACCTGAATTAGAATTATCATCATCTACGTCCACTGTCATATATCGTCATAACCCATTAAATGACTATGGTTTTACTGTCGCAAATTTGCGACAAAAGTAGAAACTAATTTACAGGTGTGCAAATTATTCTTTTCAATTATTTATTTCGGGTCAAAAGATTGAATTTTCCCAGGCCCAGATACGTAAATTCACTGGCTTTTCGGCTAAAGTTTCTTTAGGATTTATCTCATCAGATGATTACTTGTGCCAATTGTTTGGTCTCTAAATGATAAGCGATGTCGATTGTATGAGGTTAGCAATGCCGTCAGGAAGTGAAGAACCGCAAAGGGATCCCGCGCTTAAGCGTAAAGCCTGGCTGGCGGTCTTTCTTGGCTCTGCCCTGTTCTGGGTGGTGGTTGCTCTTCTTGTCTGGAATTACTGGGGTTGATTATGGTCATGACGGTGCGTACAGAAGCGAGAAAAGAGATGTGTCAGCTTCGTGACAATGCTCACAAAGCCCGTAAGGCGCCAGCAACCAGCGTGCCAGCTTCCTGGAAACTGACGCCACAGCAGCAGGCCTTTATTGATGTGTTCGCGGAAGACGAACCCAAAAAACAATAATTTTGAATTTTGCGTAATGATGCAAATAGTCTGAATAAAGACTGTGCGCTTTTGTACTCCTTAATAAATACACATCAGCAATATAGAACGAGGGCAGACCTCGCAACCTTAAATAATTAAAGTCTGGTGTCCCTATGATGAATAACATGACAACCGTAAAATACTGGTCATGGCTCGGCGTATTCTCAGCGTCGATCCTCTTCTGGTGTCAGCTCCTCTGGCTGGCCTTGCACTAAATCGTAAAACCTCGCCACGGCGGGGTTTTTTGTTTTATCCCTCGTGTTGGACCATTCCTAAATTTATCAATTTGGGTTGTTATCAAAACGTTACGACATCTTTGTGTTATCTTTAATTACAGCCCTGATGATTGTCAGGACATCCCTGTTTTTAAGGAGGAGCTTATGTCGTTAACCCTACGCGAAGCCAGTAAGGACACATTACAGGCGGAAAATAAAACCTGGCGCTACTATAGCTTACCGCTGGCTGCCAGAACGCTTGGGGACATTTCGCGGTTACCCAAGTCGTTGAAAGTCTTACTGGAAAACCTCTTGCGCTGGCAGGATGGCGACTCGGTTACCGAGGAGGATATCCAGGCTCTGGCAGGGTGGCTGAAGAATGCACATGCAGACAGAGAAATTGCCTATCGCCCGGCCAGGGTGCTGATGCAGGATTTCACCGGCGTACCAGCGGTTGTGGATTTGGCTGCCATGCGTGAAGCCGTTAAGCGTCTCGGGGGCGATACTGCTAAGGTTAACCCCCTGTCCCCGGTAGACCTCGTCATTGACCACTCCGTCACCGTCGATCACTTTGGTGACGACGATGCTTTCGGCGAAAACGTCCGTCTGGAGATGGAACGTAACCATGAACGCTACGTATTTCTGAAATGGGGTCAGCAGGCGTTCAGCCGCTTCAGCGTTGTTCCACCGGGCACCGGCATTTGTCACCAGGTCAACCTGGAATATCTCGGCAAAGCCGTCTGGAGTGAATTGCAGGATAAAGAGTGGGTGGCTTACCCGGATACGCTGGTGGGCACCGATTCACACACAACCATGATTAACGGCCTTGGCGTTCTGGGTTGGGGCGTCGGTGGTATTGAAGCGGAAGCGGCCATGCTCGGCCAGCCGGTATCAATGCTCATTCCCGATGTGGTGGGCTTTAAGCTGACCGGTAAATTGTCCGAAGGCATCACCGCCACGGATCTGGTTCTGACGGTCACCCAGATGCTGCGTAAGCATGGTGTGGTGGGTAAATTCGTTGAATTTTATGGCGATGGTCTGGATTCCTTGCCGCTGGCGGACCGGGCCACCATCGCCAACATGGCGCCGGAATATGGCGCGACCTGCGGCTTTTTCCCGATTGATAGCGTTACGCTGGAGTATATGCGCCTCAGTGGTCGCAGCGAGGAGCAGGTGGCTCTCGTTGAGGCCTACACCAAAGCGCAGGGCATGTGGCGTAACCCGGGTGACGAGCCGGTATTTACCAGTACGCTGGAACTGGATATGGGCACCGTTGAGGCAAGCCTCGCAGGGCCAAAACGTCCGCAGGACCGCGTCGCCCTGAGCAACGTTCCCAAAGCCTTTGCCGCCAGCAATGAGCTGGAGGTTAACGCCGCGCAAAAAGATCACCGTCCGGTGGACTATGTTCTGAACGGGCATCAGTATCAGCTTCCTGACGGCGCCGTGGTGATCGCCGCTATCACTTCCTGTACCAACACGTCCAACCCGAGTGTGTTAATGGCTGCCGGGCTGCTGGCAAAAAAAGCGGTAGAACTGGGGCTCAAGCCACAGCCATGGGTTAAAGCCTCTCTGGCGCCTGGTTCGAAAGTGGTTTCCGATTATCTGGCGCAGGCCAGACTCACGCCTTACCTCGACGAGCTGGGCTTCAACCTGGTGGGCTACGGCTGTACGACCTGTATCGGTAACTCTGGTCCACTGCCTGAGCCTATTGAAGTGGCGATCAGGCAGGGTGATTTGACCGTTGGCGCGGTACTTTCTGGTAACCGAAACTTTGAAGGGCGTATTCATCCGCTGGTGAAAACCAACTGGCTGGCCTCGCCGCCGCTGGTTGTAGCCTATGCGCTGGCCGGAAACATGAACATTAACCTGGCGACCGATCCGATTGGTCACGATCGCAAAAATGAACCGGTCTATCTGAAAGACATCTGGCCATCATCGCGTGAAATTGCGCGCGCGGTAGAGAAAGTTTCCACCGAGATGTTCCGCAAAGAGTATGCGGAAGTGTTCGAAGGCACAGCGGAATGGAAAGCGATCGACGTGGTGGGTTCCGATACCTATGACTGGCAGGATGATTCCACCTATATTCGCCTGTCGCCATTCTTCGACGAAATGCTGGCGGAGCCTGCACCGCTGAAAGATATTCACGGCGCGCGGATCCTGGCGATGCTGGGCGATTCCGTCACCACCGACCATATCTCTCCGGCGGGGAGCATCAAGGCGGACAGTCCGGCAGGTCGGTATCTGCAAAGCCGTGGCGTGGAACGTCGCGATTTCAACTCCTACGGTTCGCGCCGTGGTAACCACGAAGTGATGATGCGCGGGACCTTTGCCAACATCCGCATTCGCAATGAAATGGTTCCGGGCGTGGAAGGGGGCATGACGCGCCACCTGCCGGATACAGAGGTCATTTCAATTTATGACGCAGCCATGAAGTATCAGCAGGAGGGGACGCCGCTGGCCGTTATTGCCGGTAAAGAGTACGGCTCCGGTTCCAGTCGCGACTGGGCGGCAAAAGGTCCGCGTCTGCTCGGGGTTCGCGTGGTGATTGCCGAATCCTTTGAACGTATCCACCGCTCAAACCTGATCGGCATGGGGATCTTGCCGCTGGAGTTCCCGCAGGGCGTGACGCGTAAAACGCTGGGTCTGACCGGGGAAGAGCAGATTGATATCAGCGGTCTGCAAAATCTGCAACCGGGTAAAACCGTTCCGGTGAAATTAACGCGCGCAGATGGTACGACAGAAGTGCTGGATTGCCGGTGTCGTATTGATACGGCAACAGAGCTGACCTATTACCAGAACGACGGCATTTTACATTATGTAATTCGTAAGATGCTGGACTGATAAAATCGCCCGGCACATGTGCCGGGCGTTTTGCGTTTACTCGCTCAGCAGATGCCCCATTTTGGCGGCTTTAGTATCGAGGTAGTGCGCGTTTTTCGGGTTGCGGCCGACAATCAGCGGCACGCGTTCCACGATATTGATGCCCGCTTCAGTGAGGATTTCCACTTTCTTCGGGTTATTGGTCAACAGACGCACTTCGTCCACGCCCAGCAGCTTGAACATATCTGCGCACAGGGTGAAATCGCGCTCGTCAGCAGCAAAGCCGAGCTGATGGTTCGCTTCGACGGTATCGTAGCCCTGATCCTGCAACGCGTAGGCGCGGATTTTATTCAGCAGGCCAATATTGCGTCCTTCCTGACGGTGATACAGCAGAACGCCACGTCCTTCCTCTGCGATATGAGAAAGGGCGGCTTCAAGCTGGAAACCGCAGTCGCACCGCAGGCTGAACAGCGCGTCACCGGTCAGACACTCTGAATGAACGCGGGACAGCACCGGCGTTTGCCCCGAAATGTCGCCGAATACCAGGGCGACGTGATCTTGCCCGGTTGCCAGTTCTTCAAAACCCACCATCAGGAAATCGCCCCATGGGGTTGGCAGTTTGGCTTCTGCCACACGTTTAAGCTGCATGTGATTCTCCAGACCAGGCTGACACGTTTC
This sequence comes from Enterobacter cloacae complex sp. SHL022, assembly GCF_049237785.1. Classification (NCBI taxonomy): domain Bacteria; kingdom Pseudomonadati; phylum Pseudomonadota; class Gammaproteobacteria; order Enterobacterales; family Enterobacteriaceae; genus Enterobacter; species Enterobacter cloacae complex sp. SHL022. The sequence continues at coordinate 47,307 of NZ_JBMKJH010000001.1, read as the reverse complement.
GTGCCTTTGCCCCATTATGCTTTCTGTATTGGACTATTTTGCCACAAGCCCGGCAACTTCACCTAATCACCACCACGCTTTACAAACGTTAAACGCACAATCCGACATATCCACCTGAATGAAGAAATTCAGTTATGATTGTGGTGCTTAGTGAAAAAGGAGAGGACATGCTTTCGATTGCCAGACGAACGGCCGCAGGTGCCGCCGTATTGCTCGTTATACCCCTGGTCGTTTGGTTCTCCGGCTGGATGTGGCAGCCCGGACAAAACGAGACGTGGCTGAAAGCCCTATACTGGATAACCGAGACGGTCACCCAGCCGTGGGGGATTATTACACACGTGCTGCTCTGTGGCTGGTTCCTGTGGTGCCTGCGCTTTCGCCTTCGTGCGGCGCTGGTACTGTTTGCCATTCTCGGCGGGGCCATACTCATCGGGCAGGGGGTGAAGTCGTGGGTGAAAGATCGCGTGCAGGAACCCCGTCCTTTCGTCGTCTGGCTGGAAAAAACGCACCATGTTCCGGTGGATGAGTTCTACAATTTAAAGCGTAAAGATCGCGGTGCGCTGGTAAAGGAGCAACTTGCGGAACAGCAGGATATCCCGACCTTTTTACGCAAACACTGGCAAAAAGAGACCGGCTTTGCGTTTCCTTCCGGGCATACGATGTTTGCTGCCAGCTGGGCGCTACTTGGCGTAGGACTGCTGTGGCCGCGTCGGCGTACCCTCACGATTGCGATTTTGCTGGTCTGGGCGACAGGCGTAATGGGCAGCCGGATGCTGCTGGGGATGCACTGGCCGCGTGATTTGGTGGTGGCAACGCTGATCTCGTGGGTACTGGTGACGCTGGCGACCTGGCTTGCACAACGTTTTTGTGGACCCCTGACGCCGCCGCCGGAAGAGAAGGAAGAAATAGCCGAAAGGGAGTCTGGCGGAACCTGAAGGTTGATATTCCGCATTTTGACCATAAATCCATGTAGGGCGCATTACTTTTTCCATTTCGCGCCCGCCACTAAAATGGTAGCTTATAAGGCTGATTGCAGTGAGTTGAACACGCTTTATACGCTCGAACCACATAACGGGAAGTCATGTGAAATATTTACTCATTTTCTTACTGGTGTTGGCGATTTTTGTCATTTCAGTCACATTGGGCGCGCAAAACGATCAACAGGTAAGTTTCAACTATCTGCTGGCGCAGGGCGAGTACCGGGTGTCGAGCCTGCTGGCTGTGTTATTCGCGGCGGGGTTTGTCATCGGCTGGCTTGTATGCGGCCTGTTCTGGCTTAAGGTTCGTGTTTCTCTTGTTCGCGCTGAACGTAAAATTAAACGACTTGAACATCAACTTACGCCTGCGTCTGACATTCCGGCGAGCTCTGGTGTGCCGGTAGTCAAGGAATAATCGAATATGCTGGAGTTGTTGTTTCTGCTTTTGCCTGTCGCCGCAGCCTATGGCTGGTATATGGGCCGCAGAAGCGCGCAACAAACAAAACAGGATGAAGCAAACCGACTCTCCCGTGACTACGTAGCGGGGGTGAACTTCCTGCTGAGCAATCAGCAGGATAAAGCGGTGGATCTGTTCCTCGATATGCTTAAAGAGGATACCGGCACCGTTGAGGCGCATCTCACCCTGGGAAACCTGTTCCGCTCGCGCGGAGAGGTTGACCGTGCCATTCGTATCCACCAGACCTTGATGGAAAGCGCTTCGTTGACCTATGAGCAACGGTTGCTGGCCGTGCAGCAGCTTGGGCGGGATTACATGGCCGCGGGGCTTTACGATCGCGCCGAGGATATGTTCTCTCAGCTGGTGGATGAGACGGACTTCCGTATCGGTGCGCTTCAGCAGCTTCTGCAAATCTATCAGGCCACCAGCGACTGGCAAAAAGCGATTGATACCGCTGAACGGCTGGTCAAACTCGGCAAAGACAAACAGCGCGTCGAAATTGCCCACTTCTATTGCGAGCTGGCTCTCCAGCAGATGGGTAGCGATGACATGGATAAAGCCATGGCACTGTTAAAGAAAGGCGCAGCGGCCGATCGCAACAGCGCGCGCATCTCGATCATGATGGGGCGGGTCTTTATGGCTAACGGTGATTACGCCAAAGCCGTGGAGAGCCTGCTTCGCGTTATCGATCAGGACAAAGAGCTGGTCAGCGAAACGTTGGAAATGCTGCAAACCTGCTATCAGCAGCTCGGTAAGCAGGACGAGTGGGTTGCGTTTCTGCGTCGCTGTGTTGAAGAGAATACAGGTGCCACAGCCGAGCTGATGCTGTCAGATGTCGTCGAAGAGCATGAAGGGAGCGATACCGCCCAGGTATACATTACCCGTCAGTTGCAGCGTCATCCTACCATGCGTGTCTTCCATAAGCTGATGGATTACCACCTTAATGACGCAGAAGAAGGGCGCGCTAAAGAGAGCCTGATGGTGCTGCGAGACATGGTGGGTGAACAGGTGCGCAGCAAACCGCGCTATCGCTGCCAGAAATGCGGCTTCACCGCCTATTCGCTCTACTGGCATTGCCCTTCCTGCCGGGCGTGGTCCACCATTAAGCCAATCCGAGGTCTGGACGGACAGTAATTTTTTAAAACGCTGCACTTTAGTTACAACATACTAATGGTTACAGTAATTCCATCAGCACCGTGCGGTCTGGGGTTCAGCAGGAAAAGCATTCGATTCTGTTCATTTACCCCGAGGGCAGGTAGAATGCACGCCGTTTATCTGTTCCGCGCCGCTGCGCGCCCATAGACGAAAAGGGCTGGTCATGACGTCTGTTACATCCTCCACTTCCCGCGTAGTTACCGATTCTCCCGTAGTTGTTGCTCTGGATTACAATAACCGTGACGCCGCACTGGCCTTTGTTGATGGCATTGATCCCCGCGATTGCCGTCTGAAAGTAGGCAAAGAGATGTTTACGCTGTTCGGCCCACAAATCGTCCGCGATCTGCATCAGCGTGGTTTCGACGTTTTCCTCGACCTGAAATTCCACGACATTCCAAATACCACTGCGCACGCCGTTGCTGCGGCAGCTGAACTCGGCGTGTGGATGGTTAACGTACATGCATCGGGCGGGGCACGCATGATGACGGCTGCGCGCGAAGCGCTGGTGCCGTTTGGTAATGACGCTCCGCTTCTGATCGCCGTCACCGTGCTGACCAGTATGGATGAATCCGACCTGCGCGACCTGGGTGTGACGTTGTCACCTGCCGAACATGCAGAGCGTCTGGCGCGCCTCACGCAACAGTGTGGTCTCGATGGCGTGGTCTGTTCGGCTCAGGAGGCGGTTCGCTTCAAATCTGAGTTAGGCCGCGATTTTAAACTGGTGACGCCAGGTATTCGTCCAGCAGGCAGCGAGTCAGGGGATCAGCGACGTATCATGACGCCAGAGCAGGCGCTGAGCGCGGGTGTAGACTATATGGTGATTGGTCGCCCGGTGACGCAATCCGCTCATCCGGCAGAGACCCTGAAAGCGATTAATGCATCACTGAAAAAGGGGGCATAATGCGTGACGCCAACAGTCGTCTGGTCTATTCAACGGATACCGGGCGCATTGAAGAGCCAAAAGAGAAAGCTGAACGTCCAAAAGGCGATGGTATCGTGCGAATTCAGCGCCAGACCAGCGGCAGAAAAGGGAAAGGCGTTTGCCTTGTCACCGGCATTGACCTGGATGATGCAGACCTGGTAAAGCTCGCCGCTGAGCTTAAAAAGAAGTGCGGATGCGGTGGGGCAGTAAAAGACGGCATTATTGAGATTCAGGGCGATAAACGAGATTTAATTAAAACGCTGCTGGAAGCCAAAGGAATGAAAGTCAAACTGGCGGGCGGCTAAAATAAATGAGCCACGGACATTGCCGTGGCTCTTTTTTTTACGTGCGTAAGTCAGACCTGAAAATACTTAATATATTATTATGCCGGTGAGAGCCGTTATGGTGATTATTTGCCCACCTGGTGACCGATAATACCACCTACGGCAGCACCACCTAATGTACCCAGCGTACTACCATCCGTTAATACTGCACCACCAAGCGCACCAGCACCGGCACCAATCGCGGTGTTACGGTCACGTTTAGACCAGTTAGAGCAAGCGCTCAGGGACATTGCTACAGTGATTGCCAGAACAGCGGCGGCTAATTTTTTGCTGGTAAAGGTCATAATACTTTCTCCTGAATTATCGATTCACGGAAAGGAATGCACTTTAAGTATAGACAATATCCATACTTAAATTCTGTTCCCGTGAAAGCTGGTCGCGCAGGCGTTTCATCATCACGCAGGTGATAGTCACTTCCTGTTATATCGCTAATACTAATTTTACGTGTTTAGAACGGTTTCAACAGGTAAAAACTCTTAAAGGAAGGGTCGGAATACTCTCAGAGAAAGGTTTAAGTGCGCCCATTATTCGGGCGCAGCAGGATAATCAGGCCGTTTTTTTTACAATATCGACAGTCAGACCGTCTTGTTCTAATTGCTGGCGATATTCATCACTCAAACGCTCATCCGTGATCACACGGCTGAAGCGCGAGGCCGGCCCCATCGTATAAGGGTGTACGGCGCCAAACTTAGAGCTGTCGGTCAGCACAATCGCTTCACACTCTTTGGCGAGTACGGCGTTAACCACGTCTGAACGCATCATGTCGCGGCCGGTAAAGCCGGTGTCGGGCTGCCAGCCATCAATACCTATGAATGCCTTACTGAAGTGAACCTGCTGAACATATTGGCGCGTTAATGGCCCCACCATGCTTTCGCTTTTCTTCTGGTAAATGCCGCCCAGCAGAATCACCTCGCAGCGAGTTTCCTTCAACAGATGGGCAATATAGCTGCTTACGGTGATGATGGTAACGTCTTTTTGATCGGCAAGCGTGCGCGCCAGAAGGGCGTTACTGCTACCATTTTCAATAAAGACGGTCTCACCGTTATTCACCAGGGATGCAGCAAACTCCGCCAGCTCCCGCTTGAGCGCATAATTGTTCATCATGCGGGTTTCAACGTCGTCGCTGTCCAGTGGAACGGCATATCCGTGCGCACGCCGCAGGTAGCTCTGTTTTTCCAGAAGATTCAGATCCTGACGAATGGTGACTTCAGAAACGCCGGTGGCTTTAGCGAGATCGACCACGCTTACGCGCCCCTGATCGATCACCATCTGCAAAATGATTTGTTGTCGGGAGTTCATAGCATCCATTTAAAAGGCAAGGTCGGAAACGACGTGGTTACACTTCCCACGGGGCTTTAGGTTGAGTGGATTCTGGAGCGTTATCAGCGCCGTTCTCAGCCAGCAGTTCAGACTTGAGGATCTCAAGATTACGGATAGCAGAGTGATAATCGCCTGCGACAAGAATATCCAGCACAGTATCAATACGCTGCGCCACGGCTGTTGCATCAATGTTAGACATAAGCTCACCCTGAAGCGAAAAGTTAATATTATCAATGATGCAGAAAATTGATTCAAAAGAGAAGGTAAAAAATGCAATAACCAAAGTCCATAAATGAAAGTGATAAATTTAACCCCCGTCTGCTGCGGGTTGTAGGGGTGGATTAGTCTAAAACTGCGCGCAACGCGCTTTTTTATAAGAGGAATTCGACTATGACAGTTATCAACCAGACAACCTGCACATTGTTTACTGATGCTGAACGATTCACTCAACTGGCGGCTTATTATGAGGCCGAACGGCGTACGGTGTGGATGATGTTACGCGCCACGCCACGGCCTTGCTTCAACCATGCGCTGATCGAGGAGATCATGAATCTCTCCTGGCTGGTTCGACAGTCCGGATTTGTCGTTGATTTTTGGGTCACCGGATCGCTGGTCCCCGACATCTACAATACCGGCGGTGATTTACAGTTCTTCGTTGAGTGCATCAAAAACAACCGACGCGAAGCGTTACGCGCCTATGCCCGGGCCTGTGTGGACTGCGTTCATGCCGCCTCGCGAGGGTTTGATACCGGCGCTGTCACGCTGGCTATGGTGGAAGGAAGCGCTTTAGGGGGCGGGTTTGAAGCCGCGCTGGCGCATCATTTCATTCTGGCCCAGCGCGATGCCCGATTAGGCTTTCCGGAAATCGCGTTCAATCTGTTCCCGGGCATGGGCGGCTATTCACTGGTGGCGCGTCGTGCCGGCATGAAAATGGCGGAGGCGCTGATCTACAAAGGTGAGACGCATACGGCGGAATGGTATGAGCAGCATGGTCTTGTGGATCTCTTATTTGAGCCGTTACAGAGCTATGTTTCGGTGCGGACGTTTATCGACACGCTACAGCCGAAGCTGAACGGCGTAAGGGCCATGCTGCGTGCACGTACGCGCGTGCTGCCACTTCCGCGAAGCGAGTTGATGGACATTACTGAGGATTGGGTTGATGCCGCCTTCTGCCTTGAACCGAAGGATATCGCCTACATGGAGCGGCTGGTTATGCTGCAAAATCGCCATCAGGCGACGGGCTTACGCAAAGCCAGCTAACGGACATTCCTGGCCTGATAACGTTTTAGCCATCGCTCGAATGCGGCAGCGGGCATGGGCTTAGCAAAAAGATAACCCTGCCGTTCGTTGACGCCATTCTTCGTCAGAAAGGCGTCTTCTTTTGCACTTTCCACCCCTTCAGCAATGACCTGCAAATTTAACGCTTGCGCCACGGCGACTATCGCACGCACCAGCGACTGTGAAATGGACTGCTTATGGATATCCCGCACGAAAGACTGGTCAAGCTTAATGGCATCGATAGGGAAGCGCGCCAGTTGCGACAGGGAAGAGTACCCCGTACCAAAGTCATCCAGATGAATTTGCGCTCCCAGGCGGCTAAATTGCTGGATCACTGACAGGGCCAGTTCTTCATTTTCAATGAGACAGCTTTCGGTTAATTCCACGTCAATCGGGCAGTATTCAAAATTCAGGTCTTTCAGCGCCTGCTTCAGGTCACTGAAGATGGTCTGGTCCGCCAGCTGACGGGCGGAGACGTTGACCGCGACGCGCATGTTGATCCCCTTGTCGCGCCATTTTGCTACCTGGCGCACCACATCAAGCATAACCCAGCGGCCCAGAGGCACAATCAGCCCTGATTCCTCTGCATAGGAGATAAACTCCATCGGCGGGATCAGGCCACGCTCTGGCGACTGCCAGCGCACCAGCGCCTCCAGACTTCTGACTTCGCCGCGCCAGGTCATTTTGGGCTGGTAGTGGATTAACAGCTGATCGTTATCCAGCGCTTTACGCAGGTTAGTATCCAGCCACAGGTATTCAAATACGCGCTGGTTCATCTCTGGCGAGAAGACGCAGAATTTGCCCCGGCCATTTTCTTTGGCGGTGTACATGGCGGTGTCGGCATTGCGAATGACGCTTTCGCGATCGTTACCGTGCTGGGGCGCAAGCGCGATGCCCAGCGAGCAGCCGGTGTAAACCTCAATCAGCCCGATGCGGAAAGGTTGACGCAGTCGGGTCAGTATTCGCGACGCCATCGCTTCCAGCGCGCCCTGCGAGGTATCAGTGGCCATCACGATAAACTCATCCCCACCCAGGCGCGCCAGGGTTTGTCCTTCGTCCAGGCAGCTCAGGATCGCCAGCGCAACGGCCTGTAGCAGCTGGTCGCCAAACATATGCCCATAGGCATCGTTCACTTTTTTAAAATTATCCAGATCGAGGTAAACTACGCCAACCTGCGTGTCACCCCGAGCGGTGATGGCATCAGAGATCAGCTCATGGATGGCATTTCGGTTAGGCAAACCGGTAATCGTATCCGTATTGGCGAGAACGCGCAGGCGCTCCTGGGCCCGACGCTCCTCGGTTATGTCGGTACCTGAACAGATGAGGAAAATTTCATTTTTTCCGCTGCCGCTGTGAACAAATTTATTTCTGAAGAGAAACAGGCGCTGCCCCTTGCGGGTCTTGATCCAGCGTTCAACTTCGTAGGAGCTGCCGTTACGAAAAAAACCGGTGATGTTGCGTTTGGAGGCCGCGGCTTCGCTGCGGCTCATAAACAGTTTGAACACGTTTTGCCCGATAACTTCCTGTTCCTTCAGGCCCGTATATTCTTCACTTAAACGGTTGAAGCGCTGAATATTCCCGTTCTGGTCGAGGATCACAATCACGGAGTTAGCCTCGGAAACTACCTGTTCGGCGAAGGAGAGCCCCTGCGCCAGGTCGCGCGCAACGGAAGGAGTATCGTTCCAGGCTGATGCCGTTCCTGCCCACTCATTTTTGTTAATTTTACGGCCGACAAGATGAACGGGAACGTCCACACCGTACAAAGGCAGGGTCATGGCAATGCTGGAGGTGATTACGGTGAGCTGGCGGATCAGCGCGGCCTGTTCATCATCCAGCGCAACCACCTGAATGATGTCAGCGCTTTCACTGGCAGCAAGATGCAGAGCATTGCTGTCTGCTGTCAGTCGCCACCAGGGGCTATGCGTACCCATGTAACGAAACAGCAAATTCTGCTCCAGATCGTCCATCACGTTTTCTCCCGCGGCTGCTGAGTAGCGCACAAATTATTCATTTGCAGTCGACAATGACGGCTCTCTTTTACTGTAGATAATTCTGGAGAAATGTGGCGTTGGGAAACAGAAAAGTGTGAGAAAAAACGATGATTTTGCGGGAGATAATTCAGGAGAGAACTCCCGGCCATCCCTTAACGGAACGGCCGGAAGTTTACGCGGTTATCAGGCGACAGGGCGCGCGATAATACTGCGGGTTTCCATGCGCACTTCAGCGATGGTGACATCAATCACGTCAGTGACCTTGTAAACCGTTTCGCCTTTAATTTGCACGGTCCCGTTTTCCTGGCTACAAACCAGTTCGTCGCGGACGGCATGCAGGAACGGGGCAGGAATAAAGGCAACGGCGCCATTATCCACCAGGCGAACGCGCATACCGCCGCGGCTGATGTCAATGATTTCAGCCGGGAAACGGGTATCAGTCCCTGCCTTATCATTCAGGAAGCGCGCGTACAACCAGTCGCCGACATCACGCTCCGCCATACGGTTGAGACGGCGACGTTCTGCCATCTGCAATGTCGTATCATCCTGTGGGCGGGCAACAGATTCCCCTTTGATGATCGCTTTCAGCAGACGATGGTTAACCATGTCGCCGTACTTACGGATCGGGGAGGTCCAGGTCGCATAAGCCTCAAGGCCAAGGCCGAAGTGCGGGCCAGGCTCGGTGCTGATTTCCGCAAAGGACTGGAAGCGGCGAATACGGCTGTCGAGGAACCCTGACGGCTGTGCGTCCAGCTCGCGGCGCAGTTTGCAGAAACCTTGCAGGGTCAGCACTTCCTCAGGATCGACGTGTACGTCATGGGTTTTCAGCAGGGCAGCCAGCGCTTCGGTGTTCGCCGGATCAAACCCGGTGTGCACGTTGTAAATGCCAAAGCCTAATTTGTCGCGCAGCACCCGTGCAGCACAAATGTTGGCGGAAATCATCGCTTCTTCAACGATGCGGTTGGCAATACGGCGCGGCTCAGCGACGATATTCAGCACTTCACCTTTTTCACCCAGCACAAAACGGTAGTCCGGACGATCTTTGAAGACCAGCGCGTGAGTTTGACGCCATTCGCTGCGGCTCAGGCAGACGCGGTGCAACAGACGAATTTGTGCGGCAATGTTGTCCGACTCGGGTTTCCAGTTGCCCGTGTTCTCCAGCCAGTCGGACACGTCGTCATAGGCCAGCTTGGCTTTGGATTCGATGGTGGCGGCGAAGAATTCAATATCTTCTTCAATGGTACCGTCAGCCGCAATGGTCATCCGACATGCCAGCACCGGACGTACTTCATGCGCACGCAGCGAACAAAGATCGTCGGAGAGTTCACGCGGCAACATCGGAATGTTAAAGCCCGGCAGGTAGTTGGTGAACGAGCGCACTTTGGCCATCTCGTCCAGCTTGCTGCCTTCGACAATCCATGCGGTAGGGTCGGCGATGGCGACGGTCAGATGCAGTTTGCCATCGGCTGTCTCTTCGGCATACAGCGCATCGTCCATATCCTCGGTGCTGGCGCTGTCAATGGTGACAAAGTCCAGCGCCGTCAGATCGCGACGTTCCAGACCTTCGTCCTGCATTTCAGTCGCCACGCCATCAGGCGCTTCTTTTTCGAGATTGTGGCGCGCCAGCGTCACCCACCATGGGACGAAATGGTCGTCGCCGAAGGTAATGTATTGGGTAAGCTCGGCGTAGAAACCGCGATCGCCTTTTAAAGGATGACGGCGCATCTCAGCAACCGCCCAGTCACCCTCAACAAAATCATGCTCAACGCCACGCGCGGCGCGGCACGGAATAGCATCTTTCAGGAGAGGATGGTCCGGCACGACGGAAAGACGATCGTCTTTTTTATGCACTTTCCCGACAAAGCGGGTCAGGAAAGGTTCGATCAGTGCTTCCGGCTCGGCAGACTCTCGTTCCTTTTCGGTATGAATAACGGCCGAAATACGGTCGCCATGCATCACTTTCTTCATCTGAGGAGGCGGAATGAAGTAGCTCTTCTGCCCATCAACTTCAAGAAAGCCAAAGCCCTTTTCCGTGGCTTTTACGACCCCTTCTGCACGCGGCGTCTGGGAATGCAGTTGCTGTTTAAGCTGCGCTAGCAGCGGGTTGTCCTGAAACATAATGTTCTATTTTCGTAGCCATTGAGCGGCTGACAGTTTTACGCGAATCTCACTGCTACAGCAAGCGCTCTTTAGGTAAAGAGTATGGTTATTCCTCTTTGCCGAGCGCCACACGCAGACGGTCCAGCCAGCCATAAAATGCATCTCGGGTTAGCAGATTGATGGCCTTCTCTGGCGAGAGACCTGACCCGGTCAGGGGCGTTAACTGGGCGGCGCTAAAGCGATCCGGAGAGGCGACGAGCAGCGCACGAGCGGCTGAGATCATCGAAGACGCGGGGCCTTCACTTAGCGGATGGTTAAGCAGAATTTCGCCCGTCAGATTAAGCAGCATCGGCTCATGACACAGCACAGGGGTGAGCGCTTCAAGCGCCGGTTCCGCCTGCCAGCGTGAGAGCGCCTCAAGCTGAAGCGCACTGGCATATTTTAGCTCTACCGCAGGTAGCGTGGCGGTCCATCTGCTGAAGCTAACCGGCAGCGTATGGGGCTGAATGTGGTGCCCGGGCAACCAGCGTACCGGATGGCCAAGCAATGCCTGAAATACCGCGACCACTCGCGCCTGAAAACCGACAAAGCCGATGATCTGGTTGATAAGCACAATGTCATACGTTGTGAGTCCAACCTCATCAAGCTGGTTTTGGGCTTTGTCATCGATCACATCGGGTGAGCTTGCTAACTGGCGGGCATACTGGGTAATTTCTGCAAGGCGTCGATTGCTTTCCCGGGAGGAGTCCGGCCCCGGAAGAGGGGCGAGCAGGGCAGCGTAGTGGTTACAGAGCCGCTGAACACCACACGCCTGGGCAACCGTTAATGCCGTGCTCAGCCTGTCGTAGGCGCTGAGCGTATGCAGACGGCTCACGGGAGTATCAAGCGGGAACAAAAGATGACACAGGGTTCGGGCAGGCGCAAGCCAACCAGCACAGCTTGCGAGAATGTCATCGGGCAGGGCTAAATCGAGCAAAAAACGGTCGTCGACGTTAGCGGCTTCGGGCACCAGCGGCAGAACGTCCGTCTGCGAATGATTCGACTGGGTTTCATGATACCAGTGGCCTTTGCCGGAAAAACGGCGTTGTTCCATGGGCGTTCCTTGATCTCAAAATGGCGATCAATATCCTGGCGTAAGGCGGATGAGGGGAAAAATATTGTTAGGTGATAACAAATAGCAGAACGGAATAACGAGGAGCGGGGCGGGGAGAAACTCTCTTCCCTGGCGGGAAGAGAGTGACAAGCTTATTTGATTTCCAGCTCGTTCATTGCAGCGATGTTGAAGCCGCCGTCAACGTGAACCACTTCGCCGGAGATACCTGCGGAAAGGTCAGAGCACAGGAATGCCGCAGAGTTACCCACATCTTCGATGGTAACGGTACGACGAATCGGGGTAACCGCTTCGCAGTGTGCCAGCATTTTACGGAAATCTTTGATACCGGAAGCGGCCAGGGTACGGATTGGACCCGCAGAAATAGCGTTAACACGCACGCCTTCAGGACCCATTGCGTTCGCCATGTAGCGCACGTTGGCTTCCAGAGACGCTTTCGCCAGACCCATAACGTTGTAGTTAGGGATAGCACGTTCTGCGCCGAGGTAGGACAGGGTCAGCAGGGCTGCGCCCGGGTTCAGCATCGCGCGGCAGGATTTTGCCATTGCAACGAAGCTGTAGGAGCTGATGTCGTGGGCGATTTTGAAGCCATCACGGGTAACCGCGTTCACATAGTCGCCGTCCAGCTGGTCGCCAGGAGCGAAGCCGATGGAGTGAACAAAACCGTCGAATTTCGGCCATGCTTTTGCCAGTTCAGCAAACATGCCATCAATGCTTTCGTCTTGTGCAACGTCACATTCCAGAACAATGCTGGAACCCAGCTGCGCGGCAAATTCTTCAACACGGCCTTTCAGCTTGTCGTTCTGGTAGGTGAACGCCAGCTCAGCGCCTTCGCGATGCATTGCCTGTGCGATGCCGTATGCGATGGACAGTTTGCTGGCAACGCCAGTCACCAGAATGCGCTTACCGGAAAGAAAACCCATAGCTTTAATCCTTATATTCATTGCTTATTTTGCCTTGTAATTCATAGCGTTACAGGCAGTATTTCAAAATCATTCGAAATTAGCTCGAAATTATAGCCCACTCACAGCCCCATGTGTCACGATATTTCTCGCTCCTGCGCCGTGAATGGGCTCACGGAAGAGGTTGAACTGACTCTTCATCAGGCCGTTTCGTGTGTATCCCAGCAGTATATCACCGCACGCGGGGTTCGCCTCATCCAACCAGCGGGCACCGTGACGCCGCCCTCATGCTGATGTGTCCAGCGCCTTTTGCGCAAAATGATCCGTTTAGCCCTTTAAACGCTTTAAAATAGCGCGAGGGTCGATAACGGCTATGCCATTTTGAGTCTTTATCTGTGTGCGGTAAGAAGGAAGATGAAAAATATAACGTTGGCCGAAAAACTGATCATGCTGTCAGGTGCGGCGCTTTTTGCGCTTATGATCGCGGTGAACTCCTTTTGCGTGAATGATAATCCTGGTTTCAGGGTGCCTATGACCACCTATTTGATCGTCATGATTGCGCTGTTCTTTCTGGATACCATTATCTTTATTTTTATCCAGATGCTGTATGCCTCCGACCGATCGCGTTTTTCCTTATTCATTCTGAGCCTGGCATTTCTTAGTGGGCTGGTTTATTTCATTGAGACGATCATTGTCATTCAGCTTCCGGAGCATGCTGGTTTTACCCAGGCGGCAAAAACCAACGATACGGCGGTATTCTATTTTTTTCGGCAGCTGAGCTTTATCGTATTACTGGCGCTGGCGGTCCGTGTGGAAAAAATCACGATACGATCCACGCTCAGATTCCGAAATAAGATCAGCATGACGTTAGCATTAATGATGACACTGGTTATGTTTCCGATGCTGGCCCATTATCTCAGCAGCTACCATCCGGCCTGGACATTAACGATTGCAGCATTCGAAGATGAACATCATTATCCTGTCTGGGATATCAGGTACGTAAACGTTCTGATCCTGCTCTGGTCGGCTTTACTTTGTTATATGATCTCTGTGACACGCCTGGCGTCCGGGATCTGGAACAGTATTATTGTGGTTTGCCTTTCCGCCATCGTTTACAATTTTTTCCTCTTACTGCTTGATACTTACAATCTGTCGCTCTGGTATATCAGCCGGGCAGTAGAGGTCCTCAGCAAATTATTTGTGATTTGTACCTTAATATTCCATGTCTTTAACCTGTTGAAAATTTTCGGCGATCGGGTTGATCGCGATCCGCTTACTCAGATCTACAACCGTAAATATTTTTATGAGGCACTTCCGCGGGTCCGCTCGCTCAGGACAGAAAAGGGGACCAGCATTATGATGCTGGACATCGACAACTTTAAGTCGATTAACGATAACTGGGGGCATCTTGTGGGGGATCGCGTGATTCTGGCGGTCGTGGATATTATCAAAGACAGCATTCGCGATAACGACATCTTTGCCCGACTGGGAGGCGAGGAATTTGGTCTGCTGCTGCCGGATACCGACGGTAAGCAGGCTATGGCCGTCGCGGAGCGTATTCGCCAGAACGTTCAACAGCGCACCGGGCCGGGCTATCATTATGCTCTCCCTGTAAAGGTCACATTAAGTATCGGCGTGTGCTCAGCCATTCAGAATAACGTCAACGGCAATGATATTATGCGTGACGTGGACGAGGCGTTGTATGAGGCTAAGCACAACGGTAAAAACAGAATTGTTACCAGACAGGCTGAATGAAGCTGAGGTTACAGGATGGGGATGAAAACATCAAAATCGACAGACTCGTCGCTGTACCCATTAATTTTCATCAGGTAAATACCGTCGCGCAACGTCAGGCGTTGATTTACCATCGCCTTAACGAAGGCAATCTTGTTAAACGCGCTGTAGATTTCCCAGCTACCGCTAAAGGGCATTCTTGCGTATCTCCCACGCACAATGCAGGATTTTTTATTTGTCACCGTGTCGCTTTGTAACGCGTACGATATTAATACCTCGACCAGATACGATCGGCTTTTGCCTAACTCGGGGCGGCGGGGCATCAGAATAATTTTATCGATATCATGGCGGTTTTCTGTCAGGAGCTTTTTGATTTTTTTAGTAATATCATGCACTGAGGTATCAAAAAGATGATCGTGTTCGATAATTTCATGCGTATAGATAAACGTTTCATCCAGATAGCAGACCTCGAGCTCAGGCGTTTCATGTTCGCTTAATAAAAAAGAGGGCTGTAAGATGTCAAAATTCCACCCTCTGGCACATCTGTACTCAGAGGGTGTCAGCCCCATCATTTTTTTAAAGGCTCTGGAAAATCCTTGACTGCTCTGGTAATGGAATAAATACGCAATATCCGTCACCGGAATCGACGTCATTCTCAGCATAATGGCGGCACGGCTTAACCTCCGTCGGAGAATATATTCACCTAAAGAGAACCGATACTTCTCTTTAAACCATGTTTCGATGGTTCTTCTGCTGTATCCAATATCTGCAACCAAATCACCAATGTGTAAAATAGTAAAGTTATTTTCTTCTACCCAGGAGAGAATATAGTTGCTGATGCTGTCTTTCATTTGTGCGTCAGTGATAGCTTAACGGTAAATCAGTTTGCTGCCAGATGTTAATTCGCGGGCGTAGGGATCCTGGCGATAACCTTAATTTCGAAATCAAAACCCGCAAGCCAGTTAACGCCTATTGCTGTCCAGTTTGGGTAAGGGGGGTGCGGAAACGCCAGTTTTTTTGCCTCCATGATGGCGGGGAACTGGTTTTCAGGATCGGTATGAAATGTCGTGACATCAATCAGATCGTCAAAAGTACACCCTGCGGCTGCCAGAGTCGCCCGTAAATTATCGAACGCCAGCTGCACCTGAGCGGGGAAGTCGGGTTCAGGTGTGCCATCGCTGCGGCTGCCAACCTGACCGGAAACAAATAACAGATCGCCAGAGCGGATTGCTGCTGAATAGCCATGCTCTTCATAGAGGGCATGTCGATTAGCCGGAAAGACGGGGTCACGTGGATGCATGGCTTTTCCTTTTCTGTCAGAGGTATTGTTGTGCTTACGCAGTAGAAGTAACATACGCGATGTATGTCAAAAATGTAATCCACATACGCCGCGTATGTCAAATTATAATTACCGCTTAATGAAGGAAGTCCCATGGCTACAAAACGTCGTGCTGAAACGGCCCAGGAAAATCGCGAGAAAATGATTCAGGCGGCGCGGAAGGCATTTGCTGAAAAAGGCTATGCCGCAGCGTCAATGGATGAACTCACGGCAAGCGTGGGGTTAACACGCGGCGCGCTATATCATAATTTCAACGACAAGAAGGGATTACTGGCGGCGGTGGTCGCGCAGATAGACAGCGAAATGGCAGCAAACGCGAAAGCGATTGCCGCCGCCGCCGATGATGACTGGGAGCGACTGCTGGCGGAGGGCATCGCCTATATCAAAATGGCGCTCGTTCCGGAAGTTCAGCGTATCGTCCTTCTTGACGGCCCGGCTGTTCTGGGTGACCCGGCGCAATGGCCCAGCCAGAACAACTGCCTTGAGTCGACCCGTCAGACCATCGAAAAAATGATGGAGTGCAACGTAATCAAAAAGATGGATGCCAGAGTCGCAGCCCATCTGCTGAACGGCGCTGCGCTGAATGCGGCTCTGCTGATTGCCGCGAGTGATGAACCGCAGAAGACCCTTCCGTATGCCATAGAGGTGTTTACTCTGCTGGCAAGCGGGTTACGCAACGGCTAACGATCTTTACGCCACGCGTCCGCCGTCAATGCTTCACCAAAGTGTCCGGCAATCAGGCGTTTTGTCAGGTCATGGAGCGGGGAGGCCAGTACGTCAGCGGTACTGCCGCGCTCGACCACTTCTCCCTGGTGCATCACCAGCACCTGGTCGCTGATGTGTTTCATCATGCCCAGGTGCTGAGTCACGTAAATATAAGAGATCCCCTGCTTTTCCTGTAACTCCAGCATCAGGTTAATGAGCTGCGAACGCATCGACATATCCAGCGACGCCAGCGCTTCGTCGGCGATAATAACTTTCGGGCGCAGGATCAGCGCGCGGGCCAGACCGAGACGCTGTTTTTGGCCCGGGGCCAGCATGTGCGGGTAATAGCTGACATGGTCGGGCAGGAGGCCTACCAGACGCAGGGTTTCGACAATCCGTTTGCGACGCGCTTCCGGCTCCAGGTCGGTATTCAACCGCAGCGGGAAATCCAGGATCTGGGAAATACGCTGGCGCGGGTTCAGGGACGTCGACGGATCCTGAAAAATCATCCGGATGCGCTGACTGCGAAAAGAATAGTCCCCAAATTCCAGAGGATGATCGTCAATCAGTATTTCACCGCCGCTTGGCTCGACCATGCCCGCGAGCATTTTTGCCAGGGTCGATTTGCCCGAGCCGTTTTCACCGATAATCGCCAGCGTCTGCTTTTCGCGCAGCGTAAAGCTCAGCGGTTTAACCGCCTCGACGGTCTGACGGTGAAACAGGCCGGTGCGATAGCGAAAGGTCTTACTCAGGTTACGTACTTCCAGTAAGGTTTCGACCATTTCACTCTCTCTCCATGTTCAGCGGGAAATGACAGGCAAACAGATGGTTTTTCGGCCCTGTCAGGCGCGGTGTTTCAATGCATTTACGCTGAGCATACGGGCAACGTGGTCCCAGACGGCAGCCAATGGGCAGCGATTCCAGCAGCGGTATCGCGCCAGGCAGCGTATTCAGACGGCTTTTGTGCGGCATCGCGCTGCCAAAGTCCGGGATCGCCCTGATCAGCGCCTGCGTGTAGGGATGATGTGGCGTCGTCACCAGGTCTTCACTTGGCGCGGTTTCTACCGTCTGGCCGCAATACATTACATCAATTTTATCCGCCCACTTGCTCAGCATTTGCAGGTCGTGGCTGATCAGCAAAATGGTGGTGTTGTTATTCTGGTTCAGACGCGTGAGCAGGCGGAAAATCTGCGCCTGGGTGGTTGGCTCCATCGCGTTCGTTGGTTCGTCCGCAATCAGCAGACGCGGCTGATTCGCCAGGGCGATGGCAATCATCACTTTCTGGCATTCACCGTCGGTCAGTTCGTAGGGGAAACTGCGCATCGCGTCTTTATGGTCTTTGATCCCGACACGGTGCAACAGCTCAATGGCACGGCGTTTGCGCCAGCCGAAACGCTGCCACCAGCGGCCTTTATAGGTCCAGCCGGGGATGTTCTGCATCAGCTGTTTCCCGACGCGCTCGGACGGATCGAGACAGGATTGCGGCTCCTGGAAAATCATCGAGACGTTATGGCCCACCAGTTTGCGGCGTTCGCGCGGGGAGAGACGCAACAGATCGATGTCGTCGAAGCGCATACGATCGGCGGTCACCCGCCAGTTGTCTTTCGCCACGCCGCAAATGGCCTTGGCGATCAGACTTTTCCCCGAACCCGATTCGCCCACCAGCCCGCGGATTTCGCCCTCTGCGAGCGTAATGCTGATGCGATCCACGGCCTTGACCCAGCCTTCGCCCGTTTTAATTTCTATCGTGAGGTTGCGGATATCGAGTAACGGCATTATTGCACCCCCGCATTGATTGCGCGGCGGATCCCGTCGCCCAGCAGGTTAACGAGCAGCACGCTCACCATGATGGCCGCGCCCGGCAGCATGACCGTCCACGGCGCAACGTAAATCAGCTCCAGCGCATCGCCGAGCATGGCGCCCCATTCCGGGGAGGGAAGCTGCGCGCCAAGGTCCAGGAAGCCCAGCGCTGCGATATCCAGAATCGCCATCGAAAGGGCGCGGGTGATCTCCGTCACCAGCCCGGCGGCAATGTTAGGCAGCACGGCAAACCACAAAATATTAAACGTGGTGGCGCCATCCAGACGGGCGGCGACGACATACTCTTTTTCCAGCTCGTCGTGAACCAGGCTGTAAACCGAACGCACCATGCGCGGCAGAATGGCCAGCCAGACGGCGAACATCGCATGGGTGAGGTGCGGCCCCGCGAAGGCCACGACGATAATCGCCAGCAGCAGCGAAGGAATAGAGAGCAGGGTATCAAGAATATGGTTAAGCACGGCCGACCGCAGCCCGTGGGTTGAGCCGGCAAAAATGCCCAGCGCCAGGCCGCAGATCGCGGCAGCCAGGGTGACCACGAACGCGCCGCCTACCGTAGGTGCGGCGCCGCTCAGTAAACGACTTAGCACGTCGCGTCCGAGATCGTCAGTCCCCAGGAAGAACGAAACCTCCCCGTAACGCGACCACGACGGCGGTAAAAGCTGATAACCAAGGAACTGCTGATCGATGCCATACGGTGCAAACCACGAACCCAAAACGCACAGCAACACGAGGCCAATGCAGCCGTAAAAGCCGATCATCGCCGTGGTGTCGCCGTAAAAATTACGCCACACGGTACGTAGCGCACCGGGCGTGCGCTTTTCGCTGTAGACGTTATCGTAAGGCATACCATTCCTTATGCTTCAATGGGTTGGCCATGGCACCCAAAATATCGGAAACAACGTTAACAATAATGACCAGGGAGCCAATCACCATCACGCCGGCAGAGATCGCCGCGTAATCCTGCTGGCGAATGGCGTTGATCATCCAGCGTCCAAGGCCCGGCCAGCTGAAAACCATCTCGGTGATCATCGCCAGCGTCAGCATGGTTGAAAATTGCAGCCCAAGACGTGGGATTACGGGTGGCAACGCATTGTGCAGCACATGGCGACGGAGAATCGTCAGGCGAGACAGTCCGCGCGTGGCGGCGGCCTTCACATAGTTTTGATCGAAGACGTCGATAGTGCTGATACGCATCAGGCGAATTACTTCGGTCGTCGGCGCGACGGCCAGCGTGAGCACCGGCAGCACCATGTGGCGCAGCGCGCTCACGATCATTTCGTCGCGCCACACTGAATCAGAAAGCCAGGCGTCAACGATGGCGAAGCCGCTCACCGTTTGCACGTTATACAGCAGATCAAAACGGCCAGATACCGGCAGCCAGCCTAACGTCAGTGAGAAGAAGAGGGTAAGCAGCAGCGCCAGCCAGAAAACAGGGATGGAAAAGCCAATTAAGGCAAGCGCGCTGATGAATTTATCCTGCCACTTATTACGATAAATGCCCGCCAGCATCCCCACCGGGATCCCCACCATGAGGGCAAAGCCAAAGGCGAGTACACACAGCTCCATGGTGGCCGGGAAAACCACTTTCAGCTGCTCGGAGATGAGCTGTCCGTTAATGCTGGACACGCCAAAATCCCAGTGTAGCAGGCCATTAAACCAGAACAGCCAGGCGTCCCAGAGGGAGGAGCCCTGAAGCGGGGCGTGCGGCGTAAAGTAGCTCAGGCTAAAGCCGACAAAGGTCAGGAAGAACAGGGTGACCAGCAGTAACAGCAGCCGACGCAAGGTAAATATAATCATGGTTTCTTCACCTCTTGTTCTTTCTCACGGGTGACGCCCGCGAAGGAGGCGTTACCAAACGGGCTGAGTACCAGCCCTTTAATATCGTAACGGTAGGCCTGGAGGCGCAGGGAAGAGGCAAGCGGCAACACGGGAAGTTCTCTGGCCAGAATATTTTGCGCTTCATCATAGGCCTCAATGCGTGAGGCAAGCTGTTGAGACGCCAACGCTTTTTGCAGCACGGCATCAAATTCCCGGTTACACCAGTGGGCGTAGTTGGTCTGGGAGTTGATTGCCGCACAGCTCAGCAGAGGACGGAAGAAGCTGTCCGGGTCGTTACTGTCGGTGGACCAGCCAGCCAGCGTTAAGTCGTGATTCATGTCCATCAGACGCGCCTCCTGGAAACGGCCTTCGACAGGCACGATGATCACCTTAACGCCCACCTGCGCCATATCAGCCTGCAACAGCTCAGCCGTTTTAAGCGGACTGGGGTTCCACGCCTGAGAGCTGGTGGGCACCCACAGCTGTAGCGTCAGGTTTTCTGCCCCCAGCGCTTTAAGCTGTTCGCGCGCTTTCGCCGGATTATATTCGGTAATCTTCGCCTCGCCGTCATAGGCCCAGGAGGCGCGCGGAAGAATAGAGGCGGCGGTTTCCGCGGTCCCGTAGTAAATCGACTGCATCAGACGCTGATTGTTGATTGCTAACGCCAGCGCATGGCGCACGGCCGGATTATTCAGCGGCGGCTTATCGGTGTTAAACGCCAGATAAGCGATGTTCATTCCCGGGCGCAGTGTCAGGCGCAGGCGTGGGTCGTCGCGCAAAATGGTCAACTGGCTGGCCGCAGGCCAGGCAAGCACGTCGCACTCGCCGGTCAGCAGTTTGGAGAGTCGGCCTGTTCCACCTGAACCCAGATCGACAATGACCTGCGGCATCAGCGGTTTGCCGCGCCAGAAACGATCGTGGCGTTGCAGGCGAATGTATTGTCCGGCGCGGTACTCTGCTAACTGGAACGGACCTGTGCCCACAGGCTCACGATCGAGACGTTCCTGACGATCCTTTTTCGTCAGCTGATCTGCGTATTCGGCTGACATGACCGAGGCGTAGTGCGTCGCCAGATGCCAGAGGAAGGAGGCGTCCGGGCGAGTCAGGCGAAACTCAACCGTGCGGTTATCCAGCTTACGAACGCTTTTGACCGAGTCCGCGAATTGCAGACTGTCGAAATAGGGGAAGTTCCCGCCATTAACGTTATGCCACGGATGATTTCGGTTGAATATGCGCTGGAAGGTGAAAACCACGTCATCCGCGTTGAGTTTACGGGTTGGCGTAAACCACGGGGTGTGCTGAAAGGCGACATCATCGCGTAGACGAAAGCGGTATGTAGCACCGTTATCAAGCACTTCCCAACTTTCAGCAAGCTCCGGAACCAGCCGATAGGTATAAGGATCGACGTCGAGCAGGCGATCGTAGAGCTGTGCGGCCAGCGTATCAACAATCAGGCCGCTCCCCGCTTTTTGTGGGTTAAAGGTATCAACTTGCCCGCTGACGCAATAGACGAAACCACTCTCTCGGATATCAGGGGGCACAGCGCGATCGGGCGCAGCAAAGGCCAGATTGCTGAACAGACCGAGTGCAAACAGGGACGATAAAACCAGGCGCATAGTTTTTAAGGTTTTTAGATTCGATCTGCAAAGTGTATCGCACTTACGCCTGCTTCGTAAAAATGTCTGGGGGTAAGTGCTGATAATGTCAGCGCATTTGATGTTTTTTGAGCAATGCCCTTAACTGATGGTAGGTCAGGCCCAGCAGTTCAGCCGCCCGTTTCTGATTATATTTCGCCTCTTTCAGGCTCTGCTCGAGCAAGTTTTGTTCCTGCTGATGCTGGAACTGGCGTAAATCGAGCGGCAACGCCGGATCCTGCTGGCGCGTCGCCGGAACCGGGGGCTGTTTATCCTCGCGACGAAACGGATCGAGAATAATGTTGTCCAGTTCGGTTTCGCTGCTGCCATGCCGGTAAACGGACCGTTCCACCACGTTTTTCAGTTCACGAATATTGCCCGGCCAGTGGTAACCGAGCAGGGTCTCAGTGGCCTGTTCGCTAAAGCCCGGAAAGAGCGGCAGGCCCAGTTCCCGACACATCTGAATGGCAAACTGATCGGCCAGCAGCATGATATCGCTGCGCCGCTCCCGCAGCGGCGGCAGCTGAACGACATCGAAAGCCAGCCTGTCCAGCAGGTCGGCGCGGAATTTGTCTTCTGCCACCATCGCGGGCAGGTCGGCGTTAGTAGCGCACACCAGGCGAACGTTAACCTGGAGCGGCTGACTGCCGCCAACGCGTTCCAGTTCGCCATACTCAATGACGCGCAGCAGCTTTTCCTGCACCAGCATCGGCGCGGTCGCCAGCTCGTCGAGAAAGAGCGTTCCGCCATCGGCGCGCTCAAAGCGTCCGGGATGGCGTTTTTGTGCGCCGGTAAAGGCGCCAGCTTCATGACCAAACAGCTCGGTGTCGAGCAGATTTTCATTCAACGCCGCGCAGTTAAGGGAAATAAAAGGGCCGTCCCAGCGGCCAGACAGAAAGTGCAGGCGGTTAGCGATAAGTTCTTTACCCGTTCCGCGCTCACCGATAATCAGCACCGGTTTATTCAGCGGCGCGAGGCGCGAAACCTGTTCAAGCACTTCCAGGAAGCTGTTGGCTTCGCCAAGCAAATTATCTTTATATTCAGCCATGATGAAATTAACCACTCCTTAGTGATATTCACCAGGTGAGAATAGCCGCTGGATGGATAAATATCAATCACATTGAGTAAAATCAATAAGATAAAAAGTTGGCATGGGATTTGTATTATCTGTTCAGCAGGGCATCGCCCGATAACAGAACTATGAGGATTGAATTATGGGTATTTTTTCTCGTTTTGCCGACATCGTGAACGCCAACATCAACTCGCTGCTGGAGAAAGCGGAAGATCCGCAGAAGCTGGTGCGCCTGATGATTCAGGAGATGGAAGACACGCTGGTTGAAGTACGCTCCACCTCCGCCCGCGCGCTGGCAGAGAAAAAGCAGTTAACACGTCGTATCGAGCAGGCGACTGCCCAGCTTAACGAGTGGCAGGAAAAAGCGGAACTGGCGCTGCGTAAAGATAAAGAAGATCTGGCCCGCGCTGCGCTGATTGAGAAGCAGAAGCTGACCGACATGGTTGCCACGCTGGAACATGAAGTGACGCTGGTGGATGATACTCTGACGCGTATGAAGAAAGAGATTGGTGAGCTTGAAAACAAACTCAGCGAAACCCGTGCACGTCAACAGGCGCTGGCGCTGCGCCACCAGGCTGCGAGCTCGTCCCGCGACGTGCGTCGCCAGCTGGACAGCGGCAAACTGGATGAAGCAATGGCGCGTTTCGAATCGTTTGAACGTCGTATCGACCACATGGAAGCGGAAGCCGAAAGCCACAGCATCGGTAAGCAGAAAACCCTGGATCAGCAGTTTGCTGACCTGAAGGCCGATGATGAAATTAGCGAGCAACTGGCTGCGCTGAAAGCCAAAATGAAACAAGACAACCAATAATAATTCCTGCGGCACCTGAGCGTGCCGCATCGTTAGACAAGGAGTACACATGAGCGCGCTTTTTCTGGCTATACCCCTGACCATTTTCGTGCTGTTTGTTCTGCCCATCTGGTTATGGCTGCACTACAGCAACCGCTCTTCACGCGGTGAGCTGTCGCAGAGTGAACAACAGCGGCTGGCGCAGCTCTCTGCCGAGGCAAATAAAATGCGCGAACGTATTCAGGCGCTGGAAGCCATCCTGGACGCGGAACACCCAAACTGGAGGGAACGGTAATGGCTGGACTGAATCTGAATAAAAAACTGTGGCGGCTCCCACAGCAGGGCATGGTTCGGGGCGTTTGCGCCGGGCTGGCGCACTATCTGGATGTCCCGGTAAAACTGGTGCGTGTGGTCACCGTATTGTCGATTTTCTTCGGTCTGGCCTTTATTACACTGGTGGCATACATCATTCTGTCGTTTGTACTCGATCCTATGCCGGAAGGTGAGCTGAATGCTGAGAACACGCCAACCAGCAGCGATCTCCTGAACGCGGTGGATGAACAGCTGAGCGCAGGGGAGAAGCGATTGCGCGAGATGGAACGTTATGTCACCTCCGATACCTTTACGCTGAGAAGTCGTTTTCGTCAGCTTTAAGAGAGAACTTACATGAAACAAAACTGGCAACAGGCCGGTCAGAAGGTAAAACCCGGCCTGAAAATCGCAGGTAAACTGGTTCTGATGACGGCGTTACGTTATGGCCCGGCCGGTGTGGCGGGTTGGGCGATCAAGTCTGTTGCCCGCAAGCCGGTCAGAATGATGCTGGCGGTCGCTCTGGAGCCGCTGTTACAGAAACTGGCAAAACGCGTTTCCCGGCGCTACTTGTCACGCTAGATCCTCCCGCATAAGCCCTTTCTCCCCCAGAGAAGGGGCATGACTTTCCTTTCTGCGTTTCTTCTGCTTTTCTGCTTTCTTTGCGGCAGCTCACAATAATGCGTTGCGCTGCGCTGAGAATGCTGCTTTCTGCCCCCGGGTCCGTTGACAGTTATTTTTCATGGGAGTAGATTGCCACTCCGTGGGACCGCTACCATGGAAAATAATGTGAACGCAAAAATTAAAAAACTCATCAATCATATCTACGGTGAATCATTTTCAGATGCACACCTTAACGTGTTATTAACTAAGCTTGAAAAAGCGGCGGCTAATATTACGGAAAAGCGTAAGTCAGGCTGGGATGAAAAAGACGTTGTGCTGATTACCTATGCCGATCAGTTCTCCACAAAAGGGGAGCAAGCGTTGCCGGTATTTACCCGGTTCTATAATGAATGGCTTTCTCGTACGTTTTCCCATGTCCATCTGTTACCTTTTTATCCGTGGTCTTCGGATGATGGATTTTCCGTTATTGATTATCACGAGGTTGCTCCTGAAACAGGAACCTGGCGAGATGTCGCGGAATTAAAACATTCAGCCAGCTTAATGTTTGACTTCGTTTGCAATCATATGTCAGCGAAAAGCGAATGGTTTGCTAATTATCTTGCGCAGAAGCCGGGCTACGAAGATTTCTTTATTTCTGTCGACCCCGAAACCGATTTATCCGCGGTGACGCGTCCACGCGCATTACCGCTGCTGACGCCGTTCACGCTTCATGATGGCAGCGTTCGTCATCTGTGGACCACATTCAGCGATGACCAGATCGATCTCAATTTCGCCTCGCCGCAGGTGCTGATTGCCATGGTTGACGTTCTGCTCCATTACCTCATGGAAGGGGCGCGTTATATCCGTCTGGATGCGGTCGGGTTTATGTGGAAGATCCCGGGAACCACCTGTATCCATCTGGAACAAACCCATTGCCTTATCCAGCTGTTCCGCGCCATTACGGACGCTGTGGCGCCTGGAACGGTGATCATCACTGAGACAAATGTTCCCCACAAAGACAATGTCTCTTACTTCGGTGATGGTGAAAATGAAGCCCAGATGGTCTATCAGTTTTCCTTACCTCCGCTGGTGCTGCATGCTGTTCATCGTCAGGATGTTAAAGCCCTATGCCAGTGGGCGGGGTCACTGGCGCTGTCTTCAACTCATACCACCTGGTTTAATTTCCTGGCCTCGCATGATGGTATCGGTTTGAACCCGTTACGCGGCATCCTTCCGGAATCAGAGATCCTCTCGCTGGTTGAAAAGCTTCAGCAGGAAGGCGCGCTGGTCAACTGGAAAAATAATCCTGACGGTACGCGAAGCCCCTATGAAATTAATGTCACCTATCTTGATGCGTTGAGTTTGCGAGACAGCTCAGATGATGAGCGCATTGCGCGGTTCATCCTGGCGCATGCTGTGTTGTTAAGTTTTCCTGGCGTACCGGCTGTATATATTCAAAGCATTCTCGGTTCGCGTAACGATTATGAAGGTGTCGAACGTCTTGGATATAACCGCGCAATAAACAGGAAGAAATACACCGCAGGTCAGGTTGATCTGGAACTCAATAATAAGAAGAGTATTCGTTATCAAATTTATTCTCGTTTGAGTGAGCTTATTGCTATTCGTCGCGGCGAGAGTGCGTTCCATCCGGATAGCCAGGCTATTTTTGACGCAATCGGCGAACATATTCTTAAAATTGTTCGTGTTGCTGAAAATGGCGAGCGAATGACAGCATTATTTAATTTTAGCAATAAAATGCAGACCATTTATGGACAAACGCTCTTTGGTAGGGAATTACTATCAGGACACGATATTAGCGGTACGGAACTGAACCTCAATCCATGGCAGGTAATGTGGATTAAAGAAAACTAAAAAGGACCCTAAAATGAAAATGCCTAAAATTGTGCTGTTATCAGCACTGGTTTCGTGCGCCCTGTTATCAGGCTGTAAGGACGATAAAGCATCTCAGGTCACCATTGAGTTTATGCACTCGTCGGTAGAACAGGAGCGTCAGGCAGTTATTACGAAACTGATCGAAAAATTCGAGAAAGAGAACCCGACTATTACGGTGAAACAGGTACCCGTTGAGGAAGATGCCTATAACACCAAGGTCATTACGTTGGCCCGTACCGGCGCGCTGCCGGAAGTGATTGAAGTCAGCCATGACTACGCCAAAGTCATGGATAAAGAGCAACTGCTGGACCGTGACGCGATCGGCAACGCGATTAAAGCCGTCGGTGAAGATACCTTTTATGACGGCATTTTACGCGTTGTTCGCACTGAAGACGGCAAGGCATGGACGGGGGTGCCGGTTAGCGCCTGGCTGTCCGGCGTCTGGTATCACAAAGATGCGCTCGCGGCAGCAGGAATCGAAGAACCGCACAACTGGGAGCAACTGCTGAAGGCCAGTCAGTCGCTCAACGATCCGGCGAAAAAACATTACGGTATCGCGCTGCCAACCGCAGAAAGCGTCATGACCGAGCAGGCTTTCTCGCAGTTTGCGTTGTCAGGCGGAGCCAACGTCTTTGATGCAAACGGCAACGTGAAAATCGATACCCCTGAAATGTCGAAAGCGCTGGCGTTTTATCGGGCACTGGCCGCGAACACCATGCCGGGCTCGAATGATGTCATGGAGATCAAAGACGCCTTCATGAACGGCTCTGCGCCGATGGCCGTTTACTCCACCTATATCCTGCCCGCGGTCTACAAAGATGGCAATCCGGCCAACCTGGGGTTCGTGGTCCCGACGGAAAAATCATCAGCCGTGTACGGCATGATCACCTCGTTGACGATCACGACCGGCCAGACCGAAGAGGAAACGCAGGCGGCAGAAAAATTTGTGACCTGGATGGAGCAGGCTCAAAACGCGTCTGACTGGGTGATGATGTCCCCTGGTGCGGCGCTGCCGGTGAACAAACTCGTGGTGGGCACTGAGAGCTGGAAAAACAACGACGTGATCAAAGCCTTTGGTCAACTGCCTTACGAGCTGATTGCGCAGTTCCCGAACGTCCAGGTATTTGGCGCCGTAGGCGACAAAAACTTTACCCGCATGGGAGATGTTACCGGGTCCGGCATTATCAGTTCCATGGTGCATAACGTAACGGTGGGACAAAAAGATCTCAATGCGACGTTAAGCAACAGCCAGAAGAAACTGACTGACCTGATCTCACAACGATAGGAGCGCTTTGCGAAGGGAATTATGAAGACGTTGTTTTCTGGTCGTTCAGATATGCCTTTCGCCATGCTGCTGTTGGCCCCCAGCCTGATTTTGCTGGGGGGCCTGGTGGCCTGGCCAATGATTTCCAACATTGAAATCAGTTTTTTACGTTTACCGCTGAACCCGCGTATTGATGCGGTGTTCGTCGGCCTGGATAACTACATTCGCATTCTGGGCGATGCTGCGTTCTGGCACTCCCTGTGGATGACGTTCTGGTATACGGCCCTGGTCGTGCTCGGCAGCACCGGGTTGGGACTGGCCGTAGCGATCTTCTTTAACCGTGAATTCCGCATGCGGAAAACGGCACGTTCACTGGTGATTCTGTCCTACGTGACGCCGTCTATTTCACTGGTATTTGCCTGGAAATACATGTTCAACAACGGCTACGGGATTGTGAACTACCTGGGCGTTGATCTGCTGCATCTCTACGATCAGGCGCCGCTGTGGTTCGATAATCCTGGCAGCAGTTTTGTCCTGGTTGTGCTGTTCGCCATTTGGCGTTACTTCCCGTACGCCTTTATCTCGTTCCTCGCAATTTTGCAGACCATTGATAAATCATTGTACGAAGCGGCAGAGATGGACGGGGCGAATGCCTGGCAGCGTTTTCGTATCGTGACGTTGCCCGCCATCATGCCGGTGCTGGCCACGGTGGTCACGCTGCGAACCATCTGGATGTTCTACATGTTTGCGGATGTGTATCTGCTCACCACCAAGGTCGACATTCTGGGCGTATATCTCTACAAAACCGCCTTTGCGTTCAATGACCTGGGTAAAGCAGCCGCCATTTCCGTTGTGCTGTTTGTGATCATCTTCGCGGTCATTCTGCTGACCAGAAAAAGGGTAAACCTCAATGGCAACAAATAAACGCGTTCTGGGCCGTATCGGTTTTTATCTGGGACTGGCGGTATTCCTGATTATCACGCTGTTTCCGTTTTTTGTAATGTTGATGACGTCATTCAAAAGCGCGAAAGAGGCGATCTCGCTGCACCCGACCATTCTGCCGCAGGAGTGGACGCTACAGCACTACATCGACATCTTTAACCCGCTGATTTTCCCGTTTGTGGATTACTTCCGTAACAGCATGGTGGTGTCGCTGACCTCCTCGGTCATTGCGGTGTTTCTCGGCACGCTGGGCGCATATGCGTTATCCAAACTGCGCTTTAAAGGGCGTACGACGATCAATGCGAGCTTCTACACCGTCTATATGTTCTCCGGGATCCTGCTGGTGGTGCCGCTGTTCAAAATCATCACCGCGCTCGGCATTTATGACACCGAACTGGCGCTGATCATCACCATGGTGACGCAGACGTTGCCTACCGCGGTCTTTATGCTGCGCAGCTATTTCGACACCATCCCGGACGAAATCGAAGAAGCCGCGATGATGGACGGCCTGAACCGCCTGCAAATCATCTTCCGCATCACCGTCCCGCTGGCGATCTCGGGTCTGGTGTCGGTCTTTGTCTACTGCTTCATGGTGGCGTGGAATGACTATCTGTTCGCCTCCATTTTCCTGTCCAGCGCCAGCAACTTCACGTTGCCGGTGGGGCTGAACACGCTCTTCAGTACGCCAGATTACATCTGGGGTCGCATGATGGCGGCATCGCTGGTAACGGCATTTCCGGTCGTCATTATGTATGCCCTGTCTGAACGTTTCATTAAAAGTGGTTTGACCGCCGGCGGCGTGAAGGGCTGAGGCGGCCGATATTAACAAGGAGTCAGTCATGAAAAAATTAGTTGCGACAGCGCCTCGTGTAGCGGCGCTGGTGGAATACGAAGATCGTCCTGTTGCAGCACATGAGGTGAAGATTCGTGCCCGTTATGGTGCCCCGAAACACGGCACCGAAGTCGTGGATTTCCGCGCGGCAAGCCCGTTCATCGATGAAGAGTTCAACGCTGAGTGGCAGATGTTTACCCCGCGTGAAAAAGGTGCAGCGCGCGGCATCGAATTTGGTAAATTCCAGCTGGGGAACATGATCGTCGGCGACATTATCGAATGTGGTGCGGACGTGACGGAATACCAGATCGGCGACAGCGTCTGCTGCTACGGCCCGTTGCAGGAAACGGTCATCGTAAACGCGGTGAACAACTATAAGCTGCGCAAAATGCCGCAGGGCGCATCCTGGAAAAACGCCGTTTGCTACGATCCGGCGCAGTTCGCCATGAGCGGCGTGCGTGATGCTAACGTCCGCGTAGGGGATTTCGTCGTGGTTGTGGGGCTGGGCGCGATTGGCCAGATTGCGATTCAGCTGGCGAAAAAAGCCGGCGCGTCAGTGGTTATTGGTGTCGATCCTATCGAACATCGCTGTGAGATCGCCCGCCGTCACGGTGCAGACCACTGCCTGAACCCAATCGGTACCGATGTCGGTCTGGAAATTAAGAAACTGACCGGCAAGCAGGGCGCCGATGTGATCATCGAAACCAGCGGATTTGCAGATGCGCTGCAATCTGCGCTGCGCGGTCTCGCCTACGGTGGAACGATCTCCTACGTGGCTTTCGCCAAGCCGTTTGCGGCAGGCTTCAACCTTGGTCGCGAAGCACACTTCAATAACGCCAAAATTGTCTTCTCCCGCGCATGCAGTGAACCCAACCCGGATTATCCGCGCTGGAGCCGCAAGCGTATTGAAGAGACCTGCTGGGAATTGCTGATGAACGGTTATCTCAATTGCGAAGATCTGATCGACCCGGTCGTCACCTTCACCACCAGCCCGGAAAGCTATATGAAGTATGTCGATCAGCACCCGGAACTCAGTATCAAAATGGGCGTCACTTTTTAAGCTAAGGACAGCAATCATGAAAATCGCAACACAAAACCAGGCCTTTTTCCCGACCGCTATCATGGAAAAATTCGAATACATCAAAGCGATGGGATTTGATGGCTACGAAATTGATGGCCGACTGCTGGTGGAAAACCTCGACGAAGTAAAAGCGGCTATCAAAGCCACCGGCCTGCCGGTCACGACGGCCTGTGGCGGATACGATGGCTGGATCGGGGATTTCATTGAAGAACGCCGCCTGAACGGTCTACAGCAGATTGAACGCATTCTGGAAGCGCTGGCAGAAGTGGGCGGAAAGGGGATTATCGTTCCGGCTGCCTGGGGGATGTTTACCTTCCGTCTGCCGCCAATGACTTCGCCACGTAGTCTGGACGGCGATCGCAAAGCGGTCAGCGCTTCCCTGCGCTGGCTGGATGAGGTGGCAGCGCGCACCGGTACTACCGTCTACCTGGAGCCGCTGAACCGCTATCAGGATCATATGATCAACACTCTGGCCGACGCGCGTCGTTATATCGAAGAGAACGGCCTGAAGCACGTGCA
The DNA here is from genome assembly GCF_049237785.1 of Enterobacter cloacae complex sp. SHL022. Taxonomy (NCBI): domain Bacteria; kingdom Pseudomonadati; phylum Pseudomonadota; class Gammaproteobacteria; order Enterobacterales; family Enterobacteriaceae; genus Enterobacter; species Enterobacter cloacae complex sp. SHL022. Next base: position 16,394 of record NZ_JBMKJH010000001.1, on the reverse strand, counting down.
GATCATCGGTGATTTCTACCACATGAATATTGAAGAAGACTCCCTGACGGAAGCGATGCATCAGAACCGCGACCTGCTGGGTCATGTGCACATTGCTGATAACCACCGCTATCAGCCGGGCAGCGGCAGCCTCGATTTCGCCAGCCTGTTCGATCAGCTGCGTGCCGATAATTATCAGGGTTACGTCGTGTACGAGTGCCGGGTGCGTGCCGACGATCCGGCTCAGGCCTATAAGGACTCTCTCACTTACTTGCGTGAATGCTAAGGATGACGAGCGTGATGAGTGCTTCTACACCTTTGCCTCTGCGCGTCGCCATCATTGGCGCCGGGCAGGTTGCAGACAAAGTGCATGCCTCGTATTACGCCACGCACAGTGATGTTCAAATGGTGGCTGTCATGGACAGCCGCCTTGAGCAGGCACAGGCGTTCGCGGAACGTTATGCTATTCCATCGGCATGGCAGGACGCTCACGAGATGTTGCAGGAAGTAAAACCGGATGTGGTGAGCGTCTGTTCGCCTAACCGGTTCCATTTTGAACATGTGATGGCGGCTCTCGAAGCAGGTTGTCATGTGATGTGTGAAAAGCCGCCGGCGATGACGCCGCACCAGGCGGATGAGATGCGTCTCGCGGCGCGCAAGGCCGGAAAAGTCCTCGCGTACGATTTTCACCATCGCTTTGCGCTGGATACCCAGCTCCTGCGCGATGCGGTAATGAACGGAACGCTCGGTGAAATTTACTTCACCTCCGCGCAGGCGCTGCGTCGTTGCGGTGTGCCGGGGTGGGGCGTTTTCACCAATAAATCGCTCCAGGGCGGCGGGCCGCTGATCGATATCGGCATTCATATGCTGGACGCCGCGATGTACGTGCTGGGTTTCCCGCCCGTGAAGCGGGTAACCGCGCACAGCTTCCAGAGACTGGGGAACCGGAAACACACCGGCCAGTTTGGCGAATGGGATCCTGCGCAGTTTACCGTGGAAGATGCCCTGTTTGGCACGATTGAGTTCTGCAACGGTGGCATTCTGCGTCTGGATACCTCTTTTGCGCTTAATATCCGCGAGCAGTCGATCATGAACGTCTCTTTCTGCGGTGAGAAGGCGGGTGCAACGCTGTTCCCGGCACACATTTATAACGACGAAGCCGGTGTTTTACAGACGCTGACCCAGCGGGAAGAAGCTGACGATCGCCGACATCTGCGCAGTATGGACGCGTTTGTTCGCCACGTATTGCGCGAGCCGGTCATGATTGCCGATGCGGAGCAGGGGCTGGTGATCCAGCAATTAGTCGCGGCGTTATATGAAGCCGCGGAAACAGGGGAAAGCGTGACGTTATGCTGAACCAGTCTGTATTAACCGATCCGAGCTTTTGCCCGCATAGCCTGAATAAGTACGCGTCCATTATGGCCTGCGGCAATGGCTACATGGGCATTCGCGCCACGCATGAAGAAGATTACACCCAGCAGACCAGAGGCATGTATCTCGCGGGGCTGTATCATCGCGCGGGACGCAACGAAACCACAGAGCTGATCAATCTGCCGGATGTCACCGGGGTTGAAGTTGAGCTGGACGGCGTCAATTTCACGCTCCTTTCAGGCGAAATTCTTGAGTGGCAACGCGAGCTGGCCTTTGCTAACGGCGAACTGCATCGTAACGTTGTCTGGCGTTCGCCGGACGGAAAACGCTATCGCCTCGAGAGCCGTCGTTTTGTTTCGCTGGACCAGTTGCCCTTAGTGGCAATGCGGCTCTCGATTACACCGCTTGATGGCGCCGCTCAGGCCGTGCTGAAAACCGGCATAGATGCGACACAGACGAACAGCGGCAGGCAGCATCTGGATGAAATCTCGGTCAGGGTTTTTGACCAGCACTACATGCAGGGTGTGTATGAAACGCAGGACCGGGCGTCTGAAGTTGTTGTTTCGGCGTTTTGTCAGCTCTCCGCTCAGAGCGACAGCTGTTTCACCGCCAAAAATCGTCGCCTCAGCGTTCATCATTCTCTGACTATCTCGCAAGGTGACACCGTCACGCTTGAGAAGATCGTCTGGCTGACCCATCGCAGCGATAAAGCGCTCTCACAGGAGTCTTTCGCCCGCAACGCGCTGGCCGATCTCAAAGTCTGCGCGGCAAGAGGCTACGATGCGTTGCTTGAAAGCTCAGCGTACGCCTGGGAAGCGGTCTGGCGTGACGCTCGGGTGGAAGTGACTTGTGCAGAACAGCAGGATCAGCTTGCACTGGATTATGCCGTCTGGCACCTGACGACAATGACGCCAGCCCATAGCGAAAGAAGCAGCATTGCCGCGAAAGGGCTGACGGGGGAAGGGTACAAAGGGCACGTCTTCTGGGATACCGAAATTTTCCTGTTGCCGTTCCATCTGTTTACCCGTCCACAGATTGCCCGCAGCCTGCTGCGCTATCGCTGGCTGAATCTTTCTGGCGCGCGTGAAAAAGCACGCCGTAACGGTTGGCCGGGCGCGTTGTTCCCGTGGGAAAGCGCCGCCAGCGGAGAGGAAGAGACGCCAGAATTCGCAGCCATTAACATCCGCACCGGGGTTCGCCAGAAGGTCGCCTCCGCACTCGCTGAACACCACATCGTGGCTGATATTGCCTGGGCCGTTGTCGCTTACTGGCAGGCAACACACGACGATGCCTTTATGCGCAATGAGGGTCTGACGCTGCTGATGGAAACCGCTTCGTTCTGGATGGGACGCGCGACGGAAATTAATGGTCGTCTTGAGATCCATGACGTGATCGGACCGGATGAATACACCGAGCATGTCAACAACAACGCTTACACCAACTATCTGGCCTGGCACAACGTGGCCTGCGCGCGTCAGTTTATGGCGAAATTTGGGCGTGAAGATGCGCGTTTTACGGAGAATGCCGGTAAGTTCCTGGCGCGCCTGTGGCTGCCAGAGGCCGACGCAGAGGGTGTGATCCCGCAGGATGATACCTTCATGGCAAAACCTGCCATCGATCTGAGCCGCTATAAAGCCAAAGCGGGTAAGCAAACCATTCTGCTTGATTACTCTCGCGCGGAAGTGAACGAGATGCAGATCCTGAAGCAGGCCGACGTGGTGATGCTTAACTACCTGCTGCCGGAACGGTTTACGCCGCAGCAATGTGCCGCCAATCTGGCGTTCTACGAGCCACGCACGATCCATGATTCATCCCTGAGTAAAGCCATTCACGGCATTGTGCTCGCACGTTGCGGTGACACCGAGGGGGCGTATGCCTTCTGGCGCGATGGGATTGCCATCGACCTGGGGGACGACCCGCACAGCAGTGATGACGGTATTCATGCTGCCGCCACCGGTGCGATCTGGTTGGGCGCCATTCAGGGATTTGCTGGCCTGCACATTAGCGAAGGGGAGCTGCATCTTGCGCCGAAGCTGCCTGCTCACTGGCAGAAACTCGCCTTCCCGCTGCGGTGGCGGGGCGCAACAATGCACATTACCTGTGAAGATGACCTGTTAACCATTGAAACCACCGCACCTGTCACGTTGACGCTGTGGGGTGAAACGCTGCATGTATCAGGGCGAAAGGTCTGTGAGCGTAAGGACTTTCTTGTACCTGTTAATGGGACCGCTACCACGGAGGGGCGCCATGACGCTTAACGCTGTTGTATTCGATCTGGACGGGGTGATCACCGATACCGCGCATCTTCACTTTCTGGCCTGGCGCGCCGTGGCGGAGGAGATTGGTATCACCTTCGATGAAGTATTTAACGAACAGCTGAAGGGAATAAGCCGTATGGACTCCCTCCAGCGCATTCTGAAACATGGCGGGAAAGAGGGGATGTTCAGTGACGAGCAGCGCCTGGCGCTGGCGACGAAAAAAAACGCGCTTTACTTCCAGTCGCTGGCATCACTGACGCAGGATTCGCTGCTGCCGGGTATTCGCGACGTGCTGGCGGATATTCGCGCCGCGAAGGTCAAAATTGGCCTGGCATCCGTATCGCTTAATGCTCCTGGGATTTTGCACGCGTTGGGTATTCATCAGGCTTTCGATTTTTGCGCCGATGCTTCGCGTATTAGCCGCTCAAAGCCGGACCCGGAAATCTTCCTTGCGGCCTGTAAAGGACTGAACGTGCGTCCTGAAGAGGCCATTGGTATCGAAGATGCCGCCGCAGGGGTAGATGCGATCAACGCCGCAGGAATGCTGTCGGTCGGGATTGGGCCTGGCCTGAACCATGCGGGATTACAACTTCATTCAACGCAGGAACTGACCTGGGAACGCCTGACGGCTTTCTGGGCATCCCGGGCGTATTGATAAGGAATTAATAATGGCTCAACTGTCTCTGAAACACATTCAGAAAATTTATGATAACCAGGTCCACGTGGTGAAGGATTTCAACCTCGAAATTGAAGACAAAGAATTTATCGTCTTCGTCGGTCCATCGGGTTGTGGGAAATCCACGACGCTGCGAATGATTGCCGGCCTCGAGGAGATCAGCGCGGGTGAACTGATTATTGACGGGGTTTGCATGAATGATGTTCCCGCAAAGTCCCGTGATATCGCGATGGTCTTCCAGAACTATGCGCTCTATCCGCATATGACGGTCTACGACAACATGGCGTTTGGCCTGAAAATGCAAAAAATTGCGCCCTCCGTCATTGAAGAACGCGTTACCTGGGCGGCACAGATCCTGGGCTTGCGCGATTACCTCCAGCGTAAACCTGGCGCGTTGTCCGGCGGTCAGCGTCAGCGCGTGGCGTTAGGCAGGGCGATAGTGCGCGAAGCGGGGGTGTTCCTGATGGATGAGCCCTTATCCAACCTTGATGCCAAACTTCGTGTGCAGATGCGCGCTGAAATCAGCAAGCTGCATCAGAAGCTTAATACCACCATGATTTACGTGACGCACGATCAGACGGAAGCCATGACGATGGCGACCCGCATCGTGATTTTAAAGGACGGCATCATTCAGCAGGTGGGCGCGCCGAAGCAGGTCTACAACGAGCCGGCGAATATGTTCGTTGCAGGATTTATTGGCTCACCGGCGATGAACTTCATTCGTGGCGCAATCGACGACCGCTATTTTGTGACGGAAACGCTGCGTCTGGAGATCCCGGAGGACAAGCTGGCCGTACTGAATGCGCAAGGTTACCAGCGTAAAGCGGTTGTCTTTGGGATCCGTCCGGAAGATATTCTCACCGTACAGCGAAGCGGCGAAAACATCACGGCGAAGATCAGCGTTGCTGAGCTGACCGGGGCTGAATTTATGCTTTATGCCACCGTGGGTGGGCATGAACTGGTTGTCCGTGCGGGAGCGGCGGATGATTACGTTGCCGGAGATAATATCGGCATCCAGTTCGATATGAATAAGTGCCATTTCTTCGATGCTGATACTGAAACAGCTATTAGATAAGAAAGGTGTTCGCCGGAAATGAAAGTTTCCGGTTTTTTGTATGTTAATTATAAAGGAATATTTTAATGAGTACTCTACTAAGAAGTGCTGCGCTCGTCCTGTGCGCAGGGGTGAGCTGCGCGCAAGCAACTGAATCAGCCAAACAGTGGGAATTTAATATTGGCGCCATGTATGAAATTGAAAACGTCGAAGGTCAGGCCGACGATAAAGATGGATTATATGAACCCTCCGTGTGGTTTAATGCCACTTGGGATGCATGGACCATTTCGCTGGCTATGTATCAGGAAGGGCCGGTTGATTACAGTAGCATGACGCGCGGCACCTATTTCGATCGTCCCGAAGTAGAATTACGCTATCGTATTATTGGTACCGATGATTTCACGCTGGGACTGACGGGTGGTTTCCGTAATTACAGCTATCATTTCAAAGATGAGGATGGCGCGAAAGCGGGCAGCGCAAATATGCAGCGCTATAAAATTCAACCGGACTGGGATGTAAAATTAACCGATGACTGGCGTTTTGGCGGATGGTTTGCCATGTACCAGTTTGCGAATGACCTGGCAAAAACCGGTTATTCTGACAGCCGTGTTGAAACGGAAACCGGTTTTACCTGGACAATTAACGAAACCGTCTCTGCAAAAGTTAATTACTATTTAGAGCGGGGTTTCAATATGGACAGTTCACGTAATAACGGTGAATTCTCCACTCAGGAAATTCGCGCCTATCTGCCGATTTCATTGGGTCAGACGACACTAACGCCTTATACCCGTCTGGGACTCGATCGCTGGTCAAACTGGGACTGGCAAGACGATCCTGAGCGTGAAGGACATGATTTCAACCGTTTGGGTATGCTGTACGCCTATGATTTTAACAATGGTTTATCCATGACGCTGGAATATGCCTACGAATGGGAAAACCATGACGAAGGGGAAAGTGACCGCTTCCACTATGCCGGTATCGGCGTGAATTACGCGTTTTGATAACACTTCACCAGGGGCGTTTGCCCCTGGTTTTTAGCGTAATGAAGCCGCATCTGAAAAATGCGTTTCAACCAATACCTTATGCGGGGCAGGTTTACCCGCAATGCACCTGAACAACAAATCGCAGCTCTCTTCGCCCAGCTTTCTCGTGGGGATATCAAAACCGCCTGGTGCAGGGGTTAAAATGAGAGATAGCATCGGGTCGCTGTATCCTGCCATTGCGACCTGTTCCGGGATCGTCAGATTTAGCTCATCCGCGGCACGATAAAGACTTAGCAATTTCATGCTGTCCGTCGCAAAAACTGCATCAGGCGGGTTGTCTGATGAGAGTAGCTGACAGGCCGCCTGAAGCGCGCTTTCATGGGTATATCCGCCATCAATAACCCAGTCCGGATTAATCGCAATACCGTGCTTCTCAAGGCTCGATTTATAGCCCGCCAGGCGATCGATAGAAACGTGATAATCGAGCGGGGCATGCAGGCAGGCAATTTTAGTGCGACCATGTTTGATAAATGAGTCGGTTAATATGGCGCTGTCGTGGAAATTATCCGTGTCGACAGAATAGATATTCTGGTAATTGCCTTCCACTTTACCAATAACGACCACGGGCACACCGTATTCGTCCAGCGTCGCGAAAAAAGACTCGTTCGCCGGCGAGCTTAGCATGATGATCCCTTTGATCATCTTCTGCTTTATTTTACCCACGCATTTTTGCAGATCATCTTCGCTGCTTTTGGACGTTTGTAAAATAACATCAAAACCTTCTTCTTCTGCTTTTGCCGTTATGGCATGCAGTACATCAGAGAAAAACGGATTCCCTGCGGTGGTTTTGGTTGAACGGGTCGAAATAACCATAATGGCGTCGAAGCCAGAAGAGGTGAGTGCGCGGGCAAGTTTATTCGGTTGATAATTTAATTCTTCTATCGCCTTCAACACCTTTTCGCGCGCTTCAGGAGAAATATTCGTTTGTTTATTCAGAACGCGCGACACGGTTGATTTCGAAACGCCAGCAACGCGGGCAATATCATAGATGGTGGGTGACATACACCTTACTCACTCCAGACGGACAGCAATTGCGCCCATCTTACTGGAGAGAAAACGGCAATAGCAATAATTAAGAATTGATAATCAACGATCTGCCCCAATTTACTGTATTCTGAAGTGACTTTTTTCAGGGTTCCAGGCAATGAAGGACGGCGATGAAGCGACTTAAAAACGAATTCAATTCTCTGGTGAACCGTGGCGTTGATCGCCATTTGCGTCTTGCCGTGACGGGGCTGAGCCGCAGCGGTAAGACAGCATTCATTACGGCGATGGTCAATCAGCTGTTGAACCTGCATGCAGGGGCGCGCCTGCCACTGCTTAGCGCAGTGCGCGAGGAGCGGTTGCTGGGGGTGAAACGCGTACCGCAACGTGATTTTGGCATCCCCCGTTTCACCTATGATGAAGGTCTGGCGCAGTTATACGGGGAACCTCCCGCCTGGCCCACCCCGACGCGTGGCGTGAGCGAAATCCGTCTTGCGCTGCGTTTCCGCTCGAATGAATCCCTGATGCGTCACTTCAAAGAAACGTCCACGCTCTATCTCGAAATTGTGGATTATCCGGGAGAATGGCTGCTCGATTTACCGATGCTGGCGCAGGATTACCTGAACTGGTCCCGACAGATGACCGGTTTGTTGCAGGGGCAGCGGGCAGAGTGGTCGACCAAATGGCGCCAGCTTTGCGAAGGGCTGGACCCGCTGGCGCCGGCGGATGAAAACCGTCTGGCCGTCATAGCCGAAGCCTGGACGGATTACCTGCATCAGTGCAAGCAGGAGGGGTTGCATTTCATTCAGCCGGGCCGCTTCGTTCTGCCGGGTGATTTAGCCGGTGCTCCCGCGCTACAGTTTTTCCCGTGGCCGGACGTTGACAGCATCGGCGAATCGAAACTGGCGCAGGCGGACAAGACCACCAACGCCGGTATGCTCCGCGAGCGATACAATTATTACTGTGAGAAGGTGGTTAAGGGCTTTTATAAAAATCACTTTTTACGCTTTGACCGCCAGATCGTGCTGGTGGACTGCCTGCAACCGCTCAACAGCGGGCCGCAGGCGTTCAATGATATGCGGCTGGCGCTGACGCAGCTGATGCAAAGCTTTCATTATGGCCAGCGTACGCTGTTTCGCCGTTTGTTCTCGCCGGTCATCGACAAGCTGCTGTTTGCCGCCACAAAAGCTGACCATGTGACGGTCGATCAGCACGCCAACATGGTATCCCTGCTGCAACAGCTGGTGCAGGATGCCTGGCAGAATGCGGCCTTCGAAGGGATCAGCATGGACTGTCTGGGGCTGGCGTCCGTACAGGCAACGCAGAGTGGGTTGATTGACCTGAATGGCGAGAAAATTCCGGCCCTGCGGGGCAACCGTCTCAGCGACGGTGAGCCGCTCACGGTCTATCCGGGGGAAGTTCCGGCGCGTCTGCCGGGCCAGGCATTCTGGCAAAGCCAGGGTTTTCAGTTCGAAGCCTTCCGTCCGCAGAGCATGAACGTTGACCAGCCATTGCCGCATATCCGTCTGGATGCTGCGCTGGAGTTTTTAATTGGAGATAAATTGCGATGACGGAACCGTTAAAACCACGCATTGATTTTACCGGCCAGCTTGAGCAGACGCCCCATGAGGCGTTCAAAACGGCGCAAACCTTCAGCGGCCCGCAGGCTGACAACTTTGCTCCCGTGCTGGCAGACGAGCCGATGGTTGAAGAGGGGCAGGCGGAAGCGGTGGTTGATGCGGCACTGCGCCCGAAACGCAGCCTGTGGCGTAAGATGGTGACCGCCGGGTTAGCCCTTTTTGGTGTGAGCGTAATCGGCCAGGGCGTGCAGTGGGGCGTCAATGCCTGGCAAACGCAGGACTGGGTGGCGCTGGGGGGATGCGCCGCCGGGGCGTTGATTGTTGGTGCGGGCGTTGGCTCAGTCGTCAGCGAGTGGCGTCGCCTCTGGCGTTTGCGTCAGCGTGCCCACGAACGCGATGAAGCGCGGGATCTGCTGCACAGTCACGGCACAGGAAAAGGGCGTGCTTTTTGTGAAAAGCTTGCGGCTCAGGCCGGGATAGATCACTCTCACCCGGCGCTTCAGCGCTGGTATGCGGCGATCCACGAAACCCAGAATGACCAGGAAGTGGTCACGCTCTATGCGCACATTGTTCAGCCGGTACTGGATGCGCAGGCTCGTCGTGAGATCAGCCGTTCGGCGGCGGAATCTACCCTGATGATCGCCGTCAGTCCGCTGGCAATGGTGGACATGGCCTTTATCGCCTGGCGCAACCTGCGTCTGATCAACCGCATCGCCAGGCTGTACGGCATTGAGCTTGGCTATTACAGCCGACTGCGCCTGTTCAAACTGGTGTTGCTGAATATCGCCTTCGCCGGGGCAAGCGAACTGGAACGGGAGGTCGGGATGGACTGGATGTCGCAGGATCTTGCGGCGCGTCTCTCTGCCCGGGCGGCGCAGGGGATTGGTGCCGGTCTGCTGACGGCACGCCTGGGTATCAAAGCGATGGAGGTTTGTCGTCCACTCCCCTGGATCGATGGCGATAAGCCGCGGCTGGGGGATTTCCGTCGCGAATTGATTGGCCAGCTTAAAGAGACGCTCAATAAAAAACCTGCTCAGTGAGGTTTTGTTTACTAATCGTGCGGGCTGTCAATATTTGTTGACAGCCACCTTCCCGAACACCGTGATCTGACATATCATTTTACTGTTATTGGCTTAAACGGTGAATTTCCCATGCGTCTGGAAGTCTTTTGTGAGGACCGTCTCGGTCTGACCCGCGAGTTACTCGATCTTCTTGTTTTACGTAGCATTGATTTACGTGGCATAGAGATCGACCCTGTCGGGCGAATTTACCTCAATTTTGCCGAAATTGAATTTAATACCTTCAGTAGCCTGATGGCGGAAATCCGCCGTATCGCTGGCGTTACGGATGTACGCACCATCCCCTGGATGCCGTCCGAGCGGGAACATCTTGCGCTGAGCGCGCTGCTGGAAGCAATGCCGGAGCCGTTTCTCTCTCTCGATCTGAAAAATAAAGTCGAGCGCGTTAACCAGGCCAGCTGCCAGCTGTTTGCGCAGACTCAGGAAAAACTTATCGGGCACCACGCCACGCAACTGATCACCGGTTTTAATTTCCAGCGCTGGCTGGACAGCAACCCGCAAAATACCCATAGCGAGCATGTCGTCATCAACGGACAGAATTTCCTGATGGAGATCACGCCGGTCTACCTGAAAGGGGAAAATGCCGCGCGGGTGCTGACCGGCGCAGTGATCATGCTGCGCTCCACGGTGCGAATGGGGCGTCAGTTACAGAACCTTTCCAGCCAGGACGTCGGCGCATTCAGCCAGATTATTGCGGTGAGCCCGAAGATGCGTCATGTGATCGACCAGGCGCGCAAGCTGGCAAATCTTACGGCGCCGCTGCTGATTACCGGGGATACCGGTACGGGGAAAGATCTGCTGGCGCATGCTGTGCACATGGCCAGCCCGCGTGCGGCAAAACCGTATCTGGCGCTGAACTGCGCCTCTATTCCTGAAGATGCCGTTGAAAGTGAGCTGTTCGGGCATGCGCCGGAAGGTAAAAAAGGCTTCTTTGAACAGGCGAATGGCGGCTCGGTGCTGCTGGACGAGATTGGCGAAATGTCGCCACGCATGCAGGCGAAACTGCTGCGTTTCCTCAATGACGGCACGTTCCGCCGCGTGGGGGAAGATCATGAAGTTCACGTGGACGTGCGCGTCATCTGCGCCACCCAGAAAAACCTGGTGGAGCTGGTGCAGAAAGGGGTATTCCGCGAAGATCTCTACTATCGTCTCAACGTTCTGACGCTCAATATTCCGCCGCTGCGCGATTGCCCACAGGACATCATGCCGTTGACAGAACTGTTCGTGGCCCGTTTTGCCGATGAGCAGGGCGTGCCGCGTCCGAAGCTCTCTGCCGACCTGGGCACCGTGCTGACGCGTTACGGCTGGCCGGGCAATATTCGTCAGCTTAAAAATGCGGTCTATCGCGCATTAACTCAGCTTGAAGGGTATGAACTGCGCCCTCAGGATATTCTATTGCCGGATTACGATGCCGGGACGGTCTCGGTAGGCGAAGAGGCAATGGAAGGCTCGCTGGATGACATCACCAGCCGTTTCGAGCGTTCGGTGTTAACGCAGCTATATCGCAGCTATCCGAGCACGCGCAAGCTGGCTAAACGTCTTGGGGTGTCACATACCGCGATTGCGAATAAGTTGCGCGAGTATGGGTTAAATCAGAAGAAGGGTGACGAATAAATAAAAAAGCCTCTTTGCAGAGGCTTTTTTACGTTTAGGCTTTAAGCGCCTCAAGTGCAGCGGTGTAATCCGGTTCGGTAGTGATTTCGTTCACCAGCTCACTGAAAACAACGTTGTCGTTTTCGTCGATCACCAGCACCGCACGAGCAGCCAGACCTTTCAGCGCGCCTTCGGAAATGGCAACACCGTATTTTTCCAGGAAATCCGGGCTGCGCAGAGTGGATAGGGTGATGACGTTGCTCAGGCCTTCAGCGCCGCAGAAGCGGGACTGGGCAAACGGCAGATCAGCAGAAATGCACAGCACTACGGTGTTGTCCATTTCGGTCGCCAGCTGGTTGAATTTACGCACTGATGCAGCGCAAACGCCAGTATCGATGCTTGGGAAAATGTTCAGGACTTTACGTTTGCCAGCAAACTGGCTCAGCGTGACGTCAGACAGATCTTTAGCCACCAGAGTAAAAGGCTGTGCTTTGCTGCCAGACTGTGGGATGGAACCTGCAACAGCAACCGGGTTGCCCTGGAAATGAACGAGTTGTGACATAGGTATCTTCCTGTTTACAAATAGTTAACGTCGTGGCTAGTGTATGTCATCCGCAGTTAGCACGGCAAACCAATTTTCTGCCTTTCCGGCCTGCAAGGAGTCAGTGATGAGAAGCGTTAAGGTCTATGAAGAAGCCTGGCCATTGCACACCCCGTTTGTGATCTCGCGCGGCAGCCGTAATGAGGCCTGCGTGGTCGTGGTTGAATGTGAAGAGGACGGCGTAAAAGGCGTCGGGGAATGTACCCCTTATCCTCGCTACGGAGAAAGCCTGGCGTCAGTCATGGCGCAAATTATGACGGTAGTGCCCGAGTTGCAGGCGGGCCTGACGCGTGAGGCTCTTCAGCTTCGGTTGCCGGCCGGCGCGGCACGCAACGCGATTGACTGCGCACTCTGGAGTCTGGAAGCGGCGAAACAACAAAAACCGCTGCCTGCGCTGCTGGACGTTACGCTGCCGCAATCGATCGTCACCGCGCAAACGGTGGTCATCGGTGAACCAGAGCAAATGGCCGCCAGCGCTCAGGCGTTGTATGCCACAGGTGCAACATTATTAAAGGTGAAGCTCGACGATCGTCTGATTAGCGAACGCATGGTCGCCATTCGTGCGGCGGTACCTGATGCCACTCTTATCGTCGATGCGAACGAATCATGGCACAGCGAAGGGCTGGCAGCCCGTTGTCAGCTGCTTGCCGATCTGGGCGTTGCTATGCTGGAGCAACCCCTCCCGGCAGGAGACGATGCCGCGCTGGCGAATTTTATTCATCCGCTTCCCGTCTGTGCAGATGAAAGCTGTCATACCCGTGCGAGCCTGTCAGCTCTCAATGGACGCTACGAAATGGTGAACATTAAGCTGGATAAAACAGGTGGATTAACCGAGGCCCTGGCACTGGCACAAGATGCGCAGGCGCAAGGCTTTGCTCTGATGCTGGGCTGTATGTTGTGCACGTCCAGAGCGATCGGCGCTGCGCTCCCGCTGGTGAACAGCGTGCGTTTTGCCGATCTTGACGGCCCAACCTGGCTGGCGGTTGACGTCTCACCCGCGCTGAATTTTACCTCCGGCGTACTTCATCTTTGAGGCTGCCAGCGCAGGAGATCTGTCATCGCCCGCAGGTATTTTTCGCTCGCTTCATCCGAGGAGATGGGCGGAAACTCTGCGGTGATACAGTGAAGGCTGAGATCTGCGCACCAGCTGCCAAACGACCCGGGTGTTTCATAGCCAACGCTGCTCACCAGAGGTAGAGCAAACGCATCCGCCAGCCACTGCCCGAGCGCCGTATGACGAGGATCTTCAATACAGGCGAGGGGATCGTGGAAAGAGACAACCCAGGCCGGGTGGATCTTATGAATAAGCTGGCACAACGCCTGAGTCTCCGGTTCGGAACCGGGTTTGTCTCCCGTGAGCAGGACCACATCTCGCTCCTGCGCCGAACTGTTCCAGCGATACACCGTTTCACCGGCGCGCCAGTTTGCCGCCGGGAAGTTCCTGTTCAGGTCAACGCCGCGTGCATTCGCCCGCAATCCAAGCTGACAACCGTCCGGGTTGACGGTCAAAATCACATGATGACGTCGTAAATCGGCGGCCAGCGTACGTAGCGCGCACGAGAGTGTCACGACAGACGAGTTTTCATCGCCATGCGTGCCTGCAATGATTAAGCCGCTATTGCGATCGGCCTCGGGGGCCGGAAACCAGATCAGCGGCGCGCCTAAAAATGAGCGTCCATAATGTTCAGTTCCGGGCGGGAAGGCGCCGCGTTCCGTTCTTGGTCGGGTAGTTGCCATAGTAAACCCTGATGATAAAGTCACTTCTGGCAGTGTTGTGCAAAAGCCGCGCTTAATCAAATAGTTTCCGTGTGTGTGGAAAATTGCCTGACATCAACTTTCCAGAGGAAGCATTTGCATTTCTCCGTTTCGAAACAAATAATTACGCATCTGCCTGTTACCTGACATCATTAAGGGGATCGTATGAAGCATCCTGTTTCGCTTCTTTGTACTGCGCTGTGGCTGTGCGGGCTTTCTTCACTTTCATATGCCGCGGAGGTTCCCGAAGGAACGGTTCTGGCGCAAAAGCAGGAGCTGGTTCGACATATCAAAGATGAGCCCGCTTCGCTCGATCCGGCAAAAGCGGTGGGATTGCCCGAGATACAGGTGATTCGCGACCTCTATGAAGGGCTGGTAAATCAGAACGAAAAAGGGGAGTTAGTTCCCGGCGTGGCGACGCGCTGGCAGAGCAATGACAACCGCGTCTGGACGTTCACGCTGCGGGATAACGCTAAGTGGTCTGACGGTACCCCAGTGACGGCACAAGATTTTGTCTATAGCTGGCGTCGTCTGGTTGATCCTAAAACAACGTCACCTTTCGCCTGGTTTGCGGCGCTGGCGGGCATTAACAATGCCCAGGCCATTATCGACGGCAAAGCTGCTCCGGATACGCTCGGCGTGACGGCGGTGGATGCTAAAACGCTGCGCGTGCAGCTTGACAAACCGCTGCCCTGGTTCAGCAATCTGACGGCTAACTTCGCGTTTTATCCTGTTCAAAAGGCCAATGTGGAGAGCGGTAAGGAATGGACGCGCCCTGGCGCGCTCATTGGCAACGGTGCGTATGTGCTGAAAGATCGCGTGGTGAATGAAAAACTGGTGGTTGAGCCAAATTCTCATTACTGGGATAACGGCAGGACGGTGCTTAAAAAAGTCACCTTTGTGCCGATCAACCAGGAGTCCTCAGCGACCAAACGCTATCTTGCGGGCGATATCGATATTACAGAATCGTTTCCGAAAAACATGTACCAGAAGCTGCTTAAAGATATTCCGGGACAGGTATATACACCGCCACAGCTTGGGACCTATTACTACGCGTTTAATACGCAAAAAGGCCCAACCGCGGATGCACGCGTACGTCTCGCGCTCAGCATGACTATCGACAGACGTATTATGGCGGAAAAAGTCCTGGGGACCGGCGAGAAACCGGCCTGGCATTTTACTCCCGATGTCACTGCGGGTTTTACGCCGGAAACCTCGCCATTTGAGCAGATGTCACAGCAGGAGCTGAATGCGCAAGCGAAAACGTTGTTGCAGGCGGCAGGCTATGGCCCCCAGCGTCCGCTAAAATTAACGCTGCTGTATAACACGTCTGAAAACCACCAGAAAATCGCGATTGCCGTTGCATCCATGTGGAAGAAAAATCTGGGTGTTGACGTTAAGTTGCAGAATCAGGAGTGGAAAACCTACATCGACAGCCGCAATACCGGGAATTTTGACGTCATCCGTGCATCGTGGGTAGGGGACTACAATGAGCCGTCTACATTCCTGTCGCTGCTGACCTCCTCCCATAGCGGGAATATCTCACGATTCAACGATCCTGCTTACGATAAGATTATTCATCAGGCGACGCTCGAAACTACTGAAAAAGCGCGTAATGCCGACTACAACATGGCCGAGAAGATCCTCACCGAGAAAGCACCGATTGCCCCTATTTATCAGTACACCAATGGCCGTCTCATCAAGCCATGGGTTAAAGGTTATCCGATAAATAACCCGGAGGATGTTGCGTACAGCCGTACAATGTATATTGAAAAGCATTAAAAAAGAGGTCAGGGCGCTACGTGATTATGGTAAATATCCATTAACCGCATAAGCGCCCGCTCTCAGGGTTGATAGTTTTACAGCCTGATTATTACCAAATATCCCCTTCATATCAGCCCATCACTTATTGTCATGATGAATATCTTCAGAGAGATTCTTTCTCCCGTTTATCGAAAAACGCGTAGTCATTTATTCGCCATTCCTGTAGCAGTATAGTCATTACTGTTTTAAAGATTGAATTTGTCCGATACAGGATTTTTTCATATTCAGGCCATTTATTGAATTAAAGCCTTATTTCTCTGCGCTGTTACGGGGTGTGTTAATAAATGCATTGATGTAAATCAATTATTCAACCTCATGGAACAATAAGTTCAATATTTCCAATCAAAGCAGTCATTTCTGCCAAATTAATGTGAATAAATAGTTAATTTTTACTGTGTGTCATGTATCTATGGCATTTATGAGTACACTAATTTAGTGGAATATTCTTAAGAAAAGTCTAATGGTAGATCTTTGATCTGGAAAGTTGATTTCAAATGGATATTTGCTCTAATATGGCTTTGTAAACAAACGTCACTCACTTAACATTTATTTCTTTTAAAGAAAGGGATTGCTATGGCCGATTCATTCCAGAATGAG